>JAJYVD010000086.1 GCA_021792185.1 Nitrospirota bacterium | reverse complement strand
TCATTATACCGAGTATTCGGTGGGCAGCCTCTTTTCTGCTTATCTCTTCCTTAATCCCCTTGCCTTCTTCTCCTTCTATCTCAATTGCCTCTATAAACTGGTTAATATGTCTATACCTATCCGGTTTACGGATTACGAAAAACCTTGCAGCCGGATTATTTTTGAAATATACTTTTAAACATGGACTACTCGATAAAGATAGGCGGAGAGGCCGGGCAGGGAATACAGACAATTGGCGACACCCTCGCTCGGGTTTTCTCAAGGTCGGGCTATCATGTGTTTACGCATCAGGACTACGAATCCCGCATAAGGGGCGGCCACAACTTCTTTCAGATAAGGTTCTCGGACATTCCCGTTTCAGCGTCGAGGGACAGGATAGATATCATCGTCGCGCTCGACAAAGAGAGCATAGAGCAGCACGAAAAAGAACTTTCGGATATAGGGCAGATAATATACGACTCCAAAACCCTTAACTCAAAACCCTCAACTCAAAACTCGGTCGATATCCCGTTTGTAAATCTTGCGGTAGAACACGGCGGGAGCAAGATCATGGCAAATACCGTTGCCACCGGCGCAGTGCTCGGAATGCTCGGTATGGAATTGGACATTCTGCTCAATATTATAAAGGACACATTTAAAAGGAAGGGCGAAGAGGTTATAAAGGCAAACGTCAATGCCGCAATGGCGGGACATGATTACGCTGTAAAACAGTGCGTGAAGTGCTCTTTTTCGGCTGCGCCGCTTTCCAAGCCTAAAATGCTGATACCGGGCATCGAAGCTATCGGTCTGGGCGCGATAGCGTCAGGGTGCAAATTCTACGCAGCGTATCCTATGACGCCTTCGACAGGAATAATGAATTACATCGCCGGCAAGGAAAAAGAATACGGCATTATCGTTGAGCAGGCCGAGGACGAGATAGCCGCGATAAACATGGCTCTCGGCGCTTCATTCGCCGGAGTCCGCGCTATGACAGGAAGTTCCGGCGGGGGCTTCGCGTTGATGGTGGAAGGCATATCTCTATCAGGCATGACGGAAATTCCAGTAGTTATAGCGCTCGGACAAAGACCCGGCCCCGCAACAGGATTTCCGACAAGAACGGAGCAGGCCGATTTAAATTTCGCTTTATACACCTCTCACGGAGAATTCCCGAGGATAATCTTCGCGCCGGGGACACCGGAACAGGCATTTTATCTAACAGATAAGGCATTCGAATTGTCGGAGAAATATCAGATACCGGCTATAATCATTTTCGATACGTATCTCTCGGATTCCGAATGGACGTATGAAGGATTCGACTTAAGCAAAATCAGATACAACGATTATAGGCTGAGGGGAGAGGTGTTCGCAAACTTGCCGGCATATAAAAGGTTTGCTTTCACAGGAACAGGCGTATCGCCGCTGGGCGTTCCCGGAGAAGCGCGGCATCTTGTGGTGATAGACAGCGACGAACATGACGAAGACGGGCATATCGTGGAAGACGCGGAAACACGGATAAATATGGTAAACAAGAGGCTCTTCAAAAAATTGCCTCTCATAAGAAAAGAGATCGAGCCGCCTTCCGTTTACGGCCATTCAAATCCTGAAATAGTAATCACCGGATGGGGTTCTACTTATGGAGCGATGAAAGAGGCGATCGATGAATTATCTAAAAAACATAATATCGCTATGCTCCATTTCAGCGAGATTTATCCGTTCCCTTTAACAAATAAATCTAATTACCTGAATATCTTGAATGATGCGAAGATGACCATATGCATTGAAAACAATGCCACAGGCCAGTTCGCAAGGCTCATGAGGGCGGAGACTGGATACACGTTTGACAGATTGATTAACAGATTCGACGGCAGGCCGTTTACATTGGAATCTTTGATAGGAGAAATAGATGCCATCATTAAATGATTACAAAGGACAGAATCCCGCGTGGTGTCCAGGATGCGGCAATTTCAGCATCTTAAAGACATTCAAGGACGCTATGGTAGAGATGGGCATAGAGCCGCATCGATTCACTATCGTATCAGGCATCGGGCAGGCAGGCAAATTCCCGCACTATGTTAAATGCAATACGTTCAACGGCCTTCACGGAAGGACATTGCCGGTCGCAACTGCGATAAGGCTTGCCAACCATAATATGCTTACCATAGCCGTTGCCGGGGACGGCGACTGCTACGGCGAAGGCGGAAACCACCTGATGCATGCCATGAGAAGGAATATAAACGTAAAGCTCTTTGTGCACGACAACCAGATATATGGTCTTACAAAAGGGCAGGCGTCTCCCACGAGCATGGAAGGAATGGTTACAAAGAACCAGCCCTTCGGAGTCTTTTCGGAGCAGTTGAATCCTATGGCCCTGGCTGTGGCGCTCGATTGCAGCTTTGCGGCAAGGGGCTTTGCCGGAGACGGGGAGCATTTAAAAAACCTGATAAAGGAGGCAATAAACCATAAAGGATTTGCCCTTGTGGATATTTTGCAGCCCTGCGTTACATTCAATAAAATAAATACCTACGAATGGTATCGTCAGAGGGTCTACCGCATAGAACCCGAATATAATCCGGAAGACAGGATCGAGGCATTCAAGAAAGCGCTCGAATGGGGGGACAGAATTCCGATAGGGATAATCTATAGGAACAGCAGGCCGACCTTTGAGGAAAGGATTCCGGTGATTAAGGACACGCCCCTTGTGAAACAGCCGTTCGACCTGTCGAGATTAGAGACCACCCTGAAAGAGTTTTATTAAAATTATCCCAACCCTACATCCAGCACCATCATAACCGCAAAGCCGAGAATCGCTCCCATTGTGGCTATATCGGTATTGCCTCCCCTTTGCGATTCGGGAATCAGTTCTTCCACCACAACGAATATCATCGCGCCGGCGGCGAAGCTCAAGGCGTAAGGCAGTATGGGCTTGGAAATCAGAACAGCGGCCGCGCCGATGACTCCTGCGATGGGCTCCACAATGCCCGAAAGCTGCCCGTACCAGAAGCTCTTGAGCCTCGATACGCCCTCACGCCTGATAGGCATAGATACGGCGAGCCCCTCAGGAAAATTTTGAAGCCCGATGCCGATGGCGAGGGCTACCGCGCCCGCAAGATCGGCTGATGGGATGCCTGCCGCAACCGCTCCGAAGGCGACTCCCACCGCAAGCCCTTCAGGTATGTTATGCAGTGTTACCGCTAAAATCAGAAGCGTTGTCCTGTGCCATGAGGTCTTAATGCCCTCAGCTTTCTGTATCGGGAAACCGAGATGCAGATGAGGGAGTATTTTATCGATGATCCTTAGAAAGACAGCGCCCATAAGAAATCCGGCTAAAGGCGGAAACCATTTCGGGATATCTTTTCCCTCCGACATCTCTATGGCAGGGGCGAGCAATGACCAGTAGCTTGCGGCTATCATAACTCCGGCCGCGAACCCGAGCATTCCGTCAAGCAGCTTTTTATTCACGCTTCTTGTAACAAAAACGGCTGCCGCGCCGAGGGCGGTCACAAACCATGTGAAGCACGTCGCGATGAGCGCCTGGGTTATCGGATTCATATCTCTCAGAAAATCCATCATATTAAAATTATACATAAAAAAGTTGCATTCTATTTTTTTCCTGATAAAATTTAGATATGACCTTAAGTTTGAAAGGAGGTGAGAAGATGAAGGTTTTAAGAATAGCATTGCTGTCCATGATAGCACTCGGCCTGATCTTTTCAGGGGCCTTTGCCGCGGACGTAGCCAAAGGCAAGGCGCTTTTCAACGACACTAAGCTGGGAGGAGGGACATCGGGCAAATCCTGCAATTCATGCCATCCTGACGGCAAGGGAGTAGAAAATGCAGGCGGGAAAAAAGAGTTCGGCATCATGGGCAAAAAACAGAAAGGGCTCGAAGCGGCAGTCAATTTCTGTATCGAGATGGCGCTCAAGGGCAAGCCTATCGATGCTAAGTCCGCCGACATGGCGAACATGGTCGCCTACATCAAGTCGTTAAAGGGAATGGCACCCGCAAAAGAGGTTCCGAAAAAGAAGAAATCCATAGAAGGCTGTTAAGAAAATTAAAAAAATGGGGTAGGCGTTGCACGCCTATCCCATTCCGTTTTTATGAGGAGAACGCATGCCCGTATTTCTAATGAAGTCACTGCTGTCAATTGTTCTATTCATTCTTGCATTATTCGCCATGTTCACGATGTTTGAGGTATTCGGAAAGAACGGGAAGATATTCGATACTGAAAAACTCAAAAAAGTGCACAGGGTTAACGGCATAGTTTATTCCCTGTTCTATCTGCTTATAGCATATTTCTGTCTCGACTTTATTCTCGGCACTAAGGCGGAACCTTCGCCGAGGGCGGCTTTGCACAGCGTGTTCGCGCTCTCGGTGATAATCCTGCTCGCGCTTAAGGTTTCTTTTGTTCGGTTTTACCGGCAGTTTTATAATCAGGCAAAGATTATAGGCGTTTTAATAGCCCTTCTCACATTCGTTATGATAGGCACTTCCGGCGGATATTATCTTCTTATCACGAAATTCGGCACGAACACCCCTGTTAAAAAAGTTGCCGCTTCCGAGGAAAAGCCGGCTGGCGTTAAAAGTGCCGTAAGAACGAACGCGAATAGCATCAAAAAAGGCAAAGATCTTTACGAATCGAAATGCTATTTCTGCCACGATGCATACAGCAACAAGGCAGGTGTAGGGCCGGGACATAAAGGCATACTTAAAAACCCGCTCCTGCCGGTAAGCAAAAAACCGGCAACTCCTGAAAATGTCGCAAACCAGATACGGAATCCGTTCAGGGACATGCCCTCGTTTTCATATCTGCCTGACGAGGACGTGCTTAATTTAATTGCGTTTCTGAATACGCTCTAATCTGAATACGCTCTAAACGGTTTGCTGATGACCTGGGCACTTGGTATAGACATACTTACCAGTGTAAAACGACTTAAGGAACATAGTAATTATACCAGCAGTTTTAAGCAAGTCCTCCATAAGCACGACAGGGAAGTTTATTACATGAGCATTGATAGAGGA
>JAJYVD010000035.1 GCA_021792185.1 Nitrospirota bacterium | reverse complement strand
TTGAGCGTCTCGGTTTTCGAAAGAATTCCATTATTACAGCTACTTACGGAAACAACCATGGCGGAGGGATTCTCAGAGTCCCAAAACCAGTTGAATTTATTCACTTAACTGTCGGACACTATTGATATTCTTTATGATTACAAGCTCCACTCTCACCCCCTTTAAAACAAAAGATAGGAAATTGCTTTTCACGGAGCAAATCATCAAAATCATACCATTAAGAAAAATTGGTGTCAAGGTAAATTTTGTGGAATTTTAAGGCGCTATTTATAAAAAACAGCCGCCAGCAATCGGTGTTTGAGCCTTTTCCTGAAAACTGACGGCTGATTTTCTGCTCTACTCCTCTGATGTTCTGCTGCTCTACTACTCTATTTTTATACCTTAAACTGTCCTACAGTCTCCTGTAAATTAGATGCAAGCCTTGCCAGATCAGAAGACGCCTGAGCTACCTGGTTAGAGCTTGTCGATGTCTCCTTTGAGACAGTTGCAATAGTCTCGATATCTCCGCTTATCTGCTCGGAAACTGTTGACATCTCCTCTGTTGCAGAGGCTATCTGCTGAACCATGGACTGCAGACCATTTACGCTTTTTACTATATCACGCAGGGCATTGCCGGCCTGAGTCGATAATTCCACACCAACGTTTACCCTTTCTGTTCCCTCATTCATGGATGTAACAGCATTCTCGACTTCATCCTGAATCGCCTTTATCATATCGCCTATCTCAGATGTTGCCTTTGCGGTCCTTTCCGCAAGCTTTCTAACCTCGTCCGCAACTACGGCAAATCCCCTTCCCTGCTCTCCTGCCCTTGCTGCCTCGATAGCGGCATTCAATGCAAGAAGGTTTGTCTGGTCCGCTATGTCTTTAATCACACTGATTATTTCTCCTATCTGCCTTGAGCGCTCACCAAGAGATGTCATCATCTGCGCGGATTCATTCACTGTATTGGCTATTGCCTTAACCTCTTCAACTGATTTGCCGACTATTCCTTCTCCATCCTTTGCTACCTTTGAGGTCTCTGTTGCTGAGGATGCTATATTGGAGCTGTTTTTTGCTATGTCAATAACGGTCTGTGACATCTCTGTTGATGAGGTTGCAATCTGGGATGCCCTGCCCGATTGTTCTGTAACTCCTCTGGACATCTGTTCTGAGCTGGCGCTTAATTGATTGCTCGCCGATGCAACATTGTCAGCAGTGGATTTTACATCTGCCATGATCTTCTTCAGTTTTTCCACCATGTTCTTCATTGCAGCAAGCAACTGACCCGTCTCATCCTTGCTGTTTACTTCGATGTTTACAGTCAGGTCGCTATCAGCCAATTTGTTTGCAACATGGACAGCTTCACCAATGGGGTGCGTAATACCACGTGTGATTAAAACAGCAGATAGAACTCCCATAATCAGTGCAATTCCGGCTATCGAAAATATGAGGATACTTAATCGTGAGTAGACTCTCTCTGCCGCTTCTACGTCTTTTTTATTATTCTCTTTCTGAAAGGTAATATTTTCATCCAGTGCATTTTGCCACTTCTCAGTTGCCGGTCCGGCTTCCTTTAAGATGAGAGATATTGCCTCCGCATCCTTCTTAGCAAGCGCCAGATCAATTACTTTATTATTAGGCGTCCGCACAGCAAGCTTTGCCTCTTTTATTTTGGCGCGAATCGCCTTTCCCGTGTCGCTTGCCGGAAGTTTATCCAATGCCTGCTCTGCTTCATCGTATTTTTTACGTGCAGCCTCTATCTTTTGCTTTTCCTGCTGTATGGCGCTGTCGTCATCTAAAAGCACGAGTGTACGTGTTACTCTGGCGATAATATGAACCTGCTCGGACATATCCTGAACAAATCCCAGTTTGTGAACATTGTCTTCAACTATCTCTTCTAACCTGCTGTGAATCTGTTTCATGCCGTTGAATCCTGAAATCACTACAACGGCAAGCAAAACCAATACCAAACCAAAACCCAGCGACAAACGCTTGCCGATTTTCATGTCCTTGATTACATTAAGCATATCTACCTCCTACTTAAGTTAGAGCCTGTTCAACAACTCGCTAAGCCTTGAAAATCAAGGTTCTGCGAACATATTCTAATTTCCTTTTACCGCAAATCCTGTTAAAATATCTCATCTTAATTCCATACGGAGATTATAAGATGAGAACCGACAAGCAGTTCAGTTTCGTTGACCTTAAAATCTCCTCTATCATCCCACCCAACGACCCTCAGGGGAGGTTCCTCTGCAAGGCAGGCATTGAACTCTGTTAATGGGGCAAGGAGACTTTGAGAAAAAGAATCAAGTTCCGCTGCGGACTTCAAGCCGCATTGCTTGTGGTTATTATGTGCTGTGTTTGCTGTTTGCATTGCCTTATTGTCTGATTTGCCCAGTCTATTAACTCCTCGTCAAAACCTATTCGCTGTTATTGAACAGCCTTAAGTTATGTTTTAATGGCTTATTCCAGTACCTTTGTTGAGTCAATCATGGCAATCGTCTCTGTCCTGCCGAAAAGCCTGTCAATATCAAGCAGTATAATCAGCCTATCCTCCTGCTTTGCTATACCATTTATAAACTCTGTGGTAATGTCTGTTGCCATTGGAGGAGGCGGTTCAACTATGTCTGCCGGAATCCTTAATACCTCCTGTACCGAGTCAACAATAAGTCCCATGGTGACTCCCCTTACATCCATTATCATTATCCGCAGGTCTTTATCCTCGTCTTTACGCTGCAACCCGAATTTTTCTCTGAGATTCACCACAGGGATTACCCTGCCTCTGAGGTTTATCACGCCTTCCACATAAGATGGTGAATTCGGGACTTTTGTAATCTCCCTCATCCTGTTGATTTCATGCACTTTTAAAATATCCACCGCATACTCCTCATTGCCGAGAGTAAAGGTTACAAGCTGCAATAATTCATGCCCTTCCCTCGATGATTTCATAACTCCTAAGGAACTCTGCACTGCCGCTATTCCGTTCATATTTCACCTCCTGAATACATGGGTCTATTAAATAGATTTCTATTTTTATGACAGGTTGACAAGTTCCGTAGAGCCTGCCCTATTAAGGAATAACAACCGGTAGAAATAAAAAGGGCGTGCAGTGAAAAACACGCCCTTTTTTTAGATTCAAAAATTCCTAATAAGATACTTTTGTGTGTGTGTGTGTGTGTGTGTGTGTGTGTGCAAGATTTGTGCCATCAATTTATTTTCCTTTGATTGCTTTTATGCTCAATAATACAGCAAGTTCAAGGCATTTGCAAGCACAAAATGCTCGACCTGCCTATTCTCCGGTCAGTATCTCCAATATCTCCCTATACCTCGCCGCTGTTTTAGACATAATGTCGTCTGGAAGTGCAGGGCCGGGATAGGTCTGATTCCAATCGAGCGTTAAGAGATAATCACGCACAATCTGCTTGTCAAAGCTGTCCTGCCCTCTTCCGGGCTGATAATCCTTTATTGACCAGAAGCGCGATGAGTCGGGCGTCAGAAGCTCATCGATAAGGATAAGCTTATCGTTATAAATACCGAATTCCATTTTCGTGTCGGCGATTATTATGCCTTTCTTCTCCGCCATTTCCCTCGCCTTCTTATAAACGCTAAGCGCAGAGGCTTTCAATTTTTCAGCGATTTCATTTCCTACTATTTTCTTCATTTCGTCAAAGCTGATATTTATGTCATGCCCTTCCTCAGCCTTTGTGCTCGGAGTGAATATAGGCTCATCGAGCCTCGATGATTCGACAAGGCCTTCGGGCAATTTGATCCCGCAGACCGTCCCCTTTTCTTTGTACTCTTTCCAGCCGGAGCCGGAAAGATAACCCCTTACAATGCACTCAACAGGCATGGGCTTTGCTTTTTTTACGAGCATGCTCCTGCCTTCAAGCGCATCCTTATATTTATGGAGTACCGCAGGATAGGCTTTAACATCTGTAGCAATAATGTGGTTTTCAATAATGTCCTTCATCTGATTGAACCAGTAAAGCGATATTTGAGTCAGAATTTTTCCTTTATCGGGAATCCCGTTGGGTAAAACAACATCGAACGCGGATACCCTGTCGGTAGCGACAATCAAGAGATGATCACCCAATTCATAGACATCCCTCACCTTACCGCGCCTGACAAGTTTTAGTTCACTGAAATTTGTTTCCATTATGACGCAGGCCATCTCTTCCTCCTGAATAATTTCTCTATCTCCACCGCAAAGAATACCACAGACGACAGGGCGAGTGTAAATATCAATTCATCGAATGTCAACGGCTCTGTCTTAAATATGGGATTTAAGAACGGCACGTATATCGTCGCCACATGGAAGACAAAGCTCAATATAACCGCCGCCAAAAGCGGCTTGTTTGAAAACAATCCTATCTTAAATAAGGATTCCCTTTCAGACCTTATTGCAAGCACATGGCCGAGTTGCGTCAGGCAGAGGACTGTAAATACCATCGTCTGCCAATGAGCATTCCCTGTTTTAATGCTCCACGCCTGAACAAATAAAACAATAGCCGCCATCAATAACCCGACCCATACGGCATGAAAACCCAAACCCCCTGCAAATATACTCTCCTTCGGATGCCTCGGAGGTCTTTTCATTACGTCGCCTTCAGCAGGTTCAACTGAAAGAGCAAGAGCGGGAAGACCGTCCGTCATAAGGTTTATCCAGAGTATATGAATAGGCAGAAGCGGGATCGGAAGCCCTGCAAGCGGGGCTAAGAAAAGCGTCCATATCTCGCCTGAATTCGTTGTAAGAAGGTATTTCACAAACTTCCTTATGTTGTCGTATATCTTCCTTCCCTCTTTTACCGCCTTTACGATCGTAGCGAAGTTATCGTCGAGAAGGATCATATGCGACGCCTCTTTTGAGACATCCGTGCCTGTAATTCCCATTGCGATTCCTATATCCGCCCTTTTCAACGCAGGCGCGTCATTCACCCCGTCTCCTGTCATCGCGACGAACTGGCCTTTATCCTGAAGCGCCTTTACTATTTTCAATTTCTGTTCAGGCGCAACCCGCGCATAAACGCTGATATGCTCAACCTTTTCCTCAAACTCCTCAAGGGATAATTTATCGAGTTCCCTTCCTGTGATTATCGCTTTTGTATCATCCTCGATAATTTCGAGCCTTTTTGCTATTGCCTTTGCAGTAAGGGGGTGGTCGCCTGTTATCATTACAGGCCTAATTCCCGCGGTCTTACATAATCCTACCGCCTCCCTTGCCTCCTCCCTCGGCGGATCCATCATTCCTGCAAGGCCCAAAATAGTAAGCCCTGCCTCAACATTTTCCGGCGACATGTCATCAGGCATCACATCCCATTGCCTCACGGCAAGACAGAGAATTCTCAAACCGTCGGCAGCCATTCTTTCGCTTGTTCTTATTATTTCATTTCTATTCACAGGCTTCAGGCCGTCGGAGGTCGCAATATTATCAGCCTTCTCGATCAGCGCCTCGATTGCGCCTTTGGTGAAGGAGATGAAATTAGTACTGAAGCTCGGAAGTTCGGAAATATTTCCTTCCGCACTTCTGATCTTCTGATCTTCCGCTTTATGTATTGTCGTCATGCATTTCCTGTCCGAATCGAATGGTATCTCCGCGACCCTCGGGAATTCCTTTTCCAGTTCCTTCTTAGCAAAGCCTTTATCTCCGGCAATGTTATAAAGGGCAATCTCCGTAGGGTCGCCGATAACATTACCATCGGCATCCATCTGCGCGTCATTGCTCAAAGCAAGAGCAGTAAAAAGCGCAGAAGTCGGGAAGCGCAGAAGTGCAGAAGTTCTAAAATCTGTTGCTTCTGTTCTTCCGCTCTTTTGCTCTTCTGCTCTTACTATTCTTCCATCCACCCATATCTCTTCAACTGCCATTTTGTTAAGGGTCAGTGTTCCTGTTTTATCGGAACAGATGTATGTGACAGAGCCGAGGGTTTCAACGGCAGGGAGCTTCCGTATAAGGGCATTCTGCCGGACCATCTTTTTGGCGCCGAGGGCAAGCGATATGGTTATTACGGCAGGAAGCGCCTCCGGTATTGCCGCGACAGCGAGGGAAATAGCCGTAAGGAGCATGAGCAGCGCGGGCTCGCCCCTCATGATGCCGATGCCGAAGACTATAGCACATATCGCAAGAACAGCCACGGCAAGTTTCTGCCCGAAGTTTGCAAGCCTTTTCTGAAGCGGAGTCTTTACCTCCTCCTCTTCCTGAAGCATGGTTGCAATCTTCCCGAGTTCCGTATCCATGCCGGTATTCGTGACGACTCCAAGACCACGGCCATAGGTTACGACTGTCCCTTTATATGCCATGTTCTTTCTGTCGCCAATAGGCAGGTGCTCATCATGCAGTGTCCTTGTATGTTTTTCGACAGGCACCGATTCTCCCGTAAGCGCAGCCTCTTCAACCTTCAACTGCGCGGTCTCCGTCAATCTCATATCAGCAGGCACAATCTTTCCTGCTTCAAGGATTACCATATCGCCCGGGACAAGCTGGGATGAAGGAACATTTGCAGGCATGCCGTGCCTCAGTACAAGTGCGGTTGACGCAGCCATCTTCTTAAGCGCGGCCATCGCCTTTTCCGCCCTATATTCTTGAACAAATCCGATAACCGCGTTAAGAACCACAATGATAATAATGGCTATGGTATCGGACACCTCTCCGATAATGCCCGATATTACGGCGGCTCCGATAAGGACAAGAATCATGAAGTCCTTTAACTGGTCAAGGAACATCATCAGCAAGGTCTTTTTCTTCTTCTCCTTAAGCTCGTTAGGGCCATACTGTTCAAGTCTCTGACGTGCATCCTCCGCCGAAAGCCCGGATAATGAGCTTTTCAGGGCATCGGCAGTCTCGTCAATATTTTTTCTGTGCCAGCCTCCATTAGCATTCATTATTTTTTGAATACCCCGAAAAGTTTATCGAGCCCTGTTTTTTCAAGTTTTGCGACAGCCTCAAGCTCCCCTGCATCGAGCCATATGCCTTCGCACTCGGAGCATTTGTCAATTTTAATGTTCTTGTAATCGATCTCAATAAGCTCCATGCCGCATTTCGGGCAGCGCATGAAATGCAGATCCTTAAGCCTCTTCTTTTCCTCCTCGGCAAGTTTCAGGTGTTTTTCATGCTCAAGCTTCTTCTTCCTCTCATACTCCATTCTTGCAACATACTCTTCTTCTCTTTCACTTGGTCTCATAACCATTTCCTCCTTTTGTTATTGAACAGCCTTTTTTCTGCAATTTATTTTTTACCTTTTTTGATAAAGTCCTTATCACATTTTGTCTTGAACCTTGATCATCTCTATGGGTAGCTCCCTGCCGCAATGCCTGCAACGATAATCAGTAAGACATACCTAAACAATGGGAATCTCTACTTTCTTCCTATTATTCGTTTATTTTTTATGTATATCTCCCACACCAATAAATGGCACTGCTCCACCGCCAGTAACCTGGGGGAGTATGCCGTTCCATTTATCTATAGCCTTGAGATTGGCCTCTATCTTTCTAAGCTCTATAAGGTCCGGTGAAATATTTGCCCTCTGCAGCCTCAGAGACTCTGCCTCTGCCTTGGCTGCTGTAATCTTCTGTTCTGCCTCTATCTTTATCCTCTCCAGGTCCCTTTTTGCTTTTTGAGCGTGTTGTTCTGCTGTCTGCTTTGACTCAATGGCTTCCGTAAAAATCTTGGAGAAACTAAAATCGACAATAGAGAATGCATCAACTGCTATGTTGTGCGCCATGAGTCTTTCAGTAAGGGCTGCTCTCATTGCCTCGCTTACCGCCGGCCTCTTTGTGATAAGCTCTTCTGCTGAATACCTTGCTGTCACAGCCTTTACCACTTCCTGCACTGCAGGGTCTATGATTCGCTCTTTAAAGTGTATGCCGATGGACTGATAGACAATATTTGCCTTATCCTGAACTATATGATAGTTAAGCGCAACCTCTGAACTCACTTCCTGAAGGTCAGCCGATGAGGCAGCAGACTTTGTTAAAGATTTCTGAACCTTGACATCCATACGAACAATCTTCTGTACTATAGGTATCCTGAAATGCAGCCCTTCTCCAAGCACATCCTTCTGAACAGCGCCAAAATTGAGGACAATTCCTCTTTCACCTGCCCCAATCTGAACCCATGGATTTAAAAATAGAAAACCGATCAGAATTGCTCCAATAATCAGCGCCAGCCTCATAGGCACCTTCTTCATCGCAGACTGCATTGCCTCCTTAGCCCTGTAAACATCTCTTTCATCCATTTAAGTTGCCTCCTTTCAATTTTTGAAACTTAATTTTTACTTTTTCCAATAAACTCCTCGCCCAGATAAATTCAGTGGCAAGGATTTCCATTATACAATCTCCTCAAACATATCCTTCTTTGGATTATAAGCGCATACCCTGCCTGTTTCGATATTATAATACCAGCCGTGGAGATAGATTTCCCCTTTCTTCAATGCCTGTGCCACAAAAGGATAGGTCTGAATATTCTTCAATTGGGCAAGGATATTTTCTTCCTCGGCAATCCTCTGGCGGGATTCACCATGAGCGTTTGGACAATATCTTTCGAGCATTTTTTTCACAGGCATCGCTAACCTCAACCAATCTCTGAGATGAGGCATGTTGTCAAATTCTTTTTCGTCCTTGAAAATGGCCTGCATTGCACCGCAGTTAGAATGACCGCAAACAATAATATCCTTTACCTTCAAATCAAGAAACGCAAACTCCATTGCCGCTGCAACGCTGTTTTTATCCTTTATGGAATCGTATGGCGGGATGATGTTTCCCACATTCCTTACAATAAAAAGTTCTCCCGGTTTGCTCTGGGTAACCAGGCTGGGGTCCACCCGTGAATCTGAACATGTTATAAAAAGCACCTCCGGAGTCTGCCCTTCAGAAAGTCTTTTAAAGAAATCTTCCTCTTTTTTGAAGTGCGATTCCTTAAACTCATGAATCCCTTTATAAAGCTTATCCATATATTCTTCTCCAATAAAAAAAAGACCTTTACCACGAGTATATCTGTAAATCTTCCCGTGGCAAAGGTCTTGCTTGTTAGAATTATTCTAACCGCGGTACCGGGCGTTGTTGCCGTGTTGACGATAGCCGCTGATTCAGCTACTCCCCTTTACTTCACTTCACTCTCGTAAAAAAATAGACTAACCGAAATAGAAAATTTATGTCAATGCCTTTATTCGAAACTAATCGATTCTTCCTATCGGCTCCTGCTCTTTAACTTCAATTTTATCAAGAACGAAGATCATCTGCCCTTCCTGTACCGTATCATTAAGCTTTACGCATACCTCCGTGATCTGCCCATCAAACGGAGCCATTATTGCATTCTCCATCTTCATCGCCTCAAGGTTAGCAATCTCTTCTCCCTTATGAACAATATCACCGACCCTTAGCGTCCCTCTTTCGGGATTGCCTATTCTCCAGATATTTCCGTTTATAGGTGCGCCTATCTCGTTCGGCCCTTTTGCCATCTTTGTCTCGGCCTTCTTAGCCCTCGGCGTCTCAACCTTATAAACCCTCGTCTTGTTGTTGACCCGCATCACAACATGGATTATACCTTCGTGCTCCGCGCCTATGGACACAAGCTCTATACTGTAAGGCTTTCCCCATAGCTCAAAGTCTACCCTGTCGCCCGGCTTTTTCAGGCCTTCTCTCCATACACCGGTCGGGAGCACAAGCGGAGCCTCGCCGAATTTTTCCCTGAATTCGATGAATTCGAGGGCATCCTTTGGATGCATGAGATATAATATAAACTCTTCCTCGTTCGGCTCCCTGCCGATGTTCTCTGATAATTCTCCTTTCATTTTATCCAGGTCGTCTTCGGGTATAGAATCGAGGGGAGAAAGCTCCTTACGCTCTTTTACCTTCGCCTCCCATTCCTCTCCAAATGCGCTCTTATATACCCATTCCGCAGGCCATCCTACAGGAAGTTTTCCGTAGTTACCTAACAGAAGGTTTTTAAAATCTCCTGGCGCATTTCTGAAGAGCATAAGCAGTTCATAATGCTCTTCTTCTTCCATCGAATCAAAATTCTGAGCCTTTTCCTCAACAAATTTTGTCATGAGCTCAATTATATGCTTGACTCCGGCATCCCCGCGCTCTTTTGCATATCTGTTCACTATGCCGCTGCAGGTAACCCATGTGATCTGCGAGCCGGGAGTAACGTCAAAATATTTCACGACCCTGTTGTAAAGGGACATCATTTTTAATATAGCGGGCATAAGATGAAGGAACTCTCCCTTCTGCGCCTGTTCAAAAGAACTCGGAAACGCGCCTCCCGGCATTTTGTGAAGCGTAACCGTGTGGTCGAGCCCTTTAAACGGCGATTCCGCCCATTCGTAATTACCTATCCATTCTCTGACTTTCTGAACAGCGGACTCAGCCTCTTTTCTGCCGAAATGAACAGGAATTCCGGATTCTTCAAATATCGCGTGGACTCCGAGCATAGGCGAATGCCCGTAAAACCTAACGAGCGAATCCTCTTCCACGTCGAATATCTTTGCGCCTGCCTTCGCAGCAGATAGAAAAGCCGGTATTGCAAGTCCGTCCGTTATATGCCTGTGATAATTAATAACAAGTTCGGGATATTTCTGTTTTACGGCATCTATAAGATTACCTATCCTGTTGACATCTCCCACTCCTGCCATATCCTTTATGCACAGGACTATCTCATCTATACCTCCGCAAAGGTCGATAATATCCCCGACAACGCCGAGATAATATTCGTTACTCGCCCAATCTGCTGCGGTAAAGGATATTGTCGGCTCAAAAAGCCTGCCCCTTTTCATCACCACTTCTGCAACCGACCTCATGTTCCTTACATCGTTCAGGAAAGAGAAACATCTCCATACATCTATATCGACCTTCGATACTGCATGCTCTATGACGTTTTTAGGATACGGCCTGTATCCCCAAAGATTGGTTTCCCTGATGAGCGTCTGCAGCAGCACATCGGGCATATTTTCGCGCAGGATCCTGCACTCTTCAAAGGGGTCTTCCCTCCTGTTCATTATGCCCACATGCCAGCGCGCTCCGCCGTGCGACTCGGCGCTGAAAAGTCCCATGTTGTTATAGTAAGGCGCGAGGGTCTTCAGATCGTATATGCGATGCCGGTTTTTGAAATCGGACTGTCCCGCATCCCTCATTCCCACAGATGTGAAACATACGCCTTTGAGAGAACGCACGGCATTCACTATCTCTTTCGGCGACATCCCCGGTTTTACAAAAATGTTGTTTGTATCTTTTTTCACTCTTTAACTCTCAACTCTTAAACTCCGGCAAAGCCGGTTTCACATCCATTTCTGCGGACCGAGCGCGGATATCTCGGCAACATAACGCGCGACTTTTAACGCCTCGTCCTCGCTCGTCTTTTCTTTAAACATCGATATGAGCTCATCCATGTGTTCTTCTATAAATCGTGTCGAAAACTCGCCCTTAATAAAAGCCGGATGCCTGATAATGCTCAATAAAAGCGGCGCAAGTGTCTTTATACCTTCCACCCTGAGGTTTCTACTTAAGGCACGGTCCATTGTCCTTACCGCATCTTCCCTGTCCGCTCCTGCAGTCATCAGCAACATGAACAGCGAGTCGTAATAAGGAGGAATGTCCGCGCCCTCATAAACGCCCGACGCTATTCTCACGCCTGGGCCGTGCGGTATCTCGAGCCTTGTAATTGCCCCGAATGACGGGCTGAAGGTCTTCGGGTCTTCCGCATTAAGCCGCACCTCCAGCGCCCACCTGTTCGGACGAATATCCGACTGCTTAAACGGCAATTTCTTGCCGGTAACTACGTCCAACATTATGCCTACTATATCCAGTCCTGTGATAAGCTCGGTTATGCCGTGTTCTACCTGAAGCCTTGTGTTGACCTCAAGGAAATAGAACTTTCTCGTGGAAGAATCGAATATGAATTCCACTGTGCCGGCAGTCGTATAACCTATCTCTCTCATAAGGCGGACTGCGGTAAAGCATATTTCCTGCCTTAAGTCATCATCCACAGTAGGAGACGGGGCTTCTTCGATAATCTTCTGATTGCGCCTCTGAAGCGTGCATTCCCTCTCAAACAGATGTATCACATTCCCGTATTCGTCTCCGACTATCTGGACTTCTATGTGCCTTCCGCTCTCTATATATTTTTCGACCATTACGGTATCGTCTCCGAAGGCCTTTCTTGCCTCCGAACGCGCCTGTGCGAATGCCTGTTCTATGCGGTCTTCGCTTTCGACCTTGACCATTCCTTTGCCGCCGCCGCCTGCGGAAGCCTTAATCATAATAGGGAAAATTATCTTTTCGCTCTTCATCCATTTCTTGATCTGGCTTATGTCCGTGACATCGCTGATCCCGGGGATCGTGGGGACATGCGTCTTCCGGGCAAGCTCCTTTGCCTCTATCTTATCGCCCATAAGCCTTATCACCTTAGGAGAAGGGCCTACCCATATTAATCCCGCGTCAACAACTTTTTGAGCGAATTTTTCATTTTCTGCAAGGAATCCCCATCCCGGATGTATAGCGTCCGCCTTGCTCCGGAGCGCGGCGTCTATCATTTTATCCATATTGAGATAAGATTCCACCGGAGGAGCCTCGCCGATATGCACAGCCGTATCGGCCATAAACACATGATGCGCGAGCCTGTCCGGAGTGCTGTAAACTGCGGTCGTAGGAATTTTCCTGTCCCTGCAGGTATGCATAATCCTGACGGCAGGAACACCCCTGTTCGCGATCAATACTTTGCTTATCTCTCTCTTATTCATAGGAAAGGCTCCTTAACACCCTACTTTTCTATTGAATATATAGTTTACAGCAATTCTTTACATTAATAGCCTCGGCTTATTAGAATATAACTAAAACTCATATTCGAGAGATGATAGAAAAATTTAAAATATTCTGCGCGGTCGCGGAAACCAGAAGCTTTTCGAAGGCTTCAAAAATAGTCCACATAACCCAGCCCGCCGTATCCCTTCAGATTCAGGCGATCGAAGAGTTATTCGAGACAAAGCTGTTTGACAGAACGGGGAATTCTCTGAGGCTTACCCCTGCCGGAGATATCCTTTACAAACATGCAAGAGAAATACTGAGAACCTATGCCTCTCTTGAAAAAGACATAGGAAAAATTACCGGAACGATAAAAGGAGGCGTCGCCATAGGAGCAAGCACGACATTAGGCAATCATGTGCTGCCGGATATAATAATAGACTTTAAAAAGAAACATCCGAAGATAAAAATCAATCTGCATATCGGCAACACCAGGAGAATCGAGGACCTGTTGATATCCGGCTTTATCGATTTCGGATTTGTGGCGGGAGAACCTTCAAAAAGCAACCTGAAGGTCGAAACAGTTATGTCCGATGAGCTTATTTTTATTATCCCACGGTTTCATGCATGGAGCAAAAAAAACGTCATATCCATTTTCGAGGCAATAAAGGAGCCCTTTATTTTAAGAGAGGAAGGGTCGGGCACCAGACAAAAGGTAGAGGAATATTTTGAATCTCACGGCATCGGCATCGACAAACTGCACACCGTATTGATACTTGGAAGCAACGAAGCGATAAAAGAAGCCGTCAAGGCCGGCATAGGCATATCGGTCGTATCGAGACTGGCTGTTCAGAGAGAGATTGATGAGGGAAAACTAAAGGCTGTAACTCCGAGAGAAGGGAAAATCATGCGTGACCTCTCTTTAATATTTCCGCAAAAAGCCCATTTCTCGCATGCTGTCGAAGAGTTCATATTCTTTGCAAAAAAACATATCTACGAAAAGATTCTATAATAAAAAACCTTTCAGGCCTGCCTGTCCTTCAATTCCTTTGACTTCTCGATCAGCGACTTTCTTGTCTTTTCCCTTAAAGCCTCCAGTTTTCCGGCTATTTCGGGATGCTTAATAGAAAGAATGGAGCATGCAAGATATGCTGCGTTCTTGGCGCCGTCGATGGCAACAGTGGCTACAGGTATGCCGGGAGGCATTTGAACGGTCGCATAAAGCGCGTCAACGCCTTTCAAAGCCCCTGATTTCAGAGGTACGCCGATAACAGGCAGCGTGGTATGGGATGCGATGACTCCGGCAAGATGGGCTGCCATTCCCGCGCCCGCTATTATGACCTCGATGCCGCGCTGCCTTGCGGTCTTTGAATATTCCGCCGTCTTTTCAGGAAGCCTGTGGGCGGAGCTTATGTCCATATCATAGGGAACGCCCATATCTTTTAAAACCTCTGCTGCCTTTTCCATTACAGGCAGGTCGCTCTCGCTTCCCATAAGAATCAAAACCAACGGTTTATTCATCACTCTAATACTCCATTACTCCAATTCTTTTAGCTTCCCATTCTCATGGCTTCAAGTCTTGCAACCCTTTCCTCCATAGGAGGGTGTGTGCTGAAGAGTTTCAGAAGGCCGCCTCCCGAAAGAGGATTCACAATAAACATGTGTGATGTTGCCGGGTTTGCGTTCATAGGGATCTGCTTAGACGCCATGTGGAGTTTTTTCAGCGCATTGGCAAGATACATAGGGTTACCCGCAATCCTCGCTCCTCCTGCATCAGCACCGTATTCCCTTGAGCGGGATATTGCCATCTGCACAAGCATTGCTGCTATGGGACCGACGATCATCATCACAATAGCTGCTATAGGATTGCTGCCTCCTTCCTCATCATCATGCCGTCCGCCGCCGAATATGGCCGCCCACTGCGCCATCTGAGCGAGGTAGCTTATCGCGCCGGCAATCGTTGCTGCTATCGTGCTTACAAGAATGTCCCTGTGCTTTATATGGGCAAGTTCGTGCGCTATTACCCCTTCAAGCTCTTCTCTCGACAGTATCCTCATAATGCCTGTTGTTACCGCGACAGTGCCGTGATTCGGATTCCTGCCTGTCGCGAATGCATTAGGCTGATCTTCTTCCATTATGCAGACTTTCGGCATCGGAAGCTCCGCCTTATGCGCGAGCCTTCTGACCATTCCGTAAAGTTCAGGCGCTTCACTCTCCGTTACCGGTTTTGCGCCGTACATCTTAAGAACGATCTTATCGCTGAACCAGTAGGTTATAAAGTTCATGCCGAATGCCATTATAAGGGCGAATGTCATCCCGGACTTGCCGCCCAGAATACCCCCGATTGCCACGAGCATCAGGGTTAAAGTTACCATCAAGACCATTGTCTTAAATCCGTTCATCTTTTTTACCTCCAATCGAAAAGACCTTTACCGCAACGAATACTTATCAATAAACAGTTTACCAATAAATACTCGCTGCGGTAAAGGTCTTGCTTGTTAGTTTTATCTAACCGGGCCACCGGGCGTTTATATTCATGCCGTGCTGACGATGGCTTCCGTATCAGCTACTCCCCTTTACTAAATTTTAGCTTATCGGAAAGAGAGGGTTTGTGTCAAGGCTCGCTTGCCATTTTAGGCTGTTGCCCGAAAAATTCTTGATATTTTAAACAATACCGTCATATTATGAAACAGATGTTACAAAAGGATCAGAAAACAATGAGCTGGCTTCTTTTCTTTTACAGCGTTCCTTCAAAGCCTGTCAGCAGCAGGATGAAGATATGGAGGAGGCTCATAAAGGCCGGCTCCCTGCCGTTTAAAGGGGCAGCCTACATTCTGCCCTACAGCGAGGAGCATTATGAGTTCTGCCAGTGGCTTGTTTCCGAAGTGGACGCCGTGGGAGGCGAGGCCGCGTTTATCGGCGCGGAAAAAATAGAAACCATGAAGGACAGAGAGATAATAGACCTCTTCATCAAACATAAGGAAAGGGATTACCATGACATAGAAAAAAGGAGCGAGGCACTAGAAATAAAGATACAGAGCATAAAAAAAGGAAGCGGCAGCCAGGCTAAAAAAACAGCAGAGGCGTTTAACAAACTCTTAAAAGAATTTGAAGCCGCACGAAAAATAGATTTCTTTTCATCGAAAACCGGCGCGATTCTTAAAAAGAAGTTAGAGACCCTGCGGGCGGAACTGGCGGGCATAGACACTTCTTATACAACCATGCAGAGCCGCGCAATAACACCTAAACGCGCAGTCGATTATCAAGGCAAGATATGGATAACAAGAAAAAGGCCGTTTATAGACAGGATGGCATCCGCATGGCTTATAAAAAGGTTCATAGACAAAAATGCGGTATTCAGGTTCGCGGATGAAAAGGAGATCGAACAGTCCGGTAAAAAAACGGTCGCCTTCGATGTCATGGGCGGCGAGTTCACGCATATAGGCGACATGTGCACCTTTGAGGTCATAGCCGGAGCGTTCGGCCTCAATGAAAAGAATATAAGAAAAATAGCCGCAATAGTCCATGAACTCGACATAAAGGACGACAAATATAAGACCGCCGAGGCAAGGGGTATAGAAGATGTATTGACCGGCATCAGAAAGACCGCGAAAAACGACGACGACGCCCTTGAAAAGGGAATGGCTATCTTCGAGATGCTTTACGAATCAAAGGCGTAACCCGCTAAAACAGCCTTAATATTTTTTTCTTGACATCGTATGTAACACATGCTACATTATAATCAAATATTACAATAAAAGGAGGAAAAAATTATGCCGCCGGTAATGAAACATTTAAAAACAAGCAGTGAAAGGACAGGCAACGAGTACCGTGAACTTCACGAGTGGCTCGACAACGACCCTGAGAAAAAGGCCGAGAGGCACGACATTACAAAGATTTACGAATACGGAAAGATTATTGAAGATAAGTACGGCAAAGAGGGTCTGCAAGAGTATATTCAGCACATCCATGACGATGTGAAGGCAAAGTTCGAGCACATTCAGCACGATTTGGAAAAGGCTGTTGCGGATACGCTTGCGTATTTCGGAGTAAAATAGGGACAACGCTTATAGAGGAGAAATATATGAGCTATAAAATTCAGGACTCTGACATTACAATCCTGCGAAAAGCCGGTGTTTCTGAATACGATATAAAGCACTGCGTCAAGGTGGCTGAAAAGGCGCTGGAGATTGCGAAACGCACAGGCGCGAATCTCGACATGGAGCTTGTCGGCAGGGGAGCATTATTTCACGACCTCGGTAAGGCAAAAACACATGGGATGGAACACGGCAAAATAGGCGCAGAGATCGGAAGAAAAATCGGACTCCCGGAAGCCGTCACAGACCTCATGGAAAAACATATAAGGGGCGGGCTAACAGAGGAAGAGGCGAAAGAACTGAAACTGCCGATAAAAGACTACGCTCTAAAAACACTCGAAGAAAAAATCGTTATATATGCAGACAGGCTCGTGGATATAATCACGGACGGCATTGTTGAGATTAAAAATGAGATCGAAGCCGAACAGAGATTTGAAGATATACTGAACGAATACCCGAAATACGGCAAAAACAGGAAAACCCTCAACCGCTATCTCGGTTATCACAATGAGATACAAGTGTTGATGAGAAAGTGAAAACCAGCCCATTCGCACTCCTCTGCAGCACAGGGCTTTTCGCTATTTTCAGTTCGACCATATCAAAGAGCCCTGTGCTTCCGCTTTTTGCTTCACACCTTGGGGCAGACCCCTCCGGCGTCGGTTTTGTTGCCTCTATATCCGCATTTACAGGAATAATTGCGAGCATACCGGCAGGGATGCTGTCGGATAGGCTGGGCAGAAAGAAAATGCTCATCTTTTCAGCCGTTATATTTTCCTCTGCTCCTTTTCTTTATCTGCTCGTCACAGAAATATGGCAGCTCGCAATAATCAGGTTTTATCACGGTCTCGCAACAGCCGTATTCATTCCGGTTTCGATGGCCCTGGTCTCGGACCTTTTTCATAAAGAACGCGGTGAGAAAATGGGCTGGTTCTCCGCATCAACTCTCATCGGCAGGTTCATGGCTCCCATCGTGGGAGGGACCATTATAGGCGCTATGGTCTTTAATCCCGGATTAAGTTACAAAACCGTTTATATTGTATGCGGAGCAACAGGAATAATAGTAATACTCCTCGCATCGAGAATCCCTCATCCTGACGGAGAAACCCAAAGAATTTTAAATAACAGCCGACACTGGAAGGAATCTCTAAAAGCCTTCAAATCGGTAATATCCCACAGGGGAATCGTGATAACAAGCGCGGTGGAAGCGTCCATACTCTTTGCATACGGGACATTCGAGACCTTTCTGCCGCTCTATGCGATAAAAATCGGCCTCAGCGCATACGAGGTCGGGATACTCCTCTCATCGCAGGTGATTACGCTTGCTCTTACAAAGCCGGTGATGGGAAGATTTTCCGATAAACACGGCAGACAGCCGCAGATATTTTTTGGAGCGATCATAGGCGCGGCATGCATCGGGAGCTTTGCATTATTTAAATCGTTTTTGCCGCTGCTTGGATTAAGCATTTTATTCGGACTAAGCCTTTCAATCGTAACCTCGGCGACATCCGCCTTCATAGCTGACCTCAGCATAAGAGAAACTCACGGTTCTGCCATGGGGATATTGGGTTCGATAATGGACATCGGACATACAACAGGACCTCTGATTTCAGGAATAATTGCTGCCTATTTCGGCTTCGGCAGGGCGTTTATCGGGGCGGCGGCGATTCTTCTGGCGGCAGGTATTATATTTAGGCTACGACAATATAAACTTCAATCCCGCAATCGCAAGAACCAATCCCAGCAGCTTTCTGAGCGCCGGAGTTGAGAGGCGGCGGCTGCCCAGTTCCGAACCTATCAATCCTCCGATAACAACTGCAATACCGAACAATAATATTGATTCCGGCAGAGCCTTCACCTTGGTCCAATGTCCCAGCAATCCGGATATGGAATTAACCAAAATAAAAGGCGCCGCAATTCCGGATATCATGCGAAAGTCCGCCCATCGGAGAAACACGAGGAGCGGGCTCAGAAATATTCCTCCTCCGACTCCAGTGAGTCCCGAAAGAAGCCCTATCCCGGAGCCGATAGATAAACAAACTGCAATATTCGGCTGTTTATAATCCTCATTCGCTGTCTTGGAAACAGGTTTGAAAAACTGATAGGCTGCAAACAAGAGTATAAATCCCACAACCGTCCTGTAAACCCCGCCCGGCAGCCTGAGCCATCCGCCTATAAATGCGAGAGGTATGGACGTCAGGGCAAAAGGCCAGAACAGCCGCCATGAAAAATAACTCGCCCTGTAGTATTTTATTGTAGCTATGAACGATACGATTATATTCAATGAGAGTGCCGTGGTTTTCATCGTATCGGGAGCAAAGCCGAACAGCGCCATCATCGCGAGATACGCGGAACCGCCGCCATGCCCCACAGATGAATAGAGAAGCGCGGCAGCGAAAAAGAGGAACGATATTATGAGAAGCGTTTCAATGCCGAATTCCATTGCGATAATCCGGCAGCTATTTTAGCATATACAGCAGCATTAAATTTACAACGTATACCAGCGCTATCCCGATGGAGTCCCACGCGAGGAACAGTTTCTTCTTTTCCGCGCGGTAGGTCAGGCCTATAATCGCGATGGCGGTCATTGCTATGGCGGATAATGCGGAGATTATGTTGCTCTGGTTTGCGGACGAAAGGAGCGGGCCTTTTATGAAAAAGATGTCGTCGAGGGCAAGGATAAATATATTGAATATATTGCTTCCGAAAAGGTTGCCGATAGCGAGGTCTACGGCGTCCATTCTTACAGCCGCGAATGAAACCACAACCTCGGGCAGGGATGTTACTGACGCCATAAGCACAACTCCTATCCATGTCCTGCCGAGGCCTGTCTTTTCGGCAATGATATCTCCGTACATGGAAAGCCTCATGCCCGAATAGACGATTACAGATGTGCAGATTATAAAAGCAATCCATAAAAACATTACCTGTGATACCTCGCAACTAAAAATTTGTCGAATTCAAAATATTCCACAGCCTTATTGATACTTTTTCGCGGATAAAGACTTCAATGCCCTCGCGGCCTCTTCCTTTATATATCCGTCGCCGTCGCCGCTTAAAAGTTTTCTCAAATAGGGTATCGCTTCCACGGCGCCTATTTTTCCGAGCGCCCTGACTGCGCTTATTCTTATCGCAAAGCTTTTATCGTTCAATGCGGAGATTATATGAGGAACAGCCGAAGGATTGCCGATCTCGCCCAATGACTGTATCGCGGCCTCCTTGACGTATAATGTCCTGTCTTCCAATGCGTCTATGAGTACCTCCACTACCTTAGTGTATTTTTTGAAATTGCCGAGGGCAATCGCAGCATTCCACTTTAGAGCGGCACAGTTGTTTGTGAAGGCCGGGTCATCCAATATCTTTATCAATACACCTGTTGCCCTCGGATTCCCGATCTCGCCCAGCAGTTTCACTACGCGAACCTTAATCGTCCAGTCCTCTGTTTGGTCTTCGATAACGCCTATAAGCTCTCCCACTGCTTCGGCATTCTTTATTCTGCCCAATGCCTCAATCGCGGAGAGTCGGACTTCAGGCTTGCCGCGCCGGAGTTTTGCCGCCAACATATCGACATCTTCGGCAATTGAGGTCTTTCCGGATACAATTAAAAGAATTATCCCGAGCCACGCAGCGCATAGTATCCGCATATATTGTTTATTGTTCTTTCTGCACACTGTTTTTATTTTAAACTATTTTAGAAAAACTGGATTATATACCTTATCGCAAGCGACACTATGACAATGCCTAACATTACTTTTATAAACCTCTGCGGAACGAATTTCTGAAATCTCGCGCCGAGATACATTCCCGCAAAACCTCCGATGCCGAATAGGATTCCCAGAGGCCAGTCGGGCATGGCCGACACCCCTCCGTTTGCAGGGATAACGCTGAAAAATATTCCTCCGGCGAACGAGGTTATGCATGTGCCCATCAGCGCGGCTCCGGCGATGGTGTAAACAGGCAGGTGAAAAACAGCCACGCAGAAAGGAGCTATTATAGCGCCTCCGCCGATGCCGTACGCGCCTCCGATGACGCCGACCACCAGGGCGAGGGCAAACATGCCTGCGGTGCTGAACGAAAACCTTTCGCCCCAGAATTCGTATTCGACTTTTCTAAGAGATACGGATATTGTCTTTACCACTGCGTCGGCAGGCAGACCGGCAGCTATCGCCGAACTCTGCTGTTTTCTAATCTCATCTGCCCTCGCCTTGAACTTACACTCCAGCGCCTTGGCAGCGTCGGATTTCTTAGATTTCCCGAAAATTTCTTTTAAGAGCCTTGCTCCTATGTAAAGCAATACGCACCCTACGAATAATTTAAACGCCCTCGGGTCGGGTAGATATAAAACCCTCACATAATAGCCAAGGAAGACACCGGGCAATGTGCCTGCGACTATCACCCATGTCAACGGCCATGCCATGCGCCCCTCTTTGATGTAACGGCAGACACCGCTCGGTATCGCCACGATATTAAAGACATGGTTCGTGCCGCTCACGGACGGAGCAGTGTAATTAAATACGCTCATCTGGAAAGGAAGGAGAAGGAACGCGCCGGAAACGCCGCCCATCGACGTGAAAAAAGAGATGAACATTGCTACCAGAGGAGGCAGCAGGATATTGGTCTCTACTCCTGAGACAGGAAAAAGGATATTCAAAAATTCCATATTTACAGCCATCCCCTTTTACGGAACCATCTGTAAATCGAATACGTTATCACGATCATCAATCCCCATGCAAAGGGATAACCCCATAGCATATCGAGTTCCGGCATATGCTTGAAGTTCATCCCGTAAACTCCTACAAGGAACGTGAGCGGCATAAAGAACACCGAGAATATCGTGAGTATCCTCATTACCTCATTCGTCCTGTAAGTCGAAAGAGAGAGATTAAGGCCGATAAGGTTATTCGCATTTTCAACTATGCTGTTCGCCCTGAAGAAGAACCTGTTCACCGTTTCTTTGATGTCTTGTATCAGCGGCCTGTTTTTATAGTTGTCGGATTTCAGTTCGGCGACGGTAGCGGCAGTCAGGTCGAGCATCTTCTGAAACACGGATGCCTTGCGCTTGAGCGCGTAAAGTTCCTGTATCAGAAGAATATTAGCCCTGTCTTTGCGTGTTGTGAAAAGCCTCTCCTCGTATTCGTCTATTTTCAAATTGAGGTCGTTCAGCGGCTTTTCATATGTGTGAATGGACATCCTGACAATGTCAAGCAGCAGGAAAAAATTAATGTTCTTTTCACAGCATGCCGCCTGCCACTTTGACTTCATCGCAGTGATAAAATCAACTTCGCTCCTGTGCACGGTGATGATGAAAGTATTCGAGCAAAAGACAGCTATCTTTCTCGTCAGGCTCCACACGGTATCCGCATCTTCAGCGGCATCCTTGTCGTATATCCTGAACATGAAAAACATGACATTTTCGAATTCCTCGTATTTTGGCAGGTGCTCGGGATCGAGGCAGTCCTGAATCGAGGTGTTGTGCAGGCCGTATTCCTCGGCGATCTGAAACAGCTCGTCGCTTGATGGATCGACCACATCAATCCACTTGAAGTTAAGCTCCTTATTTTCAGCAAAGGTCTCTATCATTTACAATCGCATATCGCCGTCAATTATACGTTTAAAAGGCTTGGGCTCATGATTAATGAATTCATTGTATTGAACAACAAATTCTATATAAGTGTCACTATCTGCCGCACCCTCTTTTATGAACGGATTATGTCTCTGAGAAACTACTATTTCCATGTCTTTTCTCAATGACTGAGAACGGGCGATTTCAACAAACTCTTTTTTCGATTTTCTTGAAATGTTCATCCGTTTATATCCTTGCTCATCTTTTCATATAAATCCCGCATCCCGAAAATTTTAAAATATTTTTTTATCAACGACCAATCAAGGCTGTTCTTATAAATTTGAAACAGTATTTTGATATCGGCCATATCCGTTTCTTCCCTTTTAGGGTCGTTTTTTATTGCCTGAAGTTTCAACCCGATCAGATCCTCCGGAATTAAGGTCTTAACGGTCAGCGCGCCGTTAAATACCTCCTTTCCTTCCGCCCGTTCGAGCATTTCGAGGCTTGCCTCCCTGAAGGCATGAAGAAAATCCACCTCGCCGAAAACCTTCAAAGGAGAAACATACTGCGATACGTTTTCACTCCTGTATTTGCATTCATAACCAAGCCCTTTCATCGTCGTGTCGACTTTATCCATGTCACTCCGATCCACCAGAAAATCAATATCTACAGTCGACCGTCCCGCGCCCCTTAAACCGAACGCAAAACCGCCGATCAAGGCATAGCGAATACCCTGTTCTTTAAATGACGCCAGCAATTTTTCGAGAACGAGTTTAAAGTCCATAGCCTCTTAATTCCCCGTCATGCAGCTAAATTATAGCATAATCCCTCTATGCCCTAAATCTTCCGTCCCGCCGCAACCCTTCTCAAAATTACCGAAATGCTGTATATTTTAACCAATGAATATCATCAGGGACATCCGCGCCATAAAAAAGCTGCTCATCCTTGTAATCATTGCGACCATATTGTATCCGTCTGAAATTCTCTCCCATCCGGGTGGAACAGACCGGCACGGAGGACATAAATGCCGAAAGGATTGCGCGGATTGGCATCTTGATATCGGAGAGTATCACCTGCATGATGAAGATGGAAATCCGATACGCATAGGCAAACAAGAGAATGATGATATTTCCCGGCAACCCGAACTCTCAGGGCAGAACACGCTTGTACCTGCCGGAACAACGGAGATAAAAAAGCCCGAAATGTCGGCCGGTATCAACGGGCAAATCCCTCAGGACATACAAGAAACGAGTTACAGCTCAATTCAGAAAGACGCTAAGTGTATCGCCTTTCTGAATCCGTTCCTGCTCATCATGCTCATCGCATTGCTCCTGCTCCTGTTTATTTTGAAAAGAAGAAAGAAAAACAGGTCGGAATAAGACTTCTGCGATTCGCCGCATGAGATAAGAGATAAGTCGGTATAATTAGAACAAAAGTTTGTGTTAGACGATTTTGCCATATTTTACGACCTGTCTCTTTTAGTCAGTAATATCGGGAAATGCGAAATTATGGTAATACCCCGCAATTGATTTTATGAGATTTCTCCGTTTTAAAAATCTTTAGGATGTGATATAGTTTAATCAGTTTTCGGAAAATATGACAGGGCGCGAATTGCCTCATCGAAAATCTACTTGAAAGTGAATCGTTGCCTCAAATAAGAATCTATTCGAAAAATTTCATACTGTCTCTTAAAAAAGGAGACAGCAATGGGATTAACGGCAAAAGAAAGGCGT
>JAJYVD010000034.1 GCA_021792185.1 Nitrospirota bacterium | reverse complement strand
ACAAAATGGGGACTAAAACAATATTTGAAAATGGATCGGCTTGAGGAGGAGGTCAAAAAGATCGCGGCTTAAGGTAGACTGGATTCAGGTCATCTGATGAAAGTGCGAAATATTCTTGACACTATCAAATTGCGCGAGCTTATCGCCAAGAGAAAACATCCGCTTTCCGAAATGACAGAAGAACAGGCAATAAAAGCCCTTCGTAAAACAAGAGAAGAAATCTGGAAGGAAAAAGTTGCTTCTCGTTCTTGATTCAAACGAGTATATTTTCGGATTCGGAGCTTTTAAAAAACCAGCCTGCGAAGCGCTTTTTAATCTGATAACTGATGTATATCCCTTGCATTCGATAAGCATACCCCGGCTAATTACGGAAGAGGTAAGACGCAATCTATCACCGGCAGAATTTTCGGAATTTGTAGGGTTTATTGAAAACCTTGCAGTTGTAGACGAAGATTTTGTCGTGCCTTTTGAACTGGGGTCTAAATACGAATTACACGGACTGAAGCCCGCGGACGCTTTTATCGCGGCATATGTGGAATGGACAGGCGCGGATGCGCTGATATCCGAAAACCGGCACTTTTTAAAACAACATTCCAGCCTGCCTTTTAAAATACTTAATGCGGAAAATTGTCTAAAGCTCATTAAAGCCTCTTTGCAGTAGAGGAGCATCCTGCCGCCAAAATCAGCAACCCTATCAAAAAATCTTTTCATCTCACGCCTTCATAAATTTCCCCGGAATACACATTATGAGCAATTATACTTTAAAAGAGGTGATTTTTATTTCACCCCTTATTAATACAAGAGGAATTATTTTATTTCTATTTCCACTTGTCTTATTAAAGAATCGTTGTAGGATTTTCCATCTGAGCACAAACTTTCTTCTATTGTTATTTTATTAGTGCCCAAACGGAAATTTTCCGGTTTTAATAATATTTTTTGAGTAGTTGTTTTTCCTGATCCAGCAGATGGGTCATAACTTAAATCAGAAAGCGTTTTTTTGTTCAAAATAACTAATGTTGAACATCCCCAGGCGAAATAGGGGGCCACGCTGTAAACAGAAACTGTTAATTCTCCGGAAGTCGGAATTTGGTTTAAATTGAATTTCCATGTGTATTCTGTGGATGGATTGTAATCGCGAACCGCAGGCGCAATATCATCAATATTCCCCTTACCATCACCAAGATGTATTGGTTTGTCAGTAAGTTTGTGAAATTCTACTTTTTCGCCGATTTTGACATCTTTTTCTTCGGTCATTCCCAACTCTGTTAATACTAATAAAACAACCATTGCCGTGAAAATTAAGACAACCGTCTTTTTCATTTTCTTTTCCTCCTTTACTGTTTAATTTGAGTTACGATCGCCTCCGCTATTTTTTGTCTGACATCGGTAATGTTATAAGCGAATGTTTCTACAGAAAAGCTCAGGATTACTGCTTTGTTTTTTACTATCTCTGCGCTGACCCTCATAGAATATGTGCTGGACCCAGCACCGAGAGAACGCGGTCAACGAGATGCCGAAGATGGAATCTGAAAATCTTCAATTTCCACATTCAAGACAATATCGCTTGACTGCTCTATTTTAAACCCATTCTTTTGTAATTCATCAGAAACTGTTTTCTTTAATATTGTTCCTTGTTTAGACGGTGCAAATCCGGATTCAACTTTTATCATCATTGGGGTTCCTATGTTTCCAATTGATCGTTGAGAACGAACAATATTATTTACTTTCGTTGTAGCACAAGCCGTTATAATAAATAACAATAAAATCAGCCAAAGTCCTATTTTTGCTATTTTTTTCATATCCTTATTCTCCTTTTTTGACTAAGGCTAATCTCCAATAACGTGCATTACGAGCAAGGGGTATATTCTTCCTATTTAAAACAATTTAAAAAACTTGTTGCCGCCTTTTGAGCTATATGGGCAGCTATATCCTCCTGTTGTCTTTTTCCGGACGCTCTTACGATTTGTTCAGCCATTCCTTCCATATCCCATTCATATATTTCACAAAAATTGATATTATTGGCATAAACAAACCATCGCGTTCCGCCAATCGGAGATCCTATTGGCGTTATTGCTTTTTTAAAAGCGACTCTCATCTCAATGAAATATGCGTCTCTTTCAGCCGCATTTGCCTCATTCAACGTATATCCCATTGCCATCAAAAGAGAACGGGTTTTATTAATAAAAATGGCGGCGAATAACTTAAATGAATCATCGATTTCAGATTCCGGACTTGACGCTACAACATTCCAGCGCGTCCAACCTGTTTTGTAAAAATAGATTTTATAATTTATTTTCTTAGAAGCTATTTTTACAATTTCTTTATTTTCCGGATATTGTATTTTTGCCCCTGTTTCTCCCAACAATCCCGCGCAGCCGGTTAGCAACGCTAAAAGCGGAAGCAAGAGCAGAAATTTTTTCATAATGCCTCCATGCGCCTTTGCCTGTAGATGTGTGTTTCTGCCTGTTGCCCTATTTTGCTTAACTCCGCTGTTTGTGCTATATTTAAGACATTAAACAGGCTGTTTACACAGATAGAAAGCGCTTTGAACAAGCACTTGTTATGCCGACAGTTTTGAGAATAGGAAACTATAGATTTCACTTTTATTCCGATGAGCGGCAGGAGCCTTCGCATATACATGTCTCGACACCGGACGGCGAATGTAAGTTTTGGCTTGACCCGATAAGACTCGCAAGGAATAAAGGAGTAGCTCCGCACTTGTTGAGGGAGATAGAAAAGCTTGTTTATGAACATCAGATATTTTTGAAGGAGAAGTATTATGAACGCCACAATAATTGAGAAGGAGATTTCGGTTGAGCCTGCGGCAATACGGGCATGGGCGGAAGGCAGAAGGATATTTATAGAGCTTACCGACAGCCGCATTATCAGTTTCCCTGCCGACCGGTTTAAGAGACTTAAATCCGCCTCCGACGAACAACTCAAGCAGGTAACGGTCCGTTTGAACGGATACGCCCTCAGGTGGGAAGACATAGACGAGGACATAACCGTTCCTGGAATAGTTGCAGGCAACTTTGAACTGTCATAAATTCCAATCATTCTCCTCTCGCCGGATAAAATTCTCCGCTCAGCTCCCCTCAATCCTTCTTCTCCTCTATTTCCCGGAATACGCATTATGAGCAATGGCACTTTAGAAAATACCTGATTTTATCAATCAGGCATATCTTTGCCATTGGCGACAATTTTAACCAGTTTTTCCGCAGATTCTGATAGAGCCTGTTTAGTTGTACCCGGAGAACCGCCCCAGCCGGTAAAACTAATGGATTCTGTTTTTAATTCAAATATTGAAACAGTTTGGTTGTTTTTTATAATCACTACCCCAACTTCAATCATAGCCTTACCGGCAAGCGCTCCTAAAAGCATACGCGTTCCCCTGCTGACTCTTTTGACATTGGTAATTTCTACCTTAATCGTTACCATTGGATTATTCCCGGTTATGGTAAAACCGTTCTGCTGGAATTGATCTATCAGTTCTGTCCGCAGAAAATCCATCTCTTCTTTATCTTCAGTTTTGCCCAATACTATTACCGAAATAGATTCATTTTTATTGACAGTCGAGGCAAGAGATACATTATCAGAATAGTTCTGACGCTCCTTTATCGTACTCGTGGTGGAACATCCTATAAAAAATAGTGCCACTAGTCCTATTATCAAAATTTTTTTCATCTCACGCCTCTTCTCTTTTCTCATTCCCTTTCTTGCCTCGACATACTGACCTATAGTTTGAGCTGGGATATTTTTGCGAGCCCTCTGGCAATATTGTCTCTTGCGGCTCCTTCGGTTGCCAATCTAAGCCTCGTTACGCCCACGATGGCATCGCCAAGAGTGGCGGTATATTCCGACTTGATCGATTCCTGCCAGACGACTGCCTTGTTATCGGCACGCTGGAGAGTCCAGTCAGACACCATCTTGACCGTGTAGGACAGACCGAATACCGGCTGCTCCAGATTGAAGAGAGCGACTGTGAGCAGATAGTCGGCATCTTTGCCTTGTATAACGCTCGAAAATACCCCTGATTTAGTAATAGCGCCTACCAGCGCCTCTGTGAACGCTTCATTGGATATTTTAGACGAGGACATCCATGTGGTTTCCTGCCCGCCCTGCACGCTGACGCTTACGGTCTTTGAGTGCTTTCCCGCAACTTCCAATGCAGTCGGGATCATGCCTTCGTGCTTAGCGGGCGTGGCACAACCGGCAAGGAAAGCAACGACTGAACACAGAAGCAACAACAGGGACAGATTGCGGGGTAAATATTTTTGGGATAGACGGTTCATTGCGCACCTCTTTTTAATTGACTTTTTTAAATTTTGTTTCGCTAATTTGCCCGCGCCATTCAACCTCTGCATTTAATGTTTTCAAGTCTTTTCGCATCTCAAAGGTAAATGCACGGGATCCTCCGAAGAATTTTATTTTCGGTTTTTCTCCAGAGGTAACTATGGCTTTGTGTTTTAGGTAATCTTTTTTCGTGTTCCACTCCGGCGCGTCTCCCCATGCGTAAATCACTGTTGCCTCTGTCCGGTTTATTTCCGTAACGATCAATACGGCATCCAATACTCCGTCCCAGTCTCCTTCCCACTTGCCGGAGAAGGCCGCTATTTCCGGCGGGACATCAGATGCTGGCGCTGCAATCTTAATATCTTCCGGCAGTGGAACAGAGGCTCCTTGGCTTGGAGTAGCAATCATTATTGAGATTGCCATCAAAACTGCTATTAATAACAAAACCGTCTTTTTCATATCTTATCCCTCCGTCTATAGAGATCTCTCAATCCGCTTGTAGAGCATCGCCTTTTTAATTTGCCTTTTTGTAGAGCCAAAGGAGACCCGGAAACTCGGAACCCTTACTGTTGGTGTAAGTGTAATCTCCAACCAGCGTATTGGATGCGCGGGCCTGAAGCTTGCCGATCCATGTGTCGCCGCTTGGTTGTTTGCCGGAGAACTCAACCTCATCGCCGGCAAAACTGTATTTCATTGACCATGAAGACACCTTGCCGTTGGGGAAGATATGAGCAAATATTGCGATCCCATTTTTCTCAAATTTGGCTGTTATCTTATGGTCAACCCTATTGTTCCCCTCCCAATCTCCGAGCAGAAGATCTTCGGTAATAGTGACTGTCTTCCCCTTTTCTCCGCTGACATGACCGCTCAATGCGGCAATTACAAACATCACTGCCAAAACCATGCCGAATATTTTACGTTTCATCTCAACCTCCATGAAATGTAGATTTAAAGGCCGATGGCCATGTGTGCTTTTTGACAAAAAACCGTGTATGTGATAAATTTCAAATAGTAATTCCCTAAGAAAGGAGAATAGCTCAATGAAATACCCAATTATTATTAATAAAAGTGAATATGGATATGATGCGCATTGTCCTGTGTTTCCCGGCTGCCATAGCCAAGGCGACACATTAGAAGAAGCTATTGAAAACATTAAAGACGCCATTGAAACATACCTCCGCATGATCGCCGAAGAGACAAAGGATGCCACAGTCTATGAAGTAGAGGTTTCCGCCTGAGATGCTCTTTACAGATGTCTCTGCTGAAAGAGCGCTCAAAGCATTCAGCAAAGTCGGATTCAGGATTATCGCTAAAAGTAAACACATCGGCATGTCTGACGGGATTCATCGCATAACTATCCCGAATCATAAAAGACTTAATCCCTATACGCTCAAGGCCATTATTAAAGATGCCGGTCTTACAGACGAACAATTTAAAGACCTCCTGTAAATTTAATTTTTAGCCGCCAAGATTTTTATCTCCCTCTCCACTGCCTCAAAGAACTTTTTAATTCAGTCGGCAGGCATATCTTAAATCACAGCCTGCCGACTGTCCGGCCATCCTCCTATTTCCCGAAATAAACCGAGAAGCAGAGTAAGATTATTTACATTTACCCCTACCTTTGTGCCGCCGGATGTGATATCCATCTTATAACGCCGATAGTTTAGCTCTGTGTTAAATGAGATTTTTTCCGTAATAAAAAACTTGAGTCCGCCCATGCCGCCGTATGAAAAGGCGTCCCCTGAAGCGCTGTCCCCGTCTGATTTCGCGCTTATATCAAGGTAACCAGCCTGAACTCCAAGATAGGGAACTACGGACTGCCCCTTTGAATAAAAATGATATTTCCCATAGAGGTCAATGCCCGTTGCATCTGAAGTGGATTTTTCATCAGCGGTTTTAGATGTTTGTCCCATATACAAAACAGAGCCGCCAAGCTGGATATGGTCTGTTATAAAATAGCCATACTGCGCCAGACCAAGAGTAGTAGTTGATGTAAATTTAGAACCCTGCGCTTTACCTGATAGACTGCTAATTGCTGCCATAGTCCCCAGTTCTGAAGTGCCCTCACTAATGCCTGCTTCTACTGCCTCTGCCCCTGAACAATAAAACAATACTGCTGTCAAAATACACATAATCGCTAAAAATTTTTTCATCTTACAACCCCCTTTTTGATTTTTTACTTTTCACTCTTCTGCTGCAAAAAAATTTATACTGTCATCACCTCCTCCTTTAAAGTCTTACAACTGTGACAGTGGTGTCATAGGCATAAACAAGCATTTTTCCGTCATTGCTGAAGTCCAGCGAAACCGCCGGTCTCTCTAAAGATAAGACGGTTATTTCAGCGCCAGTGTTTATGTCCCATATTCGTACGGTATTGTCCTCCGAAGCAGAGGCAATATATCTCTTGTTAAGATAAAAGGCTATTGCGGAGATATCCTTTGAAAGATTGAATCTTCTTACCTCTTCCCCTGTGCTTGTGTTTCTTATGATCAGAAATCTATTATCTGTCCGCCTGTTTCTTAAAAGGTCAATGGCTATATCTTTTGTGTTTAATCCCATCAGACTGCCGTCAACGGACAGACAGGCAAAGAAAAGCCTATCCATAGGCTCTTTGAATGACCTTGTCTCCCGCTTTACATTCACATCCCAGAATTTTGTCAACAAGTCCTCGCTAAAAGAAACCAAAAATCTGTCATTCGGCGTAAATGCGAGCGAATGAACGCTCTTTGAATGGCCTGATAGATGTCCTGCCTTTTCTCCGCGACTAACATCTATCAGTTCAATATGTCCGTCTTTAAAGCCTGCTGCTAACAGCGAACCTTCATTGCTGAAAACTAAAGAGGTAACAGAGCTGCCGTGCCCGCTATATTTTTTTCTAAGCAGATTACTTTTTCTTTCATAAATGTATACATGTCTGCTGTCTGTGCCGATAGCTATTAATTCGCCGTGCTTATTAAAGGATATTGATGTGATTTCATCGGCTACTTCATATCTAACTGTTTGTCTGCCGCTGTGTATTTCCACAATGCTTACGGAATAATCACTAATGATTGCGATGTCTTTTGAGTCAGGCGAAAATACAACCTTCTTTATCCTGTCATTGGAATGAAGGGTTTTATAAAACTTAGGAGAAAAAGTGGCTTTCCCATAAACATCTTCCGATGAAGTCAGTCCAAGCCGCAACGCTGCATTTTCAATAACTTTTTTTATCGCTACCTGTTTCGCAGCCAGAGGGGAACTTTCTACAGGCATGGGATTTTCTGTGGACCCTAAGGGGTCACTCTGGACAGAGAACAACTCCCTCCCTGTCTTTGTATCAAGAAACCTCATGCTTAGCGACGCTGAGCCTTCGTATTGCGTTGCAAACCGCTGATGGCTCTCTACAATTAAAGTCCCTTTAATTAAAATCTCGGCATCGAACTCGGTCATGTCTGTCATGATTTTTGCCATGGCAATCGCATCGTTATTTATTGCCTCCCATAGGTACTTATGCTTTTTCACCTTCTCCACCATTTCAGGGTCAACCAGCTTGCACCCCTTTTTCTGAAGCATTTCTTTAATAAGGCTCTCTGCATATGCGGTATATTCGCTGCTCTCTGTAAAAACAACCATTATTTTTTTAGAACTTACCGTGTTTATAAAACCTGAAGCCTGAGCATTGGTCAAAGTCAGAGCCAAAATCAGAAAACTCATTGATAAAATTACTCCTTTGTATAGTTTTTTTATCATTTCTTCCTTTTTACCTCAAAAATGACTTTCTAACCGCCTAACTTATACACTTTTTGCATTGTAAAGTCAATACAAAGCTATGAATTGTAGCAAACAAAAATAAGCGGTTGTTATAGTGAGGGGCCATGCATAAAAAGCATATAATCACCAGCAAAGCAATCGGCGAAAGGATTAAGAAGCGGAGGCGGGAGCTTAAAATATCTCAGGAGGAACTGGCTGAAACCCTCGGCGTTACATATCAGCAGGTTCAGAGGTATGAAAACGGGATGAACAAGCTCAATGTCGAAAATGTCCAGACGGTTGCAGACGCCTTAAATGTGCCTGTTTCTTATTTTTATGAGGCTGAAAAGGCTTTAACAATAGCCGAAAGGCCCGCGCCCTATTTCTCATCCGATGAGGGAAGGTTACTTAACTATTTCAGAAAAATCAAAAACAGCAATTCAAAAAATACTGTCATTCAGGTCGCAAGAATTGCGGCAAGGGCGGATTGATAATCAAATAGCCTGAGCCTCTTTCATTATTTCTACTCCCGCGCTCGTTCCTATCCTCGTTGCGCCTGCTTTTATAAAGTTCAGCGCTTGAGATAATGTCCTTATCCCTCCGGCGGCCTTTATCTCCGCCCTATGGCCGAGGATCTTTTTCATTAGTTTTACATCCTTTATTGTCGCTCCTTTTGAGCCGAAGCCTGTTGAGGTCTTGATGAACTTAGCGCCGAAAAGCGATGCTATTTTTATAGCCGCGATCTTTTCCTCTTCTGTAAGATAACAGGTCTCGATGATTACCTTATGCACCGCGGATTTTGTGGCGGAAATGATTTCTAAAATTTCCCCGGCCACATAGTCCCAGTTCCCTGATTTGGCAGCGCCTATATTCATCACTATATCGAGTTCGTCGGCGCCGTAGAGTACCGCCTGTTTTGCTTCGTAAATCTTCGCGTCTTTTAATGTCATGCCGAGAGGAAACCCGATGACAGCGGTAACTTTTATTTCATGTCCTTTAAGAAGCGCGTTGCAAAGAGGGACGTAGTAAGGGTTCACGCATACGGAATAAAAATTATATTTTATAGCGTCGTTACAGAGTTTGATTATATCTGCTTCTTTGGCCTGGGGCTTTAAAAGGCTCTGGTCTATAAAGCGGGCGATCTCATTCCCAGAGAGAGGGGCCTTCGCCTTTTTTCTCTTTGACATATCCGTCCACCTCGTGCCTGTATTTTTTGAGAAGCAGTCTTGCGATGTCTCCTGCCTTGAATTCCTTTTTATCCACGCCGCGCACGGGCATGACCTCCATCGTGGTATTTGTTATGAATACCTCCGAGGCGCCGTATAGTTCATCCGGAGTGAAGGCTCCTTCTTTCACCTCAATCCCGTTTTTTACGGCGAGGTCTATAACTATCCCGCGCGTTATGCCGTCGAGTATTCCGCATTCGACTGACGGGGTGCAGAGTATGCCGTCTTTAACAAAGAAGATATTGCTTATTGTCCCTTCCGCGAGGTGACCGGCAGCGTTGAGCATAATCGCTTCATAAACATCCGCCTGTTTCGCTTCGATCTTCGCGAGTATATTGTTCAGGAAGTTGAGGGATTTGATCTGCGGATTAAGCGCCTCTTTGAAATTCCTCGTGACCGAAGAGATTATTAATTTTATCCCTTCTTCGTAGTACGGCTTCGGATAGTTTTTGAATTCGTTCGCCATAACCACAAAAGTAGGCTCTTTGCAGAGGTCCGGGTCGAGCCCGATTGGGCCGTATCCCCTCGAAATAGTCAATCGGACATAAGCCCCTGTTAATTTATTTGCCTGAAGGGTTTCGTAAACGGCTATTTTTATATCCGGTATTTTTTTAGGTATGTCGAGGCCTATGAAAGAAGCCGAGCGGTAGAGGCGTTCGAGGTGCTCGTCGAGCATGAACACTACTCCGTCGTAAACGCGCATTGTCTCGTATATGCCGTCGCCGTACAAAAAGCCGTGATCGAATACCGATACCTTCGCCTCTGCCGCGGGAACGACCTTATTATTTAAATAGACAAACATAATTTAGTATAGCTGATACGGAAGACAAAGTATTGGAGCGACTTCGGCAGCCCAGGCGTAACACGGATGTTTAAGCGGGCTGGCGTAGCTTCGGAGAAAGGCTCGGATGCCTTTCGAGAATGAAGCGGAAATGCTTTGTCTTCCGTATAATCAAAATGCCTCCATTATATGATTCACTTCCGCCTTCCCGTCCTTTGACAGGATGCTCACGACATCGAACCGTACGGATAATTCTATTTTATTATGTTTTAAATAATAAAGCGCTATTTTTTTGAATTTTTCCTGCTTCCTGTAATTCACGGCCTCAAAGGGCTGGCCGAAGGCGTCGCTTGTTCTTGCCTTTACCTCGACAAATACTATGGTATTATTGTCTTTGACGATAATATCCGCCTCTCCCAACGGCGTTTTGTAATTGCGCCGAATTATTTTATAACCCTTTTTCTTTAAAAAATCGGCGGCAATATCTTCGCCTTTTGAGCCGAGGGTTTTCATCATCCGCATCTCCGAAATCTTTTTGAAATTATACGCCTTTTGAGGAAATACTTCAAAAATATTGAATTCGAAATATTGACAGGCTGATTTAAAAAACCTATTATACATAAGCCTCAGGGGGTATGGGAATGGATGTCATCGCAAAAAAAGAGGTCGTAAAAATTGTTCTGTTAACCGCCGTTCTTTTTGCAATCAATGCATACACCGGCTTTAGCCTTTTGACCGTTGCTCTTTCCATGCTTCTTATCGCCCTGTTTATCGTTGGAGACGTATGGATGCTCTTCCCGCTCAAAAAGAAGATCAACGGGATGGCGGAAGCTGTTAATGATTTAGCGACAGGCGAAAGGGATCTCACAAAAAGGATTGCGGTTATAGGAAACGACGAGATGTCCCGGCTCGCGCAGCAGTTCAACGCCTTCATAGGCAGGCTTCATAATGTAATCGGACGTTCAATGAACACTGCGAATCAGGTCGCCTCATCATCGGCCGAGCTTTCCAAATTTTCGTCAAAGATGGCCTCGGGCGCGGGAGAGCAGAGCAGTCAGGTTTCGCAGGTTGCTGCGGCTATGAACGAGCTGAACACAACCGTTAATGAGGTCGCTAAAAACACCCAGACGGTGGCGGATCCTGCAAAAGAGGCTTCCGATATCGCAGAAGAAGGCGGCAGGACGGTTTTATCCGGCATTTCCGGATTAAGGCAAGTCGCGGCATCCGTCGAAAGCTCTGCGAAAATCATATCCGAGCTCGGCGAAAAGGCCGCGTCCATAGGAGAGATAATCTCATTGATCGAGGATATAGCGGATCAGACCAATCTTCTTGCTTTGAATGCGGCAATAGAAGCTGCGCGGGCAGGAGAGCAGGGAAGGGGGTTCGCTGTTGTCGCGGATGAGGTCAGAAAGCTTGCGGAAAGGACTACGAAAGCGACAAAGGAGATCTCCGATGTAATAAAATCACTGCAGGATAAAACTAAAGATGCCGTAGGCATAATGGAGCATGGCGTTAAGGAGGCTCAGGAGGCTCAGGGATTTGCAAATAGGATGTCCGGAGTTCTCGACAGGATAGTCACATCTACCAAAAACGTATCCGACACTATCGGGCAGATAGCGACTGCCGTAGAAGAGCAGTCATCGGCTACGGAAGATGTTTCGAGGAATGTGGAAAAAATATCGCTGATAACTCAGGAAACCGCGAAAAATGCCAAAAAGACTTCTGATGCCGGCGGCGAATTGAACAGGCTCTCCGATGATCTCATAAAAGAAGTCGGAAGCTTCAAGATGAATCTGTTCGGCGTCGTCCCCCTTGAAAATGCCGTTTCAATGAACAAAAAATTCAGTTCCCTTGTTTTGTATTTAAACGACAAACTCGGGATGGATTATATAATTAAGGTCGGAAAGGACTATACGGAGTCCATAGAAGACCTCGGCTCCGGAAGAACACAGATATCTTATCAGACGCCGACAACATATATAGAAGGGAAGCATAAATACGGCACAAGACTGATCGGCTATTTCGCGAAGGACGGCTCGCCTACTTACAGGAGCGCTATTGTGGTGTCGAAAAACAGCGGAATAAAATCAATTTCCGAACTCAGGGGGAAAAGATTCGCTTTCGGCAGCGAAAAATCCACCGGCAGCACTCTGGTGCCTATGGCAATGCTCGCAGAAGCCGGGATTACCCTCAAAGACCTATCGCATTACGCTTACTTAGGCGCCCACGATATAGTGGCAAACGCCGTATTAAAGGGCGAATTTGACGCAGGAGGAATGATGGAATCGGTTGTAGCGGAGTTCGCCGATAAAGGCATTATAGCCCTTAAAGTCTCCGAACCCATTCCGCAGTTCCCGATATGCGTGAACAAAGACCTTGAGCCGGAACTTGCGGAAAAGCTTAAAGAGGCATTGCTTTCCATTTCGGACAGTTCGGTTATAAGGACAATAGATAAGGGTTACACTAAATTTTTGGAGGCGAAGGACAGCGATTTCGACGGGGTGCGGGCAATGGTGAAGAGGCTCTATAATGTGGAATATAAATAATCTTATTTTTCATTTGCCGGAAACTTGCCTTGACAGTTGCCTGTTATATGAATAATACTAAAAATGTCTAAACCGGTTCCCTTAAGTCGGGGGGAACTTGCGGAAGCTCTTATCGGGTAATCCGAAAACTCGTAATCGAAGGAAAAGGAGTATGAAACCAATAGCATGTTCGGTTTTATGGGAAGCATCGCTATAATAGGGGCAGGAAGGGGCGGAAGCGCGCTTCTCTCGATTCTCCTCGGAGAATCAAACATCCGGATTGCCGGTATTTGTGATATCGACCCTGACGCCCCCGGCCTCAAATTGGCTAAGAAGGCCAATATTTTTACATGCACAAATTTTAAAAATATCATCGAGAAAAAGCCCGACATCGTAATAAATGTAACAGGCGACGATGCTGTAAAGGCTTCGATTTTAAGATACCTTAAACGCAAATCTCCCGAAACCTCGGTCATAGACGGCAAAAGCGCCAAGCTTTTCTGGGATCTGCTCGAAAAGAGGCGGCAGGCAAAAGAGGACGTTAAGGCGCTCCTCAACGAAACAAAGGAGCTCTACCGCATAGGCATTGCGCTTACATCTGCGGAAGAACTGGAAGAGGTGCTGGATACCCTTTTGATAGAGACCCTCCGCACCCTCAATGTCCCGGCGGGCAGCATCGCGCTATATGATGAAAAAAGCGATACCCTTACGTTGAAGGCATCCCACGGCTTTTCGAAAAACTTCTCACAGAACTCTCAATGGAAGAGGCGGGATGGAGGGATAACGGATCATATCCTCAGCAAGAGGATACCCACCATAATCTCCGATATAGAAAAATACCCGTTTGCCGACAACAGGATCCTTATTAAAGAAGGGATCAAGAGCATAATAGCCGTCCCGCTCTTTGCCAACGATCACATAACAGGAATTCTTTATTTGGATGACTTCGAGCCGAGAACCTGGACTGAAAGGGAAATAGAGTTCATTACGCTTCTTGGAATACAGGCCGCATATGCCATCGAAAAATTCAGGCTTATCGAGGCGATCTCAGAAACAAAAAACTATCTCGGGAATGTCCTCAACAATTCGGCGGATATAATCGTAACCACCGATACCAAGGGGAGGGTTGTCGAATTCAATAAAGGCGCCTCGCGGATATTGGGTTATTCCAAAGAGGAAGTGACCGGGAAAAAGGCCGAAAAATTCTGGGTACAACCTGCAGAGAGGCATGAAATCCTTCGAATGCTCGAAAGCGCCGGATATGTATCCAACTATGAAACGCAGTTGATAGCAAAGGATGGTCGTGTAGTAGATGTCAGCCTTACCCTCTCGTATATTCTGAGCAGCAAGAAGGGGATTTTAGGAACAGTAGGTATCAGCAAGGATATAACCGAGAAAAAGAAACTCGAAAGGGCTGTCGAGGAGAGGAACTTAGAACTCAGGGAACTGAATGAAAAGCTCGAAGAAAAGGTCATAGAAAGGACCAGAGACCTCGAAAAGGCGAACAGGGAGCTCGATCGGTCAAGCAAACTCAAGAGCCAGTTCATAGCAACCATGAGCCACGAGCTGCGAACCCCCCTTAACTCGATTTTAGGCTTTTCGGAATTGTTGATGGATGAGATATTCGGGCCGCTTACCGAAAAGCAGAAGCGGCACGTAACCAACATTCACAACTCGGGAAATCATCTGCTTCAGCTTATCAACAACATACTCGACATAGCAAAAATAGAGTCGGGCAAAATGGAACTGCATTACGAAGGGTTCTCTGTCCATCAGGCCGTATCGGAAGTAGAGACGGTGATAAGGCCGCTGGCCGACAAAAAGAAACAGGAATTAATCACAAAAATAGGAGAGGACGTCACGCTCATTAAAGCCGATAAAGTGAAATTCAAGCAGGTGCTCTATAATCTCGTCTCAAACGCCGTGAAGTTCACCTCCGAAGGCGGGAAAATTTTTATAGAGATGGCTCTGGCAGGAGAAGGAGACTTATATTTTACACGATATAAAAATATCTGCCCAAAGAAAGAGAGTTGTTTAAGAGTGTCCGTAACCGACACCGGGATCGGCATAAAGAGGGAAGACCACGAAAAGATATTCTCGGAATTCGAGCAGGTGGACAGCAGTTTCAGCAGGAGATATGAGGGTACGGGGCTCGGGCTTGCGTTGACCAAAAAACTTGTGGAGCTTCACGGAGGCGATATCTTCGTCGAAAGCGAGGAGGGTAAAGGCAGCAAGTTTACCGTAGTTCTTCCGCTTTTTGACCTCAGCGCCGTGGAAGAAGAAGCAATGCCTATAGAGCCTGCAGTGAAAAAACTTGAATACAGCCTCGATATGCCTAAGAAGAGAAGGGGAGAGTCTCCGCTTATTCTCGTGGTGGAAGACGACCCTTCCACATCCGAATTGCTTACCCTTCATCTCGCCCAGGGAGGCTACAGGGTCGCCCATGTATATAGCGGAGAGGTTGCGCTCAGCCGGATACGGGAAACAAAGCCGTTTGCCGTTCTTTTAGATGTCATGATGCCGGGGAAGGACGGATGGGAGATACTGCAGGAAATAAAATCCGACCCGGAACTGAAAGATATACCCGTAATAATGTCGTCCGTTGTGGACAATCTTGAATTGGGCTTTGCGCTCGGCGCAACCGATTATCTTGTAAAACCGGTTGACAGGGCATCGCTCCTTAAAAAGCTCCAGGACCTGAGCTTTGCAACAAAAAAAGGCAGGAAATCCATCAATATCCTGTGCATCGACGACCATGTGGAGGTCCTCGAATTGCTCACTTCGATACTCGAACCTTCGGGATACAATGTAATCGCGGCGCGTTCAGGAAAAGAGGGGATAGAAAAGGCGATCACCTATAAGCCGGATCTGATAATACTCGATCTTATGATGCCCGAAGTAGACGGTTTTGAAGTCGTGCAGAGGCTGAAAGAAAATCCTTCGACTATGGAGATACCGATACTCATCCTTACCGCCAAAGACCTCTCGGTCGACGACAGGATGAAGCTCGCCGGAAAAGTAGAGACACTCATGCAGAAGAGCCATTTTACAAAGGAAGACCTGCTCATGCAGATACGCGACCTCGAAACAACCTATCCCAATAGGGCGGGACTTCTGGATGAGGTGAGCGGCCTGTTCGATCACAGTTATTTTCAGATAAGGCTCGCTCAGGAAGTGGTCAGGGCAGGGAGATATAAGAACACCTTTACCATGATAATGCTCGACCTCGACAATTTCACGGAATATGTAAAACTCCACGGCATCCACAGGGCAAATGCGGTTATCAAAAAGATAGCGGAATTTCTCAGGAAGACCCTGAGGGGATCGGATACGGTTGTGAGATACGGCATAGACGAATTTGCGCTTATCCTTACAAATACCATCAAAACTCCCGCAGAGATGGTTGCAAAAAGACTCCTGTCGTACATAGACAGTTATCCGTTTTACGGCGAAGAGGCCATGCCCCAGGGAAAAATTACCGTAAGCGTATCGGTAATAAACTATCCCAAGGATGCGTCATCTCCGGAAGAGCTTATATTTAAGGCTCACCAGATGCTCAGAAAGGCAAAGTCCGAGGGTGGAGCGCGATTAGAGGTTTATGGACACCAAGGCTAAGATACTCATCGTTGAAGACAACCTCACGAATCTGGAATTATTTATGGACATCCTCGACAATGCAGGCGGTTATACATGTGTATTTACCACAAACGGCGAAGAGGCTATAGAGATAGCATCGCGTGAAAAACCGGATCTCATACTCCTCGATATTCAACTGCCCGGCATGGATGGGCTAACAGTCGGGAATCTGCTGAAATCCAATGATGATACAAAACATTTGAAAATTATAGCCCTTACAGCGTACGCCTTAAAGGGCGACAAGGAAATGTTTCTCGAAAAAGGGTTTGACGGCTATATCCCAAAGCCGATAAAGATGAAAGACTTCCTTGATGCAGTAGAAAATTACCTCGGCAGATAAAACGGCAAGTTCGCTTTATTGCATCACGAAGTCCGTGAAAATGTCCATTATCTTAACGCCTTTAAAAACCTTTCCATATCGAATTCAGCTTCGATGATTTCCTTTGCGCGGCTTATCTTCCCTTTGCCCCTTATCTTAGCCTTTCCGACAGCGGACTCTATCCTGTCGATTGTTGTAAATGTATCGTCCGCCACCGATATGATCGGAACACCTTTAGATTCCGCCTTTCCTATAACCACGTCGTTCGTGTGCAGCCCTCCTGTAAGGATTATACACTTTGTGGAAGTTTCCATGGCGGCAAGCTGTATGTCGGAGCGGTGCGCTCCGGTAATAACCGCCTTATTCGGCGTTCTCCTGAAATAGTTGAGCGCGCTGTCCACGTCCATCGCCCCTATGGAAAAATTCTCGATGAATTCATCGAGCCTGTCTTCGCAGCAGAGAACCCTGCCGCTCAATATTTCATTAAGGTTCCTTACGGTAATAGCTTTGAGTATGCTGTCTTCGGGGAATACGCCGAATACCGCAATGCCGTTTCTCTCCATAAAAGGTTTTGCCGTCTCTTTCACATAGGTGATTGTATTTAACGGCACTTTATTTATGACCCCGCCCACGAATCGTTCGCCCAGCAGTTTCCGCGCTCCCATCAGGGCGTCAATCGAGACATCGCCGTTCCATGATTCTACTAAGACAGCACGGGCTTGCAAATCGTTGATAAGACCAGGCGCATCGATATCGAATGCCGCTCCCTCAAACAGGTCGCCTGCCCCGCCGATTAAAACAAAGTCTTTATCCTTTTGCGCGTCTACAGCGTCTGCTATCAGCCTCTTTACATCCTTTATCTTCCCTTCGAACAAAAGGTTCTGGGTCTCGAAACCGACCACAAATGGAGAAATAACATTCATCTCATCCGTCAGGGAAAGGTACTCTTTCATAAATAGGGCGTCCGCATCGAATACATCGCGTCCTTTTTTCACGGGGATTTTCCCGAGCGGTTTTATGTAACCGACCTTATAGCCTTGTTCTAATAATTTCAGTCCGAGACCGAGGGCAAGGAATGTCTTGCCCGAATGACTTCTGCCGGATGCTATAAATATAGGAATCATGTCTCCCTCCTTTCAAATATAATCCTTGCGTCTATTGCAATTGCCCCTTTGTTCATTACTACGAGCGGATTTACATCGAGTTCTCTTATCATAGGGAAGTCGGAGACGAGTGCCGAGACACTCGATATCCCGCTGACTATTGCATCTATATCAACCGGCCTTTCTCCCCGTGCGCCCTTTAAGATTGCAGACGTTTTAATTTCGTTTATCATCGACACCGCTTCGCTGCGGGACACCGGCGCTATCCTGAAGGATACATCTTTCAGCACTTCCACATATATGCCTCCCAACCCGAACATTATCATATGCCCGAATGTCCTGTCATAGGTTACGCCGAGGATTACCTCCTTGCCTCCTTTGATCATCTCATAAACCATGACGCCCTGTATAAATGCGCCGGGCATAAACCGTTTTGCATTGGATGTTATTTCGGTGAACGCATCCTCCGCTGCGGCCTCCGAGTTTACGTTGAGCTTAACTCCTCCCACATCGGTTTTATGCAGTATATCGGGAGAGGATATCTTCATCACCACAGGAAATCCTATTCTTTCAGCTATAACCGCTGCCTCTTTTGCAGAGCGTGCAATCTCCCTTTGAGGGAATGTAAATCCGTAGTGAGAAAGTATTGCCATTGCCGTATCTTCGCCTGCCTCGTACCTGCCCGACTGTAATAAACTGTTAATAGCATCTTTTACAGCATCAAATCCAGCCATTCCCCTTTTGCTAATGGGGGCGTCTTCTTCTGCATGTCTCCAGACATTATAATCATGGAGCCTCTTGAACGCAGCAATCGCAGTCTCGGGATAAGAGAAATTGGGTATGGCTCTTGCCTTGAGCCTTTCGATCGATTCCCTTACCCTCATCTCGCCCATGAAAGACGCTATGACGGATCTTTCGGTCTTTTCCGAAGTCTCGATAATTATTTGCGCCGTATTTTCCACATCCGTCATCGCCTGAGGTGTAAGTATGACGATAATACCGTCCACATTCGGATCCGAGATAGCTTTATTCAGGACAACCGCATACCTTTCGGAGTTCGCATCGCCTATTATATCGACCGGATTATAAAGGGATGCATTCTTCGGCAGGAGTGCAGACATAGCCTCTATGGTATTCTTCGACATCTGCGGCAGCTTTAACCCAAGCTTTTCCGACGTGTCCGCGGCAATGATTCCGGGACCTCCGGCATTTGTGATAATAAGCAATCTATCTCCGGCAGGCAGTTTTCCTCCTGAAAACGCAAGCGCGGCATCGAAAAGGTCTTCGATGCCCTTTGCCCTTATAACTCCCGTCTGCTTAAATGCCGCGCTAAACGCGATCTCCGAGCCGGCAAGAGCGCCTGTATGCGAAGACGCCGCCCGAGCTCCCGCCTCCGTGCCGCCTGATTTCAAGAGTATGATAGGTTTTATCTTTGTTGCTTTTTCGGCAATATTCAGGAATCTTTTGCCGTCAACAACGTCTTCTATATATCCGAGGATAATGTCGGTATCCGGATCGTTGATGAAGTATTCTATGAAGTCTATTTCGTTAAGGTCTGTCTTATTGCCGAGGCTTATGAATTTTGAAAACCCCATCCTGTTTCCGATAGCCCAGTCGAGGATCGCGATGCCGAGCGCCCCTGACTGCGAGAAGAAGGCATTTCTTCCACGAGGGAGCATGCCCGCTGCAAATGTAGCGTTCATATCGTTTACCGTATTTATAATGCCGAGGCAGTTAGGTCCCAGGATGCGGATATTGTTGTCCCTGCCGATTTTTTTTATATCCCCTTCGAGCCTTACGCCTTCAGGCCCTGCCTCCTTGAATCCCGCGCTCAGGATAACGGCAGAACTTATGCCCGCGGCAACGCAATCCATAATGGTTTCAGGCACAAAGCGGGCGGGAACCGCTATGACGGCAAGATCTATATTTTCGCCTGCGGCAGATACTTTTTGATACGCCTTCAGTCCGAGTATCTCGGAAGCAGAGGGATTTATAGGATATAATTTGCCGCGGTAATTAAACCTTATGAGGTTGTTCATGACCGCATAGCCGACCTTCTGAGGTTCTCTCGATGCTCCGATTACAGCGATTGATTTCGGATTAAACAACGATTCGAGCATAAGATAAGTTTAATCGGGAACGACATAACAATCAAGCCAAAAATCTAAGCCAAAAACTACGATAATCCCATTGCCTCTCTGACGAGTTTCATTGTCTCTTCAGCCGCCTGCCCTGCCTTTTCAGAGCCTTTTTCAGCTATATCCAAAACCATGTCCGGATTTGAAATAAGTTCATTTCTCTTTTTCCATATAGGTTTCAAATAATCAAAGACATTTTTTATGAGGATCTTTTTGCAATCTATGCACCCGATTTCCGCAGTCCTGCATCCGTGTGCAACAATATCCAGTTCCTCGCTCGAAGAGAAAATCTTGTGCAGATGATACACCGGAGACAATTCAGGCTCGCCCGTGTCGGTCTTTCTCTTTCTCGCCGGATCCGTCATCATCGTCCTTATCTTCTGTTCCACGACTTCAGGAGAATCGCTTAAATATATAGCATTGTCATAGCTCTTGGACATCTTTCTGCCGTCGAGTCCCGGGACTTTCGGGAACTGCGTCAGCAGCCCTTCCGGCTCGGGAAATACATTTCTGTTGTAAAGATAATTGAACCTTCTCGCAATCTCCCTCGATATTTCGAGGTGCGGGAACTGGTCGATTCCGACAGGGATATGCTTTGCCCTATAGATGATAATATCCGCTGTCTGCAAAACCGGATAGCCTAAAAAGCCGTAAGTCGAGAGGTCTCTGTCCTTTAACTGCTCCTGCTTTTCTTTATATGTAGGAACCCTTTCGAGCCAGCCGAGTGGAGTTATCATCGAAAGAAGCAGATGGAGTTCTGCGTGCTGAGGAACCATCGACTGAAGGAAGATAGTTGATTTGTCGGGGTCTAAGCCTGCGGCAATAAAGTTTATCAGAAGGTCTTTTGTGCTCTCCTTTATTGTAGAGGGATCGGCATATCCTGTAGTCAGCGCATGCCAGTCCGCGACGAAATAAAAACAGTCGTATTTATCCTGAAGGTCTACCCAATTTTTGAGCGCGCCGACAAGATTGCCTATATGCACCCTGCCGCTCGCCTGCATGCCGCTCAAAACACGTTCTTTATTCATCAAACAATCTCCATTTGCCTACGCCTCTAAATTATGTCAAGCATACCTAAAAACAACCTCATAAGAGGCATTATTATATAACGCGCCATGCCTGTTGCCACAAGCACAAGAATAATAATCATTCCGTAAGGTTCGAGCTTTCCTAATGCTTGCGACTGCTTATGAGGCAGAAACCCCATTAGAACCCTTCCTCCGTCCAGAGGAGGAACGGGTATCAGATTGAAAGAAGCAAGTATTACGTTTATAGTTACACTCGCTGTGAGCATCATCACCATGGGTTTAATGAACTTTACCGCCACATCATCGGACATAAAGGCCGCTGCGGGGATTACCGCGTATTTGAGAATCAGCACGCTTAAAAAAGCAAGTGACAGATTTGTTAAAGGCCCTCCTGCCGCCGATATGGCCATGTCCCTCTTCGGTTTTTTGAAATTATACGGATTGATGGGAACCGGCTTCGCATAGCCGAAGACGAACTGCCCGTTCGTTAATACGAATAACAGCAACGGCATCAAAATAGTGCCGAATACATCGATATGAGCTATGGGATTTAATGTGAGTCTGCCCATCATCTTCGCAGTTGGGTCGCCGAGTTTATAAGCAATAAAGCCGTGTGCTACCTCATGCAGTATTATGGCTATAAGTATAGGCAGGGCGGTTATGGCGATCTGCCTTATTATGTTTGCGGCTTCCACGTCGTTTTACTCCATTCTAAAAATGCAATTAAACTTTGAAGATATGGAGGCATAGGCAGATAAAAAGCTTTACCTCGCCACATTATTGAGGATGACTGTTACTCCATATCCAATAAAAATATTCACATTAAATATACTGGATTGTTTTAAAAAATTGCGAATTGTAAAGACTTTTAGCTGTTTATGCCTCCATATAAATACATTATTAGGGTTAAATAGGATTAAGTATTTTATCTATCACCAATCGCGCCGCTACCAGCGGGTCTATGAATGAGCTTTCCATATCATGATCTATGTCTCTCTTGTTTGAGAGATAGGTTATGCGGTCCTGCATCCTGTTTCTCAGGAATTGGAGATACTCCACATCCTTTGACGGCTTATATTTCTTGTCAAAGTCCGCGCCGAACAGGTCATTGCCGTTTTTGGGTATCATAAGTCCCGGAAATACCCTCCACTCCTTCCATTCGATGTTTCCCCTCGCCATCTCGGTAACGATCGAAAGAGAAAGTTCTTTCGGTATGTCGATCTCCTGTCCCGGCAGTCCGAAGGCATGGGTATTCATGATATAACACTCGGTGCCGCTCTTGAAGAGCTTCCTGAACTGCTGGCAGTCAACCGTAAGTGGGTGAACCCTGAACGGATTGGCAAACGGCTCGATGACAAGCTTTGCGAGTTCCTCCTTCGGCACATTCTCTACTCCCTTTGCCCTCATGGTGCTGAGGGATGCCCCCATCGCAACCGCAAGCCCAGTGCCGGAAACCTTGCATACAGGGGGCAGGGACGGGTCTTTCTGAAGCCATATGACCTTGCCGGGTTTTTTGCAGGAATCGGCATGATTAAACATATCCCGTGATTTAATGCACCGTCCGTTGTCGTTCCTGATATCTTCGGCAACAATGAGTTTCTTGCCCGGAGAAGGCTCTGTGACAGCTACATTTTGCGCGGAATAGAAATATTTGATAATGGGGTCCTGAAATGTAACTGCATCTGTCTTGTCAAAGAGGCTCGGTTCGAGGGCGACCGTTATATTATTGTCGAGGTCTATCAAAAACGCATCGTCGTGAATGACCGTGACTTTTTCATTCTTCTTCAATGTGCCGGCGTGGTCATGACTGTTTGTTATGGATGATTTTCCGGAGCCCGAAAGCCCGAATACAGCCACCGGCTGATGGCTGCCGATAGTTTTTATTCCGCCGTGGCACGCCACCATGTTGTGCCTTACGCCCATAGTCCAAGCAAGGGTTAAGGTGCCTTTCTTTCTTTCGCCGAAATATCGCAATCCTAAAATTGCTATGCAGTTTTCGTCCTCATCAATTATCACAAGCCCGTTCGGGAAATCGGGGTCAGACCATTCGGGGTCTGCGAATACAAGAATATCAGGCTCGTTCAGCTTGCGGGATTTTTTATAGAGATCGCTCCACGGTTTCATCCACGGAGTGAAATTCGTTCCCCAATCGAGCATATTCTTTGCATCCGTTACAGGACTCAGCAAATGCGCCTTGATCATAAAATCGGCATGCAGGCCGACAATCGCTTCAAGCCACAAACATTCGCGCCTGTTGAGATTATATATCGCCTCTCCGAGAATCCTCAGATATTTATCCTTGTCTTTCCCCATCTCCCTGACAAGCCTTCTTGCCCGCGCAGTGCGTCCCACAATGCCGCCGTCATTCGAGATGAGAACCTTCGCGTCCTTTGGAAGGCCGAACTGCGAAGGCTTATAAAACGGGTGTGCTGTTGCCATGACCTCCGGCTGCTTAAGCGAGAGTTTATACAATTCAGCCATCGTGGTCTTTCTTGCGGAGTTCGCATAAAATGCGCTTTCGATCATCGCCCTCCAAGGGGATTGCGGAAGTCTGTGGATAGTAGCCATATTGTTTGTTTCCTTTCAAAAAACGGTTTGCGTTGTATTATCTCAAATTGCCGGATAAAATGCAAAGATTCCAAAATTTACTGAATAGGGATACCGTTCAAAAACACCTCGATTCTGTCTACACCCCTTTCAAATCTCGACCCCTCATACCTGTATCTGTTGTAAATAGGCTTAATTTCTAAATTATAAACTCTCCCATCTTCTGTTGTTATTGCAAACTCCTTAGAGCGATTTTCACCCGGAAGCCCAAAAAATATCCTGTGTAATCCGGGCTTAAGTCTTATTCTTTTGTTCAAGATATATCTCATCCCCTTTCCACCTTCGGGATTTTTCTGGCCTCCATCGGCATATTCAGGAATGTCTTCTACTTGACTTTTCACCTCCCATATAGCAGACTGACCATCTATGTTTATTAAGAAAGGGTATATGGGTTTTCCGTGAAGCGTATCTTTTAGTTCAACTAAGTAATGTTTTTCAAGATGAGTCTTAATCGATGACTTGATTATTATATCCGCAAATCCTTTAGGGATTATTTCATCCTCTTTAACTTCACTAAAAACATCCGTCTGTTCACTCTCAGATTTTGCCTTTATCTCCTGCGTTGCTGTGCCGCAGCCAGCAAGCGCCATTGCAGCAATTGCCATCGCCGCCAGATTCAATAATATTTTCATAGTCATTCCTCCTTTGTTATACTGCCGTATTGTCAAAAGTTTTTAAGCTAAAAGCTTTAAAACCCTTGTCCAGTAATACATTGCTTCAAATAAGCTTGCCTCCCCCTATTTGTTTAGGGTTAAGTTAGTAGTGCGACCCACCAACAAGGAG
>JAJYVD010000033.1 GCA_021792185.1 Nitrospirota bacterium | reverse complement strand
ATCTGCTAAAGCAAAACAAGTCCTGCAAGCTTGGAGTTAAAAACAAACGCTTAAAGGCGGCATATGATGATAATTACAGAGCTTCGATTCTCAACCTGCAGTGTTCATCATAGTGCGTTTGCCCTGAGCCCCGCACTATATATTGTAATTTTCTCGGCAATATTCTGTTATAATATCTGAAATTTCAACTAAAGGCGATGAGGGTCTAATCATGAAATATATATCAATTATATCGGCCAAAAAATGGCATTTCTTATTGTTCATAGTTGTATTGTATGGATGCTCATCTCAGGTAAGCATTAAAGATCACGTCAATAACTGGATATCAAGGCCGGTATCTGAACTTAAACAGGCAATGAAGAGCCCCGATTCATACGCCTCAAAAATTGAGTGGAAAGAGACTACCTATCCGCTCGCCAACGGCAATTCGGTGTATGTCGAGCCTATAAGCGAGGATTGTTCTATACATTGGGAAACAACTCCGAGAGGCACGATTATCCGCTATCGTACAGAGGGAAAAGGTTGTGAGATGGAGTCGAGTTCTGACAGTTTTATACGGACGCTCATGCCTCCTCCACAGTAATTAAGCTGATTTTTGCTATATTTTTATGAACTATCCTAACAGTTACATATCGATAATAGGCGCTGGAAGCTGGGGAACTACGTTAGCGTCACTCCTCGGGGAAAAGGGTTACGATGTAAAACTCTGGACGCACGAGACTGACCTGGCGGAACAGATAAACAAAGAAAGGGTAAATAATCTCTATCTTCCCGGCGTTACGCTCTCCAATAACCTAAAGGCCACAAGCGATATTGCCGAAGCGGTATCGACATCGCGTTATATATTGAATGTTGTCCCGACACAGTATATAAGGCCGATATTTACGCAGGCGAAACAATATATCAAAGAGGAGTCGATCATAATAAGCGCGTCAAAGGGCATAGAGATAGAGACCCTTTTAACGCCCTCTATGCTTCTGAAAGAGATCCTCGGCAAGCCGGTCTCCATTATTTCGGGACCGAGCTTTGCGAAGGAGGTTGCCGCAAAGCTGCCGACCGCTGTAACTCTCGCCACTGAAGACAAAAAAACGGGACTGCTCTTGCAGGAAATATTCAACACCGACTATTTCAGGGTTTACACTCACGACGACATAATCGGCGTGGAGATAGGCGGAGCGCTGAAAAACGTTATAGCGATAGCATCCGGCATATGCGAGGGACTCGGGCTCGGACATAATTCGAGGGCAGCCCTTATAACAAGAGGGCTTTCGGAGATAGCAAGGCTCGGCATCGGCATGAACGCGAGAGAGATTACGTTTTCGGGATTGAGCGGCCTCGGCGACCTTGTGCTGACCTGCACCGGCCCTCTGTCGAGAAATTACACAGTCGGCCGCAAGCTCGGACAGGGACAAAAGCTGTCCGATATTTTAAGCGGTACAATGCACGTTGCAGAAGGGGTTACGACAACGCGCGCTGCTTACGACCTTTCAAAAAAGCTTGATATAGACCTGCCTATAACCGAACAGGTTTATCTAACTCTCTATAAAGACAAGCCGCCCAAAGAAGCGGTAAGAGACCTCATGAACCGCACGCTCAAATCCGAATTTTATGGATACTAAGAAATTAGAATCTCTACTCGGCAATGTAAAAAACGGCAACATGTCGCCTCAAGACGCTATGGAGGCGATAAAACACCTTCCTTTCGAGGATATGGGGTTTGCGAAGGTGGACCATCACAGGGGATTGCGGAACGGCATACCCGAAGTGATCTTCGCGCAAAACAAAAAAACCGAAGATATAGTATCAATAGCAAATGCGATGCTTAGAAGGAGCGGCAGGTTCCTTATTACCAAGGCTTCCGAATACGTATACAAGGCGTTAACAGAGGCAAGAGGCGATAGGCAAGAGGCAATAGATTCGAAAAAAATAAAGTTTTATCCCGAAGCAGGAGTTATTTCATACGGTGAAAAACAAAATAAAAAAGGCAGTATACTCATAATATCCGCAGGCACATCTGACTTGCCGGTGGCAGAAGAAGCCGAAGCAACCGCATCGTTCCTTGGAAGCAAAACAGAGAGGCTTTACGATGTAGGAGTTGCCGGCATTCACAGGCTTCTAAGCCACAGGAAACTTATCGGCAAAACAAAGGTCATAATCGTTGTCGCGGGAATGGAAGGCGCGCTGCCCTCTGTAGTGGGAGGCATTACTGACAGGCCCGTGATCGCAGTGCCCACATCGGTGGGCTACGGCACGAGCCTTGGAGGGCTTACGGCTCTTTTTGCGATGTTAAACTCATGCGTTCCGGGCATTGCGGTAATGAACATAGATAACGGCTTCGGCGCGGGATGCCTCGCGCATAAGATAAATACTATAAAGACAGGCTAAGGTTAAGGCTGAGGTTCAGGTTAATAAAAAATTAAGGTCAAAGTTAAGTGAATATTTCTCTCAACCTTAACCTTGACCTTAACCTTTTTTTCTGAACTAACTGTTCAGCAGGAAGGGCCTCAGCCTCCGCCGAAACCTCCACTGAAACCTCCGGAAGAACCAAAAGACGATGAGTTTACGCCCCCGGCTCCTATAGAACAACAACTAAAGGAAGATACTTTCTTCTTCACATTGTTCGAATCGCACTTCGGACATCTTGTATCGTTACCGCCTGCGTTGATGCTCTGAAATACCGAAAAGGTCTCATTGCATTTTTCGCAGCAATATTCGTAAATCGGCATTAACAGCCACCTCCTGTATCAAATCTTATTTTTAGAATCGCATATGGACGCGGATAAAGTCAAACTTTTATGCCTATTTGGACCATCGACAGTATATCGTGCAAATAAAACGGCTTGTGAAGGAAGGCGTTTGCACCCGCATTTAAAAAATCCCTTTCATCGCAATCCGCGCTTATGCCTATGATAAAGGAATCAGGACATCTGGAACGCATCATCTTCGTAAGGGCAATGCCGTCGATACCGGGCATGGAATAATCGGTAATAATGATGTCAAATTCAGATCTTGCGAGGAGTTCAAGGGCAAACATACCATCGTGAGCGGTGCAGACAGCAAATTTGTGAAACCCGAGAACATCGGCAAGAAGCCTTCTGACAGAATCGTCATCGTCTATTACAAGGACTCTTTTCTCTTTATTCATAGGCAATCCTCCAACTTTTAAACTATACAACCTTTAATTGTGCATGTCAATACTAAACACAACCTCAGGTTTATAGACTTTTATATTTGCGCTTATTTAGAGTGTTTTAGATGAAAAAACGCGGGGAAAAGACTATCGGCCGTCTCATAAAGGAATACCGGAAGGCGCAAGGCATGTCCCAGATGAAGTTAGCTGAAATGGTCGGCGTATCGTATCAGCAGGTACAGAAATACGAAAAGGATACAAATAACATAAGCATAGAAAGGCTGAGGCAGATAGCAAATGCCCTCGGTGTTCCGCTAAAAAACTTTTTCGAGCAAGGGGAGTGGACAGTAGCGGAAAAGCCTGCTGTCTACGGGAAACTGACCGATGACGAACAGCTTTTGCTGCACACATTCAGGGGAATAAAAGACAAAAAGCTGAAAAAAGCGGCCATAGATTTTCTGAAATCTCTGACAAAATAAGCAACTCTAAGCTTAAGAATATATGTCAGGCGCGATGAAAAGACTAAACCGCACTTGTATTAACATCTATCTTTTATCCGTCATCCGCATCGGCGGATACTTATTTGGATAATTCATTTGTAATCTTTACATATGCATCTGAACCGACACTTTTTAAAGTCTTTGAGGCGTGCCTGACATATAAAATCGCCCGGCTTAGGTTTACAATTCCCGCATCATTAGAACCGCGTCCTCTACCGGATTCATATAATACCCTTTCCTCGTGCCTGCAGTCCTGAATCCGAGAGTCTCATAAAGCTTTTTGGCCGCGCGATTCGATATCCTCACTTCTAAATAAAAAAATCTGCAGCCGCATAGCCGCAGTTCCTCGATAACATCGGCAAGCAGCATCTTTGCTATGCCCCGCTTTCTATAATCCGGATGCACGGCCAGATCGAGCAAGTGGCCTTCGTCCGCTACATGCTTTATGCATATATATCCGACAATAATACCGTTGAGTTCCGCAACCCTTGTTATGGAATGCCTACCGTAAATCTCGCTGCGAAAAGAAGTATCCGACCATGGCATCGTGAAGCACTGTCTTTCTATCTCCAGCACTTCATCAACGTCATCCGGGTACATTTCACGGATATAGACGGTATTCATAAACAGGCTATAGACGATAGGCTATAGGCGATAAAATATAGGCTTTAAGTAAAAATTCAAATTTCATAACCTATTGCCTCTTGCCTATCGCCCATTGCCTGTCTTCATTTCCGCTTCGGATTTTCTAAGATACATCGGCGCCAGCGCTATCGGTTCTTCAAACTCCCCTGCCGCCGCCTTCTTCATGCCTAAATATGCGACATTTGCGGGCGAAGGAACCATATGCTGAGGGTTTGCAAAAAAAGCCTTATCGCCGAGATTTGCTTTTATATTTTCTTTGTAGATAAGAGCGCCCTCCCCTAAAAAAATTGTCGGCTCGATTATCAAAGACATAAGGGCTTCCATCTTTATCGCCTGCTCGCTCATAACTCTCACAAAACCGTCATCCGTCCACCGGAATATGCCCGCATAAACCTCTTTCCTACGCGCGTCGAGCAGCGGACAGACATCATATTCACTGAACGGCACATTCCACGCGAATGCCTCAAGCGTAGGGACCGAAACAAGCTTTTTACCGGTGGCATACACAAGCCCCTTAACAGTGCTGAGGCCGACCCTGAGCCCTGTGAACGAACCCGGACCTATGGCAACAGCGAAAACATCTATGTCCTCTATTTTCAAGCCCGATTGCTCCAATGCGTAATCCATACCGGTCATAAGGCGTTCGGAATGAGTAAATTTCACGTTCAGGCGCGACTCGGCAATAAGCGCATCTCCGTCCATAATCGCCACGCCGCCCAACATTGTAGATGTCTCAATCGCAAGAAGTTTCAACTCCCCAACTCCTGTACTCTCGAACTCCTGAACTTTTTAGCAAATATTATACTCCCGATAATACACATGAGCGCAAAAATCTTCAGCGATATGATCGTTCCGAAAAAATCCGCGGCAATCCCTATGATGGAATTCCCGACCGGAGCAAAGCCTAAAAAAACGAGAGTATAGAGGCTCATAACCCTTCCCCTTAAAAAATCCGGCACCGCGTGCTGTATAAAACTGTTGCTCGTGGCGAGAAAGCTCACGATGCCCCATCCGGCGAAGAAGATAAAAATCATCGAGACATAAAAATTTTCGGAGAATGAGATACCCATTATCGAAATAGAGAAGATAAGTGCTGAAAGCGGCATATATATCTCCTTTTTCTCGATCTCGCCCTTGAAAACGATCATCATGGCGGCAAGCAAAGAGCCGGCTCCGGCAGAAGCTACTAAAAAGCTGAGACCTTTTGCTCCTACCTGCAATATCTCTCCGGCAAGCACGGGAAGAAGCGTGATGTAAGGGATGCCGAACAGGCTGAACACCGAAATAAGGGACATTATATGCATTACCGGCCTTTCTTTTTTTACAAACCCCCAGCCGTCCGCTATGCCGGCAAAGATGCCGGTTTGATAAGCCTTTATAGAGCCCTTTGCCTTTATTTTAGAGAGGGCGAAGATCACCGGCACAAAACTCACGGCATTTAGATAAAAACAGGCTGGAATGCCTATGCCCGCAATAATAAAACCGGCTATTACCGGGCCTATAATCCGCGCGCCGTTAAAGGCGGCCGAATTAAGCGCGATGGCATTCGTTATATCCGCCTTACCGACAAGCTCCGCTAAAAACGCCTGTCTCGCAGGCACGTCAAAGGCATTGACGGTTCCGAGAAAAAAAGCGGTTATTCCAACGTGCCATACCGCAATTATGTTCGCATCGGCAAGCACTGCGATAATAAGCGCCGGTATTACCGACATTATCTGCGTAATAATTAGTATATTCCTCTTCGGATACCTGTCAGCGACCATTCCGCCGAACAGGGTAAATAAAAGTATGGGAAGCGAAGAAAGCGACGCTACGATGCCGAGGTAAAGCGGGGATTTGGTCAGCGAGTATACGAGCCAGCTCTGCGCCACCGAATGCATCCATGTGCCTGAAAGCGAAATAACCTGACCGAGCCAAAAGAGCCTGAAGTCCCTTACATATAACGCTGAAAATCTCTGGCCGTTCTTCCCTTGTCCGTTATTCATGTAGTAGTATAACTTAAGTCAGGGATTCTTATAAAAAATGAAGGGGGAAGCTGTGAAGCCGTTGAAGACTGCTTTTATTCTGATTGTCTGTCTTGCTGTTATTGGTTTATCATGCGGGAAAAATGAAAAGAAGCAGCTTGAGGCAAAAAAGCTTACTGTTGTTACTACGCTTTTCCCGCTTTATGACTTTGCTAAAAACATAGGAGGGCAGTATGCCGACGTTTCTCTGTTGCTGCCTCCAGGCGTCGAGTCTCATGGTTTTGAACCGAGGCCCGAAGACATCGTAAGAATCAACAAGGCTGATGCCTTTATATATACGGGCAAGCATATGGAGCCGTGGGCGGAAAAAATTTTAAAAAGCATAGACAATAGAGGCCTGATTGTTGTTGATTCAGGCACAGGCATAAAACATATAGAAGAAGACGGACATGACCATAAGCAGGGCAAGGTTGAACAAGAGATGGATCCCCACATCTGGCTTGATTTCGGCAATGCCCAAAAGATGGTTGACAATATGCTTGAAGGCTTTATCAAGGCCGATGCCGCCAATGCCGATGCCTACCGTAAAAACGCTGAGCAATACAAAACTATGCTTTCCGATCTTGACAATAAATTCCGCGAAGGGTTAGCCTCATGCAGCACAAAATATTTTATACATGGGGGACATTATACCTTCGGCTATATGGCCAGGAGATACGGCCTTAATTACATTTCGGCATATCGCGGCTTCTCGCCCGATTCCGAGCCTTCCGCAAAGCGGCTTGCGGAGTTAGTCAAGAAAATGAAAAAACACAATGCTGAATATATCTTTTACGAAGAGCTTGTCTCTCCTCGCGTTGCCGATACCATAGCAAAGGAAACCGGCGCTGCACTGCTTCAGCTTCATGCCGCCCACAATATAACAAAAGAGGAGTGGGACAGCGGCGTTACATTTGCCGGGCTTATGGAACAGACACTTTCAAATCTAAAGACAGGCATGAAATGTAAATAACCTATGCAAATAGTTTCCATCGAAAATCTGTCCGTCAAATATAATTCAACCGATATTTTCAGCGGCGTTACGCTTGCCGTTAATGCAGGCGATTATGTTGCGCTGGCAGGACCCAACGGCTCGGGCAAGAGCACGCTTATCAAAACAATGCTCGGCCTTATAGAGCCGGCCGCCGGGAGCGTAAAAATCTTCGGAGTTTCCCCTTCAACCTTTGCGGACTGGCAGAAGGTGGGATATATACCTCAAAGGCTTGTATCTTTCAGCCCGTATTTCCCCGCAACCGTAGAAGAAGTTGTTTCGATGGGACTTTTATCGGGAAAGAGGTTTCCTAAAAGGCTCTCATCCAAAGATAATGAAGCGATTGACAGGGCATTATCTTTAATGGACATTACGGCATTGAAGGATAAAAAGATAGGAGAGCTTTCAGGAGGCCAGCAGCAGAGGGTAATAATTGCCCGCGCCGTTATCAACGAGCCTGAGCTGCTTATCCTCGATGAACCAACAACCGCTGTCGACCCTGAGACGAGAGAAAAATTTTTTGCCGTTATCGATGTCCTCAATAAAAACAAAAATACGACGGTAATGCTTATTACACATGACACCGGAAGCGCGGGCAGATATGCGTCAAAACTTCTGTATTTCGACAGGAGGGTTGTATTCTACGGCACTTTTAAAGATTTCTGCGAATCGGAGAATATGGCCGAATATTTCGGCCCGGGCTCGCAGCATCTGATCTGCCACAGGCATGATTGAAGGGACTGTCCCTGAAAAAAGGAGTTAAAGAGTTAAGAGTTATGGAGTTTATTGAATTTCTGAATTACGGTTTTGTACAGAGGGCTGTTATAGCAGGCTCGTTTATCGCAGTTCTTTGCTCGATTTTAGGCATGTTCCTTGTGCTGCGGAGGTTGTCGCTTATCGGCGACGGCCTTGCTCATGTAACATTCGGCGGAGTCGCGTTGGGGCTTCTTTTTAAGGTTTCTCCTCTTTACGCCTCGATACCTGTTGTGCTGCTCGGCGGATACGGGATTTTGAAACTTATGGAAAGGGCGCGTCTTTACGGCGATGCGGCCATAGGCATTGTATCCGCTGCGGGAATAGCATTGGGCGTGCTTATAGCGAGCATTGCCGGTGGCTTTAATGTTGACCTTTTCAGCTATCTGTTCGGGAATATACTTGCCGTCAGCAGGGAAGAGGTGGCGCTTTCCGCAGTCATGTCTCTGACCGTGCTGACAGTAATCGGATTGTTTTACCATGAACTTATTTCCGTAACATTTGATGAAGACCTCGCAAAGGTATCCGGCATTAAAACAAAGACCGTCAATACAATCCTTGTAGTGCTTACCGCCGTTACCGTAGTGCTCGCAATGAGGCTGGTCGGCGTTATGCTCGTTTCCGCGCTTTTAATACTTCCGGCTGTATCGGCCTTTCAGGCGGCAAGGAGTTTTAAAAGCGCAATATTGTTGTCATCAGCCTTCGGGGTATTGTCGGTGCTTGCCGGAATATTTATCTCTTTTTCGTGGAACCTGCCCGCCGGAGCGACGATAGTTCTGCTGAATATAGGGATATTTTGCGCGATGTTTCTTTTCAACAGGATCAGAGTCATCCGATAATTACTTACCTATATTGAGTGATTTTATGCAAACAGTCACGGCTCAAAGACTTTAAAAAGTGTTGTTTCAACTGCATAGCAAAAATTATAAACGCATTACCCAATAAGTATCCACCGATGCGGATGACGGTATATTATATGTTAATATAAGTGCAGGGTTTAAAGTCTTTTCGCCGCACCTGCCTGCATATTTCTGAGCGTGAATCGCTCAATTTAGGTATTTATTATGGAGGCATACAAAAATGCTTGAAATTTTATTCGTTTGGGTGTATCTTTTCTATTAAGGCATTTACAACATTTCAGGGAAAGGAGGTGAAGTGGAATGAAAAAATTCATGTTACCGGCGCTCGCATTAGTAATGCTCTTTTCTTTTGGATGCGCCACGCAGGATTATGTGAAACAGCAGATAGACCCTCTGGTGGACAGGATCAGCAAGCTCGAGGCAAGGGTTTCGTCCCTTGAATCGAAGGTAGGCGCCCTTGAAGGCAAGGTTGGAGCACTTTCATCTGATGTCAATACAGCAAAGAAAGATGCTAAAGAGGCCAAAGCGCTTGCTCAAGAGGCTATGAAGATCGCAAAGGATTCAGCAGACAGGGCTGAGGCTGCCGCAAAGAGGGCTGAAGCTGCAGCAGACAGGGCTGAGGCGTCTTTCGGAAAGGCTAAAAAGGCATTTGAATTGCAGCAAAAGAAGTAATCTTACTCTCCCGCAAAAAATTTTCAGCGAAAATTTTTTGCGGGAGTTCTATTTCCAAACCCGAAATTTCGACCGGGACTCCGCTCTTATCCCGCACCGCGTGATACAATTTTTCGGTGCTGATCATCTTCATCAGGCCCTTCTTTGACAATAATTCCACCGCTGTTCTGAAGTATCCCCCGTCCTTTTCATTCTCATCCCTGTGAACTTCTATATAAACCTTCTTATCCTTCACCCCGATCTTTACGGGCTGACGGACTATAGTTACTTTAGTGCCGCTCGGCACCATGTCAAACAGTTTCGGAATATCTTCCGGATATAGCCTTAGGCAGCCGTGCGTAACCTTCCTTCCGACCGCCCACGGCCTGTTCGTGCCGTGTATAAGGTAGCTCCCGAGAGAAAGCCTCAATGCGTGCGAACCGAGAGGATTGTTCGGACCCGGCGGGACTACAGCCGGCAGTTCCGGCCTCTCTTTTTTTATGGACTGAGGAACGTGCCAGCTCGGCTTGACTATCTTCTCTATTATCTTAAAATTCCCCACAGGCGTATCATTGCCGTCGTCCCCTATGCCTATCGGAAATGTCCTTACAAGTGAAGACCCCTTTTGATTAAAAAAATAATAGAGTCTCATCTCCGAGAGGTTCACGACTATCCCTTCATGCTGCGCGATATCCGGCAATATCCACATTGTAGGCAGATTAACGTTTGAAGCGTTCCCCGGAAGGAAGGGATCGAGCGACGGATTCGCATCTACGATTTCATTGTAACCGAGATTGAACTTCCGCGCCGTCTCTATTAACGACTCCGCGCCGTTAACCTTGTGCGTCTTGACAATACCTATCACAGTGCTGTCTTTGTCGTAAGAATAGACCTCAGCAAAAACGGGCTTAACAGCCAGTATGGAAAAAAGAAGAACGGCAATGAACATGTTCAATTTTTTCATCATGTTATTAATGATAATCGACATGCGCCGGCTAATTCAAGCGATTGACAAAGTCCGATATTATATAGTTTAATATAAGTCGCTTTTCGGACGCTTTTCGGGCGGATAGCTCAGCTGGGAGAGCGCAGCCCTTACAAGGCTGATGTCACAGGTTCGATCCCTGTTCCGCCTACCATTTTCTTTGGCGTCTTACCCCATTATTGGGGCGGTAGTTCAGCTGGTTAGAACGCCTGCCTGTCACGCAGGAGGCCGCGGGTTCGAGTCCCGTCCGCCCCGCCATACGTTACTCTCAGCAAAACCATCTGCTGACTTTATCTTACGGGGGTTTATTGGCGGCAACTCCCACAGATTTACTTTAACTGCCAGCCAAATGACTTGCTGACTTTAATTCGCGAAAATGAAATTTAACCCTCTAACACCTCATAACGAACTTCCCTTATTACCTCCAAAAGAGACTATTGAGACCACTGCAATCCTGAAGAAAACAATTACAGCCGGCAGGGCGCTTGCCGAGCTCAAGGGGATAGGCTCAACCATCCCTAATCAGTCCATACTCATTAATACAATAACCCTGCAAGAAGCGAAGTCGAGTTCCGAGATTGAGAATATCGTCACGACTAACGATGCCTTGTTCAAGGCGTTCACCACACAGTCGCCGCAGGTGGATGCCGCAACAAAAGAGGTGCTGCGGTACCGCGAAGCCCTTTGGGAAGCATTCAGCACGCTAAAAAGCGTCCGGTCATCACTACCAACCTCCTCATTAAGCTTGTCCAGATCATCAAACAAAACGAGGCGGGGATACGGAACGCACCCGGAACTGCAATCGCCAACACATCAACAGGCGAAGTCATCTATACGCCGCCTGAAGGCGAATCCATTATTCGCGACAAGCTGAAAAACCTTGAGGACGCAAGAAAAAAACTTCCCAGCCGGGTATACTCAAAGGAGCTTATTGAACTGCTCTTCCATCAACCTTATACCAAAGGGCAGTTCCTTGTGGATGCAGGCATTGCTGAAAGACAAACGGCAGCTGAGTATCTAAAAGAATTGGAAAAGGCCGGAATACTAAAAGTCCATGAGATCGGCAGGGAGAATTTGTATCTGAACGTTAAGCTCTACAGACTGCTTTCACAATGATATGTTGACAGCATCGACATATCGAATAAACGTGTCGATATTTTTGCATTATTTCGACATATATAGAAAAGCAACGATGCCGTCGACATGAACATAAAACACAATTTCTGGGACATGTTAAGGACCTTATCTTTGGGATGACATTAAGGGCAGATATATCTTAAACGTCGTACCTGCCCCGGGTTCGCTGCAAACGTCAATAAACCCGTTATGCTGCCTGACTATACCGTATACAATCGCAAGTCCGAGCCCGGTACCTTTCTCAGCCTCTTTTGTAGTGTAAAACGGCTCAAATATGCAGTCCAGATGTTCTTTAGGGATTCCGATTCCGGTGTCGGAAATCGAAATATTGACATAATCGCCGCTGACCTTATCCGCTGGAATATTCAGGTTGCAGCTTTCAATATCCGCCACATCGGTTTCAACCGATATTTCACCGCCGGCGGGCATGGCATCTCTTGCGTTGACAATTAAATTCATTAATACCTGTTCTATCAGGACTGCATCCCCGATAATGGGAGGGAGAGAATCTTTTAAATTTTTTTTAATACTAAATTTTGGGGAGAAAAGTTTTGATACTATGTCAAGTGTGTTTTCGATGGTTGAGTTGATATTCAACTGAATAGGTTTAAACTCGCTTTTTCTGGCAAAGCTTAATAATCGCGATACGATCTGAGATGCCCTCTTGGCAAAATCTTCTATAATGCCGATATACTTTATTGAATCAGGGGAAAGGCTTTTGCCCTTGAGGATTATATCCGCAAAGCCATGGATTACAGTCAAAAAATTCTTGAATTCGTGGGCTATTCCTCCTGAAAGCGTGCCTATAGCCTCCATCTTTTGAGACTGAAGGAGTTGTTCCTGAAGTTTTCTTTTTTCCTCTTCCGCATGTTTGCTCTCTGTTATGTCTTTTATAAGGCCATCGTAGGCAACAATCCTGTGTTCCTCGCCAAACCGGGGGACAATTGTGTTTTCTATCCAGATTATTCTGCCGTCCCTATGTATTATCCGATGGCAAAAGGACAGTTTAATTTCACCCGAAAGCGCCTTTTCGATATATTTCATTACGGATTCCCTGTCTTCATCATAGATCATCCTATACCATAGATAGGGATCGGCATCGTAATCCTCGGTCGAATACCCTGTAACTCCCATACAGCCCGGACCGTGTGTTGTTTTTACCGGACCGCCGTTTTCAACTTGTATCGTATAAATATAGTCGGTTATCGACCCGACAAGCCTCTTATACCGGTTTTCACTCTCCCAGATTGCCTTCTCCGCCAGCTTGCGCTCGGTAATGTCATGGGCATGATGGACAAAACCATATATTACTCCATCAGAAGTAACAAGGGGGGACATGGTAATGAGAAAATAGCCGCCCATACGTTCCTCATAAATTTCCGCGGAACGGGATCGGCCGTCGGCTAACAAGCGGGAATAAGGTATCGATTCATTTTTCCCATGCAATACTTTGTAACAGGCGAGACCTTCCACTTCATGGGATGCAACACCCAATCTCTCGGCCATGGACTTATTGACTCTGATTATCCTGAGATCGGTATCCAAAATCATGACAGGGTCCGTTATGGCATTGAACGTTTGTTCCCACATTTCTTTACCTTCAACTGTTTCCTTAATTCCTTGTTGATGATTTGCAAATAAAGGCATGAGTTTTTCCTCTCCTATTGCTTTTCTTGCATGCATATCCGCCCTCTTGCCGCAACCGTTATCGGTGCGGTGTATTTTTGTCTTTTGTTTTTCTCGGCAATTTATCGCAGGGACTCTGAAAATAGCGCTGGAATTCGATTATGAACCATGCTTTTTTGTCATGGGTAGAGGTATTCCAGAAGATTTCAATCCATTTCAGAATGCTTTCTTTTGATTTTATATCTTCTTCTAAGGATATTTTATGCCCTTCCAGAAATGCCGGGCCTTTGCCAGTAAGCAGCCAGTTGATATTTACACTGAAGCATTCGTATATCTTTACTAATACCTCAACCCCCGGCATTATTAGGCCTCTCTCATATTTACTTACGTGCTGATACGACACGCCTATCTGCCTGCCGAATTCCTTTTGAGAAAGACCCAGCAGTCCTCTAACCTCACTTAACCTATGCCCTATTGCATGCCTCATACACAAGTATATTCCATCCTGCTCAGCATATCTATAGAATCCTCTTTGAAATCTTTTATATCATCAACATCGATGTCCAACTCGCATATAACGTCTCCATAATGATTTAACCATTCATCATCATTTTCAGGAATGCCGGATATTTCTGCGGTATAGCAATGACAGATGTATTCCGAGAGCAGTAGAGCGGCCCTCGCCTTGCTCACCGAAGGATCGCCCTGCCGGACAGCGCTGTCCGCATGATGAAATTGTATCGCCTCGCACATAACCTCCGGAAGCCGCCATGATTTGGCTACAATGTAGCCCACGATACTGTGGTTTGTTTTAACGAGCTTTTCCTCATTATATATCGATTCAGGACGGTAATCAATTGCGCTGTCGAAGACCTGGACATAATCGGGAAACTTTTTTAAAAGCAAAGGAATAGCACAGTCATGGAACAGTCCCAGCAGATACGCCTCTTCTTCCGGTAAAACTCCTGTCTTTTTCGCAATATATGCCGTAATCCTTGCTACGAGCATCGAATGATTCCAGAAAACCTCATCACTCGGACCGCAACCCTTCAATACATCACGCAACGCCGATGTTATGATCAGGTTATTGAAGTTGCCAATCCCCAATAGGCTGAGGGCATGCTCAAGAGAACTGACCTGTCTCGATCCAAAAAAAGGGGAATTGGCAATTTTGAGGATCTTGGCCGCAATGGCCACATCATGGCCTATAAGATCCGTAATTTTCTTAAAATCAGGGCAGGGATCATTTATTTCTTTATGAATAGCAAGAACAATTCCCGGCTGAGAAGGAATACCTATGCTGTTTACCACTTCCTCCGCGCGTTTAATATTCTCGTTCGCAACACCCATCATAAGTGCCTCCTTAAGAGAGAATAAAGCTGTTTCCTTCGAACTTTTTTAAGACTGCAGGGCTTGCAGCCTTGTTCTGCAGCAGAAATAAACGGCATTAAATCCATCTACAAGCAACTTTAACAGCTTACAGGATGCCTGCCTATCGGTAAAAAACCGATTTTCATGTAAGTAAATTACCTAAATAGGGGCATAAGCGGCGGCTCGCGGAAAAATGAAAAAATATTTTACGTCAGAACAACGAAAGCAGGAGAGGCTGCTATTCGAGCAACTTGTTCTCCAAGGCGTAGCGTGTCAATTCAGCATTGCTCTTGACCTGAATTTTTTGCAGTAATCTTCCCCTGTATGTATTGATTGTCTTTACGCTCAGGCACAATTCCTCTGCGATTGCTTTAGGCTTTTTGCCCGATGCTATCAAATGCATTATCTGAAACTCCCGGTTTGTCAGGGTCTCATGGGGCGGTTTATCCATCCCCTTTTCCAGACCGAACAGCAGATATTCATCAAACGCGGAGCTGGCGTACCTTCCGCCGGATGCAACCTTTCTGATCGCCTTTATGAGTTCGTCCAGCGCGCTTCTTTTTGTCAAATAGCCGGCAGCTCCCGTCTTGAAGGCCATTACCGCATATTGCTCCTCTGAATGCGTGCTCAATATAAGCACCGGTATTTTAGGATATTCATGCTTCAGTTGCTCCAGTATTTCAAGTCCGTTTTTACCCGGCATGGAAATATCCAGCACAACCACATCAACCCTGCGTGTCCGCACAAGTTCCATTACTTCATGCGAATTCTGCGCCTCACCGACCACAACTATATCAGGATCTTTCGATACGATCTTCGTCATGCCGAAGCGCACCAGAGGATGATCATCCGCAATAATTATTCTAATCATAGGGCATGCCTCCCTACCGGTATGTACGCGATAACCGCGGTCCCTTCTCCGGGCTTGCTGTAAATGCTCAACTCTCCGCTAAGCAGCGTAACACGCTCTCTCATTCCAAGCAATCCGAGAGAATGACCGTCGGAAATCTTCCTCTCCTCGATTCCCTTGCCGTTATCCTCCACCTTTAAAATAACCGAGCCATCCTTCATATAGATATCCACTATAACTTCAGTCGCCCCGGCATGCCGTGCCACATTCGACAGAGCCTCCTGCAGGATGCGGAACAATGCCGTTGTAAATTCCTTGTTAAAGGCGATAATATGCCCCTTGTTGAACTCACATTTCATCCCGGTCTTTTTCCTGAACTCATTGATCTGCCATTCAGCCGCGGCCATAAATCCCAGGTCGTCGAGGATGCTCGGCCTCATCTCTCTTGCGATCCTATGGCCGACTTCGATAATATCGCCGATGGCTTTCGATATGGCTGCAACTTTTCCAATAAAAGGAGCATGCGTCTTGGGGTCTTTTTTATTCAATTCCGACACAAAATCGGCAAGATCTATTTGCAGCATCGTCAGGGTCTGGGACAACTCATCGTGTATTTCACGTGCAATCCTTGTACGCTCCTCTTCCTGCACCGACTGCAGGTGAGCGGCAAACATGCGAAGCTGGCGGAATTTCTCCCTATCATCTTCCTCCAACTCGGAAATGCGCTTCCGCAACTCCGTTATTTCATTTATAAGGTTTTCCTTTGTTTTCTTTTCCGCTTTCATAAATAACCCCTAAACGCGCACATGTTCTTAAATTATATCTTCAGGCCATAGATATCCGCGGCGATCTCCTGCTCAAGGGCTATCTGGGCCTGGCTTATCTGAATAACATATGCAGGAAACTTCTGGCGGATCTTTACCGTCTTTCCCGGGGATATTCCGAAAGATATGAGTTTGTGTGTGATCATATGGTCATTGGTCCTGATATAGGATATTTTCAATTCATCGCCCACATTGAAGGCATCCATGGATTTGACGACGGTCATGACGGAGTGTTCCGCTCTTTTGCAGCATTCTCCCTCCGGTATGGGAGAGCCGTGAGGGCATTCGGCCGGGTGTCCCAGCAGCGTGCATATCGCTTCCGTAAGACCCGGCGCCAGTATATGTTCATACTCGCACGCCGATTCCTCCGTATCTTCAACAGACATGCCGAGAACATCCGTAAGAAGCCTCTCGGCAAGCCTGTGCCTTCTGATGATGGGTCGCGCCTTGTCCTTCCCTTCTTCCGTCAGGTTGACTTCTTCGCCGTGTATGCCTATCAGTCCCCCTTTTTCGAGTTCGGATAATATCTCATCGGTCACGACATACCCGTGATCCACTCCTTTTTTTATCACTTCAACAGTGCATCGTCCCCTCTCCTCAAACGTCCATATGGCCTCGAGTATTTCCGCATTGATATCCGCTACCTTCATATATCCTCCATTCCTCCATTTTTAAAATACGGCGTTTGCCGAGCGTAACAGATAATTCACCGCTCCGCCGGTCAATATCGCAAAGGCGGTAACGGAAACAATAATGGCAAGGGCTTTTTTTGACCCCTGTTCCTTTATTATGAGCAGAAAGTTCGTTACGCAGGGAATGAACAGTATTGTTACGATCGTTGCCACAACAAGCTGCAGATGGTCCATTATGCCTTTATCCAGCATTTTTTTTAATACCGCTATTCCGGCCTCCCCTCGTATAAAACCCATTATAAGTGATTCGGCAAATTCTGGGGGCAGGCCGAGAAAACCCTTTACTACTGGAGAGGCCGTCTTTTCAAGTAGGAGCAATAAGCCCATCCTTTCCGCGAGAAAGAGACCGAAAGCCCCGAGGAAAAAGAGCGGCAGCGCCTCGCGGAGAAACATCATGGAGCGATACGAGGTTTTTTTTGCTATATTCGTGATACTCGGGATGCGCACAGGCGGAATGTCCATGATAAAACGGGAACCATCTTCCCGCATCAGCCTGCTTAAGACAAAGCCCGAAATAATCATAAGAGCGAAAATAACCCCGAAGACCGTCAGAAACGCAAAAAAGGAGACCTGTGCGAGGATGACGAGGATTACGCTCAGTTTTGCGGAGCAGGGGATCCCGAGCGAAAGCAGAAATATTGCGATAAACCTTTCCCTTTTACTGTCGAGCACTCTGGTTGATATGGTCGCCATGGTAACACAGGAGAAGCCGAGCACTATCGGGAGCACCGCTTTCCCATTAAGGCCGATTTTTCTGAAAAGCCTGTCAAGCAATATCGAGAGCCTCGAAAAATATCCCGAATCCTCTATTAAGCCGAAAGTGAAGAAAAAAACCACGATAATGGGCAGCACAAGTCCCACTGCCGGAACAAGTCCCATTGTATAGAGTCCGTAGTCGCCCATAATCGCCTCCCGAACAAATTCGGAAGGTATCACAGCAGTAACGGCCCTGGCATAAGGAGCAACCGTTCCCCCAAAGAAATCACTGACCAGAATATCGACCAGATAGCCTGCGGCAAACTTTCCGACGATAAAATACAGCGCCGAAAGCAAAGAAAAAAGGACAAAAAATCCTGCGACCGGATGCCGCGCCATGTCGCCGATTTTATCCATGACTGGAGTTGAAATGACAGGGGTGTAATATACTATTTCCGGATACAAGGCTTCAGCCCAGGCATCCTTTGATCGAGCGATGATCAGATCCACCGGCCGGGGAAAAAGCATCTTCGTCTCCCTTATGGAACGGAGGGCTTTACTTTTATCCCTGATCCCGCTGATATCCTGCGCCCACGATGCCGTTGTCTCTTCATCGGAAAGACAGAGGAGCGCAACCGCCCTTTTTGAACGGATACCGTCCTTCATGTGAGTCTCGATATTAGCAACCGCCTTATTGATTATTTCAGGCAGATGACAGGTTAAAGAAGGCACCCTTACTCGCGCAAGGGCGGCATTCAAAGAGGCGATACCTGCGCCTTCCGAGGCCACTGTCTCGACTACGGCAGTGCCCAGAAGCTCTTCGAGCTTATGACGTTTTACTTTTATTCCCCTCTGGGCGGCCTCATCGGCCATATTCAGGACAAGGAGCATGGGCATTTCGAATTCGGCCAGAAATGCGGTAAGCACAAGCGATCTCTGCATGTTCTTCTCATCGGCAACCTGAATAATGATATCGGGCTGCTCTTCAGTTAATATTTTTCTGCATACCGTCTCATGCTCCGAGCATGCGGTCAGATTGTAAATCCCGGGAATGTCTATAATCTCTATCTCCTGTCCTTCAGACCTTATTCGTCCTCTTGCCACCTCCACCGCTGTGCCGGGATAAGCAAGTATTTTGGTTTTTCTCCCGACCAATCTCCTGAATATCGTGCTTTTTCCGACATTCGGCAGGCCGACAATCAATGCCTTCTTCATTGTATGCTCATGCCTCCTGCTAAGTTCCGGCACACCCTTGACTCTTTGCGTCCCACCAGCCCTTTAAGTATCCGATTGACTTTGACAGTTCATCACCGGAGCAATCTGCGTCAAATTCGAAGTCGATGCCTGTAATAGTCTTGAACGCATTAAACGCCGCCCTTCTTACCTCTTTATCCCTGTCGGAGATGGCCGATATAAGCGGAGATACGGCAGCCGCATCCCTGATGTTTGACAGAGAAGCGATTACCGCCTTTTTCACCCTTGCATCTTTATCGTCCATGGCTTCCATAAGGGCAGGGACAGCCTCTGTCGCGCCCCTCCATCCCAGAAAGGTAGCAGCAGTAATCCTTATATCCGGATGCCCGTCTTTCAAGGCATTTATTATCAGGTCGATAGATTCTTCATACGCTAATTCATACAGGCCGGTCAGGCACCTCTGCTTTACCCAGAAGTCCGGATTGGCGATATTCTCTTTGAACAGAGCAACTGCCGTCGGATCTCCGATACTTATCAGGGAATTGACCGCTTCCGCCATAAGGTAGGGATCGCCGAGTTTTACCGCCTCGAACAGGATGGGCGCTGCCGCCTCGTTTCCCATTTTTCCGAGTGCGCTTACGGAAAGCACCCGAAGCCCAAGGTCATCGCTGAGGAGGTAATCGGCAACCCGTTCAAAAACCTCTCTCTCAGAGGCAGTCTCGAATACGCCTGTGTCCACAGCATTCCTTATTGCGGTCTTCAAAGTTTCAAATGCCTGCTCATCAATACCGCTTTCTTTTTTCCTTTTAGCAGGCTCTATCTTCCGCTCCTTCTCGTCCTTATGGATCGTATCTTCCTCCTCCTTAATAGAAGCAATCTGGTCTGTTATCTTTGCTATTTCGTCCTCATAGTCCTTTACAACCGAGAGGAGGTTTTTCACCATCTCCCCTTCCATTGCCTTTTCCATGTCCGCATACTTCGAACTCTCCTTTCCTATTTCGCAATACAGCCCCTCTATCTTCTTTTCGTATTCCCTTATTTTGCTCTCAAGTCTGCTCCTGTCTCCGGGTAACATCTTCGATATGCCGCCCTTTACCGCCGAAGGCAATTCCGTTGCCGCCCCTTTTGCGGATTTGAAAACGCTGCTGAAGAAACCGGAACCGGCATCATACGCTGCCACCAGGGCCGATCCCCCCGCATTCAGCGTCTTTGCCAGCCCTTCCAACAATCCTTTCTTTTGTTCCATGGCCTTCACCTCCGTTGTTGTTTTGCCGAATCTATAAAACAGCGGCTATTAACCTTGCCGCGAGCAAGAACAGACACAGCGAGATGGCTTTTTTTATCACCAGCGGATGTGTCCGGAGCGAAACCTTCGCCCCCATATATGCGCCGAAAATAGAACCCGCGCCCAGAAAAACGGCATAATCGATATCTATGCTCCGCAGTCCTATGAAAGTTATTACTCCAAAAAAACTTGTGACGGCAAGAATAAAATGCGATGTAGCTGTTGCAACATGCACCGGCACTCCGAGCACGGAATACATCAGCGGGACATGAATAATCCCTCCTCCAATCCCGAAGAGTCCTGAGAGGACGCCCGCAAAAAAGCTTACTGCAAGTCCTATAGGCATATCGGGCGAATAGGTATACGTCCGGCCTGTTGCATCGCTGAGGAATCTCCTTACGGGCTGCTCTATGGCGTTCAGCCTCACAACGAAAAGTTCCTTCCCTGAGAAAAGGCTGTATGATATTACCGCAAGCAGGGCGCCGAAGATGAGGGAAAAACCGACAAGCCCGAACAATTGCGAGATAAGCGCTCCGATAAACACCCCCGGCACAGCCGCAACGGAAAACTTGATTCCTATCTCGTAATCGATTCTTTTCTGTACCATATACGAAAACGTACCCGACAGCGCATTCAAGAAAACTACAGCCATGGAAGTGCCGATAGCTTGCTGCGGGGTAAAACCGTATAGGATAAGCAGTAGCGGAACAATGATGAAGCCGCCGCCGGCTCCGATAAACGTACCGATCATACCGATGAGAATCCCTATAAGCAGAAGCGCCATAGCCTCCGGGACGTCGGCCATTGCCTTATAGCCTTCAATTGTAAGAGGCGCGGCAAGAGAATCGCCCGCAACGATAAAAAGCACGAATAAGATAAAAACAGCCGTCCTCATAGCGATGTCCTTACCCTCTCCCTGAACTGATCGTAGGCCCGTATTGTTTCCTGAAAATGCAGTTTGGCCTCTTCCTTCAACAATTCCGAAGAGAATCTGTCGGGATGAAACGCAACCTTGAAAAATTTATACATCCGCTCGATACGCGCGGGGTCCGTCTCGGCATCAAAACAGCAGGCACCGTAATGCCCTGTATTTTCCTTTTGCTGCTCGCATGCGGTGGTCTTTAAAAAGGCGAGTTCAAAGATATTCTCGCGTATCTCGGCAATCTTCAGGATTATTTCATAAAAAGACATCTCTCCCCTCTTGATCTCGCCTTCAAGCAGGAGAATTTCTTTTCGCAGCACATCCGCTGCATGAATAATATCCTCATCATTTGAGATTTCCGCTCCGTCAAGGCAGTCGTTCATCTCTTTGATAAAAAATGCGAGCGCGGCCTTTATGTCCTCCTCATATGAGCGTATTCTTTTTCTTAATGCGCTCATAAGGTATTCATTGTCCTTCTCCTCAATAATCCTGAGCCTGCTTTCTAAAAGCCTCTCCCTGCCCGAGATGCGGTCCCGTTCCTCCACGACCTCGAAGATGTCCTTTTTCAAGCCCATAATAACCGTCTCAAGCTCCCGTTTCCCTGCATTCAGTTTCTCTATAGAGAGCAAGTAGCTGTGCATAAAGACGTATTTTGCGATGAGCAGCCCTCCTGCAAAGGCGGCAAGCATGGCGGCATAAAGCAGTCCGGATTCTCCCGATGGTATGAGGATGACCGCAGGATACCGCATGAGTGCGATCCACCAGGCTGCGGCGAGGAGCGCCGAGCTATAGGCCAGTTTATCCGTGAAACCGGATTTCAGTATTTTAAATAATATTTTCATCCGCCATGTCCCATATTCTTACGATCTTTCCTCGTGTTTCCTGTATCCGCTGCCGGCATTGTCGATCAGTTCCAGAATCTCACGAAAGAGCCTCACGGCATAGATCCGCATTTTTCTGAAAGTATTTGCATTCCCGATGTCGAAAACATCCACCTTCCCCGACCCGTATATCACACCCGCGCTGGTGCTGTCGGGACTTATCATTACGTCAACCGGCCGGTGATCTAATTTTATTGTCTTCAGCGCCATGCCGGTCATACAGTCGATTACCACCATTTTTTGATGCTCCTTCAAAAGGAACGCCCATTTTCCTGTCGGGTCCACGTCAAACCCATATACCCCTTCCGTATCGAGGGGGATATATTCCTTTCTCCCATGCGGGGTGCGGATCATAGATAGACCGCCTCCGGAAATCCAAGCATACAAAGTGTCGTGGACCTTTTTAAAAATCGCCGGGCCGCTGCTGTCCAGAATGCCTGCCCTTTTTCCCCCTGTCCAATTATAGAGGGTGAGAGAACCGGATTGAAGCACATAGCGGCCTTCCATGAAGAAAACCCCCTTAGATGCCGCAGTGCTTTTGGGTATTACGGATATAATCCGGCCTTCGGCCATATCCCATATCTTCATATTCGATATGCCTGTTGTTAGCAGGAGCTTTCCTCCGGGATGAAGGTCCATAAACAGGACCGGCTCGGCATCGTCGAGGCGGAGCATCTGTTTTCCTGAAACAACGGAGAATACCCTGATACTGCCCGATCCATCCGCAGCTTTACCGCCTGCGGCAATCGCGTCCTTTCCGGGCAAAAAGCGCACATGCAACACCCGAAATTTTTCATCGGTGTTGATCTCAAGCACAGGTTTCTTATCGGGCATCCTCCAGAACCTTATTATCCCCTCTCCTCCTGTTGCTATAAGGTTATTTTCACCGCTGTAATTCACGACATTGTAAAGACCTCCGACCGCGAATGAGGGCTTATCGGAAACAGGAGGGACTTGGAAGGCGGATGAGATTCCTGTCCTTTGCATTGTCGGGTGCGCTGACGGCAAATCCGATTTCGACAGCGCAAGGGTCGCCGCGAGCAGAGCCGTGATGAATATCGTATATTTAGCAAGCGCTCTCATTTGGCCGCAGTCCCGGCTTCGACTGCTCTTTCCGCCTCAAAGGTCTTCACGGGACTGAAGCCCATCAGACACCCGAATACGGCTCCGGGTACCATTTTCAACCTTGAATTATAATAATTGGCCGCCCGGTTATATCTTATCCTCGCCTCCGCAATCCGCGTCTCCGTATTGGACAATTCATTCATCAGGCTCTGATACGTAGCCGATGCCTTGAGATCGGGATAATTTTCCGCAACGGCCTGAAATTTTGAAAGAGACGGATGAATGCTCATTGGAGCCGGCGATTCCCCTGCAATATTTTTTATAGAGCCAAGAGCGCTCCTGACGTCGGCCGCATGCTCGAATATCCTGCCTTCAAAAGACATGTAATCGCTTACCGCCCTCGTGAGGCCGGGTATCAGATCGTTTCTCCTCTGCAGTTCAGCCTCTATCTGGGCATTCTCAAGGCGGACCTTGAAGTGTTCGACGGTAAAAAGATTGTAATAATAAACAAGCGCCGATATAAGAACCATAAGCGATGCGGTAATCGCTATTTTCACTGCGGCAGACTGGCGGTCCCATACTCTCTGCTTGATGAGGATTATATACTTCCCTCCCGGTTTCACCGCAACCGGTTTTTCGGCTATGAGGTCGAGTTCTCTGGCGTACAGTTTTTTGATGATCTCTTTCATGAATTACTCAACCTTTTACCGTAATGTAGACCGGATTCCCGGCCCGCTTTATATCCAGGAGAAACCCTTTTTTCACGTCAACTTTTCTTGACAGTTTTATAAACGAATCCATATCGGTTACCGGATTGTTATTGACTCCTTTGATAATGTCGCCTGCCCGAACACCGGCCGCAGCCAGAATTCCCTCCACATCAGCGACATAAACACCTGTCTTTTCATAAGGAACAACTGCGGCAACCAGCGGGGTTATATCGGCCCCAAGCCACTCGAATTCAGCCGGTTGTTTTGCCTGCATGACCGGCGCCGGAACAGCCGGTACAGCGCCGGTTTTAACCTTTACCGTTTGTCTCGAGCCGTTCCTCAGCAGAGTAAGCTCAAACCTGTCCCCGGCTTGTTTTGAGTTGATAATCTGCCTGAAACCGTTAATGTCCCTGAACTTTCGTCCGTCTATCCTGATAATGATATCGCTCCTTTTCAAACCCGCCGCCTCCGCCGGTGTTCCCGGCATCACACTGTGTAACGCCAAAATGATAATGTCCTATATAGCCAAGATAGAAATGTCCTATAAAGAGACTGCTAAACTGTCCGATTTAAGGGGAGGACAGGATGGCAGGAAAGGACATCATCATGGTAAGGCAGAAA
>JAJYVD010000085.1 GCA_021792185.1 Nitrospirota bacterium | reverse complement strand
AAGTGGAATTCGATGTGCCGGTAGGGAAGAACGGCGATGTATACGATAGATACAGATGCAGGATGGAGGAGTTGAGACAATCCAACAGGATTATCAGGCAGTGTATCGAGAACATGCCGGATGGCCCGGTAATGGCTCCGGATGCCCCGAAATTCACGCTTCCTCCCAAAGATAAAGTTCTTTCGGATATGGAATCTCTGATACATCAGTTCGTCCTGATAACAAAGGGGCCTATAGCCGCGCCTGAGGGCGAGATATATGTTGCAACGGAAGTTCCCAAAGGCGAGTTGGGATTTTACATTATAAGCGACGGCAGCGGAAGGCCGTACAGGCTGAGGCTGAGAGCGCCGTCATTTGTGCATGTATCGGTTCTGCCGAAGTTATGCGAAGGATCCCTCGTGGCTGATGTGATTGCAAATATAGGAACTATAGATATAGTTTTAGGAGAGTGCGACAGATAAAGGGCTATGTTGAGCGAAAATGCCGTAAAAGAAATAGGCCTGATAAGGAATAAATACCATGACGCGCAGTCTTCCCTGCTACCGGCCCTTTATGTCGTCCAGAAGGAACATGGGTGGCTGAGCCCGGAGGCGCTGAAAGAAGTCGGAGAAATCCTGAATGTGCCGAAGGCGGAGGTAAAAGGCGTTTCTACCTTTTATGCCATGTTCAGGCACAGGCCTATCGGCAGGCACCTTATCCAGTTGTGCACCAATGTCGCGTGCATGATTATGGGATCCGAAAGCCTTCTGAATATTTTAAAAGAGAGATACGGCCTCGAACCGAACGGCACAACCGGAGACGGCAGGTTTTCACTCGTTGTCATGGAATGTATCGGCGCTTGCGGCACGGCGCCCGCAATGCTCGTGGATACTGATTTCCACGACAATCTTACGGAGGAAAGAATTGTGAATATATTGGAGAAATATAAATGAAAGGTCTTTATAATGTTGGAAATAAGTTGAATGATTTTATATGTCAGGCACTGCTTAAGGACTTTAAAAAGTGTTGATTCAAGTGTGTATGAGAGATAATAAATGCATCATCCAACAAGTATCCAACGTTGTAGATGACGGATATAAGATAAATGTTTCTACAAGTGCGTGGTTTAAAGTCCTTTCACAGCACCTGACATATATTTTTTAGATTGGAGTAATGGAGTAATGAAGTGATGGAAAAGTTTTTACTGCGAAATATAGAAAACCCGAACTCAACAGATATAAATGAGTATATAAAAGCAGGCGGATATAAGGCGCTTTTAAAGGCCGTGGAGATGAAACCTGCCGACATCGTTAGCGAGGTGAGAAAATCGGGATTGAGGGGCAGGGGCGGCGCCGGTTTCCCTACAGGTATGAAGTGGGCGTTTGCCTCGGCGGATCCGAAAAAGCCAAGATATATGCTCTGCAATGCGGATGAAGGAGAGCCCGGCACATTCAAGGACAGGCCCATCCTTGAAAAAAATCCTCACCTTTTGATAGAGGGAATGATTATCTCGGGATACGCCCTCGAGGCGGAGTACGGATATATATATATTAGGGGCGAGTATCCGGCGGCAAAGGATATTCTTGACGCTGCGATTAAACAGGCGCATGAAAAAGGTTATTTAGGGGACAACGTGTCGGGAAAGGGCGTGAGGTTCCATCTCTATGTGCATCAGGGCGCGGGAGCTTATATATGCGGAGAGGAGACTGCTCTCATAGAATCCCTTGAAGGCAAGCGCGGACAGCCGAGGATCAAGCCGCCTTTCCCGGTAAATGAAGGGTTTCTCTCGAAGCCTACCATAATCAACAACGTGGAGACGCTCGCAAACATTCCGTATATAATCGAGATCGGCGCTGACGCGTATGCCGAGATCGGAAGTCCCGACTGTCCCGGACCGAAGCTTTACTCGGTAAGCGGACACGTAAAGCGACCGGGCGTATACGAACTCCCGATGGGCATAACATTAAGAGAAATAATTTACGATCACTGCGGCGGAATCAGGGGTGATAAAAAACTTAAGGCCGTAATTCCCGGAGGCATTTCCACGCCGATACTTCCTGCCGATGCCATAGATTGTCCTATGGACTTTGTCAATATGCCGAAGCACGGAAGCATGCTGGGTTCCGGCGCCGTTATGGTCTTTGACGAAACAGTCGATCTTGTGAAGGTCTGTTATAGGGCGATTAAGTTTTTCGAGCACGAGTCATGCGGCAAGTGCACGCCTTGCAGGGAAGGCGTGGGGTGGATGCGGGCCATTCTCGAAAGGATAAGCGGCGGTTCCGGGACGGCCGAGGATATAGACCTGCTCATCGAGGTTTCCAACAACATTACCGGTAAGACGTTTTGCCCGCTCGGAGACGGCGCCGCAATGGTGGTGCAGAATTTTGTAAAAAATTTCAGAAGTGAATTCGAGGAGAAGATACATTAGGCGATGATCACGGTAACCATAAACAGGAAAAAGATAGAGCTCGAAAAACCGGTAACGATCCTCAAGGCAGCCGGAATGGCGGGGATAGAAATCCCGACCCTCTGCAATCATGAAATGCTCGAGGCCTACGGAGGATGCAGGCTCTGTCTCGTCGAGATCGAAAAGATGCCGAGGCTCCAGACCTCATGCACCCAGTACGTAACCGACGGTATGGTCGTCTGGACCGAAACGGAAAGGGTAGTAGAGGCGCGGAAGGCGATGCTCGAATTTCTGCTCATAAACCATGCCCTCGATTGCCCGTATTGCGATAAGGCGGGCGAGTGCGACCTTCAGGACATGGTGGCGAAATACGGGCCTACGACAGGGCGGTTCGCAGAAGGCAAGAGGAGGCATCCCGAAAGTTTCGAAGACCCCATAATTGTCAGGAATATGGAGAGGTGCATCTCCTGCACCCGCTGCGTAAGGATGTGCAGCAAGGTGCAGGGCGCGTATGCCATATCCATGGTTAACAGATCGAACAAGACTTTTGTAGAGCCGTTTTCCGGCGGAAAATACGATTGCGAATATTGCGGCAACTGCCTGACCGTCTGCCCTGTGGGCGCGATTATGTCGAGAATGCACCGTCACGCATACAGGCCGTGGCTTATAGAGAAAGAAGTAGATACCGTATGTTCCTTCTGCGGGGTGGGGTGCTCGATGGTCTTGCAGGTAAGGGGTAATTCGATTGTGAGGGCAGTTCCAAAAAAAGGCGCAGGGTCGAACAAGGGTCTCCTGTGCAACCGTGGTAGATTCGGTTATGATTACGTAGGCAGTTCCGGAAGGCTCGATTCCCCGATGATAAAAAGAGACGGAAAATTCCAGCGCGCATCGTGGAGCGAGGCTTTTACTTTTATAGCGGACAGGCTGAAAAAGATCAAGGACGAAAACGGCGGAAGCTCGATTGCCGGTATCGCGTCGGGCAGATGTACTAATGAGGACGGCTATGTATTCCAGAAGTTTATGAGGGCTGTTTTAGGCAGCAATAATATAGATTCGGTTGCGAGTTTCGGTTACGCGCAGGCGCAGAGGTTTTTTGAGGGAATATTCGGCCAGGGCGTAACAGCCAACTCGATGCGCGGTATACCGAATTCCGACGGCGTTTTTGTCGTGGGCGGCGATCCTACTGCTGTAAATCCTGTGCTGGGTTTGCAGATAAGGGCCGCGTCCGGTAAGGGCGTGCCGGTGGTTGCGGCAGGCTATATGCCGGGCCTCATGATATTCGCAACGAGCAGGCTGATCCCGAGACCGTTCACAGAAACGGCGCTCCTCTCCGCGCTGGTTACGGAGTTAAGGGATATTAAAGGTATTTCCGGGAAAGGTCCTTTTGATATATTAATAAATGATATTCCGTCCGTATCTTTAGGGGAAGCGGAGGAAGTGTGCGGCATACCTTCGGAAGATATGCGCAGCGCGGTTGATGCCCTTTCGCGTATGACCAATCCTTCAATCGTTATCGGAAGGGATATCCTTCAGCAACCGGAAGGACAGGCCTGCCTGCTCCTCTTAGCGGCGCTCATATCATTATTGAACAGCAGGATTTATCTGCTTTCGGAGCTTCCAAACGAGCAGGGGCTTGTGGATATGGGATGTCTGCCGGATATGCTTCCGGGAGGAAGGCATCTGTCTGTCGAGAGCTTCAGGAGAAGATACGAGGAGTTCTTCGGCGTCGATATTCCTTCAAATCCCGGAATGGGTATTATGGAGATGATCGAAGCCGCGCATGACAAGAGGATAAAAGCGCTTCATGTTATGGGCGAGGATTTGGTTTATAACATGCCGGACAGCGCCTATGTAAAGGCCGCGTTGTCAAAGCTCGATTTTCTTGTTGTTCACGATATATTTATGACAGAAACTGCGCAGCTTGCGGATGTGGTGATTCCCTCCCTTTCATGGGCTGAAAAGGAAGGCTCTTATACGAATCTCGAAAGGAAGATGCAGCTTGTAAGGAAGGCCGTTGAAGGGAAAGGCATGGAGGAGTGGCGGGCTGTTTCCGAGATAAGCAAGCTTTTGGGTTTTGATATGGATTACAAGAGTTCAGTGGATATAATGACTGAAATCGCAAATGTGTCGCCGCTGCATAAGGATATAGCTTATGCAGACATGGCTGGAGGCGAATGCATGTGGCCTTATAAGGGCGAGCCTTTAAGGCACGGCATGAGCCTTGAGGGCATAGAAATGCCCGATAAGGGTTCGCTGCTTAAAAAGCCTGAAAAGGACAGGATTTATATCGGCATCGACAAGCCCCTTTTCCATTTCGAAAATTTAAGCAGGAATTCAGCGGCCTTAAGCAGCATAGCTCCGGAGCCGTATATGAATGTAGGCAAAGCCCTCGCGGACAGTCTTTCTTTAGCGGGAGGCGATTCCGTGAGCGTTTCTACAGGCACGGGCAGCTTAAAATTGTCGGTGCAAGTAGATCCCGATGTGCCGGAAAACAGCATTATGGTGCCGGATAATTTCGGCGACAAGGGAGCATATACGATCATGAAATGGAAAATGAATTCAGCGATTAAAGCGCCGGTGGCGGATGCAACAGGCGTTACGATAAAAAAGATAAAGCGCGCGGCAGAGGAGGTAGCGGTTTGAATATCCTCGATTCGGCATTGGCGGGAAGTTACGGGTATCTCTTTAACATTGCGATAATCCTTATAAAGATAGCAGTGGTAGTCGGAGTTACGATGCTGCATGTGACGTACGCCACCTATTTCGAAAGGAAGGTCATAGGCCACATGCAGATAAGGCTCGGCCCCATGAGAGTAGGGCCTCACGGCATATTACAGCCTATAGCCGACATGCTGAAGCTCTTTTTCAAAGAAGACATCATACCTGCCGAAGCCGATAAACCCGTATTCAAGATAGCGCCTGTGATACCCATATTTGCTACACTCAGCTCGCTTGCGGTAA
>JAJYVD010000084.1 GCA_021792185.1 Nitrospirota bacterium | reverse complement strand
CTCTCTCAGAGCCGTCGGCGTCCACCACTTCTGACTTCTAAACTGGCATCCCTTACGCCAGCGGAACCCTATCTCATACTGTTTTCATAAATCCGTCTCTTTTTTCATGAAACTTTTGACATTACCTAAATTTAAATCGGTTCAAGCATAAAACATCAAACATCGCCCCAATATATCTCCGAATCCTTTTATATCACCCCCCCCTTTTTAAAATCCGAATTGATCCGTATTTCTCACCTATAATTATTATTCTACTATCAAATAAGGTAAATTTAGAGTTAATAAATGTAAATTTTTTGTAAATTTTCAGAATGATCATAACTGTAAACAAAACATTGCTGTATGAAGAGCAGGTTTGCTTCAATGACTTTATCAGCGGAACTTTTTAATCACGTTCTCTTATGCCTGTCATCCGCATCGGCGGCATCCGCTTGATGAAACATATATCATCTTCACTTTGTATAAAAACAACACTTATAAAGGCGTTGAAGCGGACCTGCTCTTCATGTCATTACCGGATTACGGACTTGCATAAAATAGCTAAGATTAAGTTAAACTTAACGGCTATGGAAAAGGCATTGAGGGAAATTTTGTTAAAGGCAGTCGGCAGTCAACAGCCGGAAGCCGTCCAGATAGAAATAGAGACCCCTAAAGAGGAAAGTTTCGGGGATTTATCTACGCCTATAGCCATGTCTCTTTCCAAGATACTTAAAAAGCCTCCACGGAAAATAGCGGAGGATATTGTCAACGCAGTTCAGAGTTTAGAGTTAGAAGTTAAGAGTTCAGAGTTGTTTGAAAAAATAGATATAGCAGGGCCCGGATTCATAAATTTTACGTTCACAAAGGTATTCCTTTGCAAAGAACTAAAAGAACTCCTTGAAAAACATGATGATTTTCTTGCGGAAAACATCGGGAAAGGCAAAAAGGTACAGATAGAATTCGTAAGCGCGAATCCTACCGGCCCCTTGCATTTAGGACACGGCAGAGGAGCGGCATTGGGAGCGGCCCTCTCAAACCTCCTGAATGAGGCCGGATACAACGTGGAAAAAGAGTTCTATATCAACGACGCGGGCAGGCAGGTCAAGTTGCTCGGCATGTCCGTATTCGCGAAATACAAGCAATCTCAGGGCATAGATTATCCATTCCCCGATGACGGATACAGGGGAGAGTATATAAAAGACCTCTCAGAAGATTTTAGAGTTCAGGGTTCTGAGTTGCAAGTAAAAGACGACGACACATTGCTGAAAGAAATTACAGACTTTTCTTACAAAAAAATGTTGGCTGAAATAAAAAAAGACCTCGAAGACTTCGGAGTATTATTCGACACTTGGCAGAGCGAGATCGAGCTTTATAAGAGCAACGCGGTGCAGCAGGCAATCGACGACCTCAAGGCGCGGGGCTATATATTCGAAGAAGACGGGGCAACATGGTTTAAATCAACCGCCTTCGGAGACGACAAGGACAGGGTGATTATAAAAAAAGACGGGGACTACACCTATTTTACTCCGGATATCGCCTATCACCGGAAAAAGATCCTCAAGGGATTCGATGAACTCATAGACATTTGGGGAGCGGATCACCACGGTTACGTGCCGAGGATGCAGGCTGTCATACAGGCGCTCGGGTATCCGAAAGAACATCTGAGGGTTTTGCTTGTGCAGATGGTAACTCTTTTAAGAGGCGGCAAGCCTGTCCAGATGTCGAAACGCGCGGGCGAGTTTATCACCCTTCGTGAGGTGATGGATGAAATAGGCGCCGACACCACAAAATTTCTCTTTCTAACGAGGAGATCCGACAGCCATCTCGAAGTGGATATAGAAGTCGCAAAGGCGCAGTCTTCCGAAAATCCCGTTTATTACGTTCAGTATGCCCACGCGAGGATCAACAGCATATTCGAGAAAGCAAGGCAAGAGGCTATAGGCTATAGGCAAGAGGCGATAGATTTTAACGGAGATTTATTCAATGACGAAGAAATGCGGATAGTCAAAAAGCTTCTGCTCTATCCGGCGATGTTCAGGAACGCGGCACTGGCGCATGAGCCTCACAGGATAACGTTTTATCTTCAGGAACTCGCGGGCATGTTCCATCCGTATTATCACAAGCACAAAGTAATTTCCGAGGATACGGAAGTTACAAAGGCGCGTCTCGCGCTCTGCGAGGCTATAAGTATCGTCTTAAAACACGGGCTGAAAATACTCGGCGTAAAAGCGCCAGAGAAAATGTAGTGGAAACAATATACAGCGGCGCTTTCAATTACCGTCTGTCCGGAATATCTCCGCAAGTCACCGACGGACGGTGCATCATAGATATAGTGAGATACGACAACGGCATTCATTGCGTAATGATGACCGAAGATAAGAAAAACAAAGGCATTTCCATCACAGGGGCGTCCGACCGAATAGCGACCCAAATATACTCGGCATTTTTAAAAGATGTTCCGCCTGACAGAATAGTCTGGATTGAGCATACCCCGGCGAGCAGAACGCATAAGGCCCGCATCGACGTCGTCCAATTCCAATATCACGCAAAGAGCGCTTCTTTTACTAATCCTCAATGGAAAAGTTTCTTTGAATCGTCACAGGTAACCCCAGCGGAGTTTTTGAAAAAATACGGCTACGTGCTGAAAGAGTTATGCAGCGCGCAGATGATATTTTCGATTGAAGACAGGAAAAACCATTACTGGCGGGTTTGGGCCGCGGCGGAGGGATTTTTTATTACAAGTTCCAACCGGTCCGCAAAACTGACCGAAAAAATGCTCGACGCGCCGGGCGTTATCAAAACCTTAAAGAACAACCGCAAGTTCTTTGATCCTGCTATGGATATAGAAGAGCGATTCACCACCGCTTTAATGAAGGGCTTCCTGAATAAAGGACTGTAAGGCCGGACGCATCATATATCCTTCGCCATCTTCTTTTTTTCGCCTGCCAGTTCTTTTACGAAGTGTTTTATCGAATCGGCGTCCTCTTTATATCTGTCTGCCTTGCCGGCAACCCACTCCGTAACCTTTTGCGATACCATTCCGGTTTTGTCGAATAAATTCCTGAACAGATCGCCTCCGCCTCCGATTACCGAGACCGCTATGAACAGCGCCCATGCAAATATTATGGTCTTTAAAAAGCTAATCATGGCGCACCTCCTTCAATTCCTTCCTGCTTTCAGTATAGGGGCAAAAAACATAAACTTATGTGATGAAAATCACAAAAACGTGCTTTTTATTGGAAGGAATGCTTAAGAAGGATGTTCTTATCGTCGAGAATTTCGATCTTTCCGTCTTTGACGAACTTATTCATAAGGCGGGTCACTGTCTCCCGGGAAAGGGACGAATAATCGGCGATATCCTGATGGGTCAGCCGCAATGTTATGACCGTACCCCTATTATCTTTCACTCCGGAATGCATAGCCATGAGTTTAAGCACCTCTCTCACCCTCTCCTTCGCGGTCGGCAGGCTTAAGACCTTATTCACCATCCATGCCTCTCTGAGACGCGTGCAAAGAACGGAAATTATTTCCATGAGCGCCTTATTGTCCTTTAAAAGATATTCATCAAAATCCCTTTTCGACATTATCAGGATATCCGTATCGTCCATAGCTGTTACCGTAGCGGGAGCGGTCTTCCCGTCAAGCAACGCCATCTCTCCGAAAAAGTCTCCTGCCTTATGAACCGCAAGGATATGCTCTTTGCCGTCGGCGCCGGCATGAACTACCTTTACCTTGCCTGAAAGGACGACATACATGTAATTCTGTGTGTCTTCTTCGACAAAAATTATCTTATTCCTCGGGAAATGCTTTTCGATGAGAACATGTCTTAGTTCCTCTATCTGTTCTCCGGAAAGGCACGCGAAAAACGGGATGTTTTTTATGATCTTATCTAACAGGAGTTTTTTGCTTTTTTTCACTGCAGAATGCTTCCTCTTTTTATCGCGTCAGCGACCTTTGCAACTTTTGCCGTCTCCTTCACGTCATGCACCCTGACAATATTCGCACCGTTAAGGATGGAAATTGCAACCGCCGCAGCAGTGCCTTCAATCCTCTCCGAAGGCGGAGCATCGCCTAATATCTTGCCGATAAACGCCTTTCTCGACACGCCTACGGCAACCGGCTTTCCGAGAAGGGTAAATTCATGCAGGTTTTTTATTATATCGAGATTATGCTCGAATGTCTTTCCGAAACCGATGCCGGGGTCGATGATAATCATGCTTTCCGAAATGCCGAATTTCCCGGCAAGCCTTATGCTTATTCTCAGGTAATCCATAATTTCGGGGATCAGCGCTTCATAGACCGGATTTTGCTGCATGTCCTTCGGCCTTCCCTTGATGTGCATTATGATTACAGGAACCTTGTATTCGGAAACGACCTTCGGCATATCAGGATCAAAACGCAGGCCGCTTATATCGTTCACCATTGACGCGCCTGCATCGAGAGCGCGTCTTGCGACCTCTGCCTTATATGTATCTATCGAAATTGGGACTTTTACTGCATTCGCTATTGCCTCGATAACGGGTGCTGTGCGCCTTACCTCCTCTTCGACCGTAACCGGCTCGGAGCCGGGACGCGTGGATTCTCCGCCTATATCGATAATATCCGCGCCGTCTTCAACAAGCCTCAAGGCATGTTCGACAGCCTTTTCCTTATCGAAATAAATGCCTCCGTCAGAAAAGGAATCCGGAGTGACATTGAGGATGCCCATGATGTGGGTCTTTTTGCTGAAATCGAGAGAGAAATTCGACCATTGAAGTTTCATAATTTTCAGGTCTTATTTTATCATCATCAGGACTATAACTTAAAGGCGGATCAAGAGACCCTTGCATTTCTGATAGCCTTTTAAATATCCTACATATTCTTGCAGGCTTTCCAACTTCTTGCTCACCTTTTCTTTTAATGTCATATAACTAAAGTCCTCTCGCTGCTATTCTCTCCAACGTCAGATCCGCGTGCCTTTTATCATAAAATCTCCTGTCGAGATACATGGACAATATATTAATCTCAAGATCGACTTTCGCGGATTTATCTCTGCAGAATATCGGTCGTCCATGCTTTATGACCTCGTATGAAAGTTGAGCGGTAGAATCGTTCAGCATGACAATATCGGCACGCCTGTTCAAAATTGCCGACAGTTCGTTGGAAAGTCTGAGAGCCATGTCGAAACGCGCGGATTTATCGATATCTTTAGCGACAAGCACGGCGATATCCGTATCGCTGAGAGCCCCTGCCTTGCCTGTTGCCTCAGAGCCGAAAATATAGGCGATAGTGTCAAGAATATTTCGCACTTTCATCAGATGACCTGAATCCAGTCTACCTTAAGCCGCGATCTTTTTGACCTCCTCCTCAAGCCGATCCATTTTCAAATATTGTTTTAGTCCCCATTTTGT
>JAJYVD010000032.1 GCA_021792185.1 Nitrospirota bacterium | reverse complement strand
GATATCTGGCCATGGCCAGATTATGCCAAAAGATACCTCCACTCCGCCAGTTTCACTGGCTTCGCTACGGGTAGCCATTCATCCCCGAGCTTAAAAGCTCGGGGTTTTCTGGCAGTTTTGATAAAAACTAAAGTCAAAAAGATAATTTTTACGCATCTTATCCTGTGGCTCGCCGGGATAGGGGCTATTTTAACGTTCTCTAAAAACATCAGTAAGCATCAGCAAAAAATTACCGAAAGCGAATGGAAGTTCAGGACTCTTTCGGAATTCGCCTACGATTGGGAATACTGGATAACGGAAGACAGGGAGATTATTTTCATGTCTCCTTCATGCGAGCATATTACCGGCTATCCGCAGGAAGAGTTTACGAGCAACGCCGCGCTTTTATGGGATATAGTTCATCCGGACGACAGGCATATATTTGAAGGGCATATGAACGATTTTATGATGCTTAAACACGAGGAGATACAATTCCGCATAGTCGCAAAAAACGGGGATGTCAAATGGATATCGCATATATGCGGTCCTATCTATGCCGAAGACAGATTCGTAGGGCGAAGGGTAAGCAACAGGGACATATCCGACAGAAAAAATCTTGAAGGGCAACTGATACAGGCGCAGAAAATGGAATCTCTCGGCATTATGGCCGGAGGAGTAGCCCATGACTTCAATAATCTTTTGACGGCTATAATGGGCTATTCTTCCTTACTGAAGCAAAAACTGCATGCCGGAGATGAAGAGACAAAAAACTATATCAGACAGATCCTCGATGCCTCCGATAAGGCGCAGAGCCTTACCTCAAACCTTCTGGCTTTCAGCCGTAAACAGATTATAAAACCCGAAACTCTCAGTCTTAATGAAATAATAAAGAACATATCCGGACTGCTCAAGCGCCTTATAGGCGAAGATATCGCATTCAGGCTCAAATATTCGGATGCGGAATTCCCGGTATTCGTAGATTCGCATCAGATAGAGCAGGTAATAATGAATCTCGTCGCCAATGCGCGGGATGCCATGCCTTCCGGAGGAATATTATCCATAGAAACCGCGCCTTCAACGCTTTCCAAGGACTATACGGATAAATACGGCGCAAAGTCCGGAAAATATATGATCCTTTCCATAAGCGATACCGGAATAGGCATAGACAAAAAAGACATGGCGCATATATTCGAACCATTCTATACGACCAAAGAAAAAGGAAAGGGAACAGGTCTCGGGCTGTCTATGGTATACGGCATAATAAAGCAGCACGATGGATTTCTCGGTGTCTACAGCGAAAAAGGCATGGGCACGACCTTCAAGGCATATCTGCCGGCATCCGGGGAAAACAAAGTCGGTTATAAAGCCGATATGCAGAATCCCCCCGCCGACATTAGAGGCACAGAGACTATACTGATAGCCGAAGACGAAGACTCAGTCCGCTCCCTTCTTAAAGACACCCTCGAAAAATACGGCTACATCGTAATACCGTCTGTTGACAGCGCGGACGCGATCGAAAAGTATAAGGAGCATAAGGAACGTATCGATATGGCCATTCTGGATGTCATTATGCCCAAGAAAAACGGCAAAGAGGTCTATGATTCCATCAAGAATATGAACCCCGGCATAAAAGTCCTTTTTATAAGCGGATATGCCAGCGACATACTCGCTTCCAAGGGGATTTACGAAGAAGGACTCGAATTCATCGCCAAACCCATCGAACTGCAGTCCATGCTGACAAAAATAAGACGCATACTGAACGGGTGACCAAAATATATTAAATGCGTAACACCCGCCCTAAAGGAAGCCGGTTTTATATCATTGCCGTCCTCGCGGTCGCAACAGTTATAACCGCAATAAGCTCAACCCTTACATATAAAAATTCCATTAAGGCGGCGGAAGATTCCATGAAGCTTCAGTCCCTCGGCATAGCCGTGAGCCTCGAAGCATTGCTTAAAGACAGTTATGAGTTAAAAAACCGTAAAAACATCTTTAAAGACATTATTACCGAAGGCAAGTGGGAAGGCATAGCGTTTATCGCGCTTTACGACAAAAAAGGCAAAACACTCCTTCATTCAAACGAAAATCTTATAGGCAGGGAGTTACCGGACGAGTTCATTAAGGCGGCAGCAGAAACCGGCAGGCCGGTTAACAGATACGCGGTGCTCGGGACGGACGAGAGGGTTTTTATGCTCGATTTCCCTGTGCACATAAAAAATACCGAAAACATACTCCGGCTTGCGCTGCGCACATATCCGGTTGAAGGGGTCATAAGGCAGGCGCGTCTGCAGGTCTTAGGCATGGCTGTTGTAATAGGCATTTTATGGGTTATCGGTTATTTCTTCATAAGGGCATCGCACCGTGCCGAGGAATTAAAGACAAAAATGGCGGAGAGGGAACGGCTTGCCGAAATAGGAGAAATGGCGTCGGTGCTCGCCCATGAGATAAGAAATCCGCTGGGAAGCATTAAGGGGTTCGCGCAGTATTTGAAAGAGCAGCAGAACAAAAGAGCAGTAGAGCAGCAGAGAGACTATCTTAATATAATAGTCTCCGAGTCGAATAGGCTGGAGACGTTGACCGACGACCTCCTGACGTATGCGAAGCCTGTGGAAATAAAGCAGGAAGAATTCAACATGGACGAACTTTTGGATGAAATTTTTAAAACCCGCCGGTCGGATGTAGACGCTAAAGACATCGACATGAAGGTTTCCACGCATTCAGGTCTTAAACTGAAATCCGATAGGGATAAATTGAAGCAGGTGCTGATGAATCTTGTCAATAATTCCGTTGAGGCGGTAGACAGCAACGGAGTTATAGAAATAAAGGCCGGGACTGTCGGCGATAAGATAAATATCCTGCTAAAAGACAACGGCTGCGGAATGGACAAAGAAACAATACAGCAGGCGTTTAAACCTTTTTTTACCACGAAGACAAAAGGCACAGGACTCGGTCTTGCCATTGTAGATAAATTGGTAAAGGCGCTCGGCGGCAAAATAGAGATCGAGAGCGAACCGCAGAAAGGAACGGTTTTTAAAATAGAACTGCCGAACTCTTTTGTGCCAGATTAAGGGCGCTGCTTATGCCTTGATGAATGATAAGAGCGGAGGATTATGTTATAATTTTTTAAAATAACCGTTATGAAAAAACTAACCGACATTGACGGCCTGACTATCGAAGAAAGAAAGGCAATTTCTGAGTTTGCCGAACTTCTAAAAGAAAAGTTTGGAAACATTATTAAGGATATTATTTTCTTTGGTTCCAAGGCTCGCGGAGAAGGCAGTAAATATTCAGATATTGATATTTTAATAGTTCTCACAAAAACTTCATGGGAAATAAAAAGGGATATTTCAGAGCTGGCCGCTCAGGAAAATATAAAACATAAGGTTATTATCTCTACCGTAAGATACGACTCGGCGACATGGGATACCCCGGCGGTAAAAGCGTCTCCGTTTGCTAAAGCTGTAAGGGAAGAAGGGGTATGGCTCTAACCCCCGAACAAAAATCGCTCGCAGTTCACAGATTCCAAAGAGCGGAGGATACGCTCAAAGAAGCAAAAGACGAGTTGTCCCGCAAAAACTTTAGATTGGCAGTAAACAGGGCTTATTATTCGGTCTTTTATGCGATGAGGGCTTTTCTTGCAACAGTGGATAAGGACTCGTCAAAGCACAGCGGCGTGCTATCCATCTTCAACCAATATTTTATAAATACCGGCATTGTCTCGGATGTAAGCGTCAAGGCGATTCAATCCCTTATGGATATGAGACACGAAGGCGATTATCAGGATTTTATAGAGATAACCGAGGAAGAAGCAAAGGGGTCGGTTGAAGCTGCTGAAATGGCTATTGCAGTAATGAGAGATGCTATGAAGAGCTTAGTTGAAATATAAAAGCCTAAAAGTCCTTCTTAAAAGGTGGAGGGATTTTTTTGAATAGACTTACTACTGCTCTTTGAAAACCCTCCACAAGTTATGCGTTTTTTTCTATCTGCACAGCTTTTATGTATAATTAATCATGTCCATGGAAAATTTCAGAATCCTCATAGTTGACGATGAGAAGTCGTTTCTGCTCCTCATGACCAAAATACTTGAGGACTCGGGCTATGCCGTAAAAGGCTTTACGGACGCCGAGGAAGCGCTGAAGTCCTTTGATCCGTTCTCACCGAACTTAATAATAACCGACCTTAAGATGCCCAAAATGGACGGCATGACATTCATGGATAAAGTTAAGAAGAAAAATGAAGACATGGACTTTCTCATGGTCACCGCTTTTGCAACGGTGGAAACCGCTGTAGAGGCGATGAAAAAAGGAGCTGCCGATTATATTACAAAGCCGCTCAAGGACCCGGAGCAATTGCGTATTGCCGTTTCTAAGATATATGAAAGGCAGAGACTTGTAGCGGAAAACAGAATGCTTAAATCGGAAATGTTCTATGACATTCCTCCGGTAGAGATTGTTTTTTCCGGGATGGAAGGGATACTCAAGGATATTCAGGATGTAGCGCCTACCGATGCAACGGTTATCCTCTATGGCGAAACAGGAACCGGTAAAACCTTGATAGCCAAAATTATTCACAGCACGAGCGGCAGGAGCGGGCCGTTCGTGGATATTAACTGCGCCGCCATACCGGAAAATCTGCTCGAATCGGAGTTGTTCGGTTACGAAAAGGGCGCTTTCACGGGTGCGCTGTCCCAAAAGAGAGGAAGATTTGAACTGGCAGGGGACGGCACCGTATTCCTCGATGAAGTGTCGGAGATGAGCCCCGCGCTGCAGGCAAAATTCCTGAAGGTGCTTCAGGACAGGACATTCGAAAGGCTCGGCTCGTTAAATACAATAAAGACAAACGCAAGGATCATTGCGGCAACAAACAAAAACCTCAAGTCTCTGGTGGAAGAAAAAAAATTCAGGGAAGACCTCTATTACCGCCTGAATGTGTTCCCCATAAACATTCCGCCTTTGCGGGAACGCAAGGAATATATCCCCGGCATTGCAGACTACATTGTCAAAACAGTTTCAGCAAGGCTCGGCAAGGAGTCAAAACAAATCCCCGACGATGCGATGGATAAATTGACGGCTTATGCATGGCCCGGCAACATACGGGAACTCGAAAATGTAATAGAAAGAAGCGTAATTATAAGCAAAGGGACAGAGTTGATATTGCCTGATCTTGAGCCGTTGAATGAAATGCCCTCCGGGCATGGCTCAGCCGCCGATTTAAAGAGCATCGAAAAAACAGCTATCGAAAATGCCTTGATGAAAACAGGCGGCAACAGAAAAAATGCGGCGGAGATGCTGGGGATATCGCTGCGGTCGCTTCAGTATAAAATAAAAGATTACGGGATTTCGTAGATGCAAACTTTGCATTCAGATGTGCAGAAATTGCATTTAGTGACACATATCACAGGTCTACTTCAATGCCTTTATAAGTGATATGATTTGATTATAGTCGCGGCATGATTATGATAAGAGAGATAGGAGATAAAACATTTCCGCTTCATTCTCGGAAGGCTTCCGGCCTTCCTCCGAAGCTACGCCAGCCCGCTTAAACATCCATGTTACGCTTGGGCTGCCGAAGTCGCTCCAATACTTTATCTCCTATCATAATCAAATTATACATATAATCCCTTTCCCGTCTGGCACGGCGATTGCTTTAACAAAAAGCAAACGATAAAGCCGGATAGAGGAAAGGAGGTGGAGATAATGAAAAAAACAATACGCATAGCATTGACAATTGCACTTGTAGTTTCCATAACTACAGCGGCGATGGCTTTCGGCCCCGGTTACGGGCATGGTTATGGTATGGGCATGACGGGAGCTAACCTTACGCCGGAGCAGGCGCAGAAGTATGCGCAGTTCCAGAAGGATATACTTCCGCTCAAACAGAAAATGCTCCAGCTTAAGACAGAGTTGATGACCCTCAGAACCGCTGCAACACCTGATTGGAACGCCATAGCGGCAAAGCAGAAGGAAATGGTTGACGTCAGGACTGAAATCCAGAAAAAGGCAGCAGAAGCCGGCATTTCCGGTTTCGGCCCCGGCCTTTGCAAAGGCGGGAAAGGCATGGGAATGGGCATGTCCAAAATGGGCATGGGCAGAATGGGAATGTAGAAAGATGAGCGATTTTGCAGGTCAGGCACGGCTCAATCTATGTAAAACAATTTTGATTGCAGTTTTCCTGTTTTCTCTGTTTTCATCGGCTTACGCCGAATCCGATATAAAAGAGGGATACGATGAAAACACCGAGATAACTATTAAAGGGACCTTAATAGAGATGATCCATGTCAAAAGAGGCCCTGTTATCTTAAGGATAAAAACAAGCGGCAAATCTTACAATGTGGTTACAGCGCCACGGTGGTATTTGTCGCGTGAATCCATCACCTTCAGTCCCGACTCTGTGCTGGAGATCACCGGCTCAAAATATTATGGCGCAGACGGAAACTTATATATCATAGGCAGACAAATAAAAAATATCGAAACGGGAAAACAGATAATGTTGAGGGATTCTTTCTGCAAGCCGCTTTGGGGAAGACATAAAATGCATGACAGACGTTTGCCGTGATATACTACTAAACAAGGTCGAGGCCGAGGTTAAGGTTGAGACATTAAACCTTATTAATATTTTAACCTTAACCTTAGCCTTAACCTTAACCTAATCTTTATGTGAGGGTTTATATTTGGCACGGCAAATAGCTGTCAGTTTTGAAAATGAGATAATTAAAATAGTATACGCCTCTCTCAAAGGCCGTAATCTTACAATCATTAAAACCCTCACCCTCAGAAACGACGAATTCGATGACTTCCTGAAAAAAGAGAGATCCCGCGACTTTATAGCAGTATGCGATTTCAAGACATTCTATCAGGATATAATGCTTTTGCCCCCGGTAAACGAAAAATACTTTAAGAACATCGTGGAAACGGAGGCTAAAAAGAAATTCCCCGAATTAAAGGATTTTACGTTCTTCCATTCAATCCTCGGAGAACGCATGCATGAGGGCAGAAGAGTCAAAGAAACCTTTTTCTTTGCCGTCGGAAACGATGACTTGAACAAGTTTATCGGGAGGTTCGGCAGGCACGGTAAAAGGATTAAATGCATATTCCCCGCGCCCTTCGCGCTCTCCATGCTGGTTAATTCGTCTTACGGCATCACCTCCGAGCCGTTATTGTGCGTGGCCGAATCCGACGCAGGCAAGACCGTGTTTTTAATGAAAGACGGGATGCCGCATTTCATACGTACGATGCAATCCCCGGATAAAGGGATTCATGACGTTGACGTGCAGGGTATAAACATGACAATAAATTATTGCCGCCAGACATTAAGGTTAAGTCCTTCGCAGGTAATTCTTATAGGCACTCCCTGCACAATATACGATGCCGTCATGGAACCGGCAGCGCCTGCAGCGTGCATACGGAATATATCTAATATTGCAACATCCGGAAAACACACAGAGCCTCTCGAAGAATTTTTAGCACCGATGTCGGCGATACAGCACCTTAAAGAACTCTTGAGGTTTAACCTTCTTCCTAAGGATTACAGGGACTTTTATCTTCACAAGGCCGTCATTTCATATATGCTCTTCATACTGCTTATCGCGCTAACAGCCGGCGCATTTTACCTGAAGACAAAATCATCCGAGATATACTCCTCAAAGAAAAAGGCAGAGGCCGTCAGGTCGGAGATAAAAGGCATGGAGCCCATACTCACGGCCTATGAAAACAAGAAAAAAGAGATGGAGAGGTTCATGCCCTTAATAAACTTGATGAATTCCGTTAACGCTTCACCCGACATGCAGAAGGCGTTGATAGCCGTATCGTCATTAAATTATCCGGGCATGAAATCCATAAATACTCAGTCCATAAATATCATTCCGGAGGTAAAGGCATTGCGCATAAGCATAAAGGGCAACGCCTCGGCAAAAGATCTCTTGGAGATGCAGCAGGCGTATCAGAATTTAGTAGTCTCGATTAAAAATACAAAGGGTCTACAGATATTATCCGACAGGATAGATATAAACAACAAAGAGTTCCAAATGGAGCTGAAATATACCGAACAATCAGAAACCGGTGCGCCAAAATAAAAACTATGAACAATAAGCGCTACAAGCTCAAGCATCTGTTGACAGCGTATATCGCAGTAAGTATCCTTCTGATAGCGGTCGTATCCGGAATAATTGTCGCTAAGAAATACGGCGATTCGGCTTTCGCAACCCTGAAAAGTCTTCAGACAGCCAAACAAAACGTTTTCAGCATGAGAGAGGCGATTGAAGATATCGATAAGACCATAGCGGAAGCGAAAATGATATTGCCTGACGCATTTAATAAAAAGACGGCCGAAGAACTTATGTATATCAGGATTGACGAACTGAAGTCGCGCTTCAGGGATGCGGAGGTAAGCATAACCAATATAGAATACAAGGGCAACGAGATCAGCATGCCTGTGGGCATAAAGGCTAATAAAATGAAAGACTATACCGCCTTTGTAAATAATATCGGCTATTTACAGTCGCTGAAATTCCCGTTTTTCTTCATTAGCTCGGTAGCCGTATTCCAATCGCAGGACAAGACATCCGTCTCTTACGAGATCAAAGGCACTCTCAAAACATTAAAAGACAGCCGCAGTTATAAGGACTAAGAACTCAACGGTCACATCCGACAGGGTACAGTATTTCCGCTCATTCTCGTCCCACATCCTTGCGGGACTCCGAGGCACCAACTCGAAGTTTCGCCATCACGGCGAAACTTCGAGTTGCTGAAACCGCTCCAATACAATACCCTGTCGGATCATCTTGTCATATTGAAAGATAAAGCATTGGAGCGACTTCGACAGCCCATGCGTAACACAGGTTAAGGTTGAGGTTAAGGTTAAGAAAGAAAAACTCAGCCTCAACCTTAGCCTTAACCTGTCGTTGAAAGGCCGGATGCCTTTCGAGAATGAAGCGGAAATGCTTTATCTTTCAGCATAATAGGCTTAAATAATGTAGACTAAATCGGGAAATTTTTTCCTACCGACGAAATAACATTCCTCCCAATTAACGTCAATACAATGACAATATGCCATTATTTATTTTAAAATCAATTAGTTGATTATTGGTATGTTTTATGCTAATAAAAAGCGGGTATTTATGTATCTTTTAAATGCAAAGGGGATATGGATAAAAAACTCGCAATAATATCGGCAGCGCCCTTGATCGCAATCGTATTAGGCGTCGTAATCTCGTCGAGCGCAAAGTTTAAGCCTTTCCTCTCCCCTGTCGAAAAACAGATCCTTGCCTTTTCTCACCAAAAAACAAAAATTGTCCACAGACAGCCCGTTCTTGTCCCTTCGCTCGCCAATCCGATCTCCCACGAAGTTCCCAAGGTCGCGTTTCCAAAAGTCCCGCTCGATAAAATAGCGCTTCCTCCGGAAGCAAAGGCCGAAGAAAAAAAGGTCTCGCTTATACTCATAAACGGCGGCAGAAAAATAGCTATAATAAATGGTATTATAGTCAACGAGGGGGATTCTATCGACAGCATGCGGGTTGAAAAAATAGAAAAAGGCAGGGTCCTATTAAAAGATAGAATGTGGGCAAAATGGATAAAGATAGAATAGAGAGACAGGTTAAGGTTGAGGGAAAAGTCTTTCTTAGCCTTAACCTTAGCCTTAACCTTAGCCTGTTTTTCCTGTTCTTACACCGACATAAAAAGAGAAATACAGATACCGAAAGAGGCTCAGGAGGTAAAACCGGACAGGCCGCCTCCATCCGAACCTAAGATGCCTGATTTTATGCCGGTGACCGAGGACGTCTCTCCCCTTAAAACAAGAATTGTCGATATTAAGGCAAGAAATACGCCTTTACGGGATGTGCTTTACGTTATATCCGAGGCTACAGGCATTAATCTCGTGATGGAAAGAGGGGTCAATGCCGAAACTCCTATCAGCCTGACATTAAAAAACATGAGCGCCGAAGATGCCCTTAACACCATATTTTCGTCAGTGGATTATTTCTATTCCATAAAAGACAATATACTTTTCGTAAAAGCAGTGGATACAAGGATATTCGAACTGGGGCATCCTGCTGTTTTGCAGACTTACAGCGTTGATGTCGGAGGAGACATACTCGGGGGGGCTATAGGCTCGTTGGCCGGAGGAAGCACATCCGGAGGAAGCACAAATATAAAAGGGAATATTACCCAGAATACAAAGAGCGACACTACCGCATTCAATTTCTGGGATGCAATAGAGAAATCGATTGCGAGCATTTTAGGCGCAGCCCAACCCACAGCAACGCCGGCCGCAGGCGCAACTATAACAACGGCTGCTCCATCACAGCAAAGCTACACCGTGAACAGGCTGACAGGCACCATAGTCGTCACATCTTCGAAAAGGAATATCGAACGGGTCGAGCAATACCTGAATACGGTAAGAAAGGTTATAAACAGGCAGGTTCTTGTTGAGGCAAAGATAATAGAAGTGCAATTGTCGGAGGGATTGAAGTATGGGATAGACTGGACATTTGTCAATAGGACATTAGGCGACGGCCAGATCAGTCTTACCTCACCGGGCTTTACAGGAGTAGTTCCGCTGACAAGCCCTTATCTAAATCTGGGTGTTACGCGGGGAGCAAACTTTACATCCCTTTTAAAAGCTCTGCAATCACAGGGAGATGTGCGGACACTGTCAAATCCGAGGGTCAACATAATGAACGGCCAGACTGCCCTTTTGAGCGTAGGAAGAAATCAGAGTTTCATATCAAAGGTGGAAACAATAACCACTACCGGCACTACTCCGACAAGCACATTCACGGTTACGACGAGCAATATACTTTCAGGCATTATGATAGGAATAGTCCCCTATATTAATGAAAACGGAGAGATCTCAATGACAATTACACCTATCATCTCCGATCTGATAAAGCTCGAAGACAAGACACTCGGAAGCGGGACAAACCAAACACAGATATCTCTTCCTACGGTTGATCTGCGCGAACTCAGCACTACGGTGAAGGTAAGGGACGGGCAGATGGTCGTAATCGGCGGATTGATATCCAAAAGAGAGAGCGTCAGCGATTATAAAATTCCGGGGCTGGGAGACGTGCCTCTTTTAGGGGAAGCATTCAAAAACAGAGACAAGGCGGAATCCCGTTCGGAGCTTGTTATCGTCCTTCAGCCTATATTAATATCGAGATAAACTATAAAGAACAGTTCAACATTGTTCAAGCCGTTCAAATAGTTCGATGTTGAACTGTTTAAACTGTTTGAACGGTTTTTAAAAAAATTATGGCGACAATAAGAATAGGCGATCTATTAAAGGCGCGGGGGCTCATCAACGACGAGCAGCTCCATGTCGCCTTAATCCAGCAAAAAATAACCGGTGACCTCCTCGGCGATGCCCTCGTAAAGCTCGGCTTTATATCGTCTAAGGAACTGGGACGGATACTTGCGGAGCAGTCAGGTATAGAATTCGTAGACCTCGGCGAGTATGTCATATCCGAAAATGCCCTCAGTGCCGTACAAAAGGAAGTCGCTGAAAAGGCAGGGTTCATTCCCCTCGACATGGAAGACGGACGCATGACCATAGGAATAACAAACCCGAGCAATATTTTGGCGGTAGATACCGCTACACGGGCTTCAAAAAGCCAGCCCAAGGTCTGCATGGTGGATACGGACAGCTTCCGGGACGCGATGGACAGGGCATACTTCTTCCTCGAAAACCCCATCCATAAACGGATGGAGGACATAATATCCGAGATCAAGGCTACGGAGACCGCAACGGGCGCTGCCGTAACGAACCTCGCAAACCTTATAATAATGGACGGGATCAGGAGAAACGCAACGGATATACATGTCAACCCCACCGCCGAAATGATAAACATCTTTTACCGCATAGACGGAGTCATGCAGCACGGCCACGGCCTTCCTAAGGCTGCCCATAACGGTATCGTATCGAGGATAAAAATACTCTCACAGCTCGACATAGCAGAGCAGCGATTGCCGCAGGACGGCTCTTTCAGATTCGATTTCCTGAGCAAGGGATATGACCTCCGCGTATCTACGGTTCCGACTATATACGGAGAAAACATAGTGATGAGAATATTGGCAGGCACCGGTTCGCTGTTGAGGATCGAAATGCTGGGGTTCGACGAGGTCAATACAAAAAAAATAAAGACGTTATTCCATAAACCTTACGGCATAATTCTTATTACGGGCCCTACCGGAAGCGGTAAAACAACCACCCTTTATGCCGCGTTAAGGGAAATAAACCTTATCGAAAGGAACGTCCTTACCGTCGAAGACCCGGTCGAATACAAGCTAAGCCTTATAAAACAGACACAGGTCAATGAAAAGGCCGGCTATGACTTCGCCCTTGCCGGCAGAAACTTTATGAGGCAGGATCCCGACGTGATGCTCCTCGGAGAAATAAGGGACGAGGAAACCGCCAAAATAGCAATCAGGGCATCTATAACAGGGCATCTTGTACTTTCGACGCTCCATACAAACGACGCGGTGACGGCAATCCCCCGGCTTTTGGATTTACAGGTGGACAGGTTCCTGATGTCTTCATCCCTTCTCGCGATAATGGCGCAGAGGCTGGTAAGAAAAACCTGCCGCTATTGCAAAATCGAGTACAGCCTGAACGACCGTGAGACATCCATCTTTAAAGAATACGGCATATCTTTAAGCAGCGCCTTTAAGGGCAAAGGCTGCTCCAAGTGCAACAATACCGGCTATACCGGAAGGACGGTTATAGGAGAGATACTGATTATCGACGACGAGATAAGGGAAATGATATATTCCGGGGCCTCCATCGTAGCGATAAAAGAAGCCGCAGTGAAAAAAGGCATGCGGCCGCTGAATGAAGACGCCGTAAAAAAAGCGGCTGAAGGGATTACCACGCTCGATGAAGTTCTAAGAGTGGCGGGATGAACTATTTTTCATATAAGGCTTTAGATGCCGACGGCGCTGTAGTGAAAGGCGTTGCCGAAGGAGAGGATATAAGCGCCGTTTACGGCGAACTCGCGTCAAAAGGATTTTATATCCTCAACCTAAAAAGAGCGAGCAGCGCGGCCGCATATCTTAGAAGCGTCCTCCTCTCCCGCAAACTGCAACGCAAGGACGTCATAGAATTTGCCAACAACCTTTCCGTGATGCTCAGGGCCGGTGTCCCGCTGCTTTCCGCGCTCGGGGACATCATAGCGACAACAGAAAACAAAAAACTTAATTCCATTATAAGCGATATAAAACGCGGCACCGAAATGGGGCTGCGTTTTTCGGATGCCGTCGAAGCCCACAAAAATGTTTTCCCCGACATCTTCGTCAGACTGATAAGGGTCGGCGAGGAAACGGGACGTCTCGAAAGAAGTTTGCTGGATGTCGCGGATCACCTGCAGAAGATGGAAGACCTCGCCTCTGCAATAAAGCGGGCGCTTATTTATCCGGCCTTCGCCATAGTCACGACTATGGGCGCTCTTATATTCTGGCTCGCGTACGTCCTGCCGAAGATCATGAAGACCCTTACCGAAATGGGCGTAAAACTGCCGCTCGTGACACGGATACTGCTGCATGTAAGCGCTTTCACACAGGCATACTGGTATCTTATTCCGCTTGTGCCGGTGGCGGTTTTTGCCATATTTCAGATACTGAAGCAGAAAGAGAGCACCAGATATTATGTGGACAGGCTCAAACTGGCATTCCCTATCGTAAAGCTTGTGGTATACAATAAACTGCTTGCGCTCTTCTCCGAACAGCTCCGGATACTTATAGTGGCAGGCCTGACCATAAACAGGGCGCTCGACATAATCGCGGATGTTATGGGCAATACGGTATTCAAGAGGGCGATACTCCGTACAAACGAAGTCATAGCGGCCGGAGGCAGAATATCCGACGCGATGAGGGAACATCCTGTTTTCCCGCCGCTCCTTATAAGGATGGTGGATATAGGCGAGACGAGCGGCAACCTCGACGAGCAGTTCTCCTTTCTCTCGGAGCTTTATATCAAAAAGCTTGATGACATATCCGAGAAAATGGGCAAGATGATAGAGCCCATCGTAATAGCGGTTGTAGGCGGGCTTTTTGCGGTAATCATCATAGGGCTTATGCTTCCGCTCTATGACCTTATTTCACAGTTCGGCAAGGCGAGATAATGGATTACCTGGAATTTTTCGATTTAAAAGAAAACCCCTTCAGGCTTACTCCGGATCCCTTTTATTTCTATCCCTCCGGGAGCCATAACGAAGCGCTCTCGTCTTTCAATTATATTGTGGAGCAGAAAGAAGGATTTTTCATGTGCACCGGAGAACCCGGAACAGGCAAAACCACTCTGCTCAATACATTCCTCAATACCGACAGGTGGAAAGACAGGGCAGGCATAGCGCTTGTGCTGACGCCGAGGCTCTCGCCGGAGGAATTTCTGCTCACGGTTCTCGAAGACCTTAACGTAAAAGTAAAAAATACGAATAAAAACGAGATTATCAAGGCATTCAGGGATTTCCTCATAGAAAACTCGATGTTCGGGCGAAGGATAATCATTATAGTGGACGAGGCGCAAAACCTTCCCGACGAAACGCTCGAAGAGTTAAGGCTGCTGTCGAACCTCGAAACCGAAAAGGAAAAACTGCTCCAGATAGTCCTGATAGGGCAGCCGGAATTAAGGAACAGGATGCTTTTGGAAAACCTAAAACAGCTTAACCAGAGGATAACGGTAAGGACTACCCTGAACCCGTTGACGATCGACGAGACTTCCGACTACATCAATTACAGGCTGGTAAAGGCCGGTAAGGGGAATGTCATATTCGAAGACAGGGCTAAAAAATTTATTCATAAATTATCTAAAGGAATTCCGAGGCTTATCAACCTGATATGCTCGAGGGCTATGATGGCGGCTTACTTGGACATGAGCAGGCAGGTCAAGAAACGGCACGTCGAGTATGCCATACGCCATATTTCGGACGTCGCAATGCCTGCAGTAAAGCGGCGAAAGCTCTTAAGGGTATCTCTTTTAACCGCGCTTCTTATAACCGCCTCCGCGATTGCGTTTATCATGAATTACAGTCTGCATATTACCCCTGTCGCTGACCCGACTCATAGAGCAGACAGGCAGGATGCCGTTGTAAAAGAACCGCCTAAGGTCGATGCTGTCAATACCGATAAACTGCCGGCTCCAGGCATAGATATGGTATCGCCGCAAAGAACATTAATCGTTGTCGCGGATACCGCCAATCTTATGTCCGAACCCTCTATCGATTCCGGGACCGTTACACAGGCATCCAAGGGAAACGTTTTCGAGATAGCGGATGAATTCAAAGAAACCGGCGGCAGGAAATGGTATAAGGTAAAAACATCAGGCGGCAAAGAATACTGGATTAATGAAAAGTCGGTAAAATTATTGCCCTAATTGTATCAGCCTGTCGTTCACTAACTTCTTGATCTTCGGGTCTATGTTATTCATCGAAAGCATATCCTTATATATCCTTGCCGCATCCGCCTTTCTGCCCTGCTTTTCTAAAATGCGCCCGGCGCCGAGATAACCCTGAACGTCTCCCATATCCGAAAGTTTCGAGAAATATCCGTATGCCTTATCATTCTCCCCGCGCCTTTCATGGAGAATGCCGAGATTGAGAAGGGCGTAATTATTGGACGGCTCTCTCGACAATGCCTTCGAGAGATACCCCTCGCCTTCCGTGAGGTTCCCGATCCTTATATGCGCGATACCTATATTAACAAGAGAAGGCACGTAATCTTTTTTTATGCTTAAGACCTTGCCGGCATATCCTACTGCTTCTTCAAAAGAGGAAAGTTGAATAAGCACACTCGAAATATTATTCATGATAACGTAATTTTCAGGGTCTATTTCCAATGCCTTTTTATAATTCAAAAGCGCCTGCTGATAATCTCTCCTAAGTTCGTATGTCCTTGCGGTATAGAGATATACGTCCCTGCCTGCGGCATCCACAGCGGGCTTGTCTTTTGGGGCGGCTTCCTTAGATTCCGCTTTCCGCGGCTGTTGAGGTTTTACCTCATTTTTCGGTTTCGGCTGAGAATCGTCGGTAATGCTCTCTCGCTCCATTTCAGCCTGTTTTACCGATTTATCGACTTGTTCCTTTTTTCTTTTACCGGCAACTGCCTGACTTCTCTCCTTTGTCTTCACAGAAGGCTGCGCTTTATCTTTAACCGCCTCCGAATCTTTCTTATCGGACGATTTCCGGGAAACGGGCTTTGTCTCCGTTTCCGGCTTCATATCGCCAGCAATAGGCTGCTGCTCTTGAGCCTTAACTTCAGTCTTAGGGCTTTCGATCACTGCAGGCTGCGGGCTGCTCGCCGGCCTCTTTATCTTTGCCGGTTTCAAATAAATATCCATTATATAAACGGCTCCGACTCCGGCAATAACCGCTAAGATCGCCAAAACGGAAAATACGGCGACCTTCTTTCTGACCGTTTCTTTTTTCGCGGAATCGGAAACTACATTTTTCAGACCGGGAGGCACATCCCCTTTAGCGGTGTAAGGTTTTATCTTTGAGAGAAGATCCGCTAACAGACTCACTGCGATTCCATCTTCAGCTCATGGCCGATAGCCGACAGCTCATGGCCGGACATTTTGTCTCTGACGCTGAAAAAAAGTTCGGAGTTTTGAGTTTGGAGTTTAGAATTATGTCCTTCCGGACTCTTAACTCCTAACTCTTGACTCTTAACTCTTGACTCTAAGCTCTTAAATATCTTCCATGAATAATTTGCCCTTTTATGCTTGCTTGTCGCGTTATAACAACCTACCGCTTCCCATGTGTATCCGTACCTATCAACGCACTGCTTAAGTATCTTTGCGCCTGTCATTGTGTTATAGCAGGGATTTGAGATGAGTTCGCCGGCATTCAATCCGAGCGTCTTAACCCAGAAGGAATTTATCTGCATAAGCCCCATATCTATGGAGCCGTTGAGATTTTTATTTACAGCCTTCGGGTTAAGGTTCGATTCAATCATGGCGATGCTTTCAATAAGAGCCTGATTTATACCGTAAGCCTTTGCCGCCTCTTCAAAACAAAAGGCATGAGCAGAAGAACAGAAGAGCAACAGAGCAGCAGAAATTAGAGCTGATTTTTTCATGCCGATTCAGCTTGTTTTTCGTATACGATTAACGGTTTTTCCTTTTTGGTAATCGCTTCCTCGCTTATGACGCACTCTGCTACCCCTCCCATTGAGGGAATATCATACATTATATCGAGCATCACATCCTCAAGTATTGCCCTCAATCCACGCGCGCCCGCCTTTCTGCGCACCGCTTTTTTTGCTACTGCGGCCAAAGCGCCGTCTGTGAATTTCAAACGGACATTGTCGAGAGACAGAAGTTTCTGATACTGTTTTGTGAGCGCATTCTTAGGCATCGTCAATATCTTTATAAGGGCCTGTTCGTCCAGTTCATCGAGGGTCGCGACAACCGGCAGCCTCCCTATAAACTCCGGGATTAAGCCGTATTTCATCAGATCCTCGGGTTCAACGAGATCCAAAACATTGTCTGCCTTCCTTTCCTTCCGCCCTGTAAAATCCGATCCGAACCCTATGCTTTTTTTGCCGATCCGCTGATCGATGATCTTATCGAGGCCCACAAAAGCGCCGCCGCATATAAACAGGATGTTCGTAGTATTAAGCTGTATGTATTCCTGCTGTGGATGTTTTCTGCCGCCTTGAGGAGGTATGTTCGCTACCGTTCCTTCGATAATCTTTAAAAGCGCCTGCTGGACGCCCTCTCCCGATACATCCCTCGTTATTGAAGGGCTGTCCGACTTTCTGCTTATCTTATCGATCTCGTCGATGTAGATAATGCCCCTCTGCGCGCGTTCAGCGTCGTAATCCGCCGCCTGAAGCAGTTTCAAAAGCACGTTTTCCACGTCCTCTCCGACATACCCGGCCTCGGTGAGCGTAGTCGCATCCGCTATGGTAAACGGCACATCCAAAAAACGCGCAAGTGTCTGCGCGAGAAGCGTCTTGCCCGTGCCTGTAGGCCCTACCAGCAATATATTGCTCTTTTGGAGTTCGACTTCGGACTTGGCTCCGCCGGATATCCTTTTATAATGGTTATGCACCGCGACCGAGAGTATCTTTTTGGCCCTTTCCTGTCCGATGACGTAATCATTCAAGAACTTGTGTATCTCAACCGGCGCAGGCAATTTTTTCGACGGCTCTTTGTTCGGCGCATTAAGCTCTTCATCGATTATCTCATTACAAAGACCCACGCAATCGTCGCATATGTATACCATCGGCCCGGCAATAAGCTTTCTCACCTCATCCTGCCCTTTTCCGCAGAATGAACACCTGAGAACGTCGCCGTTTGTCTTCTTCGACATTAAACCCTCCGCTATTTCTTTTTTGTCTCTTTAATTGCCGCTATCACGTCATCGACAATGCCGTATTCTTTTGCGTCCTGACCGGACATAAAAAAGTCCCTTTCGGTATCCACCTGAACCTTTTCAATGCTCTGTCCCGTATGTTTTGCAAGAATGCCGTTCAGGGTATCCTTCATCTTTAAAATCTCCCGCGCATGTATCTCCACATCCGTAGCCTGTCCGTAAAAACCGCCTATGGGCTGGTGTATCATTATTCTCGAATGGGGAAGCGCGAACCTTTTTCCGTTTGCTCCGGCGCACAAAAGCAGCGCACCCATGCTCGCCGCCTGTCCTATGCAATATGTGGCGATATCGGGCTTTACATACTGCATGGTATCGTATATGGCGAGACCCGCTGATACAACTCCGCCCGGAGAATTTATATACACATTAATATCCTTCTCGGGGTCTTCCGTCTGCAAAAAAAGCAATTGCGCTATGACCACGTTCGCTATGTTGTCGTCTATGGCGGTGCCGATAAAGATGATCCTGTCCTTTAAAAGCCTCGAATAAATATCATAAGCCCGCTCCGTTCTTCCTGTCTGCTCTATAACCATGGGAATTATGCTCATGTCATTCTCCTTTTTCTATTTTGGCCTTATTCACGAGAAAGTTTAGCACCTTCTTTTCGAAGACGGTGCGTTTCAAGCCCTCCAGTGACCCGTCCCGCGCGACATAATACTTCATGATGTTCTCAGGAGACACATACGCCCTCTGAGCAGTCTCGATTATCTCCTCTTTAACCTCGTCTTCGGTAACCGTTATCCCCTCCTTCTCTCCTATCAGTTCGAGGAGAATCGACGCCTTCACCCCTTTTTCAGCGTGGGGTTTTATCTCTTCGGCAAGGGATTCTTCGGTCCTTTCGTCCTTTCCCCTTGCCTTTATTTCTGCGATGGTCGAGCCTATCTCGGCTTTAACAAGGCCTTCGGGCGCCTCGAACTCGTGGGATTCGATAAGTTTGTCGAGAATCTCCCTCTGCTTGGTCCTTTCCGCATCCCTGTTTTTGGATAAAAGGATGTTCTCCCTCACCTTATCCTTCAATAATCCCATGTTCTCAAAACCCAGATCCTTTGCGAACTCGTCATCGATAGGAGGCAGATTGCGCCTTTTTATTTCCTTGACCTTCACGTTAAATGCCGGTTTTTTACCGGCAAACGGCGATTGCAAATCTTCCGGAAAGCCTGCCGTAATCTCTAATTCCTCGTTCTTTTTCTTGCCGATGAGACCGTCGAAAAACTCCTGAGGATACGGTCCGCTGCCCACCTTTAAAACAACATCATTCGCGGCTGCGCCGTCATCCTTAACCTCATAATCCATTGTTATAAGGTCTCCGGCGCTTATAGCATCGTCAACGGATTCGTATGTAGCCCTTTCTTCCGCAAGCCTTTTTAATACCTCATCCACATCTTCGTCTTTCACTTCGACCGGAACTTCTTTAACGGTTATTTCCTCATAATTCAGGTTTTCAATCTTCGGTCTCACCTCGACAGAGACAGTCATGGAAAGCGGCCCGTTCCTCTTGAAATCGAACGACTCTTCGGCAACCGGCCGTGACACAGGCGTTATACCGGCCTCTTTTACGGCCTTAAGGTAATAATCCGGAACCATCTTTTCGAGGACATCGGCCTCTATATTTTTTGCGAACTTCTTTTCTATCAAATGCATCGGCGCCTTGCCCGGCCTGAAACCCGGTATTCTCGCCCTCTTTTGAGCTTCTCCGAGGCCCCTCTTTATCTCCGATTCTATGGCCTCAGCGGGTATCTCTATTTTAAGCCGTTTTTTCGTAGCCGATATGTCTTCCACTGTTTTTAACAATTTTTCCTCCCGTATCAATTAGTTTATAAGTCTTTTAGTGTAAATCTTAGAGGAAAAGTTTGTCAATTTGCGAAGGGTTATGCTTTTTCCTTCTTGAGATCAGATATTAACTTTTCGATCAGGGGTTTAATGACGGGCAATTTCTCTTTAACGACCTTCCAAACGATATCGTATCTGACTCCGAAGTATTCATGACTAAGCTTATCCCGCATCCTGGCCATGTCTGCCCACGGAAGATTTTTGTGTTTATCCCTAACAGTCTTGGGAATATTCTTTGCTGCTTCACCGAGGATTTCAAGCTTTTTCACAACAGCAGTTTTTGTCTTTTCATCAGCAAGAAACTGCTCGAATTCAATGCTTGCAGTAAATTGCTCAATCCATGTAATGGATGCGAGGATGTCTTCAGCAAAAAGACTGAAATCCCTCGTCATATATATACGACCTCTTTAAGAATGCGATCTTTGAGCTCAGGGCGAATCCCCTGCTTGTCGATAAGGTCAACTTTCTTTCTCAGGAGCTTTTGGAGATACCGTTCAAGCTCGATAAACTTGAACAAGTCTGGTATCTCATCAAAATCTACTAATATATCAATGTCACTTCTCCGCTTCTGCTCGCCGCGCACAAATGAACCGAAAACGCCTATTTCGCTAACATGATATTTCCGACTCACTTCAACTTTGTGATTTAACAAGATACTTTTTATTTCATCAATGGTTTTCATTTCAAGTAACTCTCGCTTTTTTTACTAAATACCGATTGCTCTGTAAAACGCCTTTAGTTTAATTTTAGCATAAAACGGCTTATAGATGACTTAAAAGATAAAGGCTTATCTGCTTACAGCGCGGATGATCTTGGAGGCAAGGCGGAGGCTGGGTTCGTCGGAGGTTTTGACGAAGGATTGAAGGTTTTCTTTGAGTTCTTTGATTGTTACATTGTGGCCGAAGTCGAACATTTCCCACATTTCAACTTCAAGAGCGCGGGAGAGCTTGATAAGCATGTCGAGGGTGGGATTTTCAGTGCCGCTTTCAATGCGGCTTAAATACTGAGGATTAATATCTGCTTTTTCAGCAAACGAATCCGACCTTAATCATATGCGTGGAGCATGAGATGCACGGGTCGTATGCCCGGACGAGCATTTCGAGAGCGAGCGTTACTTCTTCTTCGCTTTTGGCATGATTTTGCGAGAGCAGTTCAGGAACCAGCTTATGCATGTCACGCTCTATATTGTTCAGATTCTGGTTTGTGGGGATTATGCAGTCGGCATTAACAATCACTCCATTTTCATCTATCTCGTAGTTGTGATAAAGAATGCCTCTCGGCACCTCGACAGCGCCTACGCCGTTTCCGGCCTTTACAGGAATTTTCTTCTGCTCGTTCAGTCCGACTGTAATCTCTTCCGAATAATCGATTCCGCTGTTCTGAAAATCCTCTATAATCGCGACAGCATCCTCAAGGCAGTGCGCGGATTCTATCAACTGCGCCGCCGTATTGAGATAGGGGTTTATGCACTTGGGCTTCATTCCTAAAACCGACGCGGTCTCTTTTGCATTCGGATGCAGTTTTTCATAGTTGAGATTGAACCTCGCCAATGCGCCTACCGCATAAGATTCGCGGCTCAATTTCGTATGTTTCGCGGAAGAGTGGGGCACAATGAATTCATTTGTTGCCTTTCTGTATTCTCTCTTATTCATCCTCACGCCGTCGGTGGAGCCTATATCTCCGGCGAGGAGCGGATATTCATTTCCGTCATTTACGAGCGCTACGTACTCCGTGTCCCTTTCAAATTCCGGGAATTTCAATTTTGAGATCAGGTCGATGGTAGCCTCCATATCAGGCCTCATGCCTGTGAGGGTGTTATGCATCGCATTTAGGTCTTTCTGTTTCGGAAGTTTCGTAAAACCTCCTACAATTGCGGATATAGGATGGACATGCCTTCCAACAAGCACACCGCATACATCGTTGCATGCCTTCTTCATTCTCAATGCGCGGCGCACAACCTTATTATGCGTCTCTATTAATGGGATAAAGCTCTTGACGCCGAGCAAATCCGGCGCGGCCAAAAGATATATGTGCAATATATGGCTGTCGAGTATCTCCATATGTAAAAGCAATTTTCTCAGCTTTACGGTCTGCGCTGAAGGCGCAATGCCGAGGGCATCCTCAGCAGCCTGAATTGACGCGAGGGAATGGCCGCACGCGCAGATACCGCATATCCTGCTCGTAATATGCTGCGCCTCGAATATGGATCGCCCCCTTAAAATACCTTCAAAAAAGCGTGGAGACTCGACAATATCGAGGCGGCATTCCTGCAGTCTTCCTTCTTTGACGTTGACGACGATATTGCCGTGCCCCTCGACCCTCGTGAGATATTCGACATTTATATTCATGCTTTGCTTAATCTTCTTCATGTTTAAGCTCCCTGCATTTGTTGTACATATCCATCTTATTGACAATGAACCCCATATCTATGCCGTATTTAGAGATTACATCCTTCATGCCCTTTTCATTGGGATTGCTCACGATGCCACGGCATCCATAGCAGATATTTCCGTTATTTATGCACCATGAGTTGCAGCCCGCCCTCGTTACCGGGCCGAGGCAGGCAATGCCCCTGTCGTACATGCATACGTTCTCGTTAAGTTTGCACTCCACGCAGACCGCGTAGTCAGGCACATAATAAGGAATGCCCTGAAGCGCGTTCTTCAAGACCCTTTCGAACTCAGGCGGATAGATCGGACAGCCGTTTACAAAATAATCTACCTTTACGACCTGATGAATCGCCTTTGTCTTTGCCGCAGGGAAGAATTTATAACCGTCTCCGTAAACATATTTCCGTATTTCCGCAAGGTCAAAGCTGTTTTTCATTCCGTTCACTCCGCCTATGGTCGCGCACGAGCCGTAAGCTATCACTATTTTAGACCGCTCCCTTATCCGTTTCAGCCTTTCAGCAGCGTGTTCGTCGGTGACGCTGCCTTCGATTATTGCCATGTCTATTTCTTTATCCCACTTTTCGGACATGACCTCGCGGAATTCGACCACATCGATAATATCGAGGATATCCAGCAGCGATTCGCCGAAATTGGCGATCTGAAGCTGGCATCCCTCGCAGCACGAAAGGTCGAAAAAGGCTGTTTTAGGTCTCTTCATTCCACCTCTCCGTCTAAATGGCCTCTTTCATATTCTTTATCTCCGCATAATTAAATACCGGCCCGTCCTGACAGCAGTAGAGATTCTGTATCTGGCACCTGCCGCATTTGCCCATACCGCATTTCATATGCCTTTCGAGAGAAACGAATATCTGGCGTTCCGGTATGTTTTTGGCCAGGATTTCCTTTATCACAAACCTGTACATGATAGGCGGACCGACAATCACGGCAAACGTCCTTTCAGACTCGAGATGGACGCCCGGTATAAGCGTGGTGATCTGCCCGACATGCCCGGCCCAATCGGGCGCGGCACGGTCTACCGTGCATTCATAATGAACATCCATTCGCTTGAACCACTGATCAAGCTCATCCGCAAAAAGCATATCCTCGGAGGTCTTGCATCCCAAAAGGATATGTATCTTTCCGAAGTCGCGGCGGTTGTCGAATGCATACTTGATAAGTGAGCGGAGCGGAGCTACGCCGAGGCCTCCGGCGATAAAAAGAAGATCGTTTCCCTCAAGTATCCTTATCGGGAAACCCTTGCCGTACGGCCCCCTGATGCCTATATCGTCTCCTGCCTCCAGCCTGTGCATGGCGTTAGTGACCTTCCCCACGGCCCTTACGCAGAGCTCGAACGAACCTGCCTTTGTAGGAGACGAGCAAATCGATATCGGCGCCTCTCCTACGCCCAAAAGAGAGACTATTACAAACTGCCCCGGCTCGTAATCGAGGTTCTCCCCTCCTTCGAGCGCTATCTCAAAGAGCTTTTCATGCGCAGTCATCTGCCTTGCCTTTATGACCCTGGCATTTCTAATCCTGTAATTGGACTCTTTTATTATTGTCTTTTCCATACCTAAATACCTCTCTTACAGATAGACAGATGTGCCGAAAAGCATTTTAACTACGATACCTTATAAAGAACCCTCCCGCCATTTAAAGGCAATTTCAGTATTACCTATACATAAATAACATACAATCGACTCTGATTAAATCTCATCGTTTATAAAAGGCTTGGAGGCATATCTGTCGTTAAGTAATGAGTTCAACGTCTCTTTCAGGTTTATCTTAGCCATGCACGCCCTGCTGCACCTTCCGCATCCTGTGCAGAAAAACCGGGCGAACTTGCTCACAGGATACCTGAATTTGCGGTAATAACGATGTCTCTGCCGGGCAGAGCGCTCCTTCCTGAAACTCTCTCCGCCCGCCACCTTTGCAAAAGGCTCGAGCTGACATGAATCCCAATTTCTATAACGCCTTCCTGTCTTTAAGTCCATGTCCGTCTCGTCTATAATGTCGAAGCAATAGCATGTAGGACAGACATTCGTGCAGTTGCCGCACGCAAGGCATCTCTCTTCCAGATCCTTCCATACCCCGCTTTCAAATGCCCTGTCGAACATCTCCGGGATGAGTCTCGGCTCTATGGGAACCTCGTTCTTAAATAACGCCCTCTTCCTCTCCCGCAGACTTTTAAGCTCTTCTAAATTAGAGGCTTCAGCGCTTTTAAAATACTTTATTGATTCCACGATATCTTCGCCGACCTGAGTATTCACATGGGCTATGAAATAATCGCCGAGGTCGGTGAGAAACAGATCATATCCGCCGCTCGGAAGATGGGAACTCACAAGGCAACAGCTTGCATACTCGTCGCAGTACTCATTGCACTCAAGACCGATTATGTCTATCTTTCTTTTTCTAATAAGGTAATTATAATCCCTCGGACGGATGGAAAAGACCATGTTAATGCACTGGATTCCGGCAAGGTCGCATGTATGCACGCCGAACAACGTTATTTTTTCATGCTCCACGACCGGCTTTACCTCAAGACCCTTGGCGGTGTTGAATTCGAGCAGGGTTTCCTGCCGGGGCATGAAGAATTTTTTAGGCGGGATGATGGTCGGGATATACTTCAAAGCGACTTCATCGCCGGAACTCACTTCCTGAAACGAAAAATTGTTATACCCCTTCGATACCGGAGCCGCCAGTTTTTGGAGTTTGGCAAGCCTCGAGATGAAACCGCCGAAATCATCCTTCATTAATATCACGTATTCCATAGCTCTCGCTCCGGCCTCTTAGTTTGCAAATTTTACACTATGACGGGAGGGTTGGTATGCCGAAAAGCCTTTTGTCTACGATACCTTATCAAGAACCCTCCCGCCATTTAAAGGCAAATTCAGAACTACTTTTACAGTAAACCTACCGGCAATCGACTATGATTAGATATCATCGTTTACAAAAGGCTTTGAGGCATATCGACCCTCCATAAAGTCGCTCCAATACTTTTCCTTCCATCTTGACTATCGCAATTTATGAGTATTTGATAATCAAATCATAAATGACAACACGGCGCTTGTCAATAGAATAACGGCCTTTTTACCGGATAGGTATAGACATATTAACCAGTTTATAGAGGCAATTGAGATAGAAGGAGAAGAAGGCAAGGGGATTAAGGAAGAGATAAGCAGAAAAGAGGCTGCCCACCGAATACTCGGTATAATGA
>JAJYVD010000031.1 GCA_021792185.1 Nitrospirota bacterium | reverse complement strand
ATTTAACGATATATCCTATCTGGTAAAGCTTAATTCGGTAAATTGACAGTCCATCATACGCTCTCATATACTATCCGCTATATATTTCATCAGGAGGGCTGAACATGGACTTCGGACTAAAAAACAGGCTTTCAAAGATTTTTAATCCAAAAACAGGCAAAACGGTAATGCTTGCCGTTGACCACGGCTATTTCCAGGGGCCTACAACAGGTCTGAGAGATATGAAAAATATCATTCCACTTATCCCTAATGCGGATTGCTTATTCGTAACAAGGGGAATTTTAAGAAACTGCATAGACCCAAAAATAGAGACATCGATCTGCCTCAGGGTATCGGGCGGCCCAAGCATACTCGGTGAATTGTCCAACGAGGATATTATCGTATCGATGGAAGAGGCGGTCAGGCTTAATGCGTCGGGAGTCGGCATGTCCATATTTGTAGGCGCACAGAATGAAGACAGGACAGTGTCGAATTTAGGAAGACTTGTGAACGAGGCTGAAAGATACGGAATGCCTGTGCTTGCGATAACTGCTGTGGGCAAGGAAATGGTAAGGGATTCACGGTATCTCGGCCTTGCATGCAGGATGGCCGCTGAGATAGGCGCGCACTTCGTAAAAACCTATTACTGCGATGATTTTCATAAAGTGGTTGAAGGCTGTCCCGTGCCGATTGTTATAGCCGGAGGCAAGAAGCTGCCGGAAATGGACGCGCTTTTGATGACAGAAGGCGCTATTAAGGCAGGAGCCAAGGGCGTTGACATGGGAAGGAATATATTCCAGAGCGACAGCCCCACCGGAATGATAAAGGCTGTAAGGGCGATTGTGCATAAGGGCGCGACCGCTCAGGAGGCATACGATATATATCAAAAGAGCAAAAAATCATCTGCCGTAGAAACGGCTGATACTGCCATGGAAAAGGTATAAATTGAAAGTAGCGGTATATTACAGCAATGACGATGTAAGGATCGAAGAACGGCCTGTTCCGCCCATAAACTACGGAGAGATACTCGTAAAAATGATGGCGTCCGGCATCTGCGGAACTGATGTAATGCAGTGGTACAGGCAGAAAAAAGCCCCGCGTGTCCTTGGACATGAAATGGCAGGCGAGATTGTCGAAACAGGCAAAGGCGTTGAGAAATTCAAAAAAGGCGACAGGGTCTTTGTATCTCATCATGTGCCGTGTTATAACTGCCGTTATTGCGCTGCCGGTAATTATACGGCATGCGAAACGCTCCATACAGGGAATTACGAGCCGGGCGGTTTTTCCGAATATATAAGGATTCCTGCCCCAAATGTGAAATACGGCACTTTCATCCTTCCAGACAATATGACTTACGAAGAGGCTGCGATGATCGAACCGCTGGCATGCGTGGTGCTCGGACAGAACCGTATCGGGATAAAAAAGGATCAAACAGTCCTCATAATAGGCTCCGGAATGTCGGGACTCATGCACATTCCAATGGCTAAAGCAAAAGGCGCTGTTGTCGTAGCAACCGACATTAATAAATATAGGCTGGATAAGGCTCTGGAATTCGGAGCAAATTATATTTTTAATGCGAATGAGTATTCGTCGGAGAAGCTTAAAGAGATAAACAAAGGCGAGCTTGCGGAATATGTAATTGTGTGCGCCGGAGCGAAAAAAGCGGTTGATGACGCGGTATCTTCCGTAGACAGAAAAGGCAAAATACTTTTCTTCGCGGTTCCCGAAGGAGACATTAACATACCTTCGACAAGGTTTTGGAGAAACGAAATAACCGTAACATTTTCATACGGCGCCGCGCCTGATGATCTCAAAACAGCTCTCGACATGATCCAGAACGGAATGTTCGACGCAAAAAAAATGATATCTCACAGGATCGCCCTTTCAGACATACAAAAGGGATTCAAGCTCGTCTCCGAGGCAAAAGATTCGTTAAAGGTCGTGATTATCCCTGATTAGCAAATCATTAAAAATATTCTTTTCAGGCATAGGCGGAAGCGGTGTGTCCGCAATAGCCGCATTCATGGCGGACAAAGGCCATATTGTTTCCGGCTCGGACAGGGCATTCGACAAAAACCCGAATCATCCGGCATTTAAGACCTTAAAGGCCAAAGGTATCAATATAGCGCCTCACGACGGCAGCGGTATCGATATATCTTTCGACTTTGCAGTATTCAGCACTGCCGTAGAGCCTGACCAGCCCGAATATCTTAAGGCAAAATCTCTCGGAATCCCTATAAAGACACGGCCTGGATATCTCTCGGAGATCGTATCTGAATTCAAAACAGTCGCTGTCGCTGGCACAAGCGGGAAATCAACTACATCGGGCATGCTCGCGTTTTTAATGAAACGGCTTGGGCTGAAGCCGAATTTTATAGGCGGCGGAAGGGTAAAGCAGTTCAAGACAGATACGAATCCCGGCAATTCTATAACTGGCAATTCCGACATTCTTGTTATCGAGGCGTGCGAATCGGACGGAACTATCGTTAATTATAAACCCGAGCATTCAATAATCCTGAACCTCGACTTAGACCACCACTCGATAGACAAAACTGCCATGATGTTTGAGACACTTGTTAAAAATACAGCAGATAAAATTGTTGTAAATGCGGATGATGATAATTTCAAAGTGCGGAAGCCGGAAGCCGGAAGTCAGAAGTCAGAAGAAAAGATAATAACTTTTTCAATCAATAGACCATCACATTACAAAGCAGAAAATATTATTTACAATCCCTTCAGCACCGACTTTTCATTAAAGGAAACAAAATTCAGTCTTCCCATACCAGGCAGCTACAACCTTTACAATGCTTTGTCATGCATCGCGCTTCTGTCCGAAATCGGGATTCCACTCAAAGCGATTGCGGATGTGCTGCATGAATTCTCAGGCATTGAAAGGCGCTTTGATGTTCATCTCAATAACGGCAAAAAACTCGTTATAGACGATTATGCCCACAACCCGCATAAAATAGACGCTTTAATGCGGACAGCAAAAAGCCTGAACAACAGCGTTTGCTATATTTTCCAGCCTCACGGTTTCGCGCCTACGAGGATGATGAAAAACGAATATATCGAAGCATTCACAGAAAATCTCCGCGCTTCCGACCATCTTATACTCCTGCCTATCTTTTACGCGGGAGGAACCGTTGCAAAAGATATTTCGAGCAAAGACCTCGCAGACGGGATCATGGCAAAAGGAAAATCCGCAGAGGTAAAAGATAGAAATGAAGTTTTAAAGAAGCTGAACGAATGGGACAACTACATTGTTATGGGCGCGAGGGATGAGACACTTGCCGATTTCGCAAAGGAAATAGCAGATAAAATACGTAATTGAACATTCAAATATATGTAGGCATGGGCGGATAAAAGGCTTCACCATCGCCACCTTCGGCAAACAATTATTTTCAAAATAAAGAAATGAATTTTTGAAGATAAACATACGGTTACAAACACTTTATAAAAAATGCGATTTGTAAAGACTTTTAGCCGTTTATGCCTACATGATACAAAACCTATCGGTTTTTCATCACATTCGGCCCGCCGCCTTTCACGGTATATATAATTATCAGCCCGACAATAAAAAATAAGGCAACGGATAGGATTGCCGGTCGCTGGCTTCCGAAGGTTGACGACATAAAACCGAAAACAAGAGGGCCGATAACAGCCGATGATTTGCCCACAAGAGAGTAAACGCCGAAATATTCCGACTCCTGCCCTTCGGTAATAAACTGGGTATAAAACGCCCTGCTTGCCGCCTGAACAGTGCCGAGACCGAGCCCCGCGATACACGCTATTATAAAAAAATGACCCTTTTCATGAACAAAAAAAGCGGCAACCGACACTATAACCCACAACCCCAAAGACATTAAAACCACCTTCTTAGGCCCTTGATAATCGATGGGTTTAGCAGTCAGAAAAGCGCCGATAAGAGCCGTAATTTGAACAATCAGATACATGCTTATTAATTCTTCCGGAGTAAATTTGAGGGTAGTTGCTGCGAATATGCTCGAAAAGACAATTACCGTATTCACTCCGTCTTCATAGATCAGATAGGCCGCTAAAAATTTTCTCTGTTCTTTGTTGGCCCATATCTTTTTTAATGTCTTCCATGTGTATCTAAGACCGTCTATTGCCGCGCGGTGAATTCTCGAACCATTCCCTGAATCCTTCGGCAAAAACAGGAATGCCGGTATAGAAAAAATACCGAAAAAGAGCGCAACCATCGGCCATACGCTGTTTATGAGTCCTTTATTTATTAAAAGAAGCGCCGCCAAAAGCAAGATTATCGAGCCTGCGTAGCCTATACCGAAGCCCCAGGCGGAAACCCTTCCCTGATATGACGGTTTGGCGATTTCCGGCAGAAATGAATTATAAAAAACGAGCCCCCCCTCCATCCCGATATTCGCGATTATGATAAGAACAAACCCCTCTATAATCATCCCTCTTTGGAGAAAATAAAATGAAGATACCGAAACTACGCACAGCAAAGTATAGAAAAAGAGCAGCCTCTTTCTTACCTTTGCGTAATCGGCTATCCCGCCGAGTAATGGAGAAGTCAGCGCGACAACGGCCATGCTCAATGCTATCGCCCTGCCCCACCAGAGATCTCCCTGTCCTGCCTCATTGCCGACTATCTGATTGGCGTAATAGACAGGAAATATTACGGCGGCAATAACTGCGGAATAGCTCGAATTCGCAAAATCAAACAGACACCATGAGAGGATTTTTCTATTCAAGAAAAGGCTCCGTATCTGCTCGTTTCTGTTTTCCGTTGTTCAATTTAGGCGCCCTGTTCTTCTTTTTTCTTCTGCATTTCGACGTAATTCATCGTGTCCCCCATTTTTAAAATCATAAAGCCCTTGCAGGTTTTTTGCAAGGGCTTTATATTGATTATTTTGTTTGCAACAATTGAAAATTTCTATTCTTTAGGGGTTTCCAGCGACGCCGTGAAGGCTTCCTCTTTAAGCAGCCTTTCCCAGTTCTTGTCCACCTCTTCTTGCGCCTGTTTAAGCATCCATTCGTTTTCAGGCGCAAACATATGCTTGAACCTTCCTTGTGGCTTGAGGAAATCGACAAGCGGTTTCTTTTCCTTCGGCTTAACCGTAATCTTTGTTACCCCGTCTTCTATTTCATAAAGAGGCCAGTAGCACGTCTCCACCGCAAGCCTGCTCAGGAGAATGGCATCGTCCGTTCTCGACCTCCAGCCCCTGTTGCAGGGCGCGATTATGTTCATGAACTTCGGGCCCTTTATTTCAAGCGCCTTTCTCACTTTTTTCATCAAGTCCGACCAACTGCTCGGCGATGCCTGCGCTACATAAGGAATACCGTGCGCGGCCATAATCTTCGTGAGGTCTTTCCTCTGCTGGAGTTTTCCGGGAACAACGCTTCCAGCCGGGCAGGTTGTGGTATCGGCTCCGAACGGAGTCGCGCTTGAACGCTGTATGCCCGTGTTCATGTATGCGCCGTTATCGTAACAGATATAAAGCATGTCGTGCCCTCTTTCCATCGCGCCGGAAAGGCTCTGAAAACCTATGTCGTATGTGCCGCCGTCGCCTCCGAAGGCAATAAACTTTATCTCTTTGTCGATCTTTCCCTGTTTCTTCAAAGACCTGTACATTGTCTCGACGCCCGACAGCGATGCTGCTGCATTCTCAAACGCATTGTGTATCCACGGAATCTTCCACGCGGTATATTCGGATATGCATGTGGAGACCTCGAGACAGCCGGTGGCATTCGACGCTACAACAGGATAGTCCGATGCAAGAAGAACCATCTTGACAACCGGAGGAGCGCCGCAGCCGGAACACATTCTGTGTCCCGCCGTTAAAAGCACTTCTTTCTTTGAAAGCTCTTTTAAACTCAGTGGTGTCGCCATATTACTCCCTCACTCCGATGTATTCTTTAAACGTTTTTACTCTTCCTGTCTTTGCGACTTCTGCAAGCTCGTTCAATACAAGTTCCGCGTGTTCGGGCAGATAGTCCCTGCCGCCCAATCCGTATATCTTGTTTATGAGCGTAGGCTTTTCTTTGTAAGGATAAAGACTCGCGGCTATGTCTATGTAAAGCGGGCCGTAAGACGCTCCAAAGGCGTCGGCCCTGTCGAGCACGCAGACCGCCTTTAGATGCTTTAATGCCTCTCCAACCTCTTCATAAGGGAACGGCCTGTAGAGCCTCGGCTTTAAAAGACCGGCCTTTACGCCTTTATTTCTGAACTCATCGATGACATCCTTGGATGTGCCTGCAGCAGAATTGAGGATAACAAAAGCTATCTCGGCATCTTCGAGCCTGTATGTCTCGAAGAGACTGTATTTCCTTCCGGAAATCTTCTCGAAATCCTTTGCAACACTTAAAACCACTTCAGGAACCTTTGACATAACCTCGGCGTGCGCCCTTCTGAACTCCATGTAATAATCCGGGAGTATCAGCGGGCCGTAGCTTACGGGATGCTCTATATCGAGGAGCGGGTTCACTGTCCTGAATTCCCCTGCAAAGTTTTTGACTACCTCATCATCGAGATACTCCATCCTCTCGATGGAATGACTTATTATGAATCCGTCCATGCATGTCATTGCAGGAAGCCTTATGTCCATGTGCTCCGCGATCCTGAATGCCTGTATTGTATTGTCGTATGCCTCCTGAGCGTTTTCCGACCAAAGCTGTATCCAGCCGCAGTCCCTTGCGCCCATTCCGTCGGAGTGGTCCCCGTGAATGTTCAGGGGAGCGGAAAGCGCCCTGTTGACAAGCCCCAATACTATCGGAAGCCTTGTGCCGGAAGCGATGAACAGCTCTTCCCACATGAGGGCAAGCCCTTGCGACGAGGTGGCGGTAATAACCCTTCCGCCCGCAGCCGATGCGCCTATGCAGGCGCTCATTGCGCTGTGTTCGCTCTCCACAAGTATTATCTCGGTCTTTACCTTGCCGTTGTTCACAAAACTTGCAAACCTCTGCATAAGGTCTGTAGAGGGAGTTATGGGATATGCCGCGCATACATCGGGATTTACCTGCCTGAACGCCTCTGCAACAGCTTCATTACCTGTAACCGCAACTATCTTTGGCATTATTTCCCCTCCTCTTCCATGACGATCGCCTTATTTCCCTTTTTGCCGGGACATTCGAGCGCGCAGATCCCGCAGCCCTTGCAGTAGTCGTAATCGAATTCAGCCCTCTTGCCGTCCTTCGCTTTAACAGCCATATCGGGGCAATAAATCCAGCAGAACATGCACTGGATACAGTTTTCCTCTATCCACTTCGGTTTAAAAGCCCTCCACGAGCCTGTCTTGAACTTTAACGCGCTGCCCGCCTCGGTTACGACAGCGCCCGGCTTAACGTCTTTCCATCCTTTAAGTTTCATCCTTCCCTTACCTCCTCATAACCCCTCTTTACAGCCTCCAGGTTGCCGTCTATTATCTTCTGTGAGAATTTTTTCCCGAAGCTCTTTTTTACATCCTCCAGTATCATATCGAGGCCGACGATTCCGGAAACCTTTGCGAGCACCCCGACCATAGGCGAATTCGGCAGCGGCCTTCCTATATTTTCAATGGCTATTTTAGTTGCGTCTACTGTCAATACCCTCTGTGTCGGCTTCGCCTTCAGTTTTTCCCTTAATTCCTTCGGGTCCTTCGCGGAATTAACGATAAACACGGCATCGTCCGGAGCGCCTTCCGTTACATCTATGCCGTCCAGCAGTGTCGCGTCTACAACCGCTACGATATTGGGTTTAAGCACAGGGCAGTGCATCCTGAGTTCCTTTGAACTCACCCTGTTATAAGCCCTAAGCGGAGCGCCCGACCTTTCAGGGCCGTATTCCGGAAATGCCTGCACATACCGTCCGCCGCTCAAACACGCATCGGCAAAAACCTTTGCGGCAGTAACGGTGCCCTGGCCTCCCCTGCCGTGCCATCTGATCTCCAAAGTCTCAGCCATCTCTTCCCTCCTGATAATTTCTCGATGTAAGGTTATTATTTTAGCGGAATTTCTACTTTTTATTCAATATACTTAAACGTTGATTAATAAAATTAATACCTAACTTGAGTGATTTTATATATCAGATACGGCTCAAAGACTTTAAAAAGTGTTAGTTCGAGTGCAGATAAAAGATTATAAGTGCATCATCCAATAAGTGTCCGCTGATGCGGATGACGGTATAATATAAATGTTAATACAAGTGCGGAGTTTAAAGTCTTTTTGCCGCATCTGACATATATTTCTAACTAACAATCGCTTAATTTAGGAAATAATACATAATGATGGGAAGACAAAGTATTGGAGCTTAAAAATAACGGCAGGTGTGCCGAAAAGCATTTAATAGCGATACCTTAGAGCCGAACCCTCCAGCCATTTAAAGGCAATCTCAGTATCACCTGTTCATTAAATAGAAAAACAGGCAATTTAATAATCTCATCGCATTAGTAAATGCTTGAGGCATACCTGCCGTTATAATGCTGCATTAAATTATTTTACGGGTGTACTATCGCCTCTAATGCCTTTGAATTCTCTATTACAATCCTGCCGTCTTTTTCGCTGATATACCCCGATTTTTTGAACTTGCTCATGACCCTGATAGAAGTTTCTACCGTAGTGCCGACCATCTCGGCGATATCCTGCTTTGTGAGTCTCATGTTTATAACCACCGTCTTATCGGCCTTCTTTTCGCCGGCCTTGTCGGCAAGCTTAATCAGCAACGCCGCTATTCTCGATTCAACGCGTTCGAGGGCTATATTTTTAAGGGTATCGTGGAACTCCCTTATCCTGTCTCCGAGGTTAGCCGTTATGTCATACATCACGTTGGGAAACCTGTCGATAATCTTCAGAAGGTTATGCCGCGATATCTTGAGTATTTCCGAATCCTCCATCGCAATCGCGTTGGCCGGGTATGGAAATCCCTTCAGAACCGCAAACCCGCCGAAAAAGTCGGGCGGGGATATCAATTCGATTATTATCTCCCTGCCGTCATGGGAAAGTTTCGTAATTTTCACTTTGCCGCTGAGGAGTATGTAAAACCAATCCGAAGGATCGCCTTCGGAAAATATCTCCTGCTTCTTCTTAAAACTCTCTTTGATTAAATACGGTCGAATCTCTTTGATCTCGTCATCGCTGAGATTGGAAAAGATAGGTATTTTTTTCAGGTCTTTTAACTCATCGCTCATCGGTTGTTATCCGTTGCTGAAAAAATAATCGGGGCGATCCGATTCGAACGGACGACCTCTCGCACCCCAAGCGAGTGCGCTATCCAGGCTGCGCTACGCCCCGAAATGTTGACTAAGAATCTTCCTGAGCCTCTCTTTTACCGTATTCAGCACGCTTGCGGCGTCGGATACGCGAGGCTCGCTTTTTTTATCTGCCGCCGTTTCGGCAATTTCCTCAGAGACGGCTGTTGCTTCTCCACATTGCACATTGCCGGTCAGCTTACGCCTTACGCCGTCAATGGTATATTTGTCCTCGTAGAGCAGTTTTTTGATCTGCAGTATCAGATCGACATCTTTCTTCGTGTAAACACGCTGACCCGATTTGCTTTTTCTCGGGCTCAGAAACGGGAATTCCGTTTCCCAGTACCGCAGGACGTATGACTCAACGCCTACGATCCTGCTTACTTCTCCTATCTTGTAGAAAAGTCTCTCGGGGAAGAGTCCAAGCGGCTGCGGCGATCCTAATGCATCGTGCATTTTAATGTTCTCTACATCTTCTCGATAACTTCCTTAAGCTGGTCGCTCGCCTTGAATGTCACGACCCTCCGGGGCGTAATCTCTACTTCTTCCTTCGTCTTCGGGTTTCTCCCGACGCGGGCGCCTTTCTTCCTTACGTTAAATGTCCCGAAGCCGGAAATCTTGATCGATTCTCCGGCGATCAATGTCTGCTTGATAGTGTCGAAAACGTTTTCCACTATATCCTGCGCCTCGTTCTTCGGAAGCCCTACCCTCTCAAACACGAGATTTACGATATCGGCCTTTGTCATGTCTCCCTCTTTAAAAATCTAAAAAATGAACTTTATTGAATTTCATCAATTTTATATTACACTCTTGCCCAAATGTCAAGTATTTTCCGCTTTGCCTTGTTTGACTATCTCCAATATTTTTTGTTATCGTATCTAATCTTAATTACAAATTTTTCGTCCAGAGGCTTAAAACATGAAAGGCAAAGGCAAAACAAAAGCGGATAAAAACCTCTCGCAGAAAGAGGAAAGGCTTCAGGAAATAAGAAAAAATCTTCTTCACCAGAAAGAGCTTCTTCTCTCGGAAGCCGGAATCGCTTTAAACACCCTCCCGGACGAAACCCTATTTCCGGAACTCGGCGATCAGGCGTCAGCGGATATAGACAGGAACTTCATGTTGAGGCTGAAGGGGAGAGAAAGACAGTTGCTCAAAAAAATAGACGATGCCCTCGAAAAAATAGAAAACGGCAACTACGGGATCTGCGAGATCTGCGGCGAAGAGATAAATATAAAAAGGCTTGAGGCGCGGCCGGTGACAACCATGTGCATAGAGTGCAAAACCGAACAGGAAGAAGAAGAAAAACTGAGAGAAAAATAGAACAGTCTACAGCCTGTTGCCCATTACCTCCTGCCTGTCTTTTAACGATTCCCCCGCCATATTAAAACAAAACGCCGTTATAAATATCGCCAGTCCCGGAAATATTACCATCCACGGCTCCGTAAGAATATACGCCCTGTTTGCGCTTATCATAGAACCCCATGTTGGAGCCGGCGGCTGCGCGCCGAGACCTAAAAAGCTCAAAGTAGCCTCCGTAAGGACAAAACCTCCCATCTTAATGCCCATCATCACAAGGCCGAGAGGAACACAAAGCGGCGCGATGTGCAAAAGGAGTATCCGCAGGTCGCCGCATCCGACCGCGCGCGCGGCGTCCACGAAAGGCATATCTCTGACGGTCAATACATGGCCCCTTATCAACCGCGCAAATGACGTCCAGCTTACGACCGATATGGCAATCATAACCGTGTATATTCCCGGCGGCAAAATCACTGAAATGGCTATCGCCAAAAGCAGAGATGGGAAAGAGAGGATAAAATCCGTTATTGACATCAAAACGGTATCGAGCCTCCCGCCGAAATACCCGGAAACAATCCCTACGAAAAAGCCTATAAAGGCCGAAACAAAGGCGGCGACAACCGCAACCCCTATGGATGTCTTTGCGCCGTAAACCACCCTCGCAAACATATCCCTGCCTTTGCTGTCGGTGCCGAAGGGATGATCTATGCCCGGCGGTCTTTTTATGGAATCAAGGTCTATTTTATTCGGGTCATAAAGGGGCAAAAATGACGTCATAAGCGATACCGCAAATAAAAAGATCAATATGCTCAGCGGAAAAAATAATTTCAAATCGATTTTTGAACTCCGAACTCTTAACTCTGAACTCTTAACTTTTTTTGGCATGGAGCCTTATCCTCGGATCGAGATAATGATACGCTATATCGGTTATCAGATTTACAAGCACGAAAACCGCGGTGCCGGTAATTATGCATCCTAATATCACCGGATAATCCCTTTTAATTATCCCCTCCATCGTGAATCTTCCCAGACCGTCCCATCCGAATATGGTTTCCGTAACTACGGCGCCGTTCAGATAACTGCCGAAATCGAGGCCGATGATGGTAACGATAGGAATAATCGCGTTCTTCAAAACATGAACCGCGCTTATATTAAGAGAGGAAAGCCCCTTGGCCTTTGCCGTGTTTATGTAAGGCATTTTCAGGATATCGGCAACAGTTGTCCTCGTAATCCTCGCAAGGGTAGCGGCAGCCGGAACTGACAATACAAAAGCCGGCAATACGAGAAATCTTATATCGCCGGTGCCGGACGGCGGGAACAGCTTTAATTTAAGGCTTAAAAGGAGCATTACCATTATCGCGCTCCAGAATACGGGTATGCTCAGACCGGCAAGCGAAACGGCATTCACGCATTTGTCGATAAGACCGTCTTTTCTATAAGCGGCTATAAAGCCGAGAGTTACGCCGGCGGGAACGGCTATAAGCATGGCGGCAAACGCAAGCGCGAGAGTATTCGGGAACTTCCCGATAATATCCCTGAGCACATCTCTGTTGGTATAGTACGACGTTCCGAAATTCCCTTGTGCCAGCAGATTCAAATATCCCGCATACTGACGTATAAAGCCTTTATCGACGCCCATCTCCTTTTTTATGCTCTCTATGATTTCCGGATGGGCCCTTTCTCCCACAAGGCTCAGCACAGGGTCGCCGGGAAGCGCCTTAATAAGAAAAAACGCGCACAGCGTTATCCCGAACAAAAGAGGGATCAGGAGCAGGAGCCTTTTTAGAATATATGCCTTAATGTCTGACCTCCGGTAAAAAATTTACCCGCACAGATCGTATGCCTGTCTTTTTAAAGCCCTCACGTTATGAGTATCGAGGCCGCTCCTCTTAATGAAAACACTCTCATCCATGTCGGCTATGTCCTGTACAAGGATTATATCGTTATGGAAAAGGGTTTCGAGAGAATTTCTTTTTACGGACGAAAGAACGGTTATGGGATAAAGCTTTTTTGCCTCTATCATTTTTTCGAGGCTGTCTGCATGCGGATATTTCCAGCTTACTATTTTAAGTCCTACGCATTCCGCGTATTTTATTGCATCCGAAGTGCAGCGGGTGTTGGTTACGAGCCATCCCTGATCGACCTTCGAGCCGTTAGATTCAAATGCCTTCTTTATATCCGTAAATCTCGAATGAACGTAAAGCGCGACCTTCACATCCGCGGGTTTTCCGCCGTTGCTGTGATATTTGCACTCTATGACATAACGCTCATCGCCTTTACCGGCAAAAACATCCACTTCATGAGCCACGCAATAGCCTTCTATAATACGGTTTAATTCTACGGAGTATCCGTAATTTTTAAGGATTTTCCCGAAATACTTCTCGAACGGATAGCCCGAAGGGCCGAGGTCGGCAATAGCCTTCTTTATGGAATACCTCATGCCCGAGGCATGGTTATACTGCCTTAAAAGCCTCTTTGCCAGTTTAAAGATATGCCTTGTGTGCGTGGAAGGTGTTATCTGTATCTCGACTTTCTTCGCTATATCCAGCGCCGCGTCTTCGGACGCCCCCGACCGCATAAGGGAATCGACGAGCTTCCGTCTGTCGAACTCCTCGGCACGGCCGGATGCCTTTATTATCATTGTCGCCATCGGAAGGATTTTACACTATTTTAGGATCACCTTTCTATCCTTACATCCATGCCCTTATCCATAGTGTAAATAGGATATACCCTATAACCTTTTATCCACGGCTGGGTCACAAGAAAATCAGTCCGGTGCCAGAAAGAGACCCGCGGAGATTCTTTTATGATAATTTCTTCGGCCTCACGATAAAAACGGTTCCTGTCTTTCTCGTTCAGCGCATTCTGCCCCTGCTCTATCAGGAAATCCGCTTCCCTGTTTGCATATCTCGTCCTGTTGCCTGCCGAGCCGAAATTGGAGGAATGAAAAAGCGGAAATAAAAAATTTTCCGCATCAGGATAATCCGCCCACCAACTCAGCCAGAACATATCGGCCTCTCCCTTGTTAAGCGCGTCCTTGTATGCGCTCCATTCGAGCTGCTTTATATCGACGGCAATACCTGCCGATAAAAGGTAAGATTGAATAATCTCCGCAAGGTCGACCACGTCCTGATCCGCCGTAACATACATCTTTGCCTTTATGCCCGACATGCCTTCGCGTTTGATAATCTCCTTGGCCTTCCGTGGATCATACTCCGAACCTTCTCGACTATTATCTTTTATCTCCCACTTTCTGAGCAGATCCGGCACAGGGCCTTGCGCCGGCCTTCCTCTGTTCTCATAAAATGTTTCGAGGATCTTTTTCCTGTCTATGGCATACGAGACAGCCCTTCTGAGATTCGCGCTATCAAAAGGATGCCTTGATGAGTTCATTCCCAAATAATAGGTATTAAGACCTCTCATAGAAATTATGCGGCTGCTCCATTGTTTGTCTTTTTTGAATTTCGAGTATGCCGAGGCAGGGAGAGAAATCACATCGAGATTACCGAGTTCAAATTCGGTAACCGCAGTAAGGTCTTCCGGAATTATTTTATAAACTATGCCTTTAACTTTCGCCTTATCGCCGAAGTAATTTTCATTCCTCTCAAGAATCAGTTCCCTGTTATGAAGCCATTTTTTAAGAACAAACAGCCCTGTGCCTTTATCGATATCTTCTTTCGGAATAACATAGGCAGGCGTCATTGTGAGCATGCTTAAAAACGGGGAAAACGGCCTTTTGAGCTTAATCTCAAAAGTATAGCCGTCTATTACCTTGAAACCTTTAACTTCCTTCGCTATCCCTTTTTGAAATTCTTTCTCTCCCTCGACCTTATCGAATACCCATGTGTTCGGCGACTTTGTTTTGGAATTCAGAACGCGCTCGAATGAGTATTTGAAATCTTGCGCCTCAACCTCTCTTCCGTTTATGAAACTAACGCCTTTCTTAAGATAAAACCTGTATCTCAGGCCGTCCTTCGATACTTCCCATTTTTCGGCTATATCCGGGACTATTTCGAGGTCATCGTTCAATTTCACAAGGCCGTTAAAAAGTTTGGCCGCAATTGACGCGCCTGACACGTCGGTAATAAGAGCGGGGTCGAGGGTAGTGGGATTAGCATTCAGCCTGTAATAAACATAGCCGTCGAGACGGTTAGAGGGAGAGCATGATGATATTGAAAAAACTACAGCAAAGAAAAAAAATAAGCTGATTCTCCGGAAAGGCAATCTCTTACAATGCGTCAACCGTCTATTGCAGGCAGCAAGCGGCATTTACGCAGACATTACGTATTTTTCTATTGAGTCAACCTTCTTGATAAGCTCTTCGGGACTCTTATGAATCTGAATATCCCTTTTGAGTTCTTCCAATTTATATTCTATGTCCAATTTAACCTTCTCCTCTAAAAACGAACGCCTGAATTCATCGGAGGAAAGCTGTTTTTTAAAGTATTTCTCCGCAATGCTCATCTCCCACCTCTCCATAATTTTCTTATAGATTTTGCCTTCTCGATCTCACTCTTAGGGGTCTTCTGCTCCTTTTTCACAAAGCCGTGCGTAAAAATAATCTGTTTATCGGCCTCGTAGAAATAAAAGCTCCTCGAAATCCTGTTTTCAAAACCGACCCTAAGTTCAAATATACCGTCTCCCAGATGTTTGGATAAATTTTCTTTAGGTTGCATCCCGTTATTTTTCAACTCCAACAATTTTTCAATGCATGCGAATATTTTAGCACGTTCCTTGATAGATAGGCTATCCAGAAACTCTATCATCGGCGCTTTGCCGTTAATTTCTGCAAAATCGTAGGAGAATTTCATTTAACTATCCTGCCGCAGCTCTATGCCGGAATATTTTTGTTATTTTCTCTTCTGCAAATATCTGTGTGATTTTTTCTTGCTCTAACCTGATATTGTTTTGTCGTAAGTGATTGTAAAGTTTCAATTCATCTTCTCTAAGCCGTGGCAAGCTCTGATTAGTTGTAGGTTGTCCCTTTGCACTTGAGAAACTTAAAAGAGTTTCTTCGTCCATCATTACAGCAATCGTGTTTGGAAAATATGTTCTGAACTGATTAAGAATTTGAAAACCTTGTGCATCAATATCGCCCCAATAATAAAATTGTTTGCGCTTCAACCAGCCAACGTCTTTAAGATAGCTCACATTAAAACCGCCACCGCTCCAAATTGCAATAGTCTTAGTCAGGTAAGGAAGGGTAAGAAAATTCATGAGATTTTCGGCAACAAAAATATTGTCGCAATGACAGTAAAACTGATTGAACTCAGAAAGTGTTAGAGAAACATCCGTTGCTGTTTCAATTGGAACGAGTCGTTTATCTAAATATCTAATTCTTATTAAAGGTTCTACATATTTCAAATTGAATCGTTTTTCAAATTTCAGTCCACTTTGGTTTATATTGTCAGGAATCAGAAATTCTAAAAGCGATCGGATCACCCTTTCGTTCTCATAAATATATTTGGTGTGGATGTCCATTGGTAATTGCCTGATATATAAATTAGGCTTCGGATTCGCTAAAAAATAATTGCACACTTTCAAGGTGTCAACCCAACTCTCATGCTCAATCAGTTTTGTTGGGTTCACTTTAATCCATTCATTAAGTATGGGCAACTCTTGAATTATCAGAGAATAGTTTCTTAAAAATGTTTCGAATTCCTTTTCCTTTCCTGTTATTCGCAAATAATCATCAATGCTTTCAATGATAATTTTTTCTGGAACTTGCTGTTTCCCGATTTTATCAAACTGCCTATTTACCAGAATCAATTTATAACCAAACTTTCTGTTTTCTTTCGAATAACTTTGCAACAATTGAATGGAATCCTTGTAAACAGAAAGATTTTTCAATATATCTTTTGAACTTACTTTACCTATTCTGTTTATTTCTTTCGGAAAATACAAAGTAGAGCTACAAGCAGAAAGTAACACATCTTTCCACCATCTTAAACATTGCTCTCGTATTTCCTTCGGAGTTATCATTAGTTGATTTCTGCCACCTGAATACCGTTGATAATTGAATTGTGCAGATGCTTTTCAGCCTTGTATTCCTCAACCGAGAGATTTTGCAACTCGGAATTGTTGCCGTTTGTGTTGGATACATAATGAACAGAATTAATGTAGTTCTCAATTATGTGAATTTTTTGAAGTGGTGTAACAATCAGCAATTGCAAATTAAGTTTTTTGAAAAGTTCTAAACCATACTCCGCACTTGAATCACTTCCTTTTCCAAATGCTTCATCAATTACAGCAAAGCGGAACGATTTGCTTTTGGATTCGCCAATTTTCAAACCGAATTGATACGCCAAAGCAGAAGCAATAATCGTATAAGCTAATTTCTCTTTTTGTCCGCCTGACTTTCCCGAACTGCCTGAATAAAATTCTTTCTCTTCGTTGGTTTCAATGTATTTTTCGCTTGCATTAAAGTCAAACCAGTTTCTCACATCGGTTACTTTATTTGTCCAGTCAATGTCTTTGCTTTCATTGCTTCTGAATCTGTTTAAGATTTTCTGAACATCATTGAAACGGTCTTCTGTGTAAGCATCATTCGTATCTAAAATGTTGCTGTAACATGCTTTCAAATCTTCTCTGAAAACTTTTATGTCATTGTCTCTGTTTCGGTCTGCAATCAATTCAATGTAAGTTCCTCTGTTAAACTCAATTACTTTCAAGTGCTTGTTTATGTTCTTGATTTTTTCTCGGATTTCCTTTTCGTGGATGTCTAACTTGTTATCAAAAGCAACAATGTCGTCAATTGTATTTTTATTCAACATTGTTTTAAGAGTTGCTTCGTGTGCAGGCAACCCTTCATTTACAATCTTCTCCAACTTGTTCAAGTATTCATGTCTTGATTCAATTTCATCAGAAAGATCAAGCGAATCAGAAGGAAATTTGTCTTTGTATTCCTTCATCTTTTGAATGATTTTATCTCTTACTCCACTTTGCTTGCCTGAAACTTTTTTCCTCTCCTCGTTTTTCTCTTTCAACAAATTCTCTCTTGTTTTATCAATGTTCTTTACATTGTAAACAGCATCTTTAATCTCCTCGTCAATCTTTGGATAGAAAGTTTCTCTTTCGTCTTGAAGCAGTGTATTTACTATTGCTTTACATTCTTCTATCTCCTCTTTATTTGCTTTAACCTTCTCATTAAAACTTCTTTCGTCACCTAACAATCCTCTTTGTAGTTTTTCATGTTCTTCGATTTCAGTAGTAACATTTTTTAATTTCTGTTGAAGCGTTTGTAAAATATCATTGCTTTTTTGCAACTCATCTCTTTCATTCTCTAACAGAATGATTGCCTCAACTTCGTCTTTCCAATTCAGTTCAAACCAATTTTTATATCCGATTACCTGTGCCAACTTGGATTGAAACAAAGTATTGTTTTTGTTTTCACTTGTGAGTTCCTTTACTCGATTGTCAATTTCACTTTTTTCAATCCGCAGTTGATTCACATGTTTTTCAACGGCTCTGATTTTTTCTTGATTGCTCCAACCCAAAACAAAATTTCTTCTATCCCACAATTCTCGTCTGTCGTCTTTAATGTGCCGTTGGTTTCCAACTTTGTATTGTCCTTCTTTAGTGATTACATCACTTGGCATTCTTTGAAATTCATCAATTGAAACGCAACGCAAGTTGAAACGCTTTTGCAATTCGTTTTCCAACCAACTTTCAAAAGGTGTGTCGGACTTGATTTCAATTTTGTTTACCACTGAATCAACATCAATGTTGTCATTGTATTTGTTGGACTTATTGGAGAAAGGAACTTTGAAATACTCAAAACGCATTCCCTTGTTTCGGTTGTCGGTTAGTCGCCTTTGATTGATGTAATTGCTTATTTGACTGTAATACTTTTCAGGAACTAACATGCTTACCCCAAAACCTCTCAACAACCTTTCTAATGCTCCTTCCCAATCTTTTTCGTTTTTATTTACTTTCATTAACTCACCTGCAAACGGAATTTCTTCTTCGCTGATTTCTAAAGCATCTGCAAGTTGTTCACGAATATTTAGGAACTCCAAAGGAATTTGATTCTCTCTTTGCTTCAAAGATTCAAGTTCCTTTGATTCTGCTTCTATGTTTTCTTCAATCGTTGTTTTCTTGCCAGCAAGCTTTCCGTGGTCGGTTAAAATTTCTTCTTGCCTTTGTTTTAATGCTTCAACTTTTGTTTCTGCATTTTTCAGATTTCTGAAAAATGTTTTGTCTGTGTTTGCCGTTTCCAACTCACAAAAAGAAGTCAGTTCTGAATAGTCCTTGTGCTTTGCTTTTTTGGTTTCACTTAGTTTTTCCTTCTGCTGAATTTCTTCTGCAATCTTTTCAAACCGTTCTCCACCATTGCTCCTTATGTCTTGTTTTATTTGATTGAGGTTGTCTCGCTTTTTATTGAGTGATTCTTCAATTTCTGATAATTGCCCAGAGATTTGAAGCAGCTTTCTTTCGCAGTCCGCAATTTCAATTTCAAGCAATGCAATTTTTTTAGAAGCAAAGTAACTTGGAGCTGCACTTACAATATTGTCAATATCCGTAATTCTTTCTTCAAGTTTTCTAAAACTTTCGCAAAACTCAACAAGCGGTGCAAGTGTATCTCTTTGTTTCCTTGCTTCTTGAACGGCAGCATACGCCTTGTTCAAATCATCAAAGCGTTTTTTCAGGTCTTCAATTTGAGTTTTGATTTCTGTTCGTTCCAACATCTGTTCTCTTATAAACAAAGTCAAACTGCTTACCGATTTCATTGACACTGTTTGATAAAATAAGTCAATTGCTTTGTCGGTCTGCATTCCGAACAAATAACGAAAACGCTGACTGTATTTTGAAAAATTGTCATCAAACAATTCTGTGTTTGGAAGTCCTTTCAAACGCTTTCTTAATTCCTTCGCATCTTCAATGTTTGAGAAATGTTCTTTCACCGAAAGTAAAGCTTTCTCTCTGATTATTAAAAGTTTTTGTGGTTTATCGTTCTCAATCCAAAATACCTGTGCCAATGAAATTGATTCATGGTAACCTTCATTGGTGAAGTTGGCAATAATTACACTGAAAGTGGAATCATCAGCATTATTATAGCGAAGCGAAACGGCTCTTTCTCTTGAATCGCTGTCATCACTTTTCGTGTTTTTGTATTCGCCTTTTATGTATGAAACCAAAGTTCTCTCTTTGTTTTCTGCTCCTGCCGCTTTGTTGAATGTGATTTTATGATGTGGAACTATCAGACAAGTCAAGGCATCTACAAGAGTAGATTTCCCCGAACCAACATCACCAGTCAAAAGCGAATTGCTTCCGTTGGGTTCTATCTTCCAAATTTTATCGTGGAATGTTCCCCAATTCAGCAACTCAACCGAATGAAGTCGGAAGCCAATCTTTGTATTGTCAGTATTGAATTCTAATTCACTCATTCTGCAAGTTGGTTGGCATAGTTTTGAAGTTTATCCAAAGAATCCTTAACGACATCAGCGTTTACAAATGCTTTGATGATTCGATTTATCTCATACTGTTCATCTTCTGTTTTCATCTTCCGCAAAAATCCCTCGTCAATTACTCGTTTCATTGCGGCTTCGATTTGCTTCTGCTGATTTGCTTCATTTGTTGTTTCTCGGTAAAAGGGTTTTACAAGTTGAATAATTTCTTCTTTTGTAAGAATTGCTTTTGATGACTCACCTTCCCTATCGTTTTCAATCAAGTGTTTGCGAAGCAAAAGGCATAGAAGCGAAACATGAAAATTGAGTTGCCGTCTCTCAATCAGTTTTGGTGCTTCCTCCTCGTCATCCTCACTTTGTCTTTGTTTCAAATAAGCGTAGCCCTCTGATTTGTCTATTATCAATTCAAGATTGATGTCGGCAAAATATTTTTTTACATCGGCCTCGTTTTCAGGCTTTAATAGTTCGTCCCACACTTTTTCATTGTGGCTGTAAACGATTCCTTTCAGCAAGGCAACTAATATGTATGAATATGGCTTTGTCATTTGCAGAAAACAATTTGTGGAACTTTTACTTTAAACTTCTTATTCGTCTTTGAATTTTTTATGTCAATAAAATCGTGTGCATCATTCTTTACAATGTGTCGGCTTTTTTCGTTTAAAGTGATTTCAACATAAGCAACTATTTCCGCCACACCTTTTTTTATTTCAAACTCCTTCACAAAGTCGGAAAAAGAAATGTGGGTTTTATTTTTTAAAGCAACTTTTATGTTGTTCTTCAATTCTACTACATTGATTTCAAATTGCTCAAACAACTGGTTGTTGTCGCTTGTGCTTTTTCCTTCTTCGAGATTAGTGTTTGCAAACTTGATTTTCACTGGTGGCTTAAACCCTCTAATTTCCCAACCTTGCCCTAAAATCAAATCAATGTCAATCACATTGTCCAACTGTAACAAATCAAGTTTGCTGAAATCTTTATTAACGTTTACACTGATAATTTTTAATGCTTCTTGAATGTTGTCGTAAATTCTTTTGTTCTCGGTAAATGATTTGTGCTCCAAATATTTTCTTAACTGCTCCAACAGAGAATTTGTCGAACGCTTGGTTTTATCTCCTGCCTCAATCAAATCATTTCTCACATTAGCGATGCTGAAACTTTCTCGTTGAACTTCCTGCACCGCAGGAAGATTCAACACTTCGTTTATCATTTTCTCAAATTCTTCTTGTTTTGATTGTGATAAAAGAAACTCCCAAAAGGCATTAAAACTTTTCCCTTGGTCTTCTTCAAGCAGGTTGTTTTGTTGTTGAAAAAAGTCTTCTAACACTTTCCCTTTTACTAAATTGGTTGTGATTATTTTTTGTCTAAATCGTCTGTCTAATTCACGAAAGTTTTGTTCTACTTGCCTAAAATCTGCTAACAAGTTTTTTGCAGTTTCCTCAATGAGAAAATATTGTTCCTTTATTTGCCTGTCGTCAAGCACATCCATTTTTCCGTGCTTCACATCTTCAATTTCTTGCTCAATTTGTTTCTTCTTTTCCTCCAACTCTTTCATTCGTGTTGCATAATCACTTTTGGATTTGCTTGAAAGTTCTTTCAAACTTTCAAATAAATTTTTCAGTCGGGATTCTTGCCCAACAAATTCCCGCTTGTCTAAACTGTCAATCCATTTGAAAACGTTCTCGGTTGCGGCTGTCAATTCATAAAGGAACTCATCATTCTTTACAGGATACTTCCGCAAGTAACCTGCATTAGTCCAGTCGGTCAGATATTGTTTGGGCTGTCGTGGAAACTGAACTTCGTCTCTGTTGAGGATATAAAGGTAGTCAGAAAGTTGGTCGGTTAAATCCTTTTCGGAAATCGTGTCCGTCTTGAAACCGTTTGGATTTTGTTTGAATGCTTTGAAAAGGAAACTAATAATCAATGTAGCATTGTCGGCAGTTATGAGAGTAACTGTCCGATGTGTTTTGAGCAATTTATATATTTTTTCAAAAGTCATTCTACTTTACATATTGTAACAAATTCAGGATATGCCACATCTATCTGCTTTAAACCTTGACCTTAAAGCTCCTCTTCTATCAGCTTCTCCATCTGCTCGGAATGGACTTTAAGGTGCGTAATGGATGCGGAGAGTTCGCCGAGCATGTCTTCGATCTGCTCTTCTGTCAGCGCTTCGAGCTTCAGCCCTTCGATGAGTTTCACCGCATTAAGGCACTCTTCCTCATACTCATCTAAAAGGTCTAATAATGTGTTTTTAACCATTTTTCAGAATCTCAGAAATGCCCCTATCCCTCCCGCGTCCATAAGCTTTTTGCTGTCGGCAACCACCTCAACGAGGGCATTTTGCTGTATCGCCCTTTGGCCGGCAAGGTCTACCATATAATCAACTGCTTCTATCTTGCCGTTGCAGAATGGGCAGGAATCGACTTTCTGGACGCTGATATGAGCGCACAAATTGCAGTTGTATCCGCTTGCCTTATAATCCTTTACAAGAATCAGCTTCATCACCCGCTGTTCCTGCAGTGCATTGATAACGCTGTCAAGTCCGAGCACGGCGTTCTCGTTCTTCAACGCCTTTGCAATAAGGACATCGACGGTTTCCTCCTCTTTTTTCCTCTCATAGGCGGATACTATAGGCTCTACTTTTTTTAACACCTCGTCGGGCTTCGCGAACATCTCTACTTTAGCCGTGCCGATAATCTTATCGCCGATAGTTTTATGAAGCATGCCCTTAACCATCGAAACCGCTTCATCGGAGCCGCCGATTATCAGCCTTCCGATATATTCGCCTCCGATAAAAGATTCGAGTTTATTCACTACATCCTTGAGGTGCATGCCGACATGATAGTCTATGTGCCTTTCATAATGGTTCTGCGACAGAGCAAACCACCCGCCCTTCTTGTGCTTGCCCGGAATATCCGCAGTATGGACCTCTCCGTATTCGACTATCTCTCCGAGATGAACCATAAATATGCGGGCGGATTCTTTAGCGACAAGCAAAAGAGCGTACCTCTGGTAATTGTCGAGCACGTCCATCAGGGGCTTTGTATAGGGAGTTTTATCGACGATAAGTTCATTTTTTACAGGGACGCTGAGGTTATACTCCCTCCAGAGAGAATTGCCGGCAGAGCTTAAAAGCGCCAATCCCTTTTTAAAGAGCCTCTTGTTTGAAAGGACATAACTTTCGATCTTTTCGAGGTCGTCTTTAACCGTCTTATATACCGTTTTATCAAGCGTTTCAATGGTATTTTTCATCATATTCTTGAAATGCACGGCATAATCGCCTTTTTTGTTAAAAATAGGGTCTACGTTGAGATAAAGACTGGCAAAATAACCATTCTTGCCTTCCATCGCTGCGATTTCGCGTAACTCTTCCCTGCTAAGCATTTTCCCCTCCTTCGATGTTCCTGAATATTTCTATTACCGATACGAAAATAGCCATCACCAGAGGCCCCGCAATAAGACCGATCAATCCGAAAAGCTTTATCCCGCCGAGAACGCTGAAGAAAATTATGAGGATAGGCATCTTTGTCCTGCCGCCTATTATGATAGGCTTCAATATATTGTCGATAAGGCTTATGCCGAATATGCCTACAATTACGAGTATAACGCCTTTTAACGCAAGTCCTTTAATGAAAAGATAAACTGCGGCAGGCACCCAGACAGCGGCGGCGCCGACTAAAGGTATAAACGAAGCGACTGCGGTTGACAATCCCCAGAAGACGGGAGACGGCACTCCGAGGATATAGTAGGTAACGCCCCCGATAATACCCTGAACCACGGCAACCAGTACGCCTCCGTAAACCGTAGACACTATTATATCCCTTATTTGAGTTTCAAGCCTTTCCTTTTGTTCTTCCGGGAAAGGCATATAATCATGCGTCTTCCTCAAAAATTCCGGCCCGTCTTTAAGCAGAAAAAATATCGAAAATACCATGAACACGAAATTTACCGCGCCTGTCACGATATCGCCGACCCCTCCGGCTATCCGGACGACTATTTCCCTGCCCAGACTTGAGATATTGCCCGAAAGGGTGTTTTTCATCTCTTCTTCGGTCATATTCATAAAAGAGAGTATTTCATCGACCACTCCTTTGATGTGCGGGCTGTTCAACAGGTCGGTAAGGGTCTCGAATTTTCCTTCCTTTAAATATTCCGATATCTGGGTCAACTCATTCACGAGCAAAAACGAGAGATATGAAAACGGTCCTATAATGATTACGGTTATTATAATAATTGTGAGCAGCGACGCAATCGCCTTCACCCTTGTAACTCTCAGAATAAAAATATAAATCGGATAAAAGACGATTGCGAGGATAACCGCCCACGCGATAGGGGACAGGAAAGGCTTTAATATCTGATAGCTCAGATAACCCAGAGCCAACGCCAAAACCGTTAATGCAATAAAATAAAATCTATTTGCCATTGCCTTCCGCCCTCCTTATAAATGCCTCGAATATCCCTAATGAAAGTTTATCATAAAAAATGCGTTCCGGATGCCATTGAACGCCTACAAGAAAATTATAACCCTTTTTATAGATTCCTTCTATTATCCCGTCATCCGACAAGGCAAATGCCTCGAACCCCCCGGCAAGCGCTTTCACCGCCTGATGATGGGAAGAATTGACTGTATAGGCTGAGGGCTGAGGTATAAAGGCTAATGGTTGGGCGATTTGTATGGTATGCTGTCCGCTTTTATGATCTAATGTGCCTTTAATTTGAATGCCGATATCCTGATAAAGAGTTCCTCCAAAGGCTACATTCAACAACTGCATGCCGTAACAGATTCCTAAAACAGGCTTATGCTTTTTAATAACCTCTTTTAATACGGCAAACGCGAAGTCGCTCCTCTCTTTTCTGACGATTTTCAGGAGATCGTCAGGCACGGAAATCTTTTCGCCGTAATATTCGGGTGAAAGGTCATTGCCTCCGGGTAATAAGAGGCCGTCGATCATATCCGCAATTTGCGAGATGTCTTCTATTACCGGAGACAAAATCAAAGGCAAGCCGCCGCTTTTCTCAACGGCAGAGACATAATCTTTCCTGAGCCTTAAAAAATCGCCCTCAATATCCGATGTTATGCCGATGATCGGTTTCAATGAGCAGTTGTTTTGCTGAGGAACAATATCTCTTTTAATGAAATGTCCATGTAATTAAGCTACGCGGCGGACTTGTGAGGTTTCGGAGCAGGAATGCCGTATAACATGCCCTCAGCGCTTATATCTTCGTCAATATCAGGCCAATGTATACCCTGACCATCGCCGATGATCTCGTAATGCTCTCGCTGCTCCTGCGTCGCCTCCGACAATCTCCATGACCACGCAAGAGGCACTGCGATTATGCGGCCATCGGCAAGATAGGCCGTTATCGTTTCATCCGTCACTTTTACTTGTTTAATTCTTGTGTCCTGAACTTTTACCGCAGTGCTCATGCCACGCCTCCACTATCTTTTCACGACTATTATATACCATCTCACGGATGATATTCAGCTCTTTCGGCGTAAAACCGTGATTGCCGCATAATGCGACCGGATCCAGCCAAAATTTGCAAACCATTCTTTCCCTGAGAATATGCACATGCATCGGCTCGTTGCAATCAAAGCTATAGAAGAAAAAGCGGTATGGCCCGCTGATGTTTTTAATGGTCGGCATGAAAATAGTTTAGCAGACTCTTGACATCATTGTTAATAAATTGGCGCAGGTGGGGACTACGCCCCCTGCACCCCCTTTGCAGAATATAAAAATTTAAAAATCCAAAAACTAACGAGTCCTGAGGAGACGGAAGCCAAGATCGTTGCCCCTGTCGCCCGGGGGGAGGTAGCCGACGCGAAAGGCTGCCCGCAAGACCCGCGGGTCGCTGGCCCAGCCGCCGCCGCGACACACCCGGTTGGAGCCGGAATTTGGCCCCACAGGGTTATTCCTCGGACTGTTCTTGTAATAATCGCTATCGTACCAGTCATTCACCCATTCACTTACATTGCCGCTCATATCGTATAGCCCAAGGCCATTTGGTTGTTTTGTTCCTACCTGGTGTTTTTTGTTTCCTGAGTTAATGTTATGCCATGCTACGCTGTCTACATCGCTGCCGCCCGAATATTTTTCGCTCTTTCCTCCGCTCCGTGCAGCATATTCCCATTCTGCCTCTGTGGGCAGACGGTATTTGCCGCCTCCTGAACGGTTGTTCAGTCTGTTTATAAAGTCCTTTATATCATTCCAACTGACACCTTCAACAGGGCAGTCATCTCCGCAGTTTTTAAAGTATGAGGGGTTATTGCCCATTATCGCCTTCCACTGGCCCTGCGTTACTTCGTATTTTCCTATGTAATAGTCATCGACGCATACTTCATGCACCGGTTTTTCATCGAGACCATGTCCATCTCCGAATACGTCTCCCATTTGATAACACCCGCCTTTGACATAGACGAATTCCATGTTCGTTGTCGAGTCGGTGTATGCTGCGCCTGTCACTTTATCAATGAACTTCTTTGCAGGCGCCATCGCAAGTTCCTGTTTTTCTCTCTCAAGTTTTTTGCGCTCTTCCTCAAGGCGTTTCTTTTCCTCCATTATCGCTTTTGCCTGCTCCAGTTCTTCTCTCTCTTTTTTAAGCTTCTCCGCTTCTTCCTGTAACTTCTTCGTCTCTTCGCTGACTTCTGATGAGACAAACGGTACAGTCGCCTTGTAAGGCTCTTCTTTCATCGCCTTTGCAAGCTGAAATACAAAGTCTCCGCCTTCATGCCCGGAGTTTTTAACATTGTTGTATTCAGGCACTTGGTCTGACTTGCCTGCCACTATCTCTTTTACCCTGCCGTGAAATAATTCTTCAGCGGTAAATGCGCCTTTGTCTGTTGCTTCATTAAGCGCCTTTAAAAATGCTGCCGCAAACACCGAGTGTTTGCCTCCTCCGCTGTCTGCAACAGGTTCGTTGCCTCCGCTTGCCATTAAAGTTCTTGAAGGCCTCTCCGCCATCTTCTTGATGAAGTGGTCTCTATCGCCTTTTGTCGCAAGGTCTGCTGAAACAGCCCTTGTTAATGTGCCTGAATAACATGAGTCCGATACGATGAGGATGTGTTTTGATGCGATTCTTTTTATATTGGATGTAAGGTCGTCTGCTATTATCCAGTCAACAGGGTCGTCTCTCTGCGCGTCCACAGGCAGCCAGTAGGCTTTGTCGGCAGTCTTGTCGTATTCGCCGTGTCCGGCATAGTAAATAAGAAGGTTGTCGTTTGCGCCGAGCTGTTTTCTGAAGTCATTGACAGTGCTTAATATGTCTTTCCTCGTGGCGTTAAGAAGGAGTTTTGTTTTGAAACCATAGAGGCTTTTTAATATTTTCTCTACTTCGGTTGCGTCTGTTACTGCTGTCTTGAGTTTTGGCAGGTGTCTGTAGTTGTTGTTGCCGATTACAATTGCATAATAGTTTGTGCCTTGCCTGAGTGCCTGAGTTTCCGCGTCTTTCTTTGGTTTTACCTTAACCGCCCTCTCAGCGTATGAAACAGCAGTCAAAAAAAGTAATGATAAAAGTATTGCTAATGCCGCCTTTAGCTTCATGGTATCAGTCTATAAAAATTCATAAATGAAATCAAGGTAATTTTCACACTCTTACCGGATAGGTATAGACATATTAACCAGTTTATAGAGGCAATTGAGATAGAAGGAGAAGAAGGCAAGGGGATTAAGGAAGAGATAAGCAGAAAAGAGGCTGCCCACCGAATACTCGGTATAATG
>JAJYVD010000030.1 GCA_021792185.1 Nitrospirota bacterium | reverse complement strand
ATGCTCATGTAATAAACTTCCCTGTCGTGCTTATGGAGGACTTGCTTAAAACTGCTGGTATAATTACTATGTTCCTTAAGTCGTTTTACACTGGTAAGTATGTCTATACCAAGTGCCATTTTCACATTGAATCACATCAAATACCGCATAATTCACATGGATACAAAACTTGATTACAATAGTTCCTCAGCACGGGGAGAGACCAGGAAGCAGTCGCCTTCCTCCTTTACGCCATCCCTGAACGAAAGAACTTTCATGGCCTTTGACACGGCCTCCCGCGAAGCGCCTGTCCGTGCCGCGAGTTCCTTATGGGTAAGCCTTTTTATCCTGAAAAAGCCGTCCTTGTCTTTTATTCCCTCTGTCCTTGCGATTTGCATTAGAATCTTTATAACCCTCTGGCTCACGTCTAAAAAAGCAAGCGACTCTATCATACCGTCTGCCATCCTCATCCTCTGAACAAGGGCAGAAAGGAGGTCGATGGCAATAGCCGGATCGTTTTTCGCCGCGTTGAGAAACGTATCCCTCCTTAACACCCCGAGAGTTGCGTATTCGGTTGCAGTCATCGTTGCTGACCTCGGCTTGCCGTCGAGCAGGCTCATCTCTCCGAAGAAATCGCCCTTATTGAAAGCCGCCAGCACAAGCTTCTCTCCATCCTCATTCACGAGAGAAGCCCTCACAGCGCCGTCGAGAATTATATAGAGATCGGTGCTGTCGTCAGACTGATGAAATATGGTTTCCCCTTTATTTATGCGGCATACGATGAAATCCTCGGACAGCCGGCTCAAATGCCTGTCGGAAAGACTCTTGAAGATAGGGATTTCCTTAAGAAACTCTTTTATCAGACCGCTGTCGGCGTCTTTTCTCATTTGACCTCCTGCTGAGGCTGTCCTGAATTCTCTCCATTTTACCAAATCCATAAAAATACTGAAACATAAAACATTCGATCCGGGATTATGATAAAATCTAATCTATGATAAGCGCTCAGAAAATAGGAAGGAACATAATCAAGGCGTTCGGATACCTGACAGGCTACTATAGCCTCCTCTGCTATTTTATAAAAAACATCTCTCTGCTCGGCAGGGCGCCTATAAGGTACGTATTTTATAAGCAGGTATACTTTACCGGAATAGAAGCTCTGAGCAAGATCACGGCAATCGGGATATTGATAGGAATAGTAATTATCACTCAGGTCATTAACATCGCGGGAGCAAATGCCGTGCTTATAGGAAAGATACTCATATGGACGGTCGTGAGAGAGTTAGGACCGCTGCTCGCAGCCATAATAATCATAGCGAGAAGCGGCACTGCCATATCTTCGGAACTCGGCTCGATGAAGGTAAACAACGAGGCCGACAGCCTGAGGATTATGGGCATCGATCCGGTAGACTATCTGCTCATTCCGAGGATTGCCGGCATTACGATCTCGGTCTTTATTCTCACTTTCTATTTTCAGATAACTGCCGTTGCCGGCGGGCTGGCATTTACTTCCGCGTTCAAGGGGCTTCCATTCCTGCAGCACATCAAAGGTATATTTTCAGCCCTGGGGCTCTTTGAGGTGGCGGTGTCCCTCGCTAAAAGCCTTGTATTCGGCCTTCTAATATCGACGGTCTCCTGTTATCAGGGATTCAGCGTGGAGGCGTCCATCACCGAGATACCGCAGGCAGCCACAAGAGCGGTTATGCAGAGCCTGTTTTTAGTATTCATATTTGATGGTATAATTACCCTTATATCGTTCGCATGATAAGGATCGAAAACATTACCACAGAGGATTTTAATGCCCTATCCTTCAGGATAAAGGGAGGCTCCGTATACAAGGTTATCACAAACTCTGATTATGAAAACAGAAAATTGCTCAACGTCATTCTGGGACTCCAAAGGCCGGAACACGGCAGGGTCTTTCTGTTCGACAAAGAAATGTACATGCTTTCCTCAAAAGAGCTAAACAGACTTTTCAGCAGGGTCGGGACGGTTTTGAAGGACGGGGGTTTAATCAGCAATCTCAAGGTATGGGAGAATATCGTACTGCCGGTATGGTATCATTCAGGAAATAAACCGGAGGATGTCGAAGAAAAGGTTGTTCAAAGACTTAAAGAAGCAGGTATGGATGTTGCCCGTCTCGAAGAGCTCATGGGGGAGCTTCCGGGACCGCTTCCTGTCCACGAAAAGAGGCTCTTAGGGTTCGTAAGGGCAGCGCTCATGGAGCCTGATTTGATGATATACGACTCTGTATTTGAAGGGCTTAACCAGGAAATGTCCGAAAGGTTCATAAAACTGACAGAGAAATTCCATTCGGAAAGAGCAGGCAGGACGTCTGTTTATATAACTCCTGACGAGCAGTCCGTAAAAGGAATAAAAGCGGACGACATTTTACGGCTGTAGGACAAAACCATGAAATTCATGAAAGAGACCGACGAGAGGTTCATAGGCGTAGAAAAGAAAATAGGTCTTTTTGTCCTTGCTGCGCTTATCGGGATAATCACAGTGATAGTATCCGTCGGATTACAGAGCGACGTATTCACCCCAAAGACGAGGATATTTTTTATTGCGGAAAGCGGGCAGGGTATAAACGAAGGCACGGCAGTGAAGCTCAGCGGCTTTAAAATAGGGAAGGTCAAAAGGCTTTATCTGGACGATGCGGCAAAGGTCAAGGTGGAACTGTCGATAAATACCAAATACCTGCGGTGGATAAGGACCGATTCGGAAGCCCGGCTTATAAAAGAAGGGTTTATAGGAGACAGTGTTATAGAGATAACCCCGGGCTCGGCAAAGGCAAAAGATGTCAAGGAAGACGGAATTATCGCATTTGAAAGGACGCGGGGCCTCGGCGAAATAGCGGCTGAATTAAAAGATGAATTAAAACCGGCCCTCAGCGATATAAAGCAGATAGTCGCTTATATAAACGACCCGCAGGGCGATGTGAAACAGACCTTAGAAAATCTGAGAATAATCTCGGAAGGCCTGCCTGCTACAAAACAGCGCCTCGACGCACTGCTCACAGATACGGATAAGGGCGTAAATGCCTCTGTGAAAAAAATAGACGCTCTCCTCGATTCCACAAAGCAGACGATAAATACGGTGGACGGTCTCGTAAAAAAAATCGATAAGGATATTCCGGTCATGCTGGAACGCACAAATAAAAGCGTCGAAAATATTCAGAAAACAACCGAAGAGATCAAAAAGGCGACCGAACAGGCCGCGCCTCATATTCCATCCATGATTGAAAAGGGAAACGATGTTGCCGAAGGCACAAAAGAGGTTGTAGATTCGGTAAAAAAGACATGGCCGGTGCGCATTTTTATAAAAACCCCGGAAGAAAAACTATTAAAGGTGGACAGTTATGAATAAAACAGCGCAGAAGTGCAGAAGTGCAGAAGTGCAGAAGATAGGAAGAACAGCAGCTTTTATATGGAATAAGTCCTTCCTTAAAAGACTACTGCTCTGCTGCTCTATTGCTCTTCTGCTCTTGTCAGGCTGCGGAGGTTATAAAGAGCCGACCCTTTCGGATACCCAGTTAAGGACCGCGGAGCTTAACGGGAAAGCAGAGTCCGCTTTTAAAAAGGGTAATTACAGGCGCGCCCTTAACCTTTATAATGAGGCATTGAAAATAAACCGTTCTATTGAGAATATCGACGGCACAGCGATAAACATTGTCAGCGCAGCGGCCGTATATCGCAAACTGGGTGATAAAGAAAGCGCCCATAAATACCTTGACGAAATATTAAATGCGGCAGCCGTGACTTACCGGCCGATGCATATCTCGGACGCGGCATTCTTAAAAGCGCTGCTTCAGCTTGATGAAGGGAAATACGACTCCGCAAAGGACTGGACGGACAGATCATTGTCTTCTTGCGACAATCCGCAATGTCAGGGAAAGATCTATAACATCCGGGGAAGGATCGAACTCTTAAAGGGGGATTTGACTTCAGCCATAACCTACGGGAATAAAGGGCTCTCGCTCAACAAATCAAACGAGGATGAGGCAGAGACGGCAAATTCCTTAAGGCTCATAGCCGAGGCAAAGGCCGCGAAAGGCGAATACAGCGAGGCGATAAAGTTTTATGAAGACGCGCTTTCCATAGACAAGAAATTGGAAGCAGGCAGAAAGATAGCGATGGACCTGATGGGCATAGGCAATACATTCTTTAAGCAGCAAATGTGCGGAGATGCCGTTAAGTATTATCAGAGGGCGCTGTCCGTCATCGAGGGCTTAGGAGACGTACAGGGCGCTAAGGAAGCCGTTGAGATGATAAATAAATGCTCTCAGACCTCAAGCAAAAATCCGGACAAAAAATAACGGAGACTTCTTTAATACTCTCGGAGTCTTTAAAATCCTTCCGGAGGAATAACAATCTCAGCGCATCGGCATCTCTCGCTTATTACGGACTGTTCGCCTTAGTCCCGCTTTTCCTGCTCGTAATATTTCTGCTCGGCAATTATATCATATCGTCAGACGCAGCGATCAGAGGCATAGAGACATTATCATCCCGCCTTCTGCCCGAATTCCATAATACATTAATGAATGAAATCTATTATCTTGCCGTCAATAAAAACCTCTGGGGATTTATAGGCATTGCAGGTCTTTTCTGGACTGTTATGCCGCTCGCGGGAGCTATAAGAAGCGCGTTCGCAAAAATATTCATAACGGAAGAAGGACCGGCATTTCTCAAGGCGAAGTTTCTTAACGTGCTGGCGGTCGCGGCCTTGCTGTTGACCTTTATTTTCCTTGTGACAGGCGAAATAGTTTATTCTCATTTAGTTTCCATGCATTTGAAAAAATTACCGGCGCTGTTTCGCATAACCGATATTGTCGCTCCAATGCTTATAACAGCGCTTTTCATGTCGGTTTTCTATTTTATTTTCTCACCCGTAAAACTGCGGCTGCCGCATCTCATCGCAGGAGCAACAGCGAGCGCGGCTCTATGGGCAATCGTAAGTCCGGCGTTTACCTTCTTTATGACATTCAATCCGCAGTTCGGCATTGCGTTCGGCTCATTAAAAGCCGTATTCATACTTCTCATCTGGGTCTATTATTCCTTTGCGGTCATACTTTTCGGAGCTGAGGTCATATCCAACTCAAAAAGGAAAGACATCCTGCTGCTTAAGGGCATGTTTTTAGGAAAGGCTCGCAAAGGACTTATAACACGGTTTATGAATACTTGCGGCTCGGGCGAAACAGTCTTCAAAGAAGGCGGGAAGGGTAATGACATGTTTTATGTGCTCTCCGGCTCTGTAGCCATAAGCAGGCACGGGCAAATATTAAGAATGATAAAACAGGGAGAATACTTCGGAGAAATGTCCATGCTTCTGAATGCTCCGAGGACTGCCGATGCGGTTGCGGCAGAGAACGGCACCCAACTCATATCTATCTCAAAAAACAATTTCGAAAATATTCTCAGGGAAGAGCCTAAAATTGTAATTTCAATACTGAAAGAAATGGCATTGAGACTTAAGACCACAAACGAGTATCTGTAATATTAGCCGAAGCGCTTTCTGAGGACTTCCACAAAATATCTGTCGGCTCTTGTCGAAAACATTTCGAGCGGTGAATACCCCCGCTTCCATGAAATAAAAATCGAAAGGCAGATCGCGATTGCGGTAATAACAATATTCTGCCACGCGTTCAATTCCCACTGCCCGCTCCATGTAAACTCAACATTCGACAGAGGCCAGAAATAAGGAATAGACCAGAAAGAACCTTCCGGCCCCGCAGAACCCGCTATGTCACCGAGAAGATGAAGATGAAAACTTACAAATGCAAACGCCGCGGCGAGCGCCCGCTTCTTCGCGAGCAAAAAAGCGGCAATAGCTACGATAAGAGCAAAGACAAGATTATGAGTCAAGACATGATGGTATTGTTGATACCACTTGAATGGCTCCGTGCTGTTTCGTGCGAAAATATCCGCAACAATGCCGAGGCCGTCTATGTCTGGAATAACGCCGGCAGCGGTTACGATTGCCCTGTCGCGCCTTTCGAGTTTTGCGCTGTTCGCCGCAAGCCAGCTTATGAAAAAATGCGTTATAGGGCTCATATTAGATTCACCTTAATCGATATAACGGATTATCCTTCCCGAAATTTATAATCAATGGCGTCTGGACATGCCCGATTGATTTTGATATCTCAGCCGTCTTTGCCTTTGAATATCCGCCAAGCTCTATGAGACTTACTTTGCTGTCGTTGTTCTTATCTGCGTTTCTATTGTTATTCAGTCCATCAAGAAGAGAATAGGTAAATAAACCATTACCTTTGTATCCGTCCAGAGCCTCCTGAACAGAGCTTGCCGAGGCATAGATATGAAGTCCCATTTTCTTTGCAAGCACCGACATCCTTGCATCATATAATCCGCTGACAATATAATCCACTCCTCCTGCATGACATGTGTCGAAAATAAACAACTGACTTAATGATTTTATCTTCTTTGACATCTCAACAATCTCGTTCGAGCTTATAAGACTGCCTTCGTTAATTGTCCCCTCAAAATCATGTGTAAGCATGTAATACTGGTTTTGCAAAAGCACTCCATGCCCAGCAACAAAGAGTATGAAGCTGTCGGCAGGTTTGATCTTATTGGAAATGGCATTAATTCTGTTGATTATATTTCCTTTTACAGCATCCCTATCGGCTATCAGCTCAAGGTGAATGTTTTCGGGCCTAAACAGAGTAGCGGATTGTTTAAAAATTTTCTCTTTCATGTCCGTTGCGTCTTTTACCGCATATTTGAGGTTGACCTTGCTGTCTTTGTATCTGTCTATGCCGATAAAAAGCATATAAAGGTGCGGATCTTCAGGCTGAATTTTTGCATTAAAACTCATAGTCTTCATATAGCTTTGGACTGTGTTCTGACTATTAAAGGCTGTTATGCTTAACTCGTTTTCACCGGGAACTGCATCTATCTCTTTGCAATCCTCATATGTTTCTCCTTTTGATTTACTTGAAATGGGGCTTGGCTCTCCTTTGGCTGTTATTCTTATTCCCCTCATTTCATTATAGATTGCCTTGCCGCTCAAGGCTGCAAGCTGTTTTGTAGAGCCGGTCATCGCAATGTCTTTATAGAAACCATCCGAGTGAATGAGTTTGCCGTTATGAAATAATCTTACCTCACCAATGCCTCCGCCTGTGCTTTTTGTCTGATAGCAGACCTTTACTTTTGGCTGATTTGCATCTTTAGGTAAAGCGGTGAATTCAACCGAGGGCGGAGGATTTTTAATCGCTTCATCAATGGTAAGCGTGATCAGGCTGCTGATGTCTTCGCCTCTGAGTTTTGCAGTTACAATATCAGGACGGTAAAAAACATCATAAAACTGTTCTATGCCATAGACATTATTATCCCTACGGATATTCAGATACTTGTGCCCATTGAGAGAGGAATTGTAATAGCCTTCAGGAGTTATGACTATCCATTCGCCATCCGTGAAACTCACGAATTGGGCAATCTCCTTACCGGTGGATATTTCCCAGAGGCGGGTGGTGCCGTCATCACCTCCGGAGACCAGATGCTTTCCATCGGATGAAAAGGAGGCATCTAAGATACTACTTTTATGGCCTCTGAATGTTTTTATCTCCCTGCCTGTTGCCGTGTCTCTGATATCAAGATTATCCTCTGTCCCCGAAGATATAAAGGCGGAACCTTTTTTCAACAGAAAATATCTTCCGTCAGGGGAAAATGCTTCTAATGCTCCCGCGCCTCTATAATCAAAAGCCCTTATTTCTCTCCCGGTTTTAACGTCAAGAAACCTTATCTTTGCTGTTAAGTCACTACCAATTCCTACTGCCATCAAATATTTTTCATCAGGTGAAATTATAAGACTAAACATGGCTACTTGCCGAAAAGCCCATATCTGCCTTCCTGTAGATGTATCCCATAATCTGATACTAGGCTCTACACCTTCGACACCAGCCGGAGTGGCTGATACGATATGCCTTCCGTCAGACAAAAAAGCTATCTTATCAATGATCGTTTGATGTCCCAAAAATGTCCTTATTTCTGTTCCAGTGGCACTGTCCCAGAGTTTAATTGTTCCATTTATATCTCCTGACACTATATATCGTCCATCAGGGGAAAATGCCCCGTAACTAACCCGTCCTATATGCCCTGAAAATTTTCTCACTTTCTTTCCGGTTATAGCATCCCAGAGCATTAGATTTTTATCGCCCTCAGAAGCTAATATGTATTTATTGTCAGCAGAAACGGCTAAGAATCTAAAGTCATTCTTTTTGTCTTTAACGTCTAATTTAATGCTTTTAATCTGCACCCCATTTGAGAAATCCCATAGTTGCATCGCATATCCGGGTCCCGATAAAATATACTGTTTGTCAGAGGAAAAGGCTGCATATGTGACACTATCTGCACCCTGGAAAGTCTTTATCTCTCTTCTGGCAGCAACATCATAGAGCTTAAGAGTAGAGCCTCCTGAAAGGATATGTTTTCCATCCCGGGAAAAAACTACGGATGCGGCTCCTCCCACGAAGTTTCCAATCCGTATGCCTGTTTCAATATCCCATAACTTTACAGTCTCATCGGAACTTCCCGACACTGCGTACTTTCCATCAGGAGAGAAAGCTACTGAATTGACCGGATGTGTATGCCCAAAAAATGTCCTTACCTCCCTGCCTGTTTCAATATCCCATAACTTTACAGTCGTATCGTAACTTCCAGATAATGCGTACTTTCCATCGGGAGAGAAAGCTACTGAATTGACCAGATGTGTATGCCCAAAAAATGTCCTTACCTCCCTGCCTGTTGAGACATCCCATAGCTTGAGGGTTTTATCCTCACTCACCGACAATGCATATTTCCCATCGGGAGACAAGGCGACCGAGGAAACCCACTTCCTGTGCCCTTCGAATGTCCTTATCAGTCTGCCTGTTTTAGCGTCCCAGAGCCTGACGAGTTTCTCTATTTGATCACCTCCTCTTTGATAACCTCCTCTATCCATATCAACATATCTGCCTGCTGAAAGAATGTATCTGCCGTCAGAGGAAAGAACAAAATGAAAGGGTAAATAAGCAGTGTATCCCCGCTCTCCTTCATAATTTCTTGACGTTACGAAAGTTTTGACCTCCCTGCCTGTCGAGACATCCCAAAATTTAAAACCACTGCCGGATGCAGATACGACAGACTTCCCATCAGGGGAAAAGGCTACCGATTCAACCCTGCCTGTATCCTGAAACGTCCGCAACTCTCTTCCGGTGGCAACCACCCACAATTTTATAGTTTTGTCTGCGCTCCCGGATAAAGCATATATGCCGTCAGGAGACAAGGCTACGGACTTTATACCGGACGGATGACCCCTCTGCACAAAAATCTCGGGCTTCTCAGAGGCAATTGCAAGGCTTAGACCCGATATGATGACAACAAACGCGCACAATATCCCAAAAATGCGGTTCATTAATAATACCTTTGCGATGCCATTACCGTTTTTATTGCAATCCATTTGCTCTCCTTTTTCTCAAGATAGACAAAATTGCCTTCTTCGTAAAATGCCTCTTGTGAGCCTATACTTTTGTACCTTACAAAAATCAATGCCCTATCTTTCTCTTTATTGAAGCCCACCCTCGATATTCTTACGCTTTCCTTGCTTCCACCCGCAAAACCTTGATACGGTTCATCCATGAAATATCTCTTTTTAGAGAACCTTTTTTCAAGCTCATATGATCTGTTGTTTTTCTTATTAAAGTCGTCAGCCATATAATCATCAACCTGCACGCCCGATCGCTTCAAATGCGTAACAACGGAATTATCCAGCCTCTTTTCAGATATGGTTGTTTTCTCAAGCGAGACAAAGGCATCATATTTATCAAGGGCTACATTGAAAATCTCGTATTCATCAGGCTCAATGGTATCAAGCACTGAAGATTTCAGCGGTTCAGCGGAAAATGCATTTGAACTCAGTAAAGCAGCAGCAAAAATTAAAACTACCAAAAGAATTTTGCGAATCATTTTATATCTCCTGTTGCTGCTTTGGATTTATAAACTCTAATTAATCCCCCTTTTGCCATAAATTTTTATCCCGATCACCGCCCGTAATACACAAAAGGTGCCCAGTAAAACGGGGTTTTGTAAGATTCTCCAAAATCCCCTCTTATGAACCTGCGCTTCATCTCGGTGACAGCCCCTGAATAGCTCATTCCCTTTTTCTCGGTCAGCTCATAAAGCCCTGTCATAAACTTTGATGTGGATGCGTCCTCCACCTGCCAGAGAGATACTGAAAGTCCGTTTGCGCCCGCTATCAAGAAAGACTGTGTCAGTCCCACAACGCCCTCGCCTCCGTAAATCTTTCCAAGCCCTGTTTCACAGGCAGATAGATTCACAAAATCGGCATTAAGTTTCAACTCTGCTATCTCTCCCATCCTCAAATATCCATCCTCTCCGCTCTCGGTCTTAAACTGAGAAAGCACAACTGCCGAAAGCTCTGGCATTTCAGGAACAACAAGGCCGTGAACGGCAAAATGAATTACTTTATATTTGGAAAGTTCACCTTTTGAAGAAAGTTCCTTTATTTTATCTTCAGTAACCTCATCCCCTTTGAATACGCTGGCTCCTTTTACAATCTCAGAAATCTCATTAACTTCGCTTAATGTTCCGGGGAGGTTTGACCACTTGGCAATGCCGAGTGAGACATAGGCATCGCGCGCGGAACTCCTGCTCGCTATTTTTTGATACACTTTTTTTCCAAGAACGGAAAGCTGTTTCTCGCTGTTCACCATATCCGCGCTGTATGTTATGCGGTCATAGACCGCGCCTCCGAATGCAAGAAGCGGTTTTCTCCTGCCTGTGTAATTGCGCTTATTTATAAGGTTCATGACTGCCATTGACTGGGCATACTTTATTTCATATGTCTCGGCAAGATACTTCCCTTCTCCATCAATCAGACTCTCAAAAGGAAGAAAGCCCAGCACACCGTCAGGCAGGATAATTAGAGAGGTCTTTCCCTTCAACTCAGAGTTCGCAGGTTTTATGAGAAAATCATGAAGCATCCTGCCTAAGTCGCCAGATTGTTCTGACGGCTTTACAAGAAGCGTTCGGTAGTAATTGATGATTTCATCGAGACCAATGTTTTCCTTCTTTGCATCCTTTAATGCACCTTCTTTCTCTTTGCCTTTTATTTTTATCCCCCGAAGTCCTTGAATAAAGGCATTAACTTCATTGCCATGCTTTCCGCTGAAGGTATCAAGCAGGGAGTGTTCAAGTTCAATGCCTTTGATGCCCTCCTTTGTAATAACCATCGCAATCCTGTCCTTCTTCCAGTTCATATTTGCATAGATTAAGACTGCTGATTTTTCGGGCATTGCCTTCTGAATTTCCTTAACTGAGGGGATTGAAACATCTTCAGAGCCTGAGATCTGTTCTGCAAGGAGTTTGGCGCGGCTGAGTTCTATTGTAGAAAAGGCATTCCCAAAATCGGACATCTTAATGTATGTGGAGATGAGGTATTGATAAGTTCCAAGCTGGCTTTCAAGATAGTCTCTCCTGACATCTCCTTTTGCGGTCTTCCGCAGTTTTTCTGTTAATGACACGGACTCTAAGAAATATTTTATTGCCTTATTGTAGTCTCTGAGAGAATAATAAATAAAACCGATGTTGTTAAGGTCTCTGGGAATTTCTGCTTCTCTGCCTAATTTCCTGTCTATAGTCAGCGCATCTTCATAATATTTAATTGCCTTATCATACTGCCCCCATAAGTAATAAACCACACCGATGTTATTGAGAAGAGTAGCGATTTCTGCTTCTCTGCCTAATTTCCTGAATATTGTAAGCGCCTCCTCAAAATATTTTATTCCCCTGTCGTACTGACCCCATGAGCGATACACCGCACCGATATTGTTGAGACGAGTAGCGATTTCTGCTTCTCTGCCTAATTTCCTGTCTATAGTCAGCGCATCTTCATAATATTTAATTGCCGTGTCATACCGACCCCATAAGCGATAAACCTCACCGATGTTATTGAGAAGAGTAGCGATTTCTGCTTCTCTGCCTAATTTCCTGAATATTGTAAGCGCCTCCTCAAAATATTTTATTCCCCTGTCATACCGACCCCATAAGCGATACACCGCACCGATATTGTTAAGAAAAAGGGCAATATATGCTTCTTTGCCTAATCTCCTTGCAATAATCAGCGCTTCCTCAAAATGTTTTATTGCCTTGTCGTATTGTCCCCATGATTCATAAACCCCACCAATCATGTTGAGGTCTCTGGCGATTTCTAATTCTCTGCCTAAACTTCTTACTATAGTCAGCGCCTCCTCATAATGCTTAATTGCCCTGTCATACTGGCCCAAATTGAAATAGCAGTATCCAGCCCAGTTTAACTCAGCGCTGAGGTTTGCAAGCCTTGGATTCTCGCTGTTTTTTTCAGCCTCTACTGATTTCTCAAACATACTGCATGCCTCTGAAAGCTTACCCTCTTTATTAAGCTGTCTTGCTTTCTTAAAATACTCATCGGCAAGCTGTGGGGATTGAGAAAATCCAAAAGACGAGAAAAGCAATACAATCAATATAGCCAAAAAACATCTAAACATAAACCGCTCCTGGTTTTAAACTCTCACCTTATACTGTCCATTACCTTTTTTTATTCGCCCTCTCATCTCAAAGTCCTTACAATGCTTACCGCTATTGAAACAAGAATAACAAGCCCTGTGATGATTATAGCGGTCATCATAAACCAGTGAGGGACAAACCTTATTGGCTCTGGCTTGCCGGATATTCTTTCATCCATCCTTTTTAAAAGCGCGCTCCTTTTTGAAAAAGCCTTTATTACCGATATTAAGAATGGAATACCGAAAAACAATCCAAAACTCGCGAATAAAAAAGCGCTATTGTCGTTGTTTCTGTATGCAAGATGCGCCATATAAAAACTGAAACCGCTGCAGAGGCCGAAAACAATTATGCCAATCCATATCCCCATGACTGATCCATCCTCCTACTCGGTCATCCCTGTTAACTGAAACGCAGCCCAGAAATATGGATGCTCATACCGCTTCTTTACAGTCAACTGCGCCGCCCTCAGGGCATCACGCTTATTTGTCTTTTTCAGGTTGGAATAAAATCCTGTCATTAATTGCGAGGTTGCCAGGTCATCCACTTTCCACAGGCTTGCCACAATGGAATTAGCCCCTGCGTATAGAAATCCCCTCTGAAGGCCCACGACATCATCTCCGGCATTGATTTTGCCGAGCGCTGTTTCACAGGCGCTCAATGTAACCAAATCCGCATTCAGGCTGATCGAATATAGTTCGTTTACGCTCAGCAATCCGTCGTTTTCAGCATCCCTTGAAAGAAAGAGTCCTGAGTTCAAAGGCGAGTCGGATTCAAACATGCCGTGAGTTGCAAAATGGATATATCCAAACTGATTTGCAGATCTCTTGAAATTGGTTTCTGTCGCCTCTTTTCGCAAAAGCACCCTTGAGTCAGGCAATTCATTTGATATAGCAACAGCCTCTTCCCCTGCATATTTAAGGTCATATTTCGGGTCTCCGAGGTCGGGATTGCCGAATATCAATGTCTGCCGGTTTTTTTGCGCCTGTCTTTGTTTAAGGAATTTTATCACGCTCGCGCTCGGCAGGAAACTGACGCTGTATTTGTCTATCAGATAATTGCTCCCGCTGTTCAAGGCATTAAACGGCAGGTAATGAAGAATTCCGTGGGGCACGATAATAAGTTTTGGAGTGGCGATCAAATTCTCAATCGGTTTTATCAGTCTTTGATAGAGTCCTTGCGAGAGTTCAGGGTATTGCGTTGATTTTGGGTCTTGCAGCAATCTTCTGAACTGTTCTATATCTTTCAAAATGCCTTTGCCGTCCAGTTTTACGGCCTTTAATGTATTTCTATTCAACACAAACACATAAAGGTCTTCCCCGTGATAGTAGTATTCAACGAGTGTTTCATCGGCGCTGATATTGGATTGTATTTCAGTTGGAGGCGGTATAGAGACGGTAACGAGAGATGTCAGTTCGGGCGTTAAGTTTTTTATTCTCTCTTTTATCTGAACGCTTCTGATATGTCTTTGATTTGCCTTTTCAGGGGCGATGCTGCTGATATCAATAGCCTTGCCTTCCGACTCAATCGTTTCAAGCTCTTTTAGCATTGAAGCGACCTGTTCCTTATCTTTCGGGACGCTGAATTCCTTGTTTGAGGCCAGCAAATCCACAAGCGCCCTTGATTTTGAACGCTCTACGTATTCGAAGGCATTGATATATTGGTTATCCGAATACAAGGCTGCAATCATCTGGTGATAGACCTTTTGCTTGTCTCCAACAAAACCGATTTTGCTTGCTTCGGTATTGATAGTGGAACGCTGGGTTTCTATGACATCAATGGATTTCTCATAAAACTCAATAGCCTGTTTAATACTGCCCTCTGCTTGAGAAATCCGTCCCCTGTCAAATAAGATAGGCCAATAGATTTCTCCATTAGATTTGGTCTCAGAATTACTCAATAATCTGTCATATCCATCCTTTGCATCTTTGATATTGCCTGTCTCATAAAGTGCCTTAGTTATCATGAATTCTCTGGGCAGGTCTACATGGGCAAATATAGTGCCGCCAAGAAAAACCTCAAGGAAACCTCCCAATGCATCTATGCCTCCTCTATTAGCAAGAAGCTTATCATACTCGCCTGCTGCCATATATGCCTTTGCCAGCCATAGTGATTTATCCTTTTTCAAAGGGACAGCACCCCAAATACCAACACTTATATCACCAAGTTCTTTTAAATGTTGCGATGCATTTTTACGGTCTCCCTTGAAGGCATAGGCCATTGTCAACAAACTCAGTGAGCGAATCTTATAGCGGATATGCCAATTGCCCGCACGATCAACAAATGGCCAATCTATGGATTGCACCAGTTCATAAGCCTTTCTGGCTGATTCAGTCGCCCTCTCATAATTCCCAAGTTCAATATAAACTTCTGCTTTAAGGAGATGGGGGAATGCAGTTACATCAGAGGGATATAAAACAGTGCTGCTCCACATCCCAAATGCTGTTTTGTCTCCTTTTTCTATATTATGTTCTAACTGCTCAAGGCAGGAAAACAATTTGCCGTACTTCTTAGTTTTTGAATAGGCAATGCAGAGATTCACCAGTTCTGCACTTTTTGCAGTAGAAATGTCCTTTATTTCATCCTGTGTAAGCTTCTCTAATTCTGAATAGTAACCGCTTGCTATTAACCTCTCTTTTTCAGTCATCGTCATAGTAGCGCAGCCGCCGCTGAAAAACAAGATCGCTATAACAAAAAAATAAAGAATTTTCTTTCTCTTCATATGCGCCTCTTAATTTTTACAACCTCGCTGCAATTATTTCTTGAATTGCTTATTCAGCCAGTTAAACGGTATATCCACATTAAAAAAGAATACTGCTGTCTCGCCGGTCTTCCTATGCTTGGTCTCCATTTTGTCATAACTGTGCTCGTTCGATTTTATAAGGCTCTGGCGGACAACCTCGAAACCTGTCATCCCGAGCAACGCATACTCCTCGCCTGTTTCAATAACTATAAAGGCAGTCTCAGGGGTCTTGCCGTCTCCTGAGTTGAGTATAGAGTCAACAAGCCCCTTCATAACAAAATTGTGAAATGCATATTTCTCGACATTCTTCATCTCACGAAAAGCTATACTACAGACAAGGTGGGCTTCGATATCAACAAACTTCTTTTCCAGAACAGCCTGAGCAGCGGCAGCAGCCTTCTCATACTCCTTATTCCTCAGCGCTTCAAACATCTCGGATTTTTTCACCTTATCTTCGCCATAAGGATTATAGTCTGCGGTTTCAGCATAGGAGAGCCTCAATGCCTTGAAGTCCACAGCGGCGCTGTCGAAACTCATTACCCGTTTCAAAAGGGGTTTCAACAGGGTCTGATAGTCAGAAAGTTTTTTCGGCTGCTCCTCTTCTCCGGCAAAAACATTTCCGGCGAAGATAAGCATCATCAGAACAATTGCAAGCGTGCGCGATATTATTGACATTTTTTTCTCCTCAAACACTTTCTATTTTACAATTACCAGAGGAAAATCCATTCCCCTTGAATCTATCACGGGATACTGTGCTTCCTGCTTGTATCTCTTCGTTATCTCCGGCAGTTTTTCTTCTATATATCCCATCAGTTTTCTCACTGTAACAGTCTCACCTTTGCCTGTTGCCTTACCTTTCAGTCATAGATAGGAAATTGCTCATGCCGTTACCTCCTTTTTATTTCACTTTTCCAATAGGAAAATTAACTCCGATCTGAGTAGTCGGAGTCTGTTGTCTTTTAAACACCTGCTCTGAAAGTGTTATTACCCTTTCTTCCACATAATCTGCAAGTTCATTCACTTTTATAAATCCGTCTTTATTCATATCCGCCCCGCCCTGCATGCCTTCATTTAAAACATATGTGAACAGTCCATGTCCTTTATAGCCCTCAAGCGCCTGTTGTGTATCAGACGATGCTGAAAATACCGTTGAGCCTATCGCCCTTTGAAGAAGCTTTATTGCTGTTGATTCCGTAAGACCTCTTGTCTGCTGAAGAAGCGCCACTGTTATCTCTTTCCCTGCCTTGCCTGCATGACAAGTGTCAAGGATTATGAGTTTCTTCTGGGCAGGAATAGCTCCGATAAGCTGGATGAGTTCTTTCTGGCTCATTGCATCTCTGCCTATTTGTCTTGATGAAAACGAGAGCACATTGCTTGTAAGAAGATAATACTGCTCTTGATCTTCCACAATATCAATAACCCCGTGAGAGGCATTGTAAAACACAAAGAGGTCATTGGGCTTTACCCTTGTCCTGATTTCCTCAAAAGCCTTCTGTATTGATTCCTTTGTCGTTTCATCGGAAGAAATGAGAAGCATGGCATTGATATTCTCAAATAGAGTTTTTGCAGTTGCCTTCAGCGTCTCTGTAAATGCCTTTGCATCAGAGACAGCATAGTTCAGGGAAATATTCTTGTTTTTGTATTCATTTATTCCGACCACTATAGCATAAAGGTTTGGCTTCTGGAGTACAACCTTTGAAAAAACCGATAAGATTGCAGGGATCGATTCCATTGAGCCTTCTTTATTAAAGGCAATGATTTTTATATCATTATTTCCTTCCATCAGGGAAATATTGAAATCCAATGCCTTTTCAGAAGAAAATTCCTTCCCTTTTATGACAACTCCTCTCGTGTCATTGGCAATCTGAGAGCCGTTGAGATAAATACTGACATCTCCAATCCCTCCGCCGTTGTCTTTGAGCTTAACAGTAATTTTTATCATGTCCTCGGATACTGTGATGCCTGAACGAGGGGATAAAATTTCAACAGCAGGCGCAGGCTTCTGTGATGCTATGTCCGTAAGCATCTCTCCCTTTGGAATTTCCTTTCCTGCAAGGGCAAGTTTCACAAGCTCGGGGCGGTAGAATTTGCTGTAAAACTGGTCAACGCCATAGACTTTGTTTCCAACCCGCACATTGAGATGCTTGGCGCCATTAGGTGAGGCATTGAAATACCCTTCGGGGGTGATAACAATCCATTCGCCGTCGGTGAAACTTATGAATTGGGCGAGTTCTTTATTTGTTGTTTTTTCGTATATTCGGATTGTATGGTCGCGTCTCCAATCTATAATTGCTTTAAATTTCTGGTCCGAAGATTCGCTTTTAGAAATAGATACCTTTATTTTTCCATCTTTTTTATCAACAAAATTTTTCTTAACAAAAGAGCTATATTCTTCGGGAACCATTTCTCCCTTTTGTATATAATAAAGAAGCCTACCAGATTTAATATCCCAGACTATTTGTGATTCTTTGTCTGCGGCGTTCAGATTATATAAAAAACGATTATCTAATGAAAAAGGATACGATAACGCCATGAATCCAGTTGGTTTTACTTTACCCAATTCCCTTACTTTTTGGCCTGTTTTAAGGTCCCAGATACTTATAGTTCCTGTAAATACCATTTTTCCATCTTTGTCAACATCTCCATGTGCCGTTATGAGGTGTTTTAAATCAGGGGTAAAAATAACATTATCGTAAACTTCTACAAAGAAAGTAAGACTATTAAGCTCGATCTGTCGGACTTTGACTCGGTCGGACATTCTTCGTACTTCAAGAATGTAATCGTATCCTTCCTTTCCTTTTCGCAATAATGCATAGATAAAATTATCTACTTTTCTCTCTGTTTCTCTTCCGCTATCATAGGTACGAAGAACAATTTGCTTACTAACAGAAAAACCATAATCACTGAAAATCCCATCAATTCTCCCACGCATCCAAAAATCATCACGCATGTTGGGCAAATGACCTACATCTATTATTTTGAGGTTATTCCCGCTATATACATCAAATGCATAAATCTTTGTGAAAGTAACCACAAATATCTGTTTGGCATCAACAGAAAATCTGAGGCATCTAATCATTTCGTTGGTTTCCACGATGATGGTTCTAAATTCTCTACCAGAAAGCATGTCCCAGATTTTTATATTTCTGCCACCTGTGTTGTCGTCGGCAGATGCTAAATACTTTCCGTCTGGACTAATAGCTAAAGTAGAAATAGCGCTCTTATGCCCCAGTTGCACAAAAATCTCGGGCTTTTCCTGTGCATGGGCAGGGGTTATAACCCCTGCCAGAAAAATGATTGCCAGAAAAAACTTTAACGCTGCTTTAACCATCTCAAACCTCCCGTTAAATCTCATCAAAAGCTTTCCACTTCAAACTATCAAGGCCTTTCTTTATCTCTTCTCGCTTTTCTTTGGCTGCTATTCTGTAATTTTCCCATATTTTAATTCCAGCATCAGTAAGTGACGGCAATATGCTCGTTACTGCAACTATACTTTTTGTTTTTTCTGAAGTTAGCGAATCAACATATTTTAAAAAAATGTCTCCTTTTTCTGATGCCTTATTAAGAGATTCCTTATATGTCGCCGCGTTGTTAATGTCAATATCTGCGGTTAAATCAAATTTAAGTCGGTCAATCCACCCATCAAACGCCGCTTTTGCTTCAATATAAAGCGTATTTGTCTTCTGATATTCTTTGGTATCTCTGGTAAAGTCTTTCTTTACTTTACTTGCCATCCCTTCACAAAGAGATTTCTTCTCGGATATAGTTCCAATTGCATCTGAAATTTCGGGAGGAATACTAACTGATGCGCATCCCAGACAAACATTTAAAAGGATGATTAAAGATAGAAACGGAATTCCTCGCCTGTTCTTAAAAACACTTTTTTTATTGTCTAAACTCATCATGTCTTAAACCTCCTGTATAAATTTTAAGTCACCAAAGTATATTATACTTGCCATTTGCACGGAAATCTCCGGCTTTTCCGCGGCATGTAAGGGAGTAATGCTAATCGCACAAAATATATTCAGATAAACTAAAAATGATCGCACGCATAGCCTCCGCCTGCCTGGGAGTCATTGCAAAGCCCTGCCTTTCAAGGAAGGGTCAGCCGAATCCCGGCTATTTTTTTACCGGGTAGGAGATTTGGAGAACTCTTCTATCCGCAATGTTACCAGACCTTTAGTAGTTCCTCGTATTTCTTCCACATATACTGAGTATTTATTCATCGTTATCGTTTGCCCCGCATGAACCTGAAAGTCCTTTTCCTGCGGGGGATTCCCTTCGATGAACAACGACAATACGGCTATTAAACCCTGCTTTTTTGCGCCGGCCTCATCAAGATAATCAGCTTTAACTATATTTGCGACGCCCAGCCTGAGTTCATGGAAAGTTCCGACATTTCCCTGTTGTATTTGGATAACCTCACCTCCGGATCCGGGTACTTTTTCTACCGGGACGCAGCCGCCCAGACCGACTAAAATCAACGCTGATAATAATATGTCTTTCATGAAAATCATTCCTTATTTAAAGAACCTTTTTGTTAATCATCATATGAATTTCCTCTCACTTTTTTACCTTCTGCTTCCTGCCGATAATAAAATAGGCTATCGCCCCTATCCACGGCACGAATATTACTGCAAGAAGCCAGACGATTTTGTTATTGCCCTTGAAATCGCTTCTGAGAATATCCACAAAAGCAATGATAAAGGGCAGAAGACCAAATAAAGCTAATAATATAAAAAGCTCAAAAACTCCAATCATGAAACACCTCCTATTTTTCTATGCAGTTATCGTCCACTTCATTGTATTTTCCACTTGATTCCAACATTGTCAGGATAGCAGAAAAATTCGTATAGGGGTTTTCCATCAGCATAGATTACCATGGTTCTTAAAGGCACATCCATGTCAAGCTTACCGGATACCTCTTTTAGTTTTTCATACATGAAATATGCAGGGGTTATTGTCGGCGATATTCCGGCGTATGCCCCGATGAGGAAATAATCGTATGTAAAAGGCGTATTGTCAAAGGATTTCAGCTCGCGGCATTCCAAAGAAAACCATTTCGAAAAGTTACTGCCGTCGTCTTCTAAATTCCTGCAGGAAGAAAATGTTAAATCCTTATTTGCCGCATTTATGCGAATTTTTATTGCCCGCACATTGCCGTTATCAATCAGGAATTCAACATGCTGTTTATCATCAAGTTCATATTTGCCGCCTTTATCTACAATAAGCATTCCCTTGTATCTTTCCTCCGCCATGCTGATGCCGACCCCAAATAGAATCATAAAAAATGCCATGAAAAGTATTATTTTTTTCATTTATTCCCTCCTGCTTCTTGTTGCGGCGTTGATACTTCCGAAGACTTTTTATGAGCACGCTCTCTATATTTTGTTATTTCAGCATCAAATTTCGGATATGTCACGGCAAGCAATACAAGGGATACGGCTAATATTACGATGGCTGCAATACGCGTTCTCTTGGTGCTGAAGATTGCCGGAATTGCAGCGAAAAGCGCCGCTATTGAGTAAAGAGAAAGGCTGCCGGCAGGGGACATGACGACCATGCCGAGTAAAATGCTGATTACCGCAGCCCAAACAAATGTCTTGGCGGACTTAGGATTCATATGATTTTTTTCACTCCTATCACTCTTTTCCTTTTATCCCTGATTTTGCAATCTTCTGTTTTCTGCCTATAAGAAAGTACGCTATAACTCCGAAGGGCACAAGAAAGATAATGATGAGCCACATAAGCTCGTAAAGATTTTTCTTAAACTTGCTTCTCATAATGTCAATCAATGCAATTATCCACAAGATGACATAGATAATAATGCCTATTTCAGCGAGTCCAATACCCATCAGAATATCCTCCCTATGCCGTTTCCTGCAATCACCCACTTCCCGTCTGTTTTATCGAGCAGAACATAATGCCCTATCCACATACCCTACTCCAATCCCGTAATCCTCAAGTCCTTCGGATGCTCGACTCTGAATTTTATTTTAAGGTTTTTCTTCTCATTGGGCTTAAGCCTTAAATCCCACGATATTATCCCGTCGTCAGCAATCTTTGCCTCTTCCTTTTTTGGCGATTCGAGAGCAATCCTTATCTGCTCGTTTCTTGAAACAGGGAAATTATCGCTGATATTGATGCCGATCTCTTTATCTTTGGCGCTGATAATGTCAATCGCATATTCATAGCCTATCTGAGTATCTTTAGAAAACACTCCGGAATATTCGGTAAATTTTTTAATAAGCTTTTTCTCTATCTTAATACCCTCATCGATTCCAAGCGACAAACTCATGTCATCGTCAGGAAGGATTTGCTTATCAACAAATGTTGTATTCACAAAACGATCATCTAAAAATATACTCATCTGCCCGGATAATATTGGAAACGGAAGCGGACTTTTAAGGCCTGCCCTTAAATACGCATACCGAGAGATCTTCGGCACTGCATAATAGTCGAGTTTAGCCTCTTTGGACGAGGATGCGATTAATATCCTGTGCGGCTGGTTGTCTGACGGTATATTGACCTTGCCCGGGATTATAAAGCTGAATGATGTCGCCTCTGCCTTTATCTTCGGCTCTTCGAATCGCTGCTCCAGAGCAGCCTCTGACGCCTTCTCCTTGCTCATCATGAAATCCGCATCCTCAATAGCCTTCTTGTATTTATAAACCACAGGTCTCGGCTTGTAAATATCCACATACCATGTGGAAAGCTCGGGCGGAGGCCCGTAAGAAGGTCTCGCCGTAGAAATCTCGATATTCGCATTCTTCCAGTCCTCTCCGGTAGACTGGGTTATGCTTGCAAAGCAAGCAATATCTATCTTCCCTGTGGCAGAGTCAGCCCTTACATCATACTGCGGAGACCAGCCTGCCTTTGCAACAATGTAGGAAAGCCCCAGATTAATCTCCTTGTCCGCATTCGAAAGCAGATTGATTACGATGGTTTTGCTTTCATCCTTTGATGAGCTTAGGTTTTTAAGCTCATTTTCCAGCGCCCTCTTTTCTTCATGGAGCTTCTTTATTTTATTTTCGAGTTTTGCAACCCTCTCATAGTTTACCGACAACGACTTCTCGATAAACTTAGCGTGGCCTTCAACCTCGGCTTGTGTAACCTTCTGGTTTTGAGGGAATGGAACAGTCTTCTTTAAAAATTCAGTCGAACTGTTTATGGCAGAGATTTCGTTTGAGTTTGTGTTTATAAGCTCGTTAATGCTCTCAAGCCTCGACTGGAGCTTATGTATCTTGTCCTGAATTGTCCTCTGGAGATAAGTCTTTTCAACCCTGACATCGGATATCCTGACAGCAGCCTTTTCCTTAATATTCACCTGAACCGATTCGTCCGTTAAATTTACAGTCAATCCGGAAATCCTTATAATATTTTTACCTTTCTTAACCGCAATACCCGCCTCTTTCTTTATCATTGCGCTGTCAGGATAAAGGACAATGCTCTGGATTTTCAGGACACTCTCTATCTCTGCAGGAGATGCCCATACATTACTTAAAAACACAAAAGAAAAAATCAGAATAGCGGCTAAAAAAACATTTCTGTTCATCGCAACTTCCTCCTTTGATATCTCTCGCTTTTATTAAACATTAAAACACAATAAATATAGGGTCAAGGTAAAATTCACAGTTTTACGATACAAGAGCCCTGTCCTCAATCCACCGACTCCCACGCCTTCTTCTCAAAAACATAATATTTTCTGCCGTAGGGCGGAATTGCTTCATACATGAGCGCATGGCTCTCCTGTCGGGCAAAATACCGGAAAGAAGCTCCCATTAATGAATATTTTGCAGCAGGAACTGCGTGGAGATACTCCGGCACAAGTTCCGAAAGCTTCTCCGGATAGCGCCCGCTTTTTGTTTTGAACTGTTCGCAGGCAGCGATAATATCTTTCGCCCTTCTCTCTGCAATCATGTTATTAAAAATATTGGCTCCGATAATGAGCACAACCATAAGTGCATATATGCCTGCCTTAGACACCAGCAGTTTCTTCCTCTCTCCGTCCTTTCTTGCCCTGAAGAGTTTTACAATCAGCGCTGGAACGCCGAGTATAATGGTGAATAACGCAATCGTGAACTGATTGAGGACAAAGGCATCGGCAACGAAGAGCAAAAAGGCAGTGATTATAGTTTTCCGCAGTTGAATGTTAATATTCTCTCCTCCAGCAATGCGCAAACTCACTTCGTCTTTGCCACATACACGCCGTCCCAATCCGCGCCGGGAGGGCTTTCCATAAATTCAACACATCTTTCGGCGAATACGCCAGCGGTCTTGTCGCCGTGTTCGGATTCGAGTCTTTCGAATATCTCTCTTGCCTCTTTAAACTGTTGCTTTCTGTAAAGCGTCAGCGCCTCCTCAAACTTCTTGGCGGCAGCTTCATCCATAGACGCGGAAAGTTCATAAATAGTAACCGGCTTATCCTTTCCCTTAACCTTTATAAAATCCAGTTCCCTGAATCTCATTCCAACAGAGAATTGCTGCAAAAGGCCGAGAGACTTGAGTTTGTCGAGCGTAAATTCGGTAAAAATTATATGAGTCTTATAAATCTTGTTCATGCCTTCAAGCCGAGAAGATAGGTTTACGGTATCGCCCATCGCCGTATAGTCGAACCTCACGTCCGTTCCCATATTGCCGACGATCACATCTCCGGTGTTTATGCCGATGCCGATATCCACTTCAGGCAGTCCGTTTGCCTTAAAATCTACATTAAGGTCTTTCAGTTTATCCATCATGACAAGTGCGCTCCTGCATGCCTGAAGGGGATGGTCTTCGACATCGAGAGGCGCGTTATATAAGGCCATTATGGCGTCGCCGATATATTTATCGAGAGTGCCTCTATGCTGCAAGACTATATCCGTCATCGGCCCCAGATACTGATTAAGCAAATGCACAAGGGCTTCAGGCGTAAGTTTTTCAGAAATAGTAGTGAAGCCCCTTATATCCGAAAACAAAACCGTTATATTCCTTTTCTCGCCCCCAAGCTTGAGCATATCAGGATTTTTCATTATCTCCCCGACAAGGGCGGGAGACACATAACTCGTAAACGCCTTTTTAAGAAACCTGCTGTGTTTTTCTTCTATAAGATTCCTGTAAGCCTCCGAGCCGAGATACGCTGTTATTACGGACACCATAGGAAAGAGAACCGAAGTGTTAAGGAGATAATTTTTAAAAACCATAAAATTTACCGAAAAATAAAGACCGAGAGCTATTAAAAAGAATAAAAGCGCGATGATCGTCCTCTTCACAAAACTCAACGATGTTGTCAGAAGCACGGCGAAAAATACGATAAAGGCAATGTCCAGCATTGTTACGCGGCCGTCCCTTATGATAAACCTGTTCTGCAAGGCGTTCGACGCGACCGTCGCATGAACCTCCACTCCGGGAAGCACAGGGTCTACGGGCGTAGTACGCAAGTCGGACAGGCCGATCTCGGTCGGGCCTACGAAAACGACAGTATCATTCAGGCTGCCGGGCTTCAGCCGGTTTTTGATAATATCTACTGCTGGAATTGTCTTAAATGTTCCGCCCTTGCCGTAATAGTTCAGCGTGAGTTTTCCGGATTCATCGACAGGTATGCGGTGATTTCCTATAAGAAGATTGTCCACGCCGTATTGCGCGGCTTCAAGGATTATCTCGCTGCCGATATAATGTCTCAGCGCGGACAATGCAAGGGAAGGATAAACATTGCCGTCGTAAATTATTAAAAGATTCGAGGACCTCAGGATACCGTCGCTGTCCTGAACGATGTTGAAAAAGCCCGCGCTGCCTGCGGCTTGCGCTATTTCAGGTATGTTCAGCTCAACCGAGGGATAGCCCGCGATAGGAACTTCCGTTGCATTGTCCAGCATCTTCAGTATCTTTATGCGTGATTTTTCCAGAGCCGAAAGAGAGCCTGACTCCGGCTGTTCAGGCTCTTCCCTGAAGAAATAGCCGCCTACAACGCTGCCTGCGCTTCGAAATGCATCAGCGAGTTGTTTGTCGGATCCGGGATTCGAAGGTTCGGAATACACAATATCGAGGGCGATTGTATTTGCGCCGTATATTTTCAGGTTATCTATCAGCCGAGCAATTACTTTCCTGTCCCATGGGTACCTGCCGAGCTCATTTATGCTCTTGCTGTCTATGGCCGCAATAATTACCCTCTTGTCAGGGACAACGGTTCCACGCGTCTTAAGCCTGACGTCTTTTAATTTGAGATCGACAGCATTAAAAAAATCGATCTTCTGAGAATAGATAAAAACGGTAATGGCGGCTGATGCAATGCCTATTACCGTGAATATTACAAACCTATGTAATTTCATAGCCGCCCTGACATTACCTCTTTATCGCAACCGGAAAATCAGGCACTGTGCTCGGCTTCGTGGTTGTCGGCGTCTGTTTTCCCTTTGTCAATTCCTTCACCCTTTCCGAAAGATAAAGGTCGAGCATGTTGATTGTTATCTTGCCTTTGCCCGTGTAATCGGCCTTTCCGCTTATGCCCTCGACCAATGCCTTTGTGAACGCGCCGTTTCCCCATGCCCTGTCTTCAAGCGAGTATTGGTTGCCTGTTGACGAGGCAAAAACTATCGCTCCGTTTTCAGCGCTCGCAAGCTCGTTGACAACGCCGGTAATGTCTGCCGCGCCCCTCCGCGCGCCCATAATATTGCCTGAATGACAGGTATCGATAAAGAGGACTGTCTTGCCCGCGAGAGAGGCCACCGTGTTTTTAATATCCGAGAACGCGAGGCCTGTCCGCTTTAATTTTTCGGTATTCGCGTTGACAGGCAGAAAATAATAAATGCCTGTGGGGTCGTTTACGCCGTGCCCGGCAATAAAGACCATTGCCACGTCCTTGCTCGTCGTCTCTCTCTGCAGCCATTCGAGGCCGTCCAGTATCTCGTCCTTTGTGGCCTTTTCATCCGTAATGGTCTTAACGACAACATCCCTATAGATTCCGGTCTTCTGCTTTGTGAGCACAGACGCAAAGTCCACAGCGTCCTTTGCGGCGAATTCGAGCTTTAGGTTTTTATCCGTATATCTGCTCACGCCTACGGCAAGGACATAAAGCTTGGGCTTGATTATAAATTCTTCCTTTTGAACAGGGCCTTTCCACTTAAGCCTTACGGTTGCCGGATCGCTCACCGAGAACCTGTTTTCAGCGACTATGGAAAGCTCTACGTCCTTTTCAGGAACGGTAACTTTCATCTCCATTATGTCTTTGTCCTTAGGCACTATCTGAATACCCCTCTGAGAAGAAGCAGGCCTTCCGTCGATAAGCGCCCTTACGCCGGTTATCGGTTCTCCTGACGGCATGCGGATGCTGTACCTGACTGTAATATCTGTAACGGATACCGTCGTGTTTTCTGCAGGCGAGATTATGGTTACCACAGGCGGAAGCATTTTCTGAATGGCTGCCTCCTGCCGGCTTCTTCCGGATTCCTCATTCGCAAGTCTTACCGCTTCTCCTTCATCGATGGTATTGAAAACCTTTGCGACTACATCAGGCCTATAGTATGTCGCCCTGAATTTGGATATCGGGAAGAAGTATGCCTCGCTCTCTTTGCCGTTGTTTAAATGCCAGCCGATTATATCGTCAGCCCCGGGAGAGGCATCGTAATATCCTGAGGGAGTCCATATCACCCACCTCTTTTTATCTTTATGAGGAAAGAATGCCAGAAGCTCTTTTCCGTCGCTCATGCGGTACCATCTGATAGTCCCGTCTCCGAATGCCGCCAGCGCGACCTTGCCGTTGCCCGAAATATTGACGCTCCATGCTACGCCGGGGATAGGAATGCTCCATTTTTCATAACCGTATCTGTCAAAAAGCCTGAGGTTCCAGTCGGCTCCGTTCAGGATACTGTTCCCGTCGGGCGATACGGCGATACTCCTGGATGTTTCGTATTGCTTGATTTTCAGAGGCACGCCGTTAACCTTAGGGTTGTAGTTGTCGCGCCAGTCCGTTATATTCAATCCAGGAGCGGATGTAATAGGAAGTTTAAGCTGGCCGGAATTCTGATAACCCGGATCGATTGTCAGGAGACGGTCCGGGATCGAAAACCTGGCGGGCGATTTCCCCCATACGTCATAGCCGAATTGTATGGTAGAGCCGTCGTATGATACGGAAAATGTTGTATCGCTGTTTCTGTAATCAGCGATCGAAGCGCTGTTGTAAACCGATCTGTTGTTAAACGCATCAAAAACACCGAATGCCGGATCGTATGCCCCGTAGACGATACCGCCATACCTTAAAGGCTGCATATGAAGTATCGTGTTGTCGGATGCCGGCGTATCAATATATGCAGACCTGCCCTCATCGCTCCATCTAAGCATTGCGAATCTCCAGACGCCCGCGAATATTTTCTGATACATGCCGCCCGCATAGATATACCTTCCGTCTGCTGACCACGAGACAACAGCCAAATTGCCGTTGTTGACGCCGGCTGTATTAGGCGAATAGAGATATGAGAGGTCCCTGCCGGAAATTACATCTACTTTCGTCGTATCGTTAAAGCCGACTACAATCTTCGAACCGTCAGGCGAGAAACTTATGCCGTAAGGCTTGCTTCCTCCGGGCGCTTGCCTTTTTGCTATCAACTGAAAATTCCTGTCATAGAGGCGTATGTAACCGTCCCACGATGCGGTAACAAGCCTGCCCTCCCTGTCGAAATCCGAGCCGTAGCTGTCGCTTCCGTAATTGGAATCTTCCGCAACGAGAGAATAGTCCGACGTGCGATAGACCTTTACGCCGTATACGTTCCATAATGTCACGGCAAGATACCGCCCGTCCTTTGAATAGCTGAGGTTGAATATCGTCGCATTCAGTCCGGATATCCTTTTTATAAGTCTTCCGCTTTCACGGTCGAATGAACCTCTCTCCGGCCTAAAGGCCGGAGTTTCTGGTCTCTGGCATAATCTGGCTCATGGCCTGCCCTGCTGTTCCCTGATATATCGTTTCACAATTTCTTCGTTGACATGACCGACACTCTCG
>JAJYVD010000029.1 GCA_021792185.1 Nitrospirota bacterium | reverse complement strand
TCTCAGAGCCGTCGGCGTCCACCACTTCTGACTTCTAAACTGGCATCCCTTACGCCAGCGGAACCCTATCTCATACTGTTTTCATAAATCCGTCTCTTTTTTCATGAAACTTTTGACATTACCTGTTAGTTTTAAAGGCCGATGGCCTGTATGTGCTTTTTGACAAAAAACCGTGTATATGATAAATTTCAAATAGTAATTCCCTAAGAAAGGAGAATAACTCAATGAAATACCCAATTATTATTAATAAAAGTGAATATGGATATGATGCGCATTGTCCTGTGTTTCCCGGCTGCCATAGCCAAGGCGACACATTAGAAGAAGCTATTGAAAACATTAAAGACGCCATTGAAACATACCTCCGCATGATCGCCGAAGAGACAAAGGATGCCACAGTCTATGAAGTAGAGGTTTCCGCCTGAGATGCTCTTTACAGATGTCTCTGCTGAAAGAGCGCTCAAAGCATTCAGCAAAGTCGGATTCAGGATTATCGCTAAAAGTAAACACATCGGCATGTCTGACGGGATTCATCGCATAACTATCCCGAATCATAAAAGACTTAATCCCTATACGCTCAAGGCCATTATTAAAGATGCCGGTCTTACAGACGAACAATTTAAGGACCTCCTGTAAAGTTGGATTTAAAGGCTGACTGTCTGTATTATTTCGCCGCCAATATTTTTATCTCCTTCTCCACCGCCTCAAAGAATTTCTTATAGAACTCCACGTCTTCGACAGTCCTTTCCTCCTGCTTGGTCTTTGTGGCCTCGCTGCCGATCGGGATAAGTCCGAAGAAAGTGCTCTGAGTTTTTGTCCTGATCTTTTCCACATGCTGAACAGCGCTGATATAAATAGTGGCCTTATCGCTGCCTGCGGCTATGACATTTGCGTTGATGGTAAGGACAGTACTATCTTTACCGTCTTCAAAGTATCGTGCGGCTGTAAGGGATTTCGCCTGCAAATCTTCTTTTTCGATCCTAAAGTTCTGGCTCAATACAGCCCTTTTGGTCGCAAGATAGCAGTTATCAACCGATGCGCTGAAAGCCTTTACATTCGGGCCGCCGTCTTTGTTAAAGACATCCTTATAAACCTCCGGCCCGCCGCAGGCGGAAAGAAAAGAGATTAAAATAAGCGAGAAAAAAATTTGTCTCATACACCCCTCCGGCAAATAATCAAAAGGCAAGGGACTGTTAAGCCCTTGCCTTTTTAAAATGGAGAACCTCAGTATCTATCGTTAAAACGCATAAGTCAGCGCTCCGCCCATAGAGAACCTGCTCTTAAGCTGCCCTTCGACCTCAAGATTAAGGCTTTTGCTTAAGGGTATCCTTATTCCCGCAAAACCGCCGATATTGTTTTTCTCTTTATAGGTGGTGGATACAACATAAGTGTTAGTTCCCGTTGCAGTGTATACCGTCCCGGCGCCTAATTTGCCTGCCCATTCAGTCTTGTTCTTTACCCAATAAGCAACAGGGCCGCCGTAGATGATTGTCTCACCTATTTTGCCCTGAAGTCCGATTCCAAGATTAATTTCTTTCGGATTTTTTACTTTCACTGTTTGAGTTTCGGAAGATCCTGTAGAAACTCTTCCGGAGGTGCTGTCCTCATAGCTCGAATAAAGGCTTGCCTGAAAGAATGGCCCTATGCCAAAAGAATTGCTGATATTAAAAACACCCTTAACACCTATTGTGCCGAATGGTTTATAGCCGTCTTTAAAATCGGACTTAATCCCGGAACGGTCAGTGGTTTCAAAGCCAGGCGCTGCTTTATCATCTGCTGCCCCCACTCTCAGATATGCCTCCCAATTCTTTGCAAGGCCGTAGCCAAGTTGAAGGTAAGCCTGATTTTGTGCGCCTTTAAATTCCCTGAAGTTCACTGTATCCTTTGGTTTATATTTGGCTGAATAATAGAAATAGCCAACGCCCAACGATGCCTTCCCCTCTTTTGCAGCAGGCTCCGGCGGGCCGAATTGACCGGCGTATACCGCGCTGCCCATTGCAAACAACATTAATACCGCAAATACCAATACCCTTTTCTTCATAAATTCCCTCCTGTTTAAAGAGTTTTCAAAAGCAAAATTTCTTTTTTACTTTGCAATTTTATAGCACAAATAGACTTATTATGTCAATAATTAATATAAAATCGTATTAATAGTCCCTTATTATCCTTTTTGCATCCGCTATATTATCAATCCTAAAGAGGTACTTCACGATGGACAATATCGGCAAACAGTTGGGCAAAAGGATAAAGCTGATCAGGAAAGTCGCAAAACTGACTCAGGAGATTCTTGCTGAAAAGACAGGGCTGAGCGTTGAATATATAAGCAGACTGGAGCGGGGCATGTCGCAGCCGTCGTTCAAAACCTTTGAGGCTCTGGCAAAGGCTCTTAATGTAAATGCAAAAGACTTCTTTGATTTCAATGGCCCCGTTTTATTCCATGATAGGAAAAAAGAGGCCAAGCAGAAGAAAGAATATATTGATGCCATATCTTCTTCTCTGCCGGACATGGAAATACGCGAGCTTACAGCAGTTTATAATGTTGTGAAAGGGTTAAAGGATAAATTCTGACAATTCCTTGCGGAAATACTGCCTGCGATTCAAGCGCAGTAGTTTCTTTGAAACACATCTTTAATAAAGTTTTGTCTTAGAATAGAAAAACGGCTTGAGGGTCTTGAGCGCCAGCACCGAGACTATAGGCTTTAACAGCCACGATGCCCTCGATTTGCTCCCGAGACACCGCTTGCAGTAGGGATGAACCACTTTAAATCTTTTGAAACCTTCTATTATCTTCCCGAGTTCGTCAGATGAAAGCACTTCTTTCAGCGATGATTCGTGAAGGTTGCCTATTTTCGTACGCCCGTCAAAATCAACGCAGCACAATGCAACATCGCCGTTGTGGAGAATGCTGAAATGATCCCTCATGCCGAAACAGTATCCTGCCCACGCATCCCGGACACTTTCATTCTCAAATGCGTGTCCCCAGTCTTCGAGCACATAGGTCTCAAAAAACACATTGGGATATATCTCCACCACGTTCCATTTATACGGCACAAGCTTCCCTATCTTCCTCATTGCCGCATCTCTCTTATCTTTCTCAACACCGAGCATGTCATAGATGCGTCCTGCCCAATACCTAAAGGTGTCTCTAAGCTCTCCGGCTGACGAGATAACCTTTACCGGGCCTATCCTCTTTTCCATGGTTTTTTTGCGGAATCTCGTATTCAAAAACCGGAATTTAAAAATCGTCTCTTTATGCCGCGCGTGATATAAAGAGAAAAATTCGAGGATACCGTTAAGATATTCTTCAAATGTCAGCGCCCTTGCCTTTCTCAAGGCGAATGAACGTTCATCGGGTGTCTGGAGGGAAATATCCACCTGATGAAGGTCGTAATCGAGGAGTTTTTTGCCGGTCTTGCCGCCGAGACCGCCGCCGTTAGTGGTAAGGCCCACATTAAGTCCTTTGTCATGGGCATGGGATAGGATTTCAAAAAAATCAGGATGCAGGGTCGGCTCTCCCATAACGTGGAAGGTGACTTTTTCGCATATATTGTTTTCTCTGAGTTCGGTGATGATGCGTTTCGCAAGACCGGTATCCATATAACCGTACTTTCTCTTCATCTCCGATTTCGGGCAGAATACGCAGTTGAAGTCGCATACGTTAGTCAATTCCATATGAACTCTCTGAAGCGGGATATCAATATGACCGAAGTGCTGCTTTATCGTTGCCATTTTTTAAACTAACAGAAGCGTTCCGATAGTGTCAACGAAGCTAAGGATGGCAGGCATTCCTCAAAGCCTTTAATAATGTGATGAGAAACCGTATTGCCTGTTTTCCTATTGAATGTAATAGGTGATGCTGAAATTGCCCTTAAACGGCGCGAGGGTTCGGCTTTAAGGTATCACTATTAAAGGCTTTTCAGAACACCTGCCATCCATATCAAAGAACTCGGCTCATGTTAAATGTTTAATGATGCATTATGGTGTTATAATTAGCCATGATATTACAACTTACAGATAAAAATATCGACGAGGCGATACGCTCCGCAATAACCGTTCTTAAAAACGGCGGCATCGTGGCGTATCCCACGGAGACCTTTTACGCTCTCGGCGTGAAATACGACATCGAACCTGCGCTCAAGAGACTGTACGAAATAAAACAGAGACCAAAGGAAAAGGCGATGCCTTTGATTATAGGAAGAGTCGAACAGTTGCCGCTCCTTACGAATTGCATAAGCGATTCGGCAAAAGAACTCATGACGAAATTCTGGCCCGGCCCGTTAACCATCCTTTTTAACGCCCGCTGCGGCCTTTCCGGATATATCACATCCGGAGGCAAGGCGGCGGTCAGAGTTCCGGGAGAATCATTCGCGCTCGAACTGGCCAAAACTGCTGAATTCCCGATAACGGCAACGAGCGCAAATATCTCGGGCATGCCTCCGGCCGACAGCGCCTCGATGATAACGGATTATTTCGATGACGCAGTGGATCTGATAATTGACGGCGGAAGAACAAAAGGCGGATTGCCGTCAACGATCGTCTACGCCGCAGAAGGAAAAATAAAAATCGTGAGAAAAGGCGCGGCAGACATTCAATCCAACCTGATTTAACCTTACGGTTGCATAAACAGGTTAGGCAAACATGCCTCAAAGTCTTTACTAATGCGATAACATTTATTATATGGCTGTTTATTTTTATGAATGTATTTGTAATACTGAAATTGCCTTTAAATGGCTGGAGGGTTCGCCTTTAGGGTATCGCTACTAAAGGCTTTTCAGCATATTCGCCTAACCTTAAATCGTATTCTATCGATCGCTCCATTTATTCGAACAATCGTTCCTAAAAATAGAATGTTCTATAAAAAACAACTTTCGTTTTAAAAAGTAATTTTTCTGTTGACAAAAAGAAAATTATATGTTATCTTCTTTTCTATGAGGGAAAAGCAATGCTGAAAAGCTTATTCTCGTCATCGATAAGAGCCGATGTTCTGTCGCTGTTGCTGAACAGCCCGGACGAGAAATTTTACGTAAGGGAAGTCGCAAGGCTCCTGCGGAAAAACCCATCGGGCGTCAAAAGAGAACTCGACAAACTGGAAGAGATGGGTCTCGTGTTCAGCGAGAGAGTAGCTAACCTTAAATACTTCCAGGCCAACAAAGAATCCTCCCTCTTTTCCGAATTGAAAGACCTGATCGCGAAATCCCTCGGACTCCCCGGCGGCCTGAAGAGCCTTTTGCGTGCAAATGATATCAAGTCGGCGTTTATTTACGGCCCGTATGCCGAAGGGGAAGATACCCCTACCGTCGACCTTATCGTTATCGGGACGTTTACGCCTTCCCTCCTGATCGGCCTGCATGATATCGAAAAAAATTTCGGAAAAAAAATAAACTGCACAGTAATAGAAGAAGACGAATACAAAATAAAGAAGAAAAAGGACGCTGCATTGAAGCGCATCTTTGCAGAAAAGAGGATTACCCTGTTGGGAAGGATTTAGGCTTTTAAAAAGCTCCCTCGGGCAAGTGCTCTGAGCGGCAGGAAGGAGGTGAAGAAGATGGCGGCAAAGAAAAAAGCAGCAGCAAAGAAGGCTCCGGCAAAAAAAGCGGCAAAGAAGAAATAACAACAAAGCGAATGTATTTTAAAGCAGGGAGGAGGTGAAAAAAATGGCAACAGCAAAAAAGGCAGCAAAGAAGCCGGCAGCAAAGAAGGCTCCGGCAAAGAAAGCGGCAAAGAAGAAATAACAAGAGTCGAACTGGGAATGTACGATTTTTAGGGAATACCCAAAACAACTAAGTTTGGCAAAAACTCTCGAGTTGGTTTTGAGTTGGGTATTCCCCTTTTTTTAGCTATAGTTTAAAACTTGTTGGGGCAAATGGTCAACTTCAGAAACGAGTCTGTAGCTGTCCACGCAGGAGATAAGCCTTTTTAGAAAATTTATATTCGCTGTATGTCCGGCCTTTTCGAGCATAATATGCCCCTGTATAGGAAACCCTATAAGTGATAAATCTCCAATAGAATCAAGGATTTTATGCCTTACAAACTCGTCATCGAACCTAAGCCCGGCGGCATTCAGGATACCGTCGTCTCCAACGATTACGGCATTGTCGAGAGACCCCCCTTTTGCCAAGCCGTTTGCCCTGAGTTTCTCCACGTCGCTGAGAAAACCGAAGGTTCTTGCCGGAGCGATCTCCTGAATAAAGATCTTCTCATCCATATCTACCGTAAGTTCCTGATGTCCCGGCATACGATGCCCAAAGTTTATATAGTATGATATGCGGCTGCCGTCGTAAGGCAACGCAACTATCCGCGCATGTGCGTCTTCATAAACAACAGGCTTAGTGATCTTTATAAACGGCATCCTTTTACCCTGCTTTGCTATGCCTGCTTCGAGTATAATCCCCACAAGATTTGTAGAACTTCCGTCCAGTATGGGGATTTCAGGACCGTCAACCTCTACAATAAGGTTGTCGATGCCGAGACCGGCCGCTGCTGCAAGCAGATGCTCCACTGTCTTTATTTTTACAATGTCGGAGCCGTTTATAAAACCGATAGTCGTCGCAAAGGCCGTGTCGACAACAGAATTGATGTTTGCCCTTACTATTGCGCCTTTGTCTATCCTGCAAAAGACTATACCTGTATCCCTGGCAGCAGGTTTCAGCCTCACGTTCGCATATTTCCCGGTATGCAGCCCTATGCCTTGAAAGACTATCTCTTTTTTAATGGTTCTCTGCAATCTCATCAGAATATAGCAGCTTGCAAATAACATGCCATAAATAACACCTTGCAGAACAATGAGATACTGTTACAAAAGTGTTGTTTAATTTCAATAATGTGTAATATTTACCACACTCCAAATTGCCATAATCCGCAAACAAAACATTTCTATCTTAGAGAGCAGGTCTGGTTCAATGACTTTATCCGTAGCACTTTTTAACTGCATACTCTTATGCCCGTCATCCGCATCGGCGTCATCCACTTAATGAAACATATGAAATCTTTGCTTTGCATAAAAACAACACTTATAAAGGCGTTGAAGCAGACATGTTCTCTAAGTCATTGAAATTACGAGTTGACTTCGCCTCCTACAGTCATTTCAGGGATCCTGAGGGTCGGCACGGCATCGGATACCGGCACTCCCTGCCCGTCCTTCCCGCAAGTGCCTATAGAAAACCCGAGGTCTGAGGCGACCATATCTATGGATTTTAAAACCTCCGGACCGCTTCCGATAAGAGTAGCGCCCCTCACAAGCTCGCTGACTCCGCCGTTAGATATGAGATATCCCTCTTGAACATCGAAAACAAAATCTCCGGTGACGGTGTTTACCTGCCCTCCACCCATTTTTTTGACCAAAAGGCCGCGATGAACGGATTTTATAACATCTTCAGGCGAAGATGTGCCGGGGGATATGAATGTGTTTGTCATTCTGGGCACCGGTTTATGCTCATATGATTCCCTTCTGCCGTTGCCTGTAGATGCAACGCCGTCAACCAGAGCGGTATATTTGTCGTACATGTAGCCCATAAGCATTCCGTCCTTCACAAGGACATTACGCCCTGAAGGAGTGCCTTCGTCATCGAACGAAAAAGAGCCCCTTTTATTAGGCAGCGTAGCGTCATCGATAACGGTGATAGCCGGAGAAGCCACCTGCTGCCCTATCTTCCCGGAATAAACGGACAATCCCTGCTGTGCGAGGTCGGCCTCAAGACCGTGGCCTATAGCCTCGTGGATCATTGTGCCGCCGGCCTCCGATGAGATAACTACCGGCATCCTGCCGCCCGGCGCCCGTCCCGCCTTCAGCATCATTACAGCCCTCTGTGCGGCTTTGAGGGCAACCACATCAAGAGGATTATTGTCGAATAATTCATATCCGATAAGACCTCCTACGGGCTCATAGCCCGTTTGGATTACCTCTCCGTCCACGGCGACCACATGCGCCATCCCCAGAGTATGGATGCGTTCATCTTCGGCTATATAGCCTTCGGAGGTAAAAACCTTTACCTTCTGCAAAGAATCCCTGTAGACAACAGTGACCTGCTTTATTTTATTGTCGAATCTCCTTGCGGCATTGTTTCCAGATCTGATGAGATCGATCTTTTTAGACATGGCAACCGTATCCGGCGGTATTTTAATCAGAAATCTTGTCTCCGGCGGCCTTTTCTTCATATCGATAACGCCGTATTTTTCGGAACCCGACGCCGCTTTGCTGACAGTACCGGCGAGATCAATCAGCATGTCTTCCGCAAAATCATTACTGAACGCAAATACTGTCTTGCCGTTATATATAAGCCTTATGCCTATGCCTGCAGCGGTTCCGCTAATGACCTTCTCTATCTTATCGTCCTCCAGTTGCACGGCCGAAGACCTCCTATGTTCGATAAATATATCAGCGTATTCCCCTCCGTTGGAAAGAGCTTTTTTAATAAGCCTTTGTAAAATTTCGTCGTCTACCATCAAAAATCCTCCGCATCAAATATATTTTCATAATACCATAACTGCAACATTTTCCTTGCGCTGAAATGTTGTATCCCTTAAAATAACCGCATGAGAATCGGTTTGATAGGCGGAAGCGGGCTTTATGAAATCGAAGGGCTGGAAACGACGAAAGAGATCGCCGTTACTACGCCCTACGGACAGCCCTCAGCCGTTTACAAAATAGGAACGCTCGGTGCGGAAGAAATAGTCTTCCTTTCAAGACATGGAACGCACCACAGCATCCCTCCCCAAAAGATAAATTACAGGGCAAACATTTGGGGCTTTAAGCATCTGGGCATAGAGAGGATTATCTCTGTAAACGCCGCAGGCGGAATAAATAAAAACCTCACTCCCGGAGATATTGTGCTTCTCGACCAGATAATAGACATGACCTATGGAGCAAGGGAATCGACTTTTTATGATAAGGACAAGGTTGTTCATATAGACTTCACAAATCCGTACTGTTCCGAACTCAGGGATTTATTAATAAATGCCTCTCAGGCCATAAACGTGCCTGTAAAAACATCAGGCGCTTATGTGTGCACAAACGGCCCGAGGCTCGAAACAGCCGAAGAGATACGGTTCTTCTCTCTGATAGGCGCAGATGTTGTGGGCATGACCGCAATGCCCGAGGCGGCGCTCGCACGGGAGTTGGAAATATGCTTTTCAGGAATATCCGTTGTAACCAATCCGGCAGCGGGAATTTTCAAAGAGAAACTCACGGTCACGGAAGTTATAGAGACTATGAAAAAATCCACAGACCGGATAAAGTCATTAATCAAAGAGGCGGTCATAAACATTCCCTTATCAAGAAACTGTCCATGCAAGGATGCATTAAAGGACGCTGAATTGTAAACGCATTACTCTATGGATAGAAATGTATGCGGCGAGACTATTGCGAGTTTATTTAAGCCAGAAGATTTCAACTTTCTTGCAGGGATTTCGAGGAGGTCTTTGTCGCCAGTCAAAAGAAAATTAGCTCTTACTCTAAGGCACAAATTCAGATAGGCATTATCTTTTTTGTCCCTTGAAATATCTATCTTTCTTGCGGGAATTACCTCCTTGGCGTTGGAAATCAAATTTGCGATTATGGAGCGAAGGCGTCTAATTTTATTGCTGTCGAGTTTATCCTCAAGCTCATGCAGAACACAGGCAAACTCAAGTTTTATATCAGGCGAAATGTAAACATCGCAGGTGCGTAATGCCTTTAGAAATGCCTTTCTTGGCGTGCCTCCGAATAGCGCGGACACGATTACATTCGCATCCACCACAATCTTAGGCATAGACCTTTTCTCTTACTTTTTCGAGCGCCTTTAAAACATCATCCTCATTGATTCCGCTGTCTTTAAGCAAAGAACCCGCCTCTTCGAGCAACGCCTCGGCAACAGCCGTCTTGTCTTTGAAGGGGATTATGAGACCGACAGGCTTGCCCCGCTTCGTAATTACTACCTTTTCTCCCCTTTCCACATCATCCCTGAGGAGTTTTGTTGCGCCGGAGCTGAACTCCCTAACATTAACGAATTTCATAAGCCATCACCTCTTCCTTTTTATATATGTTAGCATAAATGTACTGACATATTCTGTCAAGACATATCCGCAGCTTTGACCAGCAGCTTTGCAAAACAAGCGAATTCAGGCATACCCATCATTCATTCCTTGACACTATTTGTTAAATCCTATTATCATAAAATGTTCTAAAAATTTCCGGAGGTCGGCATGTCAGGTCATTCCAAGTGGTCTCAGATAAAACACAAAAAGGCCAGCACTGATGCTAAGCGCGGCAAAATATTCACAAAAATAGTCAAAGAGATTTCTGTTGCTGCACGCACAGGCGGCGGAGACCCTGACGGAAATCCAAGACTGAGAACCGCGATTGAAAAAGCCAAAGAAGTAAACATGCCTTCCGACAATATTAAAAAGGCCATAATGAAAGGCACAGGCGAGTTGCCCGGCACAACCTATGAAGAGATCACCTATGAGGGATACGGCCCAGGCGGTGTCGCACTGCTCATCGAAGCGCTTACCGACAACAAAAACAGGACGGTCTCGGAAATAAGGCACACATTGTCTAAAAACGGCGGGAACATGGGCGAGGCCGGATGCGTCTCATGGATATTCGAAAAGAGAGGGTACATCCTCGTCGAGAAGTCAAAGGTCGATGAGGACACATTGATGTCGATAGTCCTCGATGCCGGCGCGGATGACATGAAGAACGACCCTAAGGAGGATAATTATGAAATCATAGTGTCTCCTGAAAATTTAGCCGCAGTAAAAGGCGCTATCGAAAATCAAAAAATACCGGTCGCTTTATCGGAAATCACAATGCTTCCCAAAAACTATGTGCCTATAGAGGGCAGCGCGGCGGATCAGATGGTAAGGCTGGTGGATGCTCTCGAAGACAACGACGATGTCCAGAATGTATACGCCAACTTCGACATGCCCGAAGACGCAATGGCAAAGGCTTAAATGGTCGAATCCATACATATCACATTCAAAAGAAAATTTTTAGCCGGCCTTATAGTTACCGTCCCGGCGGTCATAACCATATTCGTCCTCGTAGGCATATTCAGATTCGTAGACGGCATTTTAGGCCCGTTCTTCGACTTCTTCCTCGGCGCGCATATAGCGGGTCTGGGTTTCATCGCAGCAGTTGTCATTATATTTTTTATCGGAATAGTCTCGACAAATGTATTCGGCAAACGGATATTAGGCCTAGTAGATAGGATCTTTCTGAAAATACCCGTCTTTAAAAGCATTTACAATGCGATAAAACAGCTTGTAGATGCCTTCTCGCCTGACAACAAGAGCTCGTTCAAGAAATTCGTCATGGCCGAATATCCGAGGCGCGGGGCATACGCCTTCGGTTTTCTTACAAAGGAATGCACAGTGCATAACGGAAAAGAAAACCACCTGAAAGCCGTATATATCCCTACGAACAACCTTTATCTCGGAGAGATCGTCCTTCTCGGAGAAGAGAGCATAACCTATACCGATATCTCCATAGAAGACGGCATAAAGATAATCCTTTCGGGCGGGATCGCCGCTCCTTCGAGCATTGTTGCGGCACAGGGAGAGACCAAATGAAGCATCCGTTATCTGTAGTGATCTTAGCGGCCGGTCTCGGCACGAGGATGAAATCGTCAACCCCGAAGGTCATGCATAAAATATACGGCAAGCCAATAATTCAATATACTGTAGATTCGGCGCAAAAACTTAAGCCTGAAAACACTACAGTTGTAGTAAGCCCGGACAGCATCGGCATTAAAAATACGCTTGAAGGATATCGCTTAAACTTTGCGGTCCAAAAAAAATCCAAAGGAACCGGCGACGCGCTAAAGACAGCATCCGGGGCATTAAAAAATTTCAGAGGCATCACTCTGGTATTAAACGGCGACACGCCGCTCATAACCTCAAAGACCCTGAAAAAACTTCTCGGCCTTCACGACAAGAACAGAGACGATATTTCTGTATTGTCGTTCATCGCGGAAGGCGAACATTCTTACGGGAGGATAGTGAGGGAAAAGAATAAAGTGAAGGCTATAATAGAAGATAAGGACGCGGATGCGGAACAGAAAGAGATAAAAGAGGTCAACAGCGGCATATACGCAATGAAACCTCACGTCCTGAACCTTTTAAAGGATGTACAGCTTAATAAGGGCAAGGGCGAATATTACCTCACCGACATCGTAGGTCTCGCTGTAAAGAAGGGGCATAGGGTAAACGCATATATTTTAGGCAATGAAACGGAGATGACCGGAATAAACACCCGCGAAGACCTTTCTAAAGCCGGTCTTTACATCAGGGACATGGTCGTATCCGGATTGATGCATAACGGCGTCTCGTTTATGGACGCCTCATCCGTATTCATACATCCCGAAGCGAAAATCGAAGCCGATACCATAATCTATCCGAACGTGCATATAGAGGGCAAAACCGTAATCGGCAAGGGCTGCACGATATATCCGAACTCGCGGATAACGGACAGCAATATCGGCAATAACGTGGTTATAAAGGACTCCACCGTAATCGAATGTTCAACCGTAAAAGACAAGGCCGCGGTAGGGCCTTTTGCCCATATCAGGCCCGGCTCGTCAATAGGCCCGTCATCCAAGGTAGGGAATTTCGTCGAGATTAAAAAATCGGTCATCGGAGAAGGAACCAAGGCATCGCATCTAAGTTACATCGGCGATGCGGAAATAGGCAGGCATGTGAATATCGGCGCGGGCACGATAACTTGCAACTACGACGGAAAAAACAAACATAAAACCGTAATCGAAGACGATGTGTTTGTCGGAAGCGACAGCCAGATCATCGCGCCGGTAAAGGTAGGCAAAGGCGCGTATGTAGGGGCAGGATCTACTATTACAAAGAACGTTCCGCCTCTGTCCTTAGCCGTATCGAGGACGGAACAGAGGCATATAGAAAAATGGGCGTTAAAAAAGCGGTTAAGAGTCAAGAATGAAGAATCAGAAATTAAAAAAATAAAAACAGGGAAGACAAAATGTGCGGAATAATAGGCTATATCGGGAATAAGAACGCCATACCCTTTGTCATGGATGGACTGAAACGCCTCGAATACAGGGGCTATGACTCCGCCGGAATAGCATACTTTTCAGAAGGCGCTATAGAGGTTAAAAGATGCAAAGGCAAAATTCATGCCCTCGAAAATATAGTCGGCAATCTCAATCTCTCAAGCAATATCGCCATCGGCCATACGCGATGGGCCACCCACGGCAGGCCTTCGGATGAAAATGCGCATCCTCACAGGTCCGACGGGATAGTCATTGTCCATAACGGTATAATAGAAAATTACATCGAACTCAAGCACAGGCTTCAGGGAGAAGGCTTCATGTTCGCGTCGGAGACCGATACCGAGGTACTGTGCCACCTTATAAACTCGAAACTCAAAAGTCAGAACTCGAAACTCTCGTTGGAGGACGCGGTAAGGGCGGCAATTAAAGAAGTCAGCGGCGCATATGCGTTTGCTGTAATCTACGAAAAAGAGCCCGATAAGGTAGTCGCGGTAAGAAAGGAAAGCCCGCTCGTCATAGGGCTCGGTGACGGCGAATACTTCCTCGCCTCTGACGTTCCCGCATTCCTAAGCCGTTCAAAGGAAGTCATATTCCTCGATAACAATGAAATGGCGGTCATTCGCAGGGACGGCGTGATCGTTACGGATTTCGACGGCGCGCCGATCAATAAAAATGTCGTTACCATTTCATGGAGCCCGTCGATGGCTGAAAAAGGAGGCTACCGGCATTTCATGCTAAAGGAGATATACGAACAGCCGAGGGCGATAGCCGATACCATCAGAGGCAGGGTACTGCCGGAAAAGGGAGAGGTAACACTCGAAGAGTTCGGTCTTGCCGCAGACGACATAAAAAAGATCGATAAGATATTCATCGTGGCATGCGGCACATCGTATCATGCCGGCATCGTCGGCAAATACATCATAGAAGAGACCTCCCGGATACCGGTGGAGGCCGATATAGCGTCGGAATTCAGATACAGGAATCCTATAATGACAGGCAATACTCTCTTTATAGCGATAACCCAATCGGGAGAGACCGCCGATACGCTCGCGGCCTTACGAGAAGCAAAGCGGCTCGGCGCAAAAACACTGAGCATATGCAATGTAATCGGCAGCACCGCATCCCGCGAATCGGATTTCGTATTCTATACGCATTCAGGTCCCGAAATAGGCGTGGCATCGACAAAGGCGTTCACTACTCAAATAGTAGCCCTGTACCTTCTGGCGATAGCTTTAGGCAAAGCGAGAGGCATACTGTCTGATGAAGCCTCGTCATCCCTCATCGAAGAACTCCTGCATCTGCCCGTTAAAGCGGAGCAGGCGCTCGAACTTGACGGCGAGATAAACGCCATAGCAAAGGAACTCTTTAAGGCAAAAAACTTTCTGTTCCTGGGCAGGGGGATACAATATCCCATAGCACTCGAAGGCGCGTTGAAATTGAAAGAGATCTCGTATATCCATGCGGAAGGATATCCGGCAGGAGAAATGAAGCACGGCCCCATAGCCCTTATTGACGAGGAAGTTCCGGTGCTGATACTTGCTCCTTCCGGAAAACTTTACGAGAAGGCGCTGTCCAACATGGAAGAGGCAAAAAGCAGAGGGGGCGACATCATAGCCGTTACCTCAAAGGATAACGCCCCGGCAAAGAACCTTTCCAAATATTCGATAGCGATCAATAAAAGCAACGATTATCTGAACACGGTACTGCTCACTATTCCGCTCCAACTGCTCGCGTATCACATCGCCGTGCTGAGGGGCTGCGATGTGGATCAACCGAGGAATTTAGCCAAAAGCGTAACGGTAGAATAAGGAATTATGTTATAATAAGGAGACTAACGATGGCTAAAGATGTCTTATTAGAAGATATTAACCCGCAGCAAAAAGAGGCGATCATTCATTCAAAGGGACCTCTTCTTGTGCTTGCCGGCGCAGGCAGCGGTAAGACACGCGTCATCACCCGTAAGTTCGCCTACCTCGTAAAGAAAAAGAAATACCGTCCGTCGTCAATCTTCACCGTAACCTTCACCAATAAAGCCGCCGGCGAGATGAAAGAAAGGATACGCAGCTTCATAGATCACGATGTCAGGCAGTCGTGGATAGGGACGTTCCATTCGCAGTGCAATAAAATCCTCAGGAAAGAGATCAATGCCCTCGGATACAAGCCCGATTTTTCGATCTACGACGACAGCGATCAGTGCAATCTCATCCGGCACATACTGAAGGAATTGAAAATATACGAGGCCCTTTACAAAGGGGTCGCGTCGCGGATCAGCATACTCAAGTCATCCCTCGTATCTCCTCATGAATTCCTGTCGCAGGGGGACGGCTTCAGCTTCGATGAAAAATTAGGAAGGGTATACCTGAAATATCAGGACGAGTTAAAAAGGTGCAACGCACTCGACTTCGACGACATGATAATGCTCACGGTGAAGCTCTTCGAAGAGAACCCTAAGATACGAAATAAATACCATGAACTATTCCCTTATATACTCGTGGACGAATTTCAGGACACGAACCGCGCACAATACAGGCTGCTTCAGTTGCTGGCATCGGCCGACAGGAATATCTGCGCGGTCGGAGACGACGACCAAAGCATCTACAAGTTCAGGGGCGCGGACGTAAGCAATATACTCAACTTCGAAAAAGACTTTCCGGACGCGAAGATAATAAAGCTGGAACAGAACTACAGGTCTACACAGAATATTTTAGACGTCTCCGGCGCTGTAATAGCAAAAAACCCGAAAAGGAAATCTAAAAAACTCTGGACCGAAAAAGGCTGCGGAGAAAAAATATTCTACTGCAGGACTAACTCAGAAGAAGAAGAGGCAAAATACGTAGCGCGCTCCATAAAAGACCTTTATTTAAAAGGCAATTACGAATATAGGGACTTTGCTGTTCTTTACCGCATAAACCTTCAGGCGCGCGCTGTTGAAGATGCCTTACGGGAAGAAACAATTCCCTATCACGTGGTCAGCGGGATAAGCTTCTATCACAGGAAAGAGATAAAGGACATTATCTCATACATGAAACTCATCATCAACCGCAACGACAACGTAAGCCTTAGAAGGATAATAAACAGTCCGTCGAGAGGCATAGGCGCCTCAACCGTTTCCAAAATAGAGCAGGAGGCAAGGAAGAGTTCGCAGGGCCTTTTTGCAGCCGCAAAATCGATGCTTAAATCAAACAGCGTGGCTTCTTCGATTAAAGACAAGTTGAGCGAATTCGTTAAAACCATAGAGCGAATATCCGCAACCTCCTATAAAACCGCCGCCGACATGCTCAAGGATATCGTTGAACGCACCGGATACATAGATGAAATCGAAGAAGAAAGGCTGCAAAATATACTCGAACTCGTATCTTCCGCAGAAAACGTCGCGGTCAAAGACTTCGCGGACAGGGTATCACTTTTATCGGTAAACGACGAGCCGGAACAAAAGGCATCCGTATCGCTTATGACCCTGCACAGCGCCAAGGGGCTCGAATTCCCGGTGGTTTTCATCGTAGGGATGGAAGAAGGGATTCTCCCTTATTTCAAGGCCATCGACGACGTGTCCGAGATGCAGGAAGAACGGAGGCTCTTTTACGTAGGAATGACGCGTGCTAAAGATGTCCTTTGTTTAACGGGGGTAAAGAAAAGAAGGCTCTATTCAAAGGTTCAGGAACAGGAGCCGTCGCGCTTCTTACAGGATATCCCTAAAGACTGCTGCCACTGGGTAGAAAAAATTCAGCAAAAGCAGGAAGCGGCGCCCGGGCCGGTTAAAATGCCTCCCAAAAAAATCGCTTCGCCCTATGTTATCGGAAGCCGTGTGAAGCATCCGTCATGGGGTGTGGGCATTGTCAGGGACTGCTGCGGTGAAGGAACCGACGCTAAGATAACCGTTAATTTTCCGGGTATCGGGTTGAAACGACTGGCCGCAAAATTCGCAAACCTCGAAAAAATGTAAGGTATAAATGAAAATAACACAGGAAGATGTCAAACATATTGCGCGGCTTTCACGGCTGTATTTGTCCGATGAAGAGACAAGCACCTTCGGCGGCCAGTTAAACTCCATTATAGAATACGTCGAACAGTTAAACGGCCTCGATACAAGCAGCGTAGAGCCGACGTCGCACGTAATACCGCTGAATAATGTGATGCGGGATGATACCTTGAAACCTTCCCTGCCTATAGAAGAAGCGCTTAAAAACGCGCCGGACGCAACGGAAAAATTTTACAGGGTTCCGAAGATAATAGAATAAAAGGAAAACCTCGCAATGCTTAGATGTTTCTTAAGATCAAAGATACACATGGCGACCGTTACGGAGTCGAACTTAGCCTATGAGGGGAGCATCACTATAGATAAAGAACTCATGGACATGGCCGGTATACTTCCATACGAACAGGTGATGATAAGCAACATGAACAACGGCGAGCGTTTCGAGACTTATGTCATACAGGGGAAACCCGGATCGAGAGAATTTTGCCTGAACGGCCCTACTGCGCGAAAGGGAGCCGTGGGCGACAAGATAATAATATTTTCCTACTGCTACACTGCTGTGGATGAAATAAAGGACTTCAAGCCGATTATAGTCAAACTCGACGACAAAAATAATCCTCTAAAGTAGACCTGTTACCTCAAGGTGTTTAATCGCGGTATTTTCAATATTCTTTTTTGTAATATCCTCAACATACGGCAGCATCCCGATTATAGGCACGGGGCATAATTCTTTCAACACTTCAGGATTTGTCTTTTCAGCGATATCGCCGGTCGGCGGCATATGGCGGTTAATGATTACTCCTAAAACATTAAGCCCTTCCCTTAACGCTTGATTGACCGTAAGGAGCGTATGATTAATAGTTCCGAGGGTCGGTCTTGCAACAATGATTACAGGAAGTTTTAAATCCTTTATCAAATCAGAGACAAAATAAGCCTTTTGCCTTTTGCCTTTTGCCCTTTGCCTCTTTGAAATCGGAACAAGAAGTCCGCCGACTCCTTCCACAACCATGAAATCATATTTTTTTGATAATGCCTCATACGCATCAATAATCTTTTTTATCCCTATTGGCCTTTTCTCAAGCTCTGCGGCGACCATCGGCGCGAGCGGATGCTCAAAACGAACCGGCGCAATCAAATCCAGCGAATCATCCATCTCCGCCATATCCTTTAAAAACATGCCGTCAGAAGGTATTAATTTTTTAGCTCTTAACTCTCGACTCTTAACTCTTAACTCCGGCGTGCATCCGGTCTCTACCGGCTTCATCGCCCCGGCTTTCACGCCTTTTTTGATAAGAGCCCTTATAATCGCGGCAGAAACTACAGTCTTGCCGACCCCCGTATCCGTGCCTGTTATGAAACTGCCTTTGGACATTCAAATGCGTTGATGCCGGATGCGGATACCTGTTGGTGTTATTACTGAAAAAGCTTCCGATAACTCTTGTAAATGTTGATTAATGATGTTAACGACAATCTCAGCCTTTTTTGCAGGGGATAATCCTGCCAATCTTACAAGCACAATGCCTATAGCAAGTTTTTTCATCCGAAATACTAATTCACCGAAATCTTTATCGGCTGTTAATAAAATCGCTCTTTCTCTATTAGCAAGTTCCAGCACATAATCATCAGATATGCCAGGCTCCATCTCTGCAACATAATTAACGCTATAGCCTTCTTCTCGAAGGCTATCAACAATTTGCCTATCAATGCCTTCGTCTGCAAAAAAGTTCACGCAGCGACCTCATTGGCAGGATAGACCACATCTCCTTTTAAAACCTCTGCGGCAAATGCCAATGCAGCATTAATACCATCGCGGGTCAAACGGGGATGCGCTTCGAGCAACTGCTCTATTGTTTCTCCACCGGACAGTTTCTCCAAAACAGCTTCTACAGTTATGCGTGTTCCTGCTATTACAGGCTTACCCATCATTATTGCCGGATCAGATACAATTAAACATTTCTGCATTTTCCCCTCCTTTAAACATAGCCTTAATAGTTTAATAATAGTTTAGCATTTTTTATACTGAGTTCATAACGCAAATCTGTTTATATTAATCGTAAATGCGCCATTTATAGTTAAATAATCCTGCTTTCGAGACAAAACACTTGCCCCGTTATATTTTCCGTATTTGCAAGATAAACGATAAACCTCGCTGCTTCCATGGGGTCTGAAAGTGCATTTAAAAGACTCTCCTCTTTTGCTTTATTCAAGGCATCTTCCGACTTTATCCCCATTTTGGTCGGCATATATCCGGGCAGGATAGCATTAACTTTTATATTATGCTCTGCAAGCTCAACCGCAGCGGTCTTTGTCAGGCCGAGCAACGCAGCCTTTGAAGCGCTGTATGCCGCCTGTCCCTCTTTCCCTTTCAAGCCTGAATAAGATGATATGTTGATAACATGTCCTCCGTCCTTCATAAGAGGCGCAAATGCCTTTATGCAATTAAAAGCTCCCTTGAGATTAACATTCATTATCCTGTCCCAATCCTTTTCCCCTTGCTTTATCAATAACGCGTCTTTTGTTATTCCGGCATTATTAACGAGGACATCCACCCTGCCCCATTTTTTATAAACATGCTCCGCCATCGCTGAGACATCATCAGAGTTGCCGACATCCGCCTTTACAGTCAACACGCTGCCGCCCATCGTTTCGAAGATTTCCCGCGCCTGTTTTCCGGATTCGAAATAATTTATGACAATGCCGTAACCATTCTCATGGAATGCCTTCGCGATCTCCCTGCCGAGACCGCCTGCGCCGCCTGTTATTACAGCAACCTTATTCGTCATAATCCTATCATTAATGGTATAATATTCAATCTATACAATTTTAAGTTTATGCATATGTGCCAGGTGCGGCGAAAAGACTTTAAACCCAGCACTGATATTAACATTTATCTTATACCGTCATCCGCATCGGCGGATACTTATTGGGTGATACATTTATAATCTTTAATATGCGCTTGAGACAACACTTTTTAAAGTCTTTGAGCCGTGCCTGACATATCTTGGGTTTAACATTTATATTCTGTTCCGGCGCTTACTAAGCACCAACGGCTAATAGTTTTGCAAAAGGCAGGCTGTCCTGCCGGCTTGCTGCACTTATTTTAAGACATTGGAGGAAACATGGCAAGGTTTGAAGAAATTCAGATGACTCTGGCCGAGTCTGCGAAAAAATATCTCGAAATATATAATATGCAGGTCTTTATCGAGCAGTTCACCCTCGACAGGGAAAACAAGTTTTCCCTCACCCTGCCCAACATGGAACAGCCGTTTCCGGTATCGGCAACGGTATCTTTCTTTTACGACGCCTTTCAGACAGGGGTAACGCTCTATGAGGAAGACCTTTCAGACAGCGACGACAACGACGTAGACACTTCAATAGAACTGGAATTTACCGTGAGGCTGCCGATCATGGAGGGCTATCCCGATATAGAGGCGCTGCTTGACGAGATAGAAGAAGAATATCCCGATGCAGAGCCCTACCTTTCCATCAGGGAAACTTACGGGGGAGAAAAACCCTTCAAGGAGCACGAGATAATCTATAATTACGACATAGGAGCGGAAGATGTAACCGACAAAGAACTTTTCGACGAGATATTCGAAGAATTGAAGGGGATCCTTGAACTGGTCTACAAAAGGACAAAGGATTATACCGACCTCTCATGGTACGGTGAAGAATGATACCGTTGAACGACATTAAATTCGTCCTCCTCGACATGGACGGGACATTGCTGGACAAATATTTCGACGATTATTTCTGGGAGCACCTTGTACCTGAGAAATACGCGGAGAAACATCATATGACTTTCGGAAAGGCAAAGGAAGAGTTGTTGTCGAAATACAAGGTGCATGAAGGCACTTTAAACTGGACGGATATAGATTTCTGGTCAAAGGAGCTTCATCTCGACATCCCTGCGTTAAAAGAGCAGATAAAACATCTTATCGAGGTTCACCCTCATGTGGAGGACTTTCTGAAGATGCTGAGAAGGCATCATAAAAAAGTATTTATGGTAACCAACGCGCACTATAAGGTTCTGGACATAAAATTGAAAAAGACCGAGATCGGAAAGTATTTCGACAGATGCATCACATCCTTTGAAATAGGCTATCCCAAAGAGATGATCGAATTCTGGGAAAAGACAGAAAAACTATTGAAGTTCGACAGGGAAAATACCCTTTTCATCGATGACACCGCTGAGATACTGAAAACCGCAAAAAATTTCGGGATAAAACACCTGCTTTTAAAGACAAGGGCTAATTCCAAAAAACATGACAAGCCTGTAAACGGCTTTCGGGTTTTAGAGGACTTTAAAGAACTCCTAACTCTTTCTTAAGCCACGCTTCCACTTTCTTATTGACCGGGTACATGCCGAAATAGGCCTTAGCCTTATTCTCCTCTACGGCCTCAGCAAGCAGTTCCTGCGGTATTTCATCTATCTGCGCCAGGGTCTCGGCATAATCCGCTGCGGTATGGCGCATCAAAAAAAGGATAGGCCTCTCAGCCATGGTGTCTATATAAAAGACATACCCTTTAATGGTATCCCTCGTCTGCACTCCCTCGCCGGTTATCTTTTGCCTCGGCTCCATCAAGTCCTTAGGCTCAAGATCCCACCGTATATTCTCTATGACAAAGGGCTCTTTTTTTATCTCGTCCAAGGATAAAACATTATTGAACATCATAAAACAACTCCTCCCTTATGCTGTTCCCATAGGGCTTCCGTGATTGCTTGTTCTATAGACCTCTGCCGCAGTTATTCCTACATCCTCAAGCATCTCCATGTTCGCCGTGTCTATAACCTTAATAGGAACCTTCAGCGCGTCCGCTATCTGCGGCAGGGACATACCGATGGCATAATGCATCTCCGCGATCATCACCTTAAGGGCATCGTCCACAACGAACTTTTTCAAGCCTGCATCCATATCCACCACTCCGCACGCCTCATTAAAGTTCAGGCCGTTCTTCAGCCCGTCCCTTATCTTTGCCATAGCATCATTGTATATTTTGCTTTCCTCATGGGTGTATTCCTTATATTTATAGTTCTCAGACATTACAATCTCCTTTTTTACCGGTTTCTCTTAAATTAACACATCCCGCGCAGTTTTATCTATTTTCAGAGAGCGCTATCACCCTCTTCCTCAATTCCTCCGCGAAAAACCGGTATTCATCCGTACCCGCCGGTTTCAGGCTCATATCTATGTCCGACGCAGAAATGGGTTTCCCGAAGAAAACCTCTATTTTCGCCGGTCTTATAAATTTCGATCCTCTCGGCATCGCCTCAAATGTCCCTTTGATGTATGCGGGCACGACAGGGATATTCAGTTGAACGGCTAAAATGCCTATGCCTTTTTTGAACTCCATAAGCCTTCCGTCAAAAGAGCGCCCCCCTTCGGGGAACACGCATAACGCCTTTTTATTTTTAAGGACATACGCAGACATCTGCAATGCCTTGTGCAGATATGTCTCCATGTCTATGGGAATAACATGGCTTACCCTCGCGAACCATGCAGTGAACTTGCCGGTAAAATACTTCTGAAAGCCGAGAAAATAAAGATTCTTAAATACCCCTAAAGGAATGGACGACGCTACCGCAAAGCCGTCTAAAAAGCTCGCATGATTTGGTGCTATAACAAATGCGCCGTCTTCAGGGATATTTTCCCTTCCGCTTACCTTGAGACCGAACAAAAACCTGAATAAAATCTTTTGTGCCGTTAACAGGATACAGGCTATCGCGATCTCGACAAAACCGAATGAAAACCCTACCTTTTTAGCATCGTCAACCGACGGTTCTTTTTGGAGGATATCCTTCCATGAAATATAAGCGCCGACCTCCTGCTTCTCTATCTTTGCCGCCCTCCCTCCCAAAAATTCTTTCAGCCTCGATACGGCGTCTCCCACGGTCTGCACCTCTGATGTAAATGTCGCAGGCAGGCTGATCGAAAAAGCGCTTTCAATGGCCGACGCAAGCTCTATCCGTTTTAATGAATCGAAACCGAGATCGAGTTCGAGATTGTCCGAAGACCTTATCTGGATTTCATCTTTAATCAGCGATTTTATGGTTCCCGCGACCCTTTTTCCGACTTCGTCTTCCTGAAGGCATTTGTCTTCGGCCTTAACTTCCATTTCCTCTCCCGCGGCTTTAATAAGGTCTTTGATCATAAACCTTCTGAGCTTTCCGAGAGGTGTGCGCGGCAGAGGCTCCCGATAAAGGGTGAACCCCTGAATGCGCGTATATTCTGGGATCTTCATAGATACCTCGTTTATTCTCCATTTTAGGTCTTCGAAAATATTCCCTATCAATGCCTTTTTCGCGTATTCAAAATCCGGAACTATAACGGCATGAAGCTGCCCTTCCCTCTCCGTAACGCATATCTCTTTAATCAACTGGATAGAGGCGTAAAACTTTTCGGCATCTTCGGGATAGACGTTCTTTCCCGATGAAAGGACAATCACCTCTTTCTTCCTGCCCGTGATGAACACATAGCCTTCGCCGTCCATATATCCTGTATCACCGGTCAAAAGCCAGCCATCTCTTATGACATCTTCAGTTGCAGCCTGATTTTTATAATATCCTTTCATTACCATAGACCCTTTTGCCGTTATCTCGCCGTCATCGCTTATCTTTATCTCCACATCTGGCAAGGGCTTTCCCACAGATCCCGGTTTTCTCTTTTCAGCAGGGTTGAATGTGATAACGGGAGATGTTTCGGTCAATCCGTATCCTTCAAGGACTGTAAAACCGAGGGCCTCCATGTCCTCCATAACTGAAGGGTCGAGCCGCGCGCCGCCGCACGCGAAAAATTTCAACTTGGGGAAATTTTTATGAACCTCCTTGAAAACGAATTTACCGATATTTATATCCGAAATTCTCCGCGCCGTGCCGCATATATTCATAAGCCACAAAAAAATCAGCCCCTTCTCTTTTATCTTTGAAACAATGCCGTTCCTTATCATTTCGAGCAATCTCGGCACGGTCACCGCAATTGTAACCCCGGTATCCTTTATTGCCGGCATAAGCTCCGCTGCCTTTAATCCGGGACTGAATGTAACGGCAGCCCCCAAAAACAAAGGCACGAGAAAAGTGCACATGAAGGGATATGTATGGTGCATAGGAAGGACTGAAAGGATATTGTCATCATGAATAATAACTTGAGCCTGAATAACAGCGGCGGCATCCGAGCAGAAATTCTCATGCGTGAGCATCACGCCCTTGGGCTTGCCTGTAGTTCCTGATGTATAGATAATGGAGGCGATATCGCAAGGCTCAGGGCTGGCTGCTGATAGCTGATGGCTGATAGCTGAATCAAAACTATCTACATCAAAATTTATGCCCTTTATATCAATTCCCTCAATAGCCTTTAAGACATTGGCTTCTGTCTTAGAGCTGTAAAAGATAATCTTCGCTTCTGAATCAATGAGCAGATTTTTAATCTCATCGCTGCCGAGCTGCATATCTATCGGCACGGCGATTCCTCCAGCCATCACTATTGCCATGTATGCGGCGCACCACTCAGGCCTGTTCTCGCAAACTATGGCAGCCCTGTCGTTTCTATTCAGTCCTTTACTAATAAGAAGCGATGCAATACTGTTTGAAAGCGCAAAAAACTCGGCATATGTCATGATCTTCCATGAGCCGTCAAAATAATTGAACGCAATCCGGTCTTTATTTTTCTCTACGGAGGATCGAAATAGTGAAGGGATGGTATTCATTTAAAAACCCAAAAGCCTCTGTTGCAAAAGGTCTTCGCAACTGCGCCGACCATCGAGTACTGCATATATAAAAACAGCCTTGTCTCTAATCTCATATATAATGCGATAGGGCTTGAAAAATATTTCCCTAAAATCGAATATTCCCCATCTCTGCATCTCGGGCGGATGGCTGCCCCTTGCAGGCATTGTCTCAAGGGAGGTCATTGTCTTTTGTATATTGTCGAGCAGATGTCCGGCCTTTCCGGGTGAGTCGTTAATTGCTACATACCTATAGATTGCGTAAAGGTCGTCCTGTGCGGCTTTTGTAACATGCACCCCGTATTTCACGGTCTTTAAGCGGAGCGTATTTTCTTTTTTAATTCCGCAAATGCCTGATGCACCGGCTTATGTCTGCCTTCAAGCATGTCCTTTCTTCCCATCGCGAGCATCTTCAGCATAGCCATACTCTCGCGGTCCTTTTCATACTCCTTTATGTCCTGAATTATCGCCCGCGCCTCTCCGTTTACGGTCACAACAACAGGATTGCCGGTTTCGGATATTTCGCTGATTATTTCAGATGCGTGGGACTTTATATGGCTTATAGGCTTAACGGCTGTGCTCAACTTCATCTTTCCTCCCTAAATGCCTAAATTAAGTCTTTATTGTAGTCTAACAGATTTTAATGAAAAATCAAAACAAAATATTTATTGCTTTGGCGTGGTTAATCAAAAAAGCTCTTAATATTTTTGCGTGCACTATGTTTTTAAACAACACCTTCATTTTTTTGTCTTTATGTAATGGCATAGATTAAATATACCAATCCCTCTTTAGTTTCATTTACAACCTTAATATACGCCTCGTGCGGAGTGCAGCGTTATGTTTAAATATCAAGTTCGATGTCTGACACTGTAAAATAGCCTTACTTTAAATTAATGGAATTGTTACCACCCATTCATTTTTTTAATTTCAGACCAATAAGGACTTTTTGAAATCTGCTTTTTAAATACCTCCAGAAATTCTTTTTTACCCCTTCTTTTGTCGGACCATACTTTATCAAAAAACTCCAATGCCAATTGGCCATTTCCACTGTACATTAGATCCAGCATGTACCCCCACAATTCTGGAGGTATTCCACCGTCACTTCCCCACACCTCACTTTCTTGATGTATTACCTCTCCTGATTTACCCATTTTCTTTCTTATATCATTAAATTTTGTATAGAACTCTTGTGATTTTGGAGGAGGCTTCTTCATCAAATCTGTCGCAATAACATAATTGCCATTTTTATATTTCAGGACTATTTCCGGTGCTGGCGAACCTGCAAATGAAGATTGCCAGTATTCAAAAGTCCAATCATGACCTACCAATTCATAAACATTATCGTTATCGATATCCTTAATATCAAAACTGGTATGTTTGCCCTCAAGGCGTACAATCTTTTTAAATTGCTCGCCTAAAGAGAAAATTGTAGTGCTATAGCAACAATGGGCACCACCAGACCATACTGATATAATCAAATCAGGAATTCCATCGCCGGTGATATCACTAAGATTAACACCCTTTGTTTTATTGAGATAAATTTCCTTGCCATTTTCGATATATAAAGCAGTATATCGTTCTTCGTTTTCGGTATATACTTTTTGTCCTCTATGTAATATTTCAAAAGCGTCATATCCTGCTTCCATATCATTTCCTAATCCTGAGTTGTATAGTCTCAGGATGTAATCATTATTAATTTTAATTTCGGCTTCAACTTTACCGATGTTTTCAGCAGTCTCTTTAGCCTCCTGATGAGTTGATACCTTTTGTTGCGGATTTTGTTTGCAGCCAAACGATGGAAAAATACTAACAATCAAAATCAAAATTAAAATATATTTGCTCATTGATTACATCCTCATCGTTAATTTATTCACTTTTTAGAGATGCCTCCTACTTTTTTTCTTTCCTTGATTCCCCTCTCGAAAAAGATTAGCCCCCCTATTCTCATCTCTCCTTTTCCCTCCGAAATCCTATCGGCCTCTTCTTCGGCGTCTCAGGCGGCGCAAGCAATTGCTTTATCGTATCAAAGACAACTTTAAATTGACGGTCATATTTTTTCTCCATGTCCTCTATCTTTTTCTGCAAATCCTTATGGGTCGCAAGCATCTCCCTGATTTTTGTAAATGTCCTCATTATCTGAATGTTAACAGCTATAGCTCTTTTGCTGTTTAAAACGCTCGACAACATGGCAACGCCGTTCTCCGTAAAGGCATATGGAAGATAGCGTAGACCGCCCCAACTTGAGGTGCCAAAATGGAACCTCAAGTTTTTTGAATTCATCCTATATTCAGCCTTTCTGCTTCCCTACTAACCAAGCAACTTCAATGCCTTTTCATGGAGTTGCAAGTTTCCAGATGCAAGCAAGGGTGCGCTTCTATTAAGCCCTATCTCTGAATCACCTATCGAATTGCCGTTTATATCGGTAAAAACCCCTCCTGCCTCTTTCACAAGCAAGTAGCCTGACGCAAAATCGAAGCTCCTTGAGGGCGACGGCGTAACGAATACGCTTACAGCGCCGTAGGCGAGATATGAAATATCGAGCGCCATCGCACCCCAGCACCTTGTCCTCCATGCCTCTCCAAGCAGTTTCATAATCTTCGGAATATCGTTTTTCGGGCTCTGAGCCTCATATGCGATGAGATAAAAAGTATCGTCCTTCTGCGTATAAATCCTTTCGCTGTTGAAGAACGCGCCCTTACCCTTCTCTGCCCAGAATTCGTCTCCTGTGAGAAGGTTCATAACATAACCAAGGGAAATGCTGTCGATGTTATCGCTGTCCGCGACCGCGATGGATGTGCAGTAAAAAGGTATGCCGGTGATTGCGTTTTTGCTCCCGTCAATAGGGTCTATTATTACCTTCCTGCCTCCGCCCTTGATTTCCTTAAGCCCGGCCTCTTCCGAAACTATACTCAACGGCTCGCCAAGGGCTTCCAATGAACCGATGATAATATCCTCCGCCTTTTTATCAATAGGAAATGTCTTGTCGCCCCCGGCTCCTTTTCCAAGGGCCTCGGACGCAAAAGGCTTCAGCCTCGTCTTGCCTATTTCAGAAAAAAGTTGTCTGCCTATATGTCTGAGGTTTTCTATTTTCATAACTCAAGGCAACCACGGTATATGTCTTTCTTTCTCAGCATGAAGCTCCCAAACTTGCAGTTCCATGTGTGTGAGCCGGATAACCTTGCCCATTCGTTTAGCCCGTGTGTTAAAGGAAGGATGTTTCAAAAACCGTCTAATAAAGCTTGCAACTTCGTATTGTCCTACCACTAAACAAACCAGGCAATAGTCCGGATGACACAATTGTCGTCTATAAAAACCTATATCGCGGGTAAAAAAATTTACTGAATGCAACTTATGCAAAAGTGGAATTATCGCCTCATCTTTTAGTCCCTGTCTCCCAACTTCATGCCCAATCTGCGAAACCTGAATGCGCCAGCTTTTTAAAAGCTGACGCTGGCTGTCAGGAATATTCTCATCGAGGACATTCACAGCCCAACCGGCTCTGCAGCCAAATCCGGAGCATGCGTTACCAGCATCTCACGGGCTATACGAACAGCTTCGGCAATTGCCTCTTTTGTCACTGCGCCTCGCCATTCTTCAATAATCGCTTCCCATGCCATCCCGGCAGCAACCTGCTCCAAAACATCGGCAACTAAAATCCGAGTGCCGCGAAAAATAGGTTCGCCATGACAAACAGCGGGATCGGAGACAATATAACGTCCGATAGATTTATATCCCATACAATCACCTCCTGCTCTTCAGAGCCTGTTCAACAACTCGCTAAGCCTTGAGAATCAAGGTTCTGCAAGTATTTCTGTTTTCCTTTTACCGCAAATCCTGTTAAAATATCTCATCTTAATTCCATATGGAGGCATTTAGATGAGGAC
>JAJYVD010000083.1 GCA_021792185.1 Nitrospirota bacterium | reverse complement strand
CTCTCAGAGCCGTCGGCGTCCACCACTTCTGACTTCTTAACCGCCCTCTCTTACGCCGACGGAATCCTATCACATTCTGTTTTCATAAATCCGTCTCTTTTTTCATGAAACTTTTGACATTACCTTATATGTATTATATCAGAGATTTTCAAACATGCTTAAAAAAATTGTCTTTCATTAATATAGGAGGTAATGCCTTCTCTTTTTCTTTGCAAATGACGAACACTCTTCGCTCCACCAATCTTCCATCCTATCGAGCCTCTCGCCTTTTTCTATATTCTTTCTCAATTTGTCCGTTCCTGAAAGGATATCTATCGGCATCTTTATTGTCTCGTATTCATACGGCGGCTGTTTCCATTGAAAGTCTTTTAGATAAAGGTCATGCACAGCCTTAATTATCGCCACGCCTGTTTTGAAAGGTTTGAACTTCTCCCTGTTTGGCACATGGATCTGAGCGCCTCCGCAGAGTTTGCCTGCATGCTTCTGAAAGGTAGGCTGGAAATACATAGGCCTGAAAACAACTCCAGGAAGTTTGAATTCATTAAGTCTATTGCTAAGTTTTTCAGGCTCAATAAACGGAGCGCCGAATATCTCAAAGGGCCTTGTAGTGCCCCTTCCCTCGCTTAGCATCGTACCTTCAAGCAGGCACATTCCCGGATAGACAATAGCTGTGTCGAGTGTCGGCATATTCGGAGAAGGCAAGACCCATGGGAGCTTCGTATTGTCGAAAAACATCTTGCGATTCCATCCGTTCATTTTAATGACATGAAAATCGAGCGAAGGATAAAACTCATGCTTCAGATAACCGCCTATCTCGCCGATTGTCATGCCATGCCTTATCGGCAATGGGCGAAGGCCTACAAATGATTCATAGCCCGCATTAAACACAGGCCCTTCTGTAATATATCCGCCGATCGGATTAGGCATGTCTAATACTACGACTGATTTGTTGTTTTCAAGACATGCCTGCATGCAGAGTTCCATGGTCCAGATGAATGTGTAATAGCGTGAGCCGACATCCTGCATGTCTATCACCATGGCATCGGTATCTTTCAGCATTTCAGGAGCAGGCTTTCTGACATTTCCATAAAGGCTGTAAACAGGAAGCCCTGTCTTTTTGTCCCTAAACCCCTCCCACTCGATCATGTTGTCTTGAGTTTCGCCCCTGATGCCGTGCTGGGGGCCGAAGAGTGCCTTGAGCTTAAACTTCTTTGCCTTCAGAGCGACATCAACAGCGTGATCAAGCCTTTTGTTCACGGACGCAGGATGCGTAACAAGCCCTACCCTTGCGCCTTTCAACTGTTTAGGCCATTCCTTTTCTACATTATCCAATCCTGTCAGTATAGCCATGTTAATCCTTTCTATCTTCAGGCATTGTCCGCTTCGCTGCCCTATTTTTATTCTTTTTATGTTTTCTTGAAACCGATGGCCTGCACATATTGCATCTGGTTTCGCTGCAAAACTGGCAGAAATCGCAGTCAGGGCAAGGGTATTTTTTATCCCGAGTGCCGGAAGTCTTTGTATCCATGACAATATAGTAACATTTCTGCTAAAATTTCCTGCCATGCTGCTTCAACAACTGATAAACGGCCTTACGCTCGGCGGTGTATACGCGCTTATAGCCCTCGGATACACAATGGTTTACGGCATACTCGAACTCATAAACTTCGCCCACGGCGAAATTTACATGCTCGGAGCATACTTAGGAATTATCTTTTTAGGCCTTTTCACGGTCACGGGTCTTACATCAGTCAGCCTTCCTCTTGCGCTGTTTTTAACAATTCTGCTTACTATCATTGTATGCTCGGCTTACGGCTTCACAATGGAAAAAATTGCATACAAGCCGCTGCGTAACGCGCCCCGGCTAAGCCCGCTGATAAGCGCTATAGGCGTCTCCATCTTTCTTCAGAATTACGTGATGCTCACTCAAGGCGCCACGGATAAAGTCTTTCCGCAGCGATTCGGGGATTCCGGACTGCAGTTTCTGAACGTAAATATGACCTATCTTCAGGCGTTAATAATTATTGTTTCGGGCGTCCTGATGCTCTCGCTTCATCTGTTCATTCAAAAAACGAGGATGGGAAAAGCGATGAGGGCAACGGCGCAGGACAAGACAATGGCGTCCCTTGTGGGAATAAACGTAAACAGTATAATATCGGCTACTTTTATCATCGGCGCGGGACTTGCGGCTGTGGCGGGGATTATGGTCGCCTCGTATTACGGACTTGTAAATTATTATATCGGCTATATTGCGGGAATAAAGGCATTCACCGCGGCAGTCCTCGGCGGGATCGGCAATATTCCGGGAGCGATGCTCGGAGGAATAATACTCGGACTTGTGGAAAGCGCCGGAGCGGCTTATATATCGAGCGAATATAAGGACGCTTACGCGTTTATCATTCTTATAGTTATCCTTCTCATAAAACCGGCCGGCATCTTAGGAAAAACCACGGAAGAAAAGGTATGAATTATGCCGCTGTCAAAAGGCATCCGCTTCTCAGATCTCTTTTAATCTCGCTTTTTAGTGCAATTCTCTTCCTCCCGTTTAAGGATTTAAAATCATCGGCCATCCTGTTTGCCGTTCTGTTTATATGCCTCTCCGCGATTTCTTCAGTTAAAAACTTGCAAGCCTTGCCTTCATTGCCTAAAATCAAATTGGCTCACCCCCGTTTTCTTCGTTCGGCCTCCATGCCAGCGGGCATTATAATTTTCCTCGCATTCCCTTTTTTCCTGAAAGACTATTATCTCGATGTGCTTATCATGTCCGGCATCTACATGCTCCTTGCCCTCGGATTGAATATAATCGTGGGATTCACCGGTCTTTTGAATCTCGGGTTCGCGGCTTTTTACGCCATAGGCGCGTATACCTACGCCATTGTTAACACAAAATTAGGCATGGATTTTTGGGTAGCCGTTCCGTTGTCGGCGGGCATTACCGCCTTAAGCGGGATAGCGCTCGCAATCCCGGCGCTGAGGCTCAGGGGAGATTACTTAGCAATTGTAACTCTCGGATTCGGAGAGATAGTCCGCCTTGTTCTGAATAACTGGGACAACCTCACCAACGGCCCGAACGGCATAACAGGGATAGCACGGCCATCGATCTTCGGAACCGCCATCGGAAAGCTAAATATGTACTACTATCTCGTATTCATATTTGTCGTTATAGCGGCGATAATCATCAGACGGGTGGAATGCTCCCGTATCGGCAGGGCATGGATCTCCATCAAAGAAAACGAAATAGCGGCATCTTCCATCGGGATTAATACCACAAAATATAAGCTCTACGCCTTTGCGTTCGGCACCTTCTGGGCCGGAATAGCAGGGATACTCTTCTCGTCAAAAATGCAGTTCGTTTCTCCTGAAAGTTTTACATTCATGGAATCCGTCCTGATCTTGAGCATGATTATCGTCGGTGGTCTCGGAAATACCTACGGCGCAATCGCAGGGGCATTTATCCTTGCGCTGTTGCCGGAAATGTTGCGTGAAGTCCAATCATACAGAATGTTGATTTTAGGCATAGCCCTGGTGCTGCTCATGATTTTCAGGCCGCAGGGAATTTTAGGGGGGTTTAAAAGGTGTACATTTTAGACGTTAAGGAACTGACAAAACACTTCGGCGGCATAAGGGCCGTAGAGGATGTAAGCTTTAAGATAAAAGACGGTTACATTGCAAGCATTATAGGGCCTAACGGCGCCGGGAAAACCACTCTTTTCAACTGCCTTACGGGAATAACAAAACCCACAAGGGGTAATATACGCTTCAAGGAAACCGAAATCTCGAAACTTCCTCCGCACAGGGTTGCGGAACTCGGCATTGCGCGGACATTCCAGAACATACGGCTTTTTTCGGAGATGACGACAATCGAAAATGTCATGGTTTCGCAGCATACGCGGATAAGATACAACTTTCTAAGCGCTGTGATGCATGGCAACGGCTTCAAAACAAAAGAGCAGGCAATAAGAGAAAAGGCATTTGAATATCTCGAACTCGTCGGTCTCGAAGATTACGCCGATACGCAGGCGAATAATCTGCCCTACGGCAGCCAGAGAAGGCTTGAGATCGCGCGGGCGCTTGCAACCGAAGCGCATATCATCCTCCTCGACGAGCCTACAGCAGGCATGAACCCGATAGAAACATCCGAGGTAATGGCCCTCATAAAAAATATCCGGGAACTCGGCAAAACAATAATCCTCATCGAGCATGACATGAGGCTCGTGATGGGCGTATCCGACTGGATCATCGTTCTTGATCACGGAGTGAAGATAGCGGAGGGATTGCCCGATGATGTGAGAAACAATCCCATGGTGATCGAGGCATACCTCGGAAGGGAGACCAATCATTAAATGAGCGAAAATACTGTGTTCTGCAAGAAGGCATTATGCTGAATTTATCGTCTATACAAACGTCGTACGGCCATATAAAGGCATTAAAGGGGATCGATATTGAAGTCGAGAAAGACGAGATAATTTGCCTTATAGGCAGTAACGGCGCCGGAAAGACGACAACCCTGCTCACAATCTCTGGCATACTTAAGCCGGATTCCGGAGATATAACATTTGAAGGTGAATCGTTAAAAAATATGCCTCCGCACACTGTCGTAAACAAAGGCATCTGTCAGGTTCCGGAGGGAAGGAGAATATTCCCGAGGCTCACGGTATTGGAAAACCTCGAAATGGGCGCGTATTCCTTAAACTTCAAATCTCAAACTTCAAATTTCAAAAATAATATTGAAAAGGTCTTCAGCCTGTTTCCCGTCCTTAAAGAGCGGACAAAACAAATGGGCGGAACGCTCAGTGGAGGCGAGCAGCAGATGCTTGCCATAGGCAGGGCATTGATGGCAAACCCTAAACTCCTTCTCCTTGATGAACCTTCTCTCGGCCTTGCTCCGATCATGGTGAGTAAAATCTTCAAAACGATAAAAGAGATAAACGAAGAAGGGGTCACGATTCTCCTTGTGGAACAAAACGCGAAGGCGGCATTGAGGCTTTCCAATCGCGGATATGTGCTCGAAAACGAGGTTATAAAGCTGTCAGGCACGGGTGAAAACTTATTGCATAACGAGGATGTGAAAAAAGCCTACTTGGGAGAATAATCTTTTTTATTTAAAGCGTTATCAGCTTTTTATTCGTTCTTTCCAATATCCGGGTTTTCGTCGTAAGTGTGCTACAGCAATGATAACTATTTCTTCCGGCTCTATACGGTATAAAATTCCAAAGGGGAATCTCCGAACCAATCGCCTTCTAAGTTCGCCGGCTACAACCGACCACGTATTCGGTGAATCAGAAACGGATTTGGTAGCTCGTTCAACTTCAGCAAGATAATCTATACCTAATCCTGACGACTTGGACTCGTAATATATAGCAGCTTCAAGCATTTCCTGCTCAGCTTCGGGAAGGAATACAACAGGCTTCATCCTAATTTTAAACGAACATCTTGAAACACTAATTCAGCGCGTTTTGTTTTGATTTTTCCTTCTTTGTATGCCAAATAACGACGCTCTGCTTCTTCAATCCACAATCTCTCCGCTTCCGGATCTTCCATATCATCTAAACTATTTATGAGATGCTCCGCAAGCAAAGCCCGTTCGCTTGGAGCAAGTTGGAGAGCCTCTTCCTCTATTTCTTTTATCTTCGACAGCATATAAAACACCTCCCGTTAGGCTTTTATTTTATATTACAAAGACATGAAGTATTATGCAAGAGGGTTAGCATTAAATATCTATTTATATTGTAGAGGAAGAAGTAATAGCAGGCTTAATTATTCTGTTTGTACCGGTCACAGATATAAAGATCCTTGTTGAATGCATCAACCTTTTCGCCATTATCGAGTATGACAATTACATTGCTGTTAGTATCTTTTTTTATTGACAGTATAAAACGCTTCTGCCCCATGTACGACACCGGCTGATTTTCAATCTGGCATAGATCGAACCTTGATGGTCTTTCGTTGGTATCTTTCTTATATTTAAGAAATACTATTAAAGATAGTGTCAAGAATATTTCGCACTTTCATCAGATGACCTGAATCCAGTCTACCTTAAGCCGCGATCTTTTTGACCTCCTCCTCAAGCCGATCCATTTTCAAATATTGTTTTAGTCCCCATTTTGT
>JAJYVD010000028.1 GCA_021792185.1 Nitrospirota bacterium | reverse complement strand
GAGAGTGTCGGTCATGTCAACGAAGAAATTGTGAAACGATATATCAGGGAACAGCAGGGCAGGCCATGAGCCAGATTATGCCAGAGACCAGAAACTCCGGCCTTTAGGCCGGAGAGAGGTTCATTTTGGTGATTATTTTGGTGATTATGCCCTTTTCTTTTGCAGCTACCAGCACCCTTAGCGTTCCGATAACATTAAGCCCTCGCAGCTTTGCAAGCCGTCTACCCAGCCTGTCATCCATGATAACCGTTTTGGCTTTTAGTTCTTCTGCAAGGACTATTACCTCAGCTTCGCCGGCATCTATATCCGTCAATAGATAGTCTTTTGCCAATCTGTTTTTAATCCGTTTGGTTATTATCCATGTCTGACCGACTACTTCTTTAAAGGCAAAATTGTTCTTGCCTCCGAAGATTATCTCCTTTTTAACAGCCTCCGGTATAATTATTTCGTGAAAAAGTTTTTTCAAAATGTTAGTTTTTTTAATTGCAGAAAGGTAGATAAGGGGTGAAGAATTTACAACGACAATATTTTTAGCTGATGACAACTTTCATGTCCTCTTTGAATTCTTCCAATGTCGTAATGGATATCCGGTATCTCCCCAGGGCCTTTAAGAAAGATACTTTATCCATGCCTGCAAGTTTAGCGGCCTTTCCTGATGAAAGCTTTCCAAGCTCATAGAGCTTTACAGCCGCAGCTATTTTTAGTTCTTCGGAAAAAGACGCCTTAGTCTCTTTCAATGAAACTAAAATCTCATCGGGATATTCTATTGTTAATGTAGCCATGCGAAGGCCTCCTTTATTGTTCCCTGTTACTATTCTACCCTATTTGCTCTATAAATAAATAGGCGTTGGATTCCCCTCTTAATTCCGCTTAATTCCGGGGACACCATACTTATCTCCGCCATATAACAGGGGAAGGAGTCAGCCCCAACTCATACCTTCTCTTTACATTTCTCCGCAATTCTGAGTAAATTTACTCAGGCTATTGAGTAAATTGTATGCTGAGAGGCAAGCATTATTGCATGAGCACTACCGGCACCCGCTTTTGTGTTAAAATACCGAATCCGACGCGTGTAAGACCATGGATATAAAAACTTATCTTAAAGAGAGAAAAACATTAGTAGATTCGTTCCTCGAATCGTATTTCTCATCACCCCTTACGCCTAAAACACTCAATGATTCTATGGTCTATTCCCTTTCAGCAGGAGGAAAGAGGATAAGGCCGGTGCTTTGTCTCGCTGCTTATGAGGCATGCGGAGGAAAGGCAGAAGACATTATTCCCTATGCGTCTTCACTCGAATTTATCCACACATATTCATTGATACATGACGACCTTCCGGCCATGGACAACGATGATTTGCGGCGCGGCAAGCCGACTAATCATAAGGTCTTCGGCGAGGGAATGGCTATCCTTGCTGGAGACGGCCTGCTTACAGAGGCGTTTTATATGCTTTCAAATAACCGGCAATCGTCGAGCATTCAACCGGCAGCCATACTGAAGGTCATCCGCGAGATCGCTATGGCATCAGGCATTCACGGCATGGTCGGAGGCCAGGCGCAGGATCTCCTGTCAGAGGACGCTGAACCCGATGAAGAGACGCTCGCCTTTATTCACCGGCATAAGACAGCCGCGCTTATAACGGCGTCTGTCCGCTCCGGAGGTCTGCTTGCAGGATGCGGCGATGAGCAGATTTTCAGGCTTACGAGCTATGGAGAAAATATAGGATTAGCTTTTCAGGTGATTGATGATATACTTGACGTAGAGGGCGAGACAGAGGTGCTCGGCAAGCCCAAGGGCTCGGACGAGAAGAAGAAAAAGATGACGTATCCGAAGCTTTACGGCATAGAAAGGTCGAAGGAAAAGGCAAAGGAATTGATTGACGGCGCTATCGAGGCGCTGGATGTATTTGATGAAAAGGCAGAGCCGCTGAGGGCTATTGCTCGGTACATGCTTGAAAGAAAGAGTTGATGGATAATTTGAAATATGGAGGGCAAGGTATTAGAGCGGCTTCGGCAGCCCATGGCGTAACATGGATGTTTAAGCGGGCTGGCGTAGCCTCGCAGACCGGCCAGGATGCCGGTCGAGAATGAGCGGCAATACCTTGTCCTCCAGAAAAATGAGCCACTGATATGATTATCGAAAATATAAAATCGCCGCAGGATATTAAGTCTCTGTCTGCGGAGGAACTGAATACCCTTGCGGAAGAAATTCGCAATATAATCATCGAGCGGGTTTCGATCAACGGCGGGCATCTGGCATCCAACCTCGGCGTGGTCGAATTGACCATCGCCCTGCATTATGTCTTTAATTCTCCGGAAGACAAGATCGTATGGGATGTGGGGCATCAGGCATATCCGCACAAGCTTTTAACCGGAAGGTTCCCTTTATTCCATACTCTAAGAAAATACGAGGGCATATCAGGTTTCCCGAAGATTACCGAAAGCCCTCACGACGCCTTTGGAACAGGACACAGTTCGACTTCGATATCCGCAGCTCTCGGCATGCTTGAGGCGCGTGATCAGAAGGGAGAAAATTTTAAGGTTATAGCTGTTATAGGCGACGGGGCTTTAACGTCCGGACTGGCATTCGAAGGACTGAATCACGCGGGGCATCTTAAAAAAGACCTTATAGTCATACTTAACGATAACGAGATGTCCATATCACCGAATGTAGGCGCCCTTTCCAGTTATCTGAACAAGGTCTTGACAGGAACCTTTTATAAGAAATTTAAAAAAGAGACAAAGGCGTTTCTCGAAGGCATTCCCAAGATCGGTGAGTCTGTCGCAAAGATAGCGGAAAAGGCCGAAGGCAGTCTTAAGGGTTTTTTCCTGCCTGGCGGGCTTTTTGAAGACTTAGGATTTAATTATTTAGGACCGATAGACGGCCATGACATTCCGGCGATTATCGAAACGCTAAGCCGGATTAAAGATATAAACGAGCCTGTCCTTGTCCATGTAGTAACAAAAAAAGGCAAGGGGTATAAATTTTCAGAAGATGACCCGTGCATATATCACGGAATCGGCCCCTTCGCTGTGGATACCGGGGTTCAATCCGAAGGATTAAAGTGCAAGGATGCCGGCTCTCCTTCCGAAAACGCTCATATGTCGTACAGCGATGTGTTCGGAAATGCGCTTATGGAAATCGCGTCTGAGGATAAACGGGTAGTAGCCATTACAGCGGCAATGAAGGAAGGCACAGGCCTTGCGAAATTCGCGGAGGCTTTTCCTGAAAGGCTTTATGATGTGGGAATAGCGGAACCTCATGCGGCAACATTTGCGGCAGGGCTCGCGCGTCAGGGATTGAGGCCGGTGGTGGCAATATATTCCACTTTCCTTCAGCGGGCATATGACGAGATTATCCATGACATCTGTCTCCAGAACCTTCCTGTTATTTTTGCGATAGACAGAGGGGGCATAGTCGGCGAGGACGGGCCGACTCATCAGGGTGTTTTTGACATATCGTTTTTAAGGCATATACCCAATCTCGTTTTTATGGCGCCTAAGGACGGAGAAGAATTGAATGCCATGCTGAAATTTGCCGTTAATCACAACGGCCCTTCCGCGATAAGGTATCCGAGAGGGAAGACGTGCAGGCCGTCGGACAATAATAACGGGCGTTCGGAAATAAAATTAGGGAAGGCCGAAATATTATCTGAGGGCCGGGGCGTTGCTATTATTGCTGCCGGCAATACGGTAGCCCCTTCCATGAAGGCGGCGGAACTGCTGAAAAAGGACAATATAAATGCATGCGTGGTGAATATGCGTTTTATAAAGCCCCTCGACGAGGATCTGATAATAAGTCTTTGCGGGAAGGTAAAGAGAATAGTCACCGTCGAAGAGAATATGCTTGCGGGCGGCTTCGGCTCGGCGATTTTAGAGTGTCTTAATAATGCGGGCATGCACGACGTCAAGGTGAAAAGGATAGGCATAGGCGACGAGTTCGTAGAGCATGGAGCGCAGGCCATTTTAAGGAAAAAATACGGGCTCGATGAAGAAGGAATATATACCGCTGTAGTCCAGGGGTTATAGCTTCTCAGCTCTTTAAACCATTAACACCTTAACTCATTAATTCGCTATGAAATCACGTCTCGATAAAATTCTCGTTGAAAAAGGTCTTGCTCCGAGCCGTGAGCGCGCGCAGGCGCTGATAATGGAAGGCAAGGTTTTTGTAAACGGAATGCCTTCTCCGAAGGCCGGAGCGATGGTAGCTGAAGACGCTGCAATCGAATTGAAAGGCGAAGACATTCCTTATGTAAGCCGTGGCGGGCTTAAACTTGAAGCAGCCGTTAAGCATTTCAATATTTCTTTGAAAGACAAAACAGCGATGGATGTAGGTTCATCGACAGGCGGCTTTACCGACTGCATGCTCCAGAACGGAGCAAAAAAGGTCTATTGCATAGATGTAGGATATGGCCAGCTTGCGTGGAAACTCAGGCAGGATCAGAGGATTGTTTTAATCGAAAGGACAAATGTCCGTTATCTCGAAAGGAATAAGATTCCCGATGAAATAGACATCGCGGCCATTGATGTGTCATTTATCTCGCTGACAAAGGTAGTTCCTGCGGTTCTTGAATTTCTTAAAAAAGACGGAGAGATAATCGCGCTCATAAAGCCGCAGTTCGAGGCAGGCAAAGGAGAGGTAGGCAAGGGAGGTATTGTGAAGGATGAGGCGAAGAGGTTAAAGACCGTGGAATATGTGAGGGAGAGCCTCGAATCCCTCGGACTTGAAACTATCGGAGTTATGCAATCGCCGATAGCGGGACAAAAGGGGAATATAGAGTTTTTGATTTATATGAAAAAGCATTCTGCATAATCCGCAAAAACTGTTATAATATTTTCTCTTAATTAATAGTTTGATTTTAATGGAGTAAAGCATGGAACTGCCGTCCGGTTTTATAAGCAAAGAGACATGGAATAAGGTGCTCAACTATATTGCATTGAGCGACGAAGAGCCGCCTTATCTTCTCATTGACAAGAAAATTGTGCAAGATAAAGTATCTATCGTAGGTAAAAATATCAGGAATTCGCGGGTGTTCTATGCTGTAAAGGCCAATCCGGACATAGAGGTGATAAAGTTGGTGAATCCCCTCGGCGTCGGTTTCGAGATCGCGTCCGAGGGCGAGCTCCAATTGCTCGCATCTATCAATGTCGAGCCCGAGAGAATTATCACCAGCAACCCAGTGAAGACCTTTAAGTTTCTCGAACAGGCCGTGGAATACGGGGTTAAATATTACGCCTACGATTCCTTTGCGGAGGTGGATAAGCTTGCGAGGTATGCCCCGGGCTGCAATGTATATGTCAGGCTGACTGTTCCAAACGAGGGCAGCGAATGGCCTCTAAGCAAGAAATTCGGCGTGGAGATGGACGATGCACTCGACCTCTTTGTCTACGCAAAGGACAAGGGATTGAATCCTGTGGGCATTACCTTCCACGTGGGCTCGCAGTGCAATAATGTCTACAACTGGAATGCTGCGGTAGATAAGGCAAGGGAATTATGGGATATGGCGGAACAGAAGGGAATTAAGCTCTCGATGCTCAACATCGGCGGAGGCTATCCAATCCGCTATACAAAGAATGTGGTAAATATCGAGACCATCGAGAAAAAGGTAGACAAGGTGATATTCCAGAAATTTCCTCAGGACATAGAGGTATTCATAGAGCCGGGCAGGGCCATGGTCGGAGACGCGGGCGTATTCGTCTCCACTGTCATAGGCAAGACCAAGAGGGGAGACGAGAACTGGCTCCACATCGATGTGGGCGTTTTTAACGGCCTCATGGAAAGCGTAGGCGGCATTAAATACACCTATGTTGTCGGAAGCAGAAACGATCCCATGACATGGACGATTGCGGGGCCGAGCTGCGACAGCTTTGATGTGATAGACCGCGAAGTCGAGCTGCCGGAGCCGGAGGTAGGAAACAGGATACTCATACTTTCGAGCGGGGCGTATACGATTTCATATGCGTCGGAATTTAACGGATTTTCGATACCAAAGACTATATTGATATAGCAATGATCATTTCATCTGACAGGGCACAGTATTTCCGCTCATTCTCGCCTGACTTCCATGTCAGTCTCCGAGGCACCAGCTCTGTTTCGCCATCACGGCGAAACTCAGAGCTGCTGAAACCGCTCCAATACAATGTCCTGTCATCTGTTTGGAATGATTAATATGACAATAAAACTTTTTTGGAGGACAGTATGATCAAGTTTTTCGAGAAAGACCCGTATGCTCCGATACAGTATGTTTACGGAGTCGAAAAGGTGCTTCATAAGAGCAAGAGCCCGTTTCAGGAGATAATGGTAATCGAGAACCCTCATTTCGGCAATATGCTCATATTAGACGGAGTGGTGCAGATAACGGAGCGTGACGAGCTTTTTTACCACGAGATGCTCGTCCATCCTGTTATGCACGCGCATCCGAATCCTAAAAATGTCATCGTGATAGGCGGCGGCGACGGCGGGACTGTGAGAGAGGTATTGAGGCACGATTCTGTCGAGAAGGTATATTTTATCGAGATAGACGAAGAGGTCATCAATGTGTCCAAGAAATTCTTTCCGACGGTTGCGTGCGGCGTTGATGACAAACGCGTAGAGATAAAATGCATGGACGGAGCGGAATTCGTAAAAGGCAGGGACGGCGACATAGACGCGGTAATCGTTGACTCTACCGATATCGTAGGTTTTGCGAAGAGCCTCTTTACGGTTGAATTTTTCAAATCGGTAAAAGACTGCCTTACCGATGACGGAATGTTCGTAACCCTTTCGGAATCGCTGCATTTCCATAAAGATATTGTTATAGAGGTTCAGGAGGCTATGAAGCTTATATTCCCGATTGTTGACCTTTATACCGCTTCGATTGCGACCTATGCCGGGAACTGGTGGACATTCTCTGCCGCATCCAAGAAGCACGATCTGAGACAGATGAGAAGGGATTTCAAGATTGACACCAGATATTACAGCGACGAGATACACCAGCAGGCATTCATGCCGCCTAAAATGTATGAAAGGCTGATGCAGAGAAAGCTCCAGTGGTAAAAGCATTTCAGCATTCCTGCCACCGGCATAGAGATGTCTTAATGGGGTTGACAGTTTCAAAAGCTTACTGTTAAATTATTAGCACTCTCATATCGAGAGTGCTAATCTTGTTTTATTATGGTGATAAATATGCTGGATGAGAGGAGCAAACAGGTTCTCCGTGCTGTTGTCCAGAGCTATATAAATAAGCTTGAACCGGTCGGCTCGCGTTTTGTTACAAAGAAATACGCCTTAGGCTGCTCTCCGGCCACCATACGGAATATAATGGCCGACCTCGAAGATTTAGGGTTCTTAAGCCAGCCTCACACCTCTGCCGGAAGGGTTCCTACGGACAAGGGTTACCGGTTTTATGTGAATTTCCTCGGGGATGCCGGTAATTACGGCGAACAGGACGCAGAGCTTAAGGACTGTATTTGCCGGTTTACACAGAGGCTCGAAGGTATCGGCAGCGATTTAAACGGCATGTTCGTAGAGGTGACGAACGCCCTTTCTTCGATGTCGAACTACATCGGCGTCGTTATGCCTCCGAGGCCTGAAAGCACGACGTTCAACAGGATAGATTTCATAAGGTATAAAGCGGATAAGGTTGTAGCTGTTTTGCTGACCGACGAGGGCGTGATTAAGAATAAGATGCTCTCCGTGGATGCGGCCTTTACGCAGGAAGACCTCAACAGGATTGCGGGCTATCTCAATTCCGAATACTCGGGACGCACTATCGATGAGATAAAAAGCATGCTCGTCAAAAAAATGCGTCAGGAAAAGGCAGCGTGGGATAAGCTTATAACAAGGGCCATAAAGATATACGAAGAAGCCACATCTTTTGCAGAGGATGATTTTTTCGTTTCCGGGCTTTACGATGTGATGGGTCTACCGGATTTTTCGGATATGTCCCGGATAAGGGAGATATCCCGCGCCATAAAGGACAAACATGCCATATTAAAACTCCTCGAGGAGCTTTCCAACGCCGAGGGCGTGCAGGTGGTCATCGGGAATGAGAATCCGGTGGAGGAATTGAGGGGGCTGAGCGTAGTAGCATCCACGTATAAAGAAGGAGAAAGACCTATGGGTGTTATAGCCCTAATAGGGCCTACAAGAATGGATTATTCCAAGGCCATATACATGGTCGATGCCATTTCAAAGTGCATAAGCAGGACATTCGAGTAACGGACGGAGGTAGTTTAATGGAAGAAAACACTGAAGGAACCGAAAAGCCGGAAGGGCCTGGGGTTTCCATCGAAACAGAGGATAAAACAGCAGAGGCCGTTGAATCGATACAGGCGGAACTCGCGGAGTCAAAGGATAAATACCTGAGGCTCTATGCGGAATTCGAAAATTATAAAAAGAAGGTTCAGAAGGATAAAGAAGAGCTTATAAAATATTCCAACGAGTCTTTAATATATGAGATATTGCCTGCGCTGGACAATCTCGAAATGGCATTAAAGCACTCGGAGGGTGAAAACTCCGAACCGCTGGCCAAAGGCGTGGAAAATACGCTGAGGGAAATGAACAGGATACTCGAAAAATTCGGGCTTAAGGCGATAGAGGCGATGGGAAGGCCTTTTGACCCGGCTTATCACCATGCGATGTCTCAGGTCGAAAGGGATGATGTCGAAAACAATACGGTAGTCGAGGAACTCAGAAAGGGATACATGTATAACGAAAAGGTTTTAAGGCCATCCCTTGTGTCTGTTTCGAAAAAGAGAGAGGGATAAGTTTTCAAATCACGGATCAAAAATTAAAGATCAGAAATTGAGATAAAGACAAGGAGGATGAAATGGGAAAAACTATAGGAATAGACCTCGGAACCACGAACTCGGTCGTTGCGGTTGTGATCGGCGGAGAGCCGGTAGTAATACCTAATCAGGAAGGGAACAGGACAACGCCCTCTGTTGTCGCCTTTACGGAAAAAGGCGAAAGGCTCGTAGGACAGATAGCGAAGAGGCAGGCCATAACGAACCCGGAAAATACGATTTTCTCGATTAAAAGACTGATGGGAAGGAAATACAATTCGCCTCAGGTAGACCACGCTAAAAAGAGGCTTCCTTATCACATAGCGGAAGCGCCAAACGGAGACGCCCATGTGGAAGCAAGGGGCAAGAAGTATTCGCCTCCGGAGATATCGGCAATGATACTCCAAAAGCTGAAACAGGCTGCTGAGGACTATCTCGGAGAAACGGTCACGGAAGCGGTAATAACAGTGCCGGCTTATTTCGACGACAGCCAGAGGCAGGCTACAAAAGACGCCGGCCAGATAGCCGGGCTCAATGTGCTGAGGATCATAAACGAGCCTACGGCAGCGGCCCTCGCATACGGCCTTGAAAAGAAAAAAGAGGAAAAGGTTGTGGTATACGACCTTGGAGGAGGGACTTTCGATGTCTCGGTGCTCGAAATCGGAGAAGGAGTAATCGAGGTTAAATCCACTAACGGAGACACATACCTTGGAGGTGACGACTTCGACCTGAGGATTATGGATTGGATGGTCGATGAATTCAAAAAGGATCAGGGAGTAGACCTCAAAAACGACAAGATGGCCTTGCAGAGGCTTAAAGAGGCTGCTGAAAGGGCGAAGATAGAGCTTTCTACGGCATCGGAGACAGAGATAAACCTCCCGTTCATAACCGCAGACGCTACAGGGCCAAAGCATCTTTTGATGAAGCTTTCGAGAGCGAAGTTCGAGCAGCTTACCGACGACTTTATACAGAAGACAATAGACCCATGCAAGAGGGCGCTTTCAGATGCAGGTTTTTCTACCGGCAATATAGATGAAGTAATTCTCGTAGGAGGCCAGACAAGGACTCCGAAGGTTCAGCAGACAGTGCAGGGCTATTTCGGAAAAGAGCCGCACAAGGGCGTCAACCCGGACGAAGTGGTTGCGGTAGGCGCGGCGATTCAGGCGGCTGTCCTTAAAGGAGAGGTAAAGGAAGTCCTTCTTCTCGATGTAACTCCGCTGTCTCTCGGCATCGAAACACTCGGCGGCATATTTACCAAGATGATAGAGAGGAATACCACCATCCCTACAAAGAAGACTCAGATATTTTCGACTGCATCCGACAATCAGCTCGCGGTTAACATTAAGGTGCATCAGGGAGAAAGGGAGATGGCATCGGACAACAAACTGCTCGGAGTCTTCGAACTCGTCGGGATTCCCCCGGCGCCGAGGGGCCTGCCGCAGGTAGAAGTTACATTTGATATCGACGCAAACGGCATACTTCACGTCTCCGCTAAAGATTTAGGCACAGGCAAGGAGCAGTCCATAAGGATTACCGCTTCGAGCGGTCTTTCTCAGGACGAGATAAAGAATATGATGCGCGACGCTGAATCGCACGCGGAAGAAGACAGGAAAAAGAAGGAGCTTGCCGAGGCGCGAAATACTGCGGATACCCTGGTTTATTCCGTAGAAAAGTCGGTGCGGGATTACGGAGACAAACTTACGGAAGACGAGAAAAAGGATATCGAAGCAGCACTTGAAAAATGCAAAAAGGTCAAAGATTCGAGCAGCGATCCGGTCGAGATAAAAAACGCTGTCGAAGAACTGACAAAAGCGTCGCACAAGATTGCGGAGCATGTGTATAAAGCGGCGCAGGAGCAGGCGGCGGGAAGCGGCGATTCCAAACATGAGTCCAAGGCCAAACCGGAAGAAGAAGCGGTCGAAGCTGAATTCGAGGACGTGGATAAAAATAAATAAGAGGTAATGGGCAAAAGGCTCTATAGGTAAATGAAAGATTACTATAAGGTTCTCGGCGTGGGCCGGGATGCCGCTCAGGAAGACATAAAAAAGGCATTCCGGCAACTCGCCTTAAAACATCACCCGGACAGGAATCAGGGTAACAAAGAGTCCGAGGAAAAGTTTAAAGAGATAAACGAGGCATATACATGCCTCGGCGATTCCGAAAAGCGTGCCCATTACGACAGGTACGGCACTGCCGAAGGCGCGGGTGCCGGCGCAGGTTTCGGAGGATTCGGCGCCGGGGCGGGCTTCGGCGGCTTTACAGACGTATTCGAAGACATATTCGAAGACTTCTTCGGCTCGTTCGGGGGATATAAAAAGGCAAAACCTACAAAGGGCGCCGATTTAAGATACAACCTAACCATAAACCTTGAAGACGCTGCCTTCGGCGTGGAAAAGTCCATAAAAATTCCGAGGTGGCAGACATGCGACACGTGCGGCGGTTCGGGCGCGGAACCGGGCACATCACCAGTTACATGCGCTAACTGTAAAGGGACGGGGCACATACGATTCCAGCAGGGATTTTTCAGCGTTTCTAAGACCTGCGGCAAGTGCCAGGGTTCCGGCAGTATAATCACGAACCCATGCAAGACTTGCAAAGGGAACGGCAAGGTCAGGGTTCAAAGAGAAATATCCGTGAAGATACCCGCAGGGGTCGATAACGGCTCGCGTTTAAGGATGACCGGTGAAGGCGACTTCGGCAGTTACGGCGGGCCTCCCGGAGATTTGTATATTGTGCTTAACGTAGAAGATCATTCCTTCTTTAAGCGGGACGGCATGGACATATACTGCCAATTCCCAATATCGTTTACTAAGGCGGTTTTCGGAGGCGAAATAGATGTCCCTACCCTTAACGGCCCCTCCAAGCTCAAAATTCCGGCAGGAACTCAGTCCGGGAAATCATTTCATTTAAAGGGCAAAGGCATACCGAGGCTCGGAAGCCATCAGAGGGGTGACCAGATAGTCAGCATATATATTGACGTGCCTAAGAAACTCACGCCGAGGCAGAAGGAACTCCTCGAGGAATTTGCCGGAATAAGCGAAGAAAACAACGACGAGCCTTCAAAGGGATTCAAGAGCAAGCTGAAAGACCTGTTTTCCGCGTAGCCCTATTTGTTTTTTCCGTTCAGAAATTTTTCTATCTGGGCTATTATTTCCGTTGCCGTAGCCTTGTCTTTCAGAATTAAATTTTTTCTTGCGTCTACGCTTATCTTTGTAGATTTTGACGTAACCCGTTCGAGGTCTATATAAATATCCAGACCTTCGGTTACTGCCGTAATCCTTATACCGTCTTCTATTTTTTCTTTTCCTGTGAATACCATCCCCATATTTTTGAGGGCTCTGCGCGTTGCGGATTCGACTTTATCGATAGGAAAGCTCTCCGTTTTGTATGCGATGTTCGTTACCGTATAAGCGACTCCTCCGCTTGCGCCTGTGACCAGCAAGGTCGCACATCCGGAAGACAGAACAACGCATAAAGACAGACAGAGCAGAAAGGTCTTGCTTTTCAATATCCCTCCAGTAACATAATTTGCAGTTCCGAATGCAACAAACGTCTTTGAGTCTATCAATTGAAGCCTGCGGTGTCAAGTCTTTGCAGAAAAACTTATTTTTATGTAAAAATTGGACGTATGAGAATATTCGTACCGCCGGAAGATATCGTCAAAAAAGAACGGGTCAGGCTTTCTGCCGACAAGGCTAAATATCTTATTTCTGTCCTCAGGAGCAAAAAGGGCGATAAGATTGATGTTATCGACGGAAGGGGAAAGGCTTATAATGCCTATATCGCCGAGATTTCCAAAAAGCATGCCGTTATAAACATACTTCAAGAAACTCATGCGGATATCGAATCCGCAATAAATCTTATTCTCTGTCAGGGCATATTGAAAGGAGAAAAGATGGATTTAGTAATCCAGAAGGCTACGGAACTCGGCGTAAACGCGATAGTCCCTGTGATTACGGAACGGTGCGTTGTCAAAGAAACGAGAAAAGTAAAAAGATGGCAAAAAATAACAGAGGAAGCCGCTGAGCAATGCGGAAGAACGGTGATCCCAAAAGTTCACGAACCGGTGGAATTAGGATCATTGTTTATGAATCACGGCTCACAGATGAATGGATTTATCTTTTGGGAGGAAGGTGGAATATCGTTGAAAGAGGCAGTTGGAAAAGTCATAACTTCTCCATCACTCCATAACTCCAACACTCCAATCTTTATAGTAGTCGGCCCTGAAGGCGGTTTTACGGCAGAAGAGGTAAAACTTGCAGAAAGGAGCGGCCTTATAATGACAACGCTCGGCAGGCGCATTCTCCGCGCTGAGACGGCGGCCATCGTTTCGGCGGCATTAGTTCAGTTTTTGATGGAAAGCGCCTTTTCCCCCGACGGCCAATAAAGTTTGCAACTACCGGCCGTATTTGACGCACATCTCCTCGATAAACGCCTGCAGTTCATCGGGGGCAAGCAGTTTGTCCGGCAATTTTTCTTCAAGCATGCAGGCGAGGAATATGTTTTTAAGGAGCTTAACTACGGCATAAGCGATAATCTCGTCAGGCAGAGACTCAGGGGCGTTTTCGATGAGAAACAGCTCCGAATACCATAAATCATCCTTTGCCGGAGCGATTCCGGAGCAATCGTTTCCATGAATAGTTCTCGGCGTTGCTCCGCCGGACAGCGCCAGAGACCTGACTCTCAGGTTTACCGATTGGAGACCCTTCGCAGCGGGATTCAGACCAAGACGATGCCGCCCCTTTGTAATCGGCAGGAAGCGCTGTAAGTTAACGCCCGAGCAATAAAGCAGCGAGTTGCCGCCTCTGTCGCCTCCGGCGGGCTTTATAACGAAATACAAAAAGTCGTTAATATATGTGTGCGATTTCTCTTGCCGAGAGTTTAATTTATCCATTTACATATCCGCTGCTCCTGGTTATGCGCTTCTTTGATGTTGTATGGCGTACCAATCTATAAGTCGTCTGATCATTTTCTGATATGACGTATGCTGCTCTTTGGCCTTTTTCTTGAAAAATTCAATGCTCGATTTGTTTAGGGAAATTGTAATCTTGACATTATCTTCCTTCAAGGCCAATTGTTCAGGGTTAGGAAGAAAATCCTTCACGATTTTCAATTCTCCCATAGGCTCATCAGTGTATTTTATTTTTGTCTTCATAAATCCTCCTTCCTTTTTTCCAATATCCGGCACCGTAGGTGCGTATAACATTACCACGATATGTAAACCTTACGGTTACTATGCCTTCACCGACGCGCCCGATGCAGTAAAACCTGTCTTCTTCCTTGCTGTGGCTGATATCTTCAACTATTATACGGTCTGGGTCGAGAAAAGCATGTTGCGCCAAGGCAAAGGAAACATTATGTTTTGCCTGATTTTCTCTGTCTTTATCTTCATCCCATTCAAAACGGGCTTTAGACATAAATAAATATACTACAGATATGGCCAGTTTGGCAATATAAAAATATGGGTGTTAATATGGTTTTTCAAAAACTTTAAGTTAAGAAATAGGGATGTCCCTAATAACACTAATGCATAAGGTCTACCACTATCGCCTTGTCCTTATACTGCGGGAACTCTTCGATAAATTTTGAAATAGCAGCTTGTCCCTCGTCAATAATAAAAAAATCGATGAAAGGTTCTCCGGCAATCCCCGTCGGACGACCAACAAGACTTTTGTCGTATTTTCCTAAGCCATAAATCCTGTAGGATTTAATATCGTTTTTTAGCGGTTGCCTCACCTTGCTTATCTCATCAAAATGCCTCTTTAAGTCTCTGTCGCCGACAATTGCTCCAATATATTTTATTTTTCCTTTTTCAACTGAAAAGCGGAAAGGCTCATCTTTTGGTGCGAGATATCCTGCCGGAGATCCCATGCTGACCACCGCATAGGTTCCTTCGGGTAACTGTAGCACAAAATAATTGGCTCCGCTAACTCCAAAATGCTCGCCTGTCTCTTTATTTTTGAAAGATAACCCTGTTCCGAAAGACGCATCTGCATTGTATGCGCCCAAGCCAAAAAACCGTTGTAAAGTAATCCGTCCAAACACAATTCCAGTATTTTCTGTATTGCCTACCTCAGTTTTCAAAACATATTTGTTTGATACACACCCAGAAAAACACATGCATAAGATTATCGCAAAGAAAAGACGTACATATTTCATTTCAGTAATTTGCCTCATATTATTCGTCCAACGCCAGAACTCATGGGGAGCGCGGCAGTTCCGCGCGATCCCTTGCAGCGCTTTGTTATGCCTGTTAATACGTACAAGGTCTATACAAGGTCTAAGGGGTCAGGTCTTTAATTTTGATGTTAACTCTCATCTTTTAATAATCTGCTTATTGTTGAATAATGCATTCCAAGGTGATTTGAGATTTCATTCTGGGTGTACCCATATCTTATTACCGCTTCTCTTATCATTTTGTTTCTTTTAAGCTTGTTTTTTATCGTGACAACTTTAAAAAGTTGGGCAAGTGCAGGCCTGCCTACATATCTCTGGCTTCGTGGAATCTCCCTTATTTCTTCATGTTTTCTGACATGATCCATAAATTTCTCAATAAAATCTTCTTTCCCAAGTATAATCTGTCCTTTGACCGATGTCCATATCGTGCTCTCGCCTATGCCTGCCTTTACAAATTCTCGATATTTTTTGATAGCAAATCCTCTTTTTGTTGAAAATTGTCCAAGTATCCAGTCAATGGTCAGGCAAGGATGTGGCTTTTCAAACCCAACTGTGCCCCGATAACTGCTCCATTTCCATTCTCCGGGAGTTCCGGTTGCCTTAGCCCTTACAGGATTCAGTACTACATATCTGCATGTTTCAAGCAGATGGCTTTCCTTGCTGACAAGTATCGCTTTATACCTGCCCTGAAAAATATGTCCAACTCTATCATGTCTTTTGTTGAATGCTTGGGTATAGACACCATTTAATTGCCTCATTCCTTTTGAGAGGTTGCCATCTGGTGTTTCTATAACCAGATGATAATGATTGTTCATCAGGCAGTAGGCATGACATAGCCAATTGTGTTTTTCGTTAACTTTTTTAAGTGTATCGAGGAAAAGCGAACGGGCTTCATCATCTTTAAAAATATTCTTTCGTTCATTTCCTCTGGAAGTTATATGATATACCGCACCGTCATACTCTATTCTTAATGGTCTTGCCATGGGAAACTTTATAACATAAAACTAAGAAATGTCAAGATTAAAGACCTGACCCCATTAGCACCCCATGACCCCATTAGCACCCCAAATTGTAGAGTATTTCTACAATTTCGCATTTTATGATAATATGGACTAAAAGCGAAAGGTCGTAAAATATGGTGAAATCGTCCAGCACTAACAAAGAGCCACTTCCGGAGTTCCAAAAGTTCCTTCTGGATAAGAATCTTGAACGCAATCGATAAGCTGAAAGAAGTTTCGGCCTTTCTTGAGTCTCAAGGCATTGAGGATGCCGCTAAAGAGGCTGAAATATTCATAACAGAAACGCTTAAAAAAGAGTTAAGAGTTGAGAGTTATGAGTTAGGAGTTAAGGAGAAAATCTATGCAGGAAGCATAGAGCTTAACGATGAGATATCAGAACTCATAGATTCTTTTGCGGCAAGGCGCGCTCAAGGAGAGCCGCTTCAATACATTATCGGTCATGTCGAATTCTACGGCCTTAAGATTAATGTCGGCAGAGGAGTGCTTATTCCACGTCCGGAGACGGAACTGCTCGTTGAAGAAACAATTAAAAGAGTTAAGAGTTATGAGTTAAGAGCTATGAGTAGTAGAAAAATGCAAAACTCCAAGCTCCAAACTCTAAACTCTGAACTCACAATTCTCGATCTTTGCACCGGAAGCGGATGCATTGCCATAGCCCTCGCGAAACATTTCCCGGATGCCGTTGTCTACGGCATCGACAAATCAGACACTGCTATTCAGTATGCAATCCGGAATGCCATGGAGAACAATGTAAGGAATGTTTATTTTATAAAAGGAGATTTGTTTGAGCATGTGAAAAATATCAAGTTCGACTGCATAGTATCCAATCCTCCGTATATCAGAAAGGGCGATATCCCGAATCTCCAGCGCGAGGTAAAAGATTACGAGCCGTTGGAAGCCCTCGACGGCGGAGATGACGGCCTTGATTTCTATCGAAGGATATTCGAAAATGCGCCCAAATTCCTCAAGGAAAATGGTATTATAATCCTTGAAATAGGGCATGATCAGGCGGAAGGTGTAAATGAGATAGCCGTAAATTCCGGCATAAGAAATATAAGTTTTATAAAGGATTATGCCGGAATAAGAAGGATAATTTCGGGGGAAATATGATTTTATGGAGGCGCGGTATGCGGGGGCTTAAAAAGAGCGTAGCCGGTTTAATCGTTTTGATATTTTTTGTATCGAATGCATTTGCCGCCGAAAAGACGGTGGTGTACGGTCTGGGCGCCAAGAAAAATATGCAGGCTCTTATTATCGTTCCGAAAGGCGAAGGGCCTTTCCCTGGAGTACTGGTGCTGCACACCAGCGGCGGGGTGCAGGACGGAGATATCAATTTCGCTAAACAGCTTTCGTCTCACGGGTATGTCTGTCTTATCCCCTACTATTTCGATGCTTATAATATTTCGCATAACACAAGACATCTGACGACCACGAAGTATGCGGAAGATATTTTTAACGATTTCGGCGAGATGATAGAATATTTGAAAAAGCATCCGAAGGTAAAACCGGATGCTATAGGGGCAGTCGGGTTTTCGATGGGTGGGTATTGGTCGCTGATACTGGCTGCAAAGGGAAAGGTAAAATCAGGGGTGTCATATTACGGCGCCTTTACCGGCGGGGGTAAGACCCTCGATCTGAAATACCGTTTCGATGACGTTTTCACAAAGTCGAGTTCGCCTGTTCTGATACTTCACGGCTCTCAGGATTCCGTAGTGTCCGCACGGCATGCGGCCAATCTTGCCTTGGTGCTGGATGAGAAAAAGAGTCCATACGAGCTGCGGATATATATAAGCGCGGACCACCGCTATGAACGCGGCTCACAAAGAGACGAGGATGCAACAAGCGACAGCATGGAAAGTACGCTCGAATTCTTCAAAAAATACCTGAAGAGCAATAAGCCTAAGGATTAACGGTGGAGTTGATAGCGTATTTTATCGATATTTTTATACACCTCGACAAACATCTGAGTCTTATTATTCAAAATTACGGCACGATCACTTATTTGATCCTGTTCCTGATAATATTCTGCGAGACGGGGCTTGTTGTTACGCCTTTTCTTCCCGGAGACTCTCTGCTGTTTGCCGCAGGCACTTTCGCGGCCATAGGAGCGTTGGATGTAACGAAGACTTTTATTCTGCTTTCAATCGCCGCAGTGGCCGGGGATACGGTTAATTACTGGATAGGGAATTTTATCGGCCCAAAAGTATTTCATAAAGAAGATGTGAGATTTTTGAATAAAAAACATCTCGAAAAAACCCATCAGTTTTATGAGAGATATGGAGGGAAGACAATAATCATAGCGAGGTTTATCCCTATAATCCGTACCTTTGCGCCGTTTGTAGCCGGAATAGGCAGTATGACATACGGCCGTTTTTTGAGCTATAACATTATAGGCGGCATTTTATGGATTGCGGTCTGCGTATTTGCAGGATATTTTTTCGGCAATATTCCCATAGTGAAGCAGAACTTCAGCGTTGTCATTCTTGCTATTATCCTTGTCTCGATAATGCCTGGCATAATCGAATTCATACGCCATCGCTACAGGACCTCGTAAGATGAGCGCAAAGGGCAGGATAGCGAGGGCAGCCGGATTAATGTCCGTCGCCACGCTCATAAGCCGTATACTCGGCTATGTAAAGGACATGATCCTCGCGCGGTATTTCGGCGCTACCGGCATGGCGGATGTCTTTTTCGTCGCCTTCAGAATTCCGAATCTTTTGAGGGAGCTTTTTGCGGAGGGCTCGATGTCGTCCGCGTTTGTACCCGTTCTTACAGAATACCAGACAAAGGACGGGAAAGAAGAGGCGAACAGGCTTGTCAGGGCTACGTTTATTTTCATTCTCGTTTTTGTCGGGATAATCTGCGCCCTCGGTATAATATTCGCCCCGACGATTGTAACGGCAATAGCTCCCGGATTTTTAAAAGACCCCGAGAAGTTTTCCAATACGGTGCTCCTTACAAGAATAATGTTTCCCTTCCTTTTATTCATAAGCCTTGCGGCGCTGACTATGGGCGCTCTTAACACAAGGGGAATATTTTTTGTTCCGGCGCTCGCTCCTGCTCTCCTCAATATCGTGACGATAATAAGCGTGTTGACTCTCTCCATGAGGTTTACGAACCCGATAATATCCGTAGCGATCGGAGTAACCGCGGGCGGGCTCGTGCAATTTTTATTTCAGGTCCCTGCGTTTTTCAGGCAGGGATATAATCTTAGATTTCAAATTTCAAATCTCAAATCCCGGATTCGTCATCCCGGACTGAAAAAGATCGGCATGCTTATAATTCCGGCTACGGCGGGGATGGCGGTCGCGCAGATCAATATATTCGTGAGCACCATTTTAGCTTCATATCTTGCAGAAGGAAGCATTACATATCTTTACTATTCGATGAGGCTTATTCAATTTCCAATCGGGATATTCGGTGTCGCGATGGGTATGGCGGTCCTTCCGGCCCTTTCAGAGCATTCGGTCAGGGGAGAGATGGAAAAAGTGAAGGAAGATTTTTCATTCGCGCTGCGCCTTTTGTTTTTCATAACAGTGCCCGCAATGATAGGGCTTATCGCATTGAAAACACCTATAGTAAGCACGCTTTTTCAGCGAGGCGAGTTCGGCTATGCGGCTACGATAGGCACATCCGACGCCCTTATGTTTTATTCCTTCGGCATATGGGCTGTCGTGGGAGCAAGGGTTATCACCGCGACTTTTTATTCGATGCAGGACACGAAGACTCCGGTGAAAGTTGCCGCCGCCGCAATGATAATCAATATCATAATGAGTCTTTTATTGATGGGGCCTATGAAGCACAGCGGTCTCGCCTTTGCCAATGCCATCGCCTCAATCTGCAATTTTATCGTATTGTTTTATTTCCTGCGGAAGAAGTTAGGAGGAGTAGGGACGAGGAAGATAGCACGTTCTTTCGCAAAGACTCTGCTCGCGTCCGCTGTTATGGGGATTGCGGGATGGTTTGTCATAGGCAGCGGATTGTGGGCTAAGAGCGGGCATGATATGGAAAAGGCGCTTTATTTAGGAGCGGCGATAACTGTCTGCGGCGGGATATACATGCTGTTCGCATGCTTACTTAAAAGCGAGGAAATGGGTTATATTATAGATAAGGCAAGGCAGAAAATGTGGAGAAAAGATGCTGATTAAAAGCGTAGTTGTCGGCCCGCTTCAGGTGAATTGTTTCGTTGTTGCCGATGAAAAATCCAAGAAGGCTCTGGTAATAGATCCCGGAGACGAGCCGGACAGGATTATGGATATGATCAAGGAAAACGGATTGAAAATCGAGTATATCATTTGCACTCACGGTCATTTCGATCACGTGGGCGCTGTAAGCGATCTCAAAAAAGAGACCGGAGCAAAGGTCTTGATACACAAGGATGAACTCGAAATATACGATGCGGCAAAAGACATGGCTGCTTTCTGGGGATACGATCTCGATCCTCTGCCCGATCCGGATGTTTTGGCCAATGACGGAGATGTTATCAGGGCAGGAGATTTAGAGTTTGATGTCTTCCATTCTCCGGGACACAGTCCAGGAGGCATATGTCTTTACGGCCATGAAACGGCTATTACAGGAGATACGCTTTTCGCGGGTTCCATAGGAAGAACCGACTTTCACGGAGGCGATATCAATAAGCTTAAGGAGTCTTTTAAAAGATTGATGTCTCTGCCTGAAGACACAAGGGTATTGTGCGGACACGGCGCTGAAACTACGATCGGACGCGAAAAAAGGGAGAATATGTTCTCTGAAGAATTTTTGTCATGAAAAGGTTGTCGGCTTTATTTGTAGTTTTTGTATTTGTTCTTTCCTGCTCGGGTCAGAGCGACTCTCCTGATTTAAAGGGAAACAAACCGCAGTATGCCTCTTCAAAATTAGACGGCCAGCCGGTAATCCTATCGATCCTTCCCGTAGAAAGCGCGAGCGCAATGTATGAAAGATTTGTCCCCTTAAAGTATTATCTCGAACAAGTCCTTAAGAGGCCGGTGGTCATCAAGGTTGCGAAGGATTATGAGACCGCAATTCAGGAAATAGGAAGCGGTAAGGTTCATCTGGCATTTCTCGATCCGGCGACTTATTGTGAGGTGAAGGCGCGTTACAAAAATAAAGTAAAACTGCTCGTAAGACCTGTGGGCAAAGAGGGGGCAAAATCCAGGAGCGTGCTGGTCGTAAAAGAGGGCAGCGGCATAGAGAAGGTTGCGGATGTAAAAGGCAAAAGACTTGCCCTCGGTAATCAACAATCGTCATTCAGTTATCTTATACCTCTCGCAATGCTTAACGACGTGGGCATCGGGATCAAAGATTTCAGCGGCCTCGATTTTCTTCAGCAGGAAGACAGGGTGGGACTTTCGGTGCTCATAGGATATCATGATGTGGGGGCTATGAGCGAGGCGGTTGCCCGGAAATACAGCGCAGACGGTCTTAAGATAATAAAGACGTCGGAGGCGATACCCTCGTTTGTTTTTTGCGCGTCCGATATGCTTACTGATGCGGTAAAGAAGGATATAGTCAAAAGTCTCACATCATTAAAAGACAGGGAGAGCATTGCATCCATCAATAAAAATATGGAAGGTTTTGCAGTTGCCGAAGACAGGGACGTTGACGTCATCAGGGTCATGATCAAAAACCTCACGGGAAGGGATTACATAGAATACGGACCTAAAGCAATAAAGGTGGCAGTGCTTCCCCTTTATTCGGCCATAACTCTCTACGACCGGTATGAGCCTCTGATGAAATACCTTTCACGTATGACCGGCTATGAGTTCAAGCTCGTAATACCTAAGGATTTCGAAGACTTCATGCAGGTGGTTAAAAGCGGCAAGGTGAATTTTTCGTACCAGAACCCTTATATCTTCGCCCTTATCGACATGGAAAAGGATATAAAACCTCTGGTAACCACCGTCGGAGAGGACAGCCCGTCTGATGAGTCGATGGAGGGCGGCGACAGATTCAGGGGAGTTATTATAACCCGCCATGACAGCGCTATTAAAGACGTTAAGGAATTAAGGAATAAAAAGGTTCTCATCACCTCTCCGAAATCGGCAGGGGGCTATCTTTCACAGAGGTTGTTTCTTATGAAGATTGGAATAGATACCGAAAAAGATCTGAAAATAATAGACGCCAAAAGACAGGAAAACGTAATTCTCGGCGTTTACAGGGGCGAGGCGGATGCCGGTTTTGTGCGAGAGGCGGCGCTTGTCGTATGGAAAGACGCTGTGGATATGAAAAAGATAAGGGTGCTTGCCAGGACCACACCGCTTCCGAACTGGCCGTTCGCGTTGTGCGGCGATACAAATCCTTTGCTCGTGCAAAAGGTCAGGAACCTGCTTTTGGAGCTTAAGGATAAGGATATTCTTAAATCCGCAAAAATAAAGAGTTTCAGGATTGCCGACGAGTCGGAGTTTGATGCCCTTAAAGAGTATTGATAATGAAAGAGCGCATTAAAAAGGCATTACGTAAACTCAGCCTTGTACAGAAATTCTCTGCGGCTGTTATTGCCCTGATATTTATAATCATGGTAATAGTTAACGCCCTGATAATAACTCACCAGAGAAGGGCATTAGAATCCGAAATGAACGGCAATCACCTTGCGGTTGTGTGGAATCTTGCGAAGGACGCCGTAGAGCCGCTTATATTAAAGGATCCCCTCAGGCTCGATAAAATGGTGCGGATAACCGCCCAGACGCCGGGATGCGCATATGCCGGCATAATAGACCGCAATGAGAGGATTGTCGCCCACACCGACAGGAAAATGCTGGGGGGAACGCTGTCCGGCAAGACTCAAGGGCATGCCGGCGTTGTTATGCGGGAGGGGAGAGAATACTTAAGGGACAACTACGAGGAAGACATAAAGGAAATAATGGTTCCGGTGAAGGCCGGGGACGAGGTTGTCGGGATGGTCATGATGGGTTTTTCAAAAGGCAGCACAGAAGGAGTGATCGAGGATAATCTGAAAGGGCTGAAGCGCTATGTGTTCTTAATTTCCGGCATAGTGATGCTCATAGGGGTATGGGGCGCATTCGGCCTTGCTAAACTCCTGACAACGCCGATGAAAAAACTGAAGGAGAAGATGGAACTTGTTCAGGCCGGCAATCTGGATGTGGAGGTGCCGAACGATTATCTGCAAAACTGCCGGGATGTCCTCGACTGCGATGCAATGGAATGTCCCGCATACGGCAAGAAGAGGTGCTGGAACATATCGGGCACCATGTGTTATGGAGGGCTTCAGGGAGATGTCTTTGAAAAGATATGCGATTGCAAGAATTGTGTTGTCTATAGGGAGTCGTGCGGCGACGAGATAGGAGAACTCGTTGAGGTTTTTAACCAGATGGTGAAAAGACTTAAGGAGAGCATAGAGAAGCTGGAGGAGACCAGCAAGGAAAATATCCGCCTCGAGAAACTATCCGCCCTCGGTGAGATGTCCATGACGGTCGCCCATGAGATAAAAAATCCCCTCAATGCGATACGCGGCGCTGCTTCGTATCTTCAGAACAATTTTAAAGGAGAGGTCTTAAAGGAGTTTCTTTCGATTATAGAGGAAGAGACCGTAAGGCTGAACGAAATCGTGACGAGTTTTTTAAGATTTTCGAGGCCTTCTCCGCTTAATTTGCAGGTCTCGGATATGAATAGGGTCGTCAGTGAGACGGTCGAACTCATCAGGCAGGAGGCTACGGAGAATAATGTCGAGGTCATAACTTCGCTCGACGAACGGATCCCCCCTTTTAAATTCGACGTGCAGCAGTTTAAACAAGCGCTTTTGAATATTATGGTCAACTCCATCGATGCCACGAAGTCCGGAGATACGATTAAGATCACTACCGAGGTTTTTGACTCGATGGTGGCCATCATGGTAAAAGATACGGGTGAAGGCATGAGCGAGGACGTAATCTCCGAGATGTTTAAGCCGTTCTTCACCACAAAGACCCGCGGATCGGGACTCGGTCTCGCCTGCGTTGAAAGGATCGTAAAAGGCCATAGAGGGGATATATCGGTAAAGAGCGAAACCGGCAAGGGAACGGAATTTATAATTATCATGCCGGTATGGAATTAATATGAGCAATAGTAAAGGCACTATATTGATAGTTGACGACGAGATCAATACACTGAAGGTGCTGTCCGCCATTCTCAAGAAGAACGGCTATGATGTCCATACGTCAAGGAGCGCAGAAGAGGCGCTGGACAGGGTGCCGAAGGTTAATCCCGATGCCGTTATTTCGGATTTCAAGCTTCCGGGCATGAGCGGGGCCGGACTTTTGGATGCATTGAAGGATAAAGAGTTTAGGGTTCCGGTTATAATGCTTACGGCGTACGGTACTATAGAAAAGGCCGTGGATGCCATGAGAAAAGGGGCATTCAATTATCTTACAAAGCCCGTAAATACCGATGAACTGCTCACCGTTACGCGGGAGGCGGTAGAAAAACATAAACTTCTTCTGGAAAACATATCCCTTAAGTCCCAACTGAAGGAGCGCAATAGTTTTAAGAACATTATCGGTAAAAGCCATGTGATGCAGGATGTCTTCAGCCTGATAGAGACCGTATCCAAAAGCAACTCCAACGTGCTGATAACCGGGGAAAGCGGAACCGGAAAGGAGCTTGCGGCGCGGGCCATTCATTATGAGTCGGCGCGCTCAAACGGCCCCTTCATACCGATAGACTGCGCCGCATTGCCCGAAGAGCTTCTCGAGAGCGAACTGTTCGGACACGAAAAGGGATCATTTACAGGGGCGCATGAACAAAAAGCAGGCCAGATAGAGCTTGCAAACGGCGGGACCGTGTTTTTGGATGAAATCGGCGAACTTTCCCCGAATGTCCAGAAAAAATTCTTGAGGTTCCTGCAGGAGCGGGAGATATTGAGGGTAGGCGGAAAAAGCAGGATAAAGGTCGATGTCAGGATTATTGCGGCAACGAACCGCAACCTCGAATCCGAAATCAAAAAGGGAGGTTTCAGGGAAGACCTTTTTTATAGGCTGAATGTCGTTGCCGTGCGTATCCCTCCTTTACGGGAAAGGAGGGAGGATATTCCTATCCTTGCTTCGCATTTTTTAAAAAAGTTCAACGCCGTTAACAACAAGACCATAACCTCGGCGGACAGCGAGGTTATGAGGGTATTTATGGAATACGACTGGCCGGGTAATGTGAGGGAACTGGAGAATGTTATAGAACGTGCGGTTGTTTTATGCCCGGCAGATATCATTACGACGAAATACCTCCCGCGATCGATCCGTGAGATGCATGCCGCTCAGAACCATCCGGGCGATGCCGTCAATCTTGCGGAGACCGAAAAAAGGCTGCTTCTTAGGGCGCTCGAAGAGACCTCATGGAATCAGACAAAGGCCGCTGAAATCCTCGGCATATCGAGAAAACAGATCAGAACGAAGATGAAGAATCACGGACTCCTGCCGACTGCAGTATGAATGCGGTATGAACATAGAGCTGTTGTATATTAAGGATTGTCCGAATTTCAAACCCGCAAGAAGGCTTATCCACGACATTATCAGATCTTTCGGCAAACCGATCAGTCTCGGGATGAAGCTCAGAAAGATCGAGATAAAAGACAGTAATGACGCAGAAAAATATTTGTTTCCATTTTCCCCTACGGTAAGGATAAACGGAGAGGACATAGAACCGGAAACTGCAAAGACAACAGGGCTTGCCTGCCGCATTTACAGAAACGGCACGGGTCTTCCAGACAGGGATGTTCTGAAATGCAAAATCGCAAAGGCAGCCGGACTGAAAACAATCCTGTTTGTCTGCACTGCCAATGCGGTCCGCTCTCAGATGGCAGAGGCGATCGTCAATCACTTTCTCCATAATGAATGGATTGCTTTTTCGGCAGGGATAATGCCGATGGAGGTCCGCAAGGGTGTAGCGGAGGTTATGAAGGAAATAGGCATTGACATATCGATGAACAGGGCAAAGCATATAGACCTGTTTAAAGACTGCGCGTTTGACAGGGTGATTACGCTGTGTTCGGACGCGGACAGGTTGTGCATAAATTATCCCGTCCACGATGAAAGGGACCGCATTATTTTCCACGACCCGGTATCTACATACGGCTTCAGATTCGGGCATGTCTCTGCGCTTAGAAAACTAAGAGACGAGATAAAGGAAATTTTACTCAAACACATCGGGGATTGTTAAAAATATGAGGAGTATTTTCAGTATATTCGCCGGAGGCAAAAGATGCTTGCCCTTGAATGTTGTTCATGGGGCTTATGCGGCCCAATACAGGTTTTTTAAAAGCCTTCTTCGCCATAACCAGGCCGCCATGAGCGCTTTGGCGGAAATGGAACAGGTTTATTACAGCGGAAGGCCTTTCAGTCTTAACTCAGTAAGAATAAAATACGAGCAGTTATTTGAAGCAGTGATGGGTGTGATTCATAATCTGAATGCGATGGCCAAGGGCAAATACAGTTCCCTTGTCGATATCTGCACTGCAATAGACGGAGAGGTTTTTGAAAGATTCAGTCCAAGATGTGAGATTCGCACTAAAGATATTGTTTTAAGCTTTGAAGATATTACGCCTGATGTGAAGCAGGCGGTCGGCGCAAAGGCGGCAAACCTCGCCGTTATAAAAAATACCCTCGGATTGCCGGTTCCCCACGGCTTTGCGGTTACATCTTTTGCCTTTGAAAAATTCATGGAAGAAAGCGGACTTTTAAGACCCATAGAGGAAAGATTATCCATGCTGTCCGCCGACTCGGCAGAGCATATCGAAGAGGCAAGCATAAAAATAAAAGAGATGATAAATCGGGCGGCCGTGCCTTCATATATAGAAGAAGAAATAATTAAGGCATATGAGATGCTTGAAAGCAAAACACATAAAGAAGTCAGGATCGCCATGAGAAGCAGCGCGGTTGGAGAAGACACGGAGGCCACATTTGCCGGACAGCATTCAACGGTTCTCAACGTGACGAAAAATAATATTATCGCCGCATACAAAGCAGTCATTGCCGGCAAATATTCCGCGAGGGCAATATCCTACAGACTGCATTACGGACTTGGAGACAGAGAGACCCCCATGTGTGTTGCCGGTGTCGTCATGATCGATTCAAAAGCGAGCGGAGTTGTTTATACCGTAGACCCTACCTTTGCCCGTTCATGCGCGTTACAGGTTAATTCCGTATGGGGTATCGGCGAATATCTTGTCGGAGGCGGAATATCGCCGGATGTATTCCTTGTAGAAAGAGATGGAATGGGTATTATTGAAAGACATATCAGCGAAAAAGATTTCCGGCTGATAAACCTGAGGGACGGAGGCGTTCAACTCGCCGAGGTTCCTGAAAATGAAAAATGGCTTCCCTCCATCGATGATGACCATGTTGTAACACTTTGCGAATACGGTCTTTTGCTTGAGGAGTTATACGAAAGCCCGCAGGATATAGAATGGGCTATGGATAAAGACGGCAGCCTTTTCATACTGCAGTCGAGGCCCCTGAACCTCCATGAAACGGATAGCTATAAGAAGACCGTTAAGAAGGAATATCCCGATAATCCGATACTGCTTTCAGGCGGGAAAACAGCATCGGCAGGGATAGCGGCAGGAAGGGTATTTATAATAGATCAGGGAAGCGAACCGGATCTTATTCCCGAAGACGCGATACTTGTGACAAAAACCATGTCTCCGGATTACGCGAAGGAATTCGGCAGGATAAAGGGGCTTGTCACCGACATCGGCAGCGTTACAAGCCATTTGGCTTCGATAGCCCGCGAGTTCGGCATTCCGGCGATAGTGGATACGGGGAATGCCACTTCTTTATTATCCAACGGCGATATAATCACAATGTCGGCCGATACAAAAACCGTTTACAGGGGAATTGTCGAGGATTTGGTTAAAGGCATAAAACCGTCGAAGAGGTTGATACTCGGCAGCCCCGTGCATCACAAATTAAGGGAGATACTCGACAGGATATCGCCGCTGAATCTGACCGATACGGGACATCCGTCTTTTTCCTCGGCGGGGTGTAAAACCTTCCATGATATTATAAGATTTACCCACGAATATGCGATGCGGGAGATGTTCGAAATTACAGGAGATGCCGGAAAGGGAAGCGTATCCGTCAAGCTGACATCGACCATCCCTTTAAATCTGCGGTTAATAGATCTCGGCGGAGGACTGATAGATGGGCTTACCATCTGCGATACCATTACTCCCGACCACATAAAATCTATCCCCATGAAGGCGATATGGAAGGGATTCACCCATCCGGGCGTAAACTGGAAGGGCACGATGAACATTGATACCGGAGGGCTAACAAGCCGTCTTGCTGCGAGCGCCGTGTCGGAAATGGGAGAAACCCCGGGAGGGGATAGTTATGCGATTCTTTCCAAGGATTATATTAATCTCAGCGCCAGATTCGCTTATCATTTCTCCACTATAGATGCGTTATGCGGCGAAAACAGCAACCAAAACTACATTTCGATTAATTTTGCGGGCGGCGCCGGTAATTATTACGGTCGTTCACTGAGGGCGCAGTTTATGGGGAAAGTCCTTGAAAGGCTGGGGTTCAGAGTTTCCATAAAAGGAGACAGTATCGAGGCATTTATCGGCAGATACGACATGAAATCCATGGAGGATAAAATTGACCTTGTCGGGCGGCTGCTTGCGTCCAGCCGTCTTCTGGATATGACCATGTCACACCAGGAGGAAATAGGGCTTTTTACGGACGAATTCTTTAAAGGCAACTATGACTTTTTGATCGAAGATAAGAAAAACCGGTTAAATAATTTTTATACGCACGGGGGGAACTGGCAGTATATGACTGAAAGCGGGCATATCTACTGCGTTCAGGACGGCTTCAAATGGGGACATGGGATTTTTTCAGGATTGGCAGGAATGATGGGAAAGGTGATAGGCAAGACCTATCAGGAACTTCTGGACAATATAGAGGCGTACTATTATTTTCCGCTTGCCGTTCTTAGGGATACGGTGATCTCAGAGGGCGCAGTAACTGTCAGGATTAAACCGGCGCAGGGGAATATCGACAGGGCAGGAGGCGTAGCCTTCGGCATAAAAGATGTCGATAACTATTTTGTATGGAGGGCGAATGCCCTTGAGGATAATGTGGCGCTTTTCGAGTTTGTGAACGGCACGAGAATTCAGAGGTTCAGCGCAAGGAAGAAGGTCGAATCCGGGAAATGGCATCTACTGAAGGTGGAAGTCAAAAATAATATCGTCAAAGGCTATTTCAATGATGAACTGCTCATGGAGTATGAAACAGGGGAGTCATTGAAGGGATTTATCGGAATCTGGACAAAAGCGGATTCCGTTACATATTTCGATGAATTGAGTGTTGAAGAGAATAATCATAAGCAAATAATAGGCTTTTAATAATTCCGGGAGATCATTTCTTATTGTCCCGTTCGGGACAGTCATTTGAAGGCATTGCTCTTATCGAGACAACACATAACGAGCCGCCGGAGATCGTTATATTAATCCCCTTGATAATACAGGCATTTTATTTTCAGACAGGCAATGGCATATTTGTTGCTTTGTATTCGGGCTGTATTTGCCGGTAATGTCAAAAGTTTCATGAAAAAAGAGACGGATTTATGAAAACAGAATGTGATAGGATTCCGTCGGCGTAAGAGAGGGCGGTTAAGAAGTCAGAAGTGGTGGACGCCGACGGCTCTGAGA
>JAJYVD010000027.1 GCA_021792185.1 Nitrospirota bacterium | reverse complement strand
CTTTATCGCCAATACTTTCGTTATCGCCGCTGTTAATGTCGTCTTTCCGTGGTCGACATGCCCTATCGTCCCTACGTTTACGTGAGGCTTCGTCCTCTCAAATTTTGCCTTGGCCATATCTCCTCCTTAAATTCTTGCAACTCCTTATATTAAAATCTATTCTCCCTTGGCCTTTGCCACTATACCTTCCATTATATTCTTCGGAACATCCTCATAATGAGAAAACTGCATTGTATAATTAGCCCTTCCCTGCGTCTTCGACCTCAGGTCGGTCGCATAACCGAACATTTCCGAGAGGGGCACCATCGACTTTATTACCTGGGCGGTTCCTCGCTTTTCCATAGATTGGATCTTGCCGCGTCTCGAATTCAGATCGCCGATAACATCTCCCATGTATTCCTCAGGCGTTACGACCTCAACCGCCATAATAGGCTCGAGCAGTGCGAGTTGCGCCTTCTTTACACCTTCTTTCAAAGCCATCGAACCCGCAATCTTGAAGGCCATTTCAGAGGAATCGACCTCATGATATGAACCGTCAAAAAGGGTTGCCTTTACATCAACAATAGGGTAACCTGCAAGCACCCCGCCTTCCATAGCTTCTTTGATGCCCTTTTCGACCGCCGGGACGTACTCCCTCGGAATAGAGCCCCCCACTATTTTATTTACGAATTCAAAACCCTTTCCTCTCTCCACAGGCTCTACATCTATCCATACATGACCGTATTGACCGCGGCCTCCGGACTGTCTTACAAATTTGCCTTCAACCTTTGCCGCGCCTTTTATCGTCTCTTTATATGCAACTTGCGGTCTTCCGACATTTGCTCCGACCTTGAATTCTCTCAGCAGCCTGTCTACAATTATTTCGAGATGAAGTTCACCCATCCCTGATATTATCGTTTGGCCCGTATCTTCATCAAAAGAGACTTTAAAAGACGGGTCTTCCTGCGCAAGCTTTGCGAGGGAAACCGAGAGCCTTTCCTGATCCACCTTTGTCTTCGGCTCTATGGCTACAGCTATAACAGGCTCGGGAAATTCCATCGCCTCAAGAATTACAGGAGCGCTCTCATCGCAGAGAGTATCCCCCGTCAATGTACTTTTCAGCCCGACTATCGCGGCTATGTCGCCGGCCCTTACTTCCTTTATATCTTCACGCTTGTTGGCATGCATCCTCAAAAGCCTGCCGATCCTTTCTTTCGTGTCCTTCGTGGAATTATATATGTAGGACCCGGCGCTCAACACGCCTGAATACACCCTGATAAATGTAAGCTGACCTACAAACGGGTCCGTCATTATCTTAAAGGCGAGGGCAGCAAAGGGTTCCTCATCCGCCGCCCTTCTCTCCACCTCAACACCGTCAAGCGGCCTTACGCCTTTCACCGGTGGTATATCGAGGGGGGAGGGAAGATAATCGACTATACCGTCGAGGAGCAACTGGACTCCTTTATTCTTAAAGGCAGATCCGCACAGAACAGGCGTAAACTTCATTTCTACGACGCCTCTGCGGAGTGCGTTTTTTATCGCATCTGCCGATATCGCCTCTCCAGAGAGGTATTTCTCCATTATATTTTCATCGACATCGGCAACCGCCTCCAGCAACTTCTCCCTGTATTCTTTGGCCTTAGGGATGTATTCTTCCGGTATATCGGCCTCTACATATTTTGCGCCGAGGGTCTCGTCATCAAAAAAGAACGCCCGCATACCCACAAGGTCTATAGATCCCCTCAATTTATCTTCGCTTCCTATCGGTATCTGAACCAGCACAGGCTGCGCGCCGAGCTTTTCGACCATCGTATCAACCGCCATAAAAAAATCTGCGCCTACCCTGTCCATCTTATTCATAAAGGCTATTCTCGGCACTCCGTATTTATTGGCCTGCCTCCATACGGTCTCCGATTGGGGCTCGACACCGGCAACCGCGTCAAATACGGCAACCGCCCCGTCAAGCACTCTCAATGAACGCTCAACCTCGATAGTAAAATCGACATGCCCCGGAGTATCGATAATATTTATTATATGGTCTTTCCACGAGCATGTTGTTGCGGCGGACGTTATGGTAATTCCCCTCTCCTGCTCCTGAACCATCCAGTCCATAACTGCCGTTCCTTCATGGACTTCGCCTATTTTATAGGTGACGCCCGTATAATAAAGTATCCTTTCGGTAGTCGTGGTCTTGCCGGCATCTATATGAGCCATAATACCGATGTTTCTTGTTTTATCTAACGGAAATCTGGACATCAGAACTAAATCTCCTTATTACCACCTGTAGTGAGCAAAAGCCCTGTTGGCCTCTGCCATTCTGTGGGTATCTTCCTTTTTCTTTATGGAACTGCCCGTATTGTTATACGCGTCTAAAAGCTCTCCTGCAAGTCTCTCGCGCATTGTTTTTTCCTTGCGGCCTCTCGCATAGGAAACAATCCATCTCAAAGCGAGGGCTATCTTCCTGTGAGGCCTTACTTCCATAGGGACCTGATATGTAGCGCCGCCGACCCTTCTCGGCTTCACCTCGAGAATCGGCTTTACATTTTCCACCGCCGTCTTAAATACCTTCAGGGGATCGGTCCCCGTCTTTTCTTTAAGAATATCCAGCGCGCCGTAGCATATCCTTTCGGCGGTCGATTTTTTCCCATCCTTAAAAATAACGCTGACGAACCTGCTCACCAGCTTGCTGTTGAATTTAGGATCGGGTAATATCTCTCTTTTTTCTGATTCTCTTCTTCTTGCCATCTTGATTGCTCCGAATATATTTTGCTATTTAGGTCTCTTAGCGCCGTATTTGGATCTTCCCTGTCTCCTGTTGGCCACGCCTGCGCAATCCAGGGCACCCCTCAGGATGTGATACCTAACGCCCGGAAGGTCTTTAACCCTTCCGCCTCTTATTAATACTATCGAATGCTCCTGAAGATTATGCCCCACGCCGGGAATGTATGCGGTAACTTCCATGCCGTTGGTCAGCCTCACCCTTGCAACCTTCCTCAATGCGGAGTTCGGCTTTTTTGGCGTAGTGGTATACACCCTTACGCACACGCCGCGCTTCTGCGGGCAGTTTTTAAGAGCAGGACTTTTTGTCTTCCTCTCTGCCTTCTTACGTCCGTTTTTAATCAGTTGTGCAATCGTCGGCACGTTTCCTCCAAACTTACAAAACAGGATTAATTACATCAAAAGTTCCGAATCTATCTCGGATTCGGCGGAAAACCCGTTAAGCTTACCAGAGACTTTCGTTTTTGTCAAGTCATCAAGCGTGCTTTTTTATCTAAAACCCAACAATCCGGGAAAGATAAATATAGCATATTGAACATAAGAAAATAAAGCGGGAATTTTTATGATATAATTTTACAGAAAGGGAGGCGGCATGAAGAACATGTATCTCCGCACGGCAATTATCGCTTTTGTTTTATTAGCAGCGCCGGTATTGCTCCTGGCAGAGAAAAAGGGGACGCCTCAAAAGAGCGGCGCTAAGGAGGTAACGACAATGATAAAAGATATTCATTGGCTCGGTCACGACACATTCAAGATTATAGGCGAAAAGGTTATCTTTACGGACCCCTTCAAGGTGAAAAGAAAAGACACGGCAGACATAATCCTGATAACTCACGAGCATTATGACCACTGCTCTCCGGAAGACGTTAAAAAAATTCAGGGACCGAATACCGTAATAGTTACTGTTTCCGACTGCGCAAAAAAATTGTCGGGGAATATAAAAATCGTTAAGCCGGGAGATAGAATCACCGCGGCAGGAATCGATATCGAGGCGGTTCCCTCGTACAATACCAACAAACAGTTCCACACAAAAGACAGGGGTTGGGTCGGATATATATTCACGGTGAATGGTCGTAGGATATATCTTGCAGGAGATACGGATCATATACCCGAAATGAAGACATTCAAAAATATAGACATGGCGCTGCTTCCGGTATCGGGCACATATGTCATGACTGCGGAAGAGGCGGTTCAGGCGGCCCTCGATATAAAACCGAAGATAGCCATACCTATGCATTACGGCTCTATAGTCGGGGATAAAAACGACGCCAAGCGCTTCGCGGATGGGTTAAAAGGAAAGATAGAGGTCGTCGTGCTGAATGAAGAATGAATCTCCTGACATGTCGATAGAAGAAATAAAAAGTGCTCTGTCCGGCCATACAAGCGTAGTAGGCAAAAAAATAATCTTTTTAGAAACCGTAAATTCTACCAATACGCATGCGATGGAACTTGCGGGAAAGGGATGCGAGGAAGGCTCGGTAGTGATAGCCGATGCACAGACCGGCGGCAAGGGAAGGCTCGGAAGAAAATGGCTGTCTCCCGCAGGCAAAAATATTTATATGAGCATCGTTTTAAAACCGCAGCTTTCTCCAAGGGATGCGACTATCCTAACTTTGATGTCCGCCGTCTCATGCGCAACGGCAGTGAAAAAATGCTCTTCGATCCCTGTTACGATAAAATGGCCCAATGACCTTATGGTCTCCGGCAAAAAATTAGGCGGCATACTCACGGAAATAAAAGCGGATATGGATCGAATATCCCATGCCGTTATCGGCATAGGCATAAATGTAAACATCGATCCTACGGATATGCCTGCCGAAATCGGATCATTCGCGACATCTCTTAAAATAGAACAGAAGAGCGGAAGTGCGGAAGTATGGAATGGATATGATTTTCCAAGAACACTTGTTGCTATTGAAATAATAAAAGAACTGGACAGGTGGTACTCAATTCTTTTAAACACCGGGAAAAAACCCATAACCGACGCGTGGATGCTGCTGTCATCCACTATCGGCAGGACGGTAAAGGTGACGGTAGGGAATGCCGTATTCACCGGCATTGCCGAAGGCATAGATGACGAAGGCATGCTGATGCTTAAACTTCCGGATAACTCCATAAAAAAAATAAACTCAGGGGATATTGCAATATTAAGATGAGCATACTGCTTGCCGTGGACATAGGTAATTCCACAATCGGATTGGGTCTGTTCCATGAGCCGGCGAAAAGCAGAAGAATATTCCTGAAAAAAATACCTGTTCGTCCGGCACGATCGGCCGCGGCGTATAAAAAGATCATCTCGGATTTTATCGGACTCAGGACTACCGGCTCCAAATTCTTAACCCTGAATATCGATGTAATATTATCTTCTGTGGTCCCGTCCCTCAATGAGACAATCATTAAATCTCTGATTGGGATAACCGGCAGAAAACCGTTAATCGTGTGTCATAAACTTAAGTGCGGGCTGAACTTAGCCGTAACAGCGCCTTCGGCAATAGGCGCCGACAGGATCGCCAACGCTGTAGCGGGATTCCACTATTTTAAAAAACAGGTTGCGATCGTAGATTTCGGAACGGCAACCACCGTTACCGTTATAGGCAGAAATAGCGATTTCATCGGAGGGGCAATAATGCCCGGCGTTCATCTTATGCAAAGGGCGCTCCATGAAGGCACCGCAAAACTCCCTCCCATTCCGCTAAAAACACCCAAGACTGTTTTAGGCAGAAGCACGGCATCGTCCATAACTTCAGGAATAATTCACGGCACGGCCGGAGCTGTAGAGGCGCTCATAAACGGTATGGAGAAAGAGATCGGTTTCAGGTTAAAATTAGTCCTGACAGGAGGGCATGCAAAACTCATGTCCCCCCTCGTAAAAAGAAGGCATCTGTTAGAGCCGAACCTGACCTTTGAAGGTCTAAGGTTGATTTATTTAAAAAACAGGGGCAAGGAATATTCATGCACGAACTAAGAAAGGATCCTATACTTAACAGGTGGGTAGCCGTGCTGAAGGATTCAAAGCCGCCGCATTACTATCTTGGGAAAGATATCGATCATGTCGAGCGCGACACGGACTGTAATAAATGCATTCTGTGCCGGGGCAAAGAAGACAAAACACCCCAAGAGATTTTTGCGATAAGGGAAATCGGGACACCTCCAAATACACCCAACTGGCAGACACGGGTTGTGCCTAAGCCTAATCCTATATTCCAAATAGAGGGAGACCTCGGCAGGCGGGGGATAGGCATGTATGATAAGATGAACAGCATCGGCGCAAATGAGATCATCGTCGAATCGCCGTCCCATGACACGCATCCGGAGGACAGCGGCATTACCCAAATGATTAATGTAATGACCACTTATAAAAACCGGGTAAGCGAACTTGAGAAGGACCCCCGATTCAGATATACCTTCATTTATAAGGATTGCGGGAAAACAGCCGGAGAATTATATCATCACCCCCATTCGCAGGTAATCGCCACGCCGGTAATACCCAAGGGCATTAAAGAAGAGCTTGACGGCGCAAAGGCTTATTATTATTACAAAGAGCGCTGCATATACTGTGACATCTTGAGCGAAGAACTGAGGACAGAGGAAAGGATCATCATGGAAACAAAAAATATTATCGCCTTTTCTCCGTTCGCGCCTCGGCTCCCGTTTGAGTTCTGGATAGTGCCGAAGAGGCACACCTGCGCGTTTCAGGACATCCATGACGACGAGATGGAAGATCTAAGCCTTATTCTGATGACAACAATAAAAAAGATGAGAAACCTTTTTAAAAATCCGTCTTACAATTATGTCCTGCATACGGCACCTAACAGAATGCCCCGAAAAGACCACTGGCATACGCTCGGAGAGGATTTCCACTGGCATATGGAAGTTACTCCGCACCTCGTAACAAAAAGCGGGTTCGAATGGGACTCGGAATTTTACATACTGACCACATCCCCGGAGGATGCGGCCAAACACCTTAAGGAGGTCTGATTACTATGGAGATCAAACGGATTCTTTTCCCTACCGACTTTTCAGACGGGGCTTTGAACGCGCTGCCGTATGCTCTTGATATGGCGAAAAGCTACGGCGCAAAGCTATATCTGCTGCATGTCATATATGACATTGCAACGTCATCCGGACTGCACATACCGCATATATCCGTCGATGAAATGTACAAGGAACTGGACGCAAGCGCACGCAAAGAACTCGAAAAATTCGGATTGGAGCAGAGAAGGGTTCTTAAGGACGTCGAACATGCCGTAATACGCGGCGTCCCGTACGAGGAAATACTAAAGTTCGCACAGGAAAAAAATATAGACCTGATCGTCATCGGAACACACGGCAGGAAAGGGCTCGACAGGGTTATCTTCGGAAGCACCGCCGAGCGGGTCGTTAGAAACGCATCGTGTCCTGTATTGACGGTTAGAGAACCTAAAAAATAGTCAACAAATCCCATGCTTCGAACTAAAACCCTTGTAATAGGCGGCGGGCCTGCCGGAGCAACGGCTGCAAGATTTTTAGCCGGCAACGGCGCGGATACCATCCTCGTCGAGAGAGACTTTTCTTATGTGAAGCCTTGCGGCGGAGGCATTCCATCATCGGCTCTAAAAGAGATGGATATACCGGAGGAAAAGGTAACAAAAAGAATAATTACGAAAATGCGCATAGTTTCTCCGAAAGGAGAAGATATAGAAGTCGAAATGAAAGGCGGACATCTGTGTGTCACCGAAAGGGGAGAGTTTGACTCCTACTTAAGGGAAGCCGCAAAGGACAAAGGCGCGTCGATGCTGGAGGCCGAATTCATGCGATTCGACGACATCGGCAGAAATATAACTTCTATCATAAAGAAAAAATCTACCGGTGAAGAGATCAGAATAAAGTCCGATTACATAGTCGCATCGGACGGGATAACGTCCAGGACCGTCTCAGGCATCTCGCCGTCAAAGTGCGGCTCCCTTTATACCATAAGCGCTCATATAAAACCCGACAGCTATGATGCGTGCGAATTCTGGTTCGGCTCGAACCACGCCTCGAATTTTTATTCATGGATATTCCCTTCACATGGATATTCTTCCATGGGGACCGGGAGCACGAATGCTAAAGAACTTTCCGCATTCTTAGACAATTTTATAACAAGAAGATTCGGCGTCCCGATGAGGGACTTTGCGCCGATGAACTTTTCAAAAAAGACGCGGGCATTCAGGATTCCGATGTGGGAAGGAAGCCTTTTCAACATTAAGAACATCCTCTATTCCGGAGATTCCGCAGGCATGGTAATGCCTATAACATACGAAGGCATTTACTATGCGATGAAATCCGGAGAGTTCGCGGCGCAGGCAATTAGTGAAGACAAGCCCGACATCTATAAAAAACTCTGGAAAAGCAGGTTCAACCACAGATTTCTGCTGATGAGCAAGATAAGAAACCTGTTGTTCAAAAACGACGAGAACATAGAAAAATTCGTTGCCCTTCACAAACGGCCGGAGGTTCAGGAAATCGCAATGAAATTATGGCTCAGAAAAGAAGCGGGCAGCGGCAGCCTTATATCCTACCTGAATTTCTTCAGGCATTTTCTCAAGATTTAAACAATCCCCGCCTGATTAAAGTGCGCCGTTTGAGGTAAAATAAAAGTATCTTGAAACGATATGTAATTTATTCGCTCATACTGCATGCGGCATTAATTGCGTTAGCCCTCTTTATTGTCCAGGGGAAAAAAGAAAGCGGCACACCGCCGTTTTATGCTCGAATAATAAGCCCCGACGAATTAAAAGAAGGCGATAGGCCGGGCGGTCGCAGTTTGCCGAAGGGCGTTGCGCCCCGGAAGGGCGCTAAAGAGTCATCCGCTGCACGGCGAAGCGAAAAGGCGGATACGAAGGGTATGAAACTGCCGGGGAAAACCGCCCCCGGTAACAGCCTTCAAAAAGAATCTCCGGCAGTCAGACCGCAAATCCCCGACGCAGGAGGCGGAGGCGAACAACAAGGGGTAGAAAGATTTCGAGGACATGAATCCGCATCGCCTGCCCCCCCGAAGCCTTTAAAGGAAAAACTTTTTGACAGGGATATTATCGGCAAATTGGCTCAAAAAGAAAAAGAGGGGAAAAAACCGGACAGCGGTATCACCTTCGACACAAAAGAATTTCAGTATTACGGCTATCTTCAGAGACTCAAAGAAAAAATAGAGCATATATGGAGATATCCGTCCGAGGCTGCGGAAAGGGGTCTATACGGAGATCTATATATACGGTTTACCATCAAAAAAAACGGAAAGCTCGGAGCTATCGAACTGGTGCGCACATCCGGGCATAAGAGTCTCGACGATGCAGCCGTCAGGGCGTTAAAGGATGCCGAACCTTACTGGCCGATACCAGACGAATGGGAGAAGGACGGTTTCACCATAACAGGGCATTTTGTTTATTCCATATACGGCACTTATATAAGATAGGTTCCATAATCGTCAATGACACATAGCGCAAGTCCGCTTCAACGCCTTTATAAGCGCTGTTTTTATGCAAGGTAAAGATATTCTATGCTTAATCGAATAATAGATACCGCCGATGCGGATGACGGGCATAAGAGTATGTGTTTAAAGAGTTCCGCTGATAAAGTCATTCAAGCGGGCCTGCGCTATGTATTGAGATGATGAATAGGTCATAATATTTATATGAAGCAGAGGTTATATTTGCGGGTTGGAGATAGGGTAAAGCATACAAGATACTTCTCATGGGGCGTCGGGCAAGTCGTCGAAGAAAAGCACTCGGACCTGCCTGGAGGTTTTTGCTTTGTGCGCATCGCGTTTGAGGACGGAGACGAGCGCTCGTTCATCAACGACCTCGGCAATGAACTCTGCTGCTATTACACAGGCATCAAGCTCTTAGGCGAATATAATCTCTGGGAAACCTGATTTTACTGTTTCACAATCCTTGGCGTTATGAAAATAAGCAGTTCCGACGATTCCGTCTTCTTTATTTCTCTCTTGAAAAGCCATCCTAAGAGCGGAATCTTAGAGAGTCCCGGCACGCTATCTTTACCATCGTCTTCCCTTGTTTTTAGAATTCCTCCTATGACGACTGTTTCGCCATCTTTAACGAGGACCTTGTTTTTTGCTTCCCTCTTATCTATCGGGACATTGCCTTGAATGGCCCTTGCAGGTGTAAAATCAGGCACGTCATTAGTTATCTCTACATTTAAGAAAACCGTGCCATCAGGTGTTACGCTCGGCGTTACGACCAGTTTCAAATTAGCATCTTTATAAGATACTGTAGGCGGGCTGGTAGTAGTACCCGGCGTAACAACCGGAATTTGCGTGCCATGTATTATTTCCGCTCTTTCATTTTCGAGCGTTACAATCTTAGGACTTGATATAATCTTTGCCTTACCGACAGTTTCGGCTGCCGATAATCTTAAATCCAATCCAAATGTTTTTGCGGCATTAAGATACCCTATCGTGACCGCACTTGTCGGCCCGCCTGCAAATGGAGCAGCCGCAACAACCGGCAGATTAGTAAGAGCAGGGGCGATATCGCCCTGTCCACCCGTTATCGTTTGTCCCTGTGAACCTTTTAAACTAAGCCGCGAATCAGGCGGTATCCATTTTGCTCCCCACTGAACACCTATATCTTTTGCAAAGTTTGTGTTCATTTCCACTATCCGTGCCTCTATAAGAACCTGCGGGGTTGCCTTGTCGATTGAACTTATAAGGGTTTGAATCTCCTCGTGTATAGAAGGGATGTCTTTTATTATCAACGAACGGGTTCTTGTATCAACACCAATGCTCCCTCTCGGCGACAAGACCTTTGCGTTTACGATAGCTTCCTTTACTTTCTCAATATTTGAATAGTTCAAGACATAAACCTTTGTCTCGACATCTTCAGCCTTTCCGGTCGCCTCCTTTGCCTTGGCAACAGCATCCTTTTCTTTCTGAATGGCATCGAGAGTTACAATCCTTATCACATTGCCGTCCATAATTTTCTCGAGGCCGAAGGTTTTTAGTATTATCTCAAGCGCCTGCTCCCACGGCACACTCAAGAGCTTCATGCTTATCTTTCCTTTTACATCCGGATGAATAACAATATTATATCCGCTCACGTCTCCCAGCAACCGCAGAATCGGCACTACATCGGCATCCTGAAAATCGAGAGACACCAAATTAGAGCTTGGAGCCTGGAGTTTGGAGTTTGGAGTTTTTTGAATATCTTCTTTCTTTGCAGACTCGACTTCAGATTTTTTGCTTCCGGATTCAGCTTTCTGTTTCATAGCGAACTCTATAACTACCTCGTCATCCATCGCAAAGACTTCAGGCATAACTTTCCCATCTATATCAATCGTAAACCTTACCTTTTCTTTTTCGGCCTTATATTTAATGTCCTTGACCGGATGAAGCATCTTTGACGGCAACGACGCCTTCATCTCAATACCAGAGATGTCTATCATAATCCTGCCGTCAAGCTCGAATACAGCCGGTTCAGGCATTTTCCCGTCGCCTTTTATAATAATCTCTATGCCGTCATCGCTCTTATCGAATACAACGGCTGCGATCTCCTTTGCGGGAGATTCCTTTATCTCCGGTTTCGATTCCTGCAAAGACATTTTTTTGTCTTCCGGCTCCTTTATTTTGTCTGCTGCCTCGCGGCCTGCCGCATTAGACCGGGGCTCCAGAGAAATAACAAGCGTGTCGCCTTTTATTTCAGGCTTAATTGCGGCTGGGGCCTGAAGGAGGATATCAAGACGCGATACGACAGCAGGCATTTCTATCTGGGCAGGAGTTATTTCGGTTATACCTATCCGGTCAGAGTATATTTTATCTTTGAACTTTCCAAGCCGAACCCCTTCTATATCTACAGAAACTTTAAAAGGATCCGCAGGGGTATGTATAGTATATTTTATTGGACCCTCAATTTTTATTTTTACGGCATTATCGATTATTTCAATATTGGTAATTTGCATAGCGCTCGCATGCGCCGCTCCGAACAGCAGAAAGCAAGCAACAAACAACGCGCCGATTAGTTTAAAACTTCGCCCCATAACTCCTGACCTGTAATATTTAGCCGTCATATCTTTCATCCTTCTTCCTCCATACGGAGTTTTAAAACGGTATCCTTTGGACTCAGAACACCCCTGTAATCCCTCACATGCTCTCTAATGATAACAGAATCCTTTGTTATCTTGTATATCTTTCCTCCATGAAGACCCATTTTAACCCCTTCCCTCGCCGTATATGACTTGCCGTCCGGCAGTGTAATAACCGCATAATATTTGGAATTATCCCATAATATTGCTATAAGCTTAAACTCAGCGACCTCATAGCTCTCCATAGGCGTCAAACCCTTTGCGGGCTTGGCATCCGCCTTCACTATAAGAGGGACAAACGGATCCCTCCGCGAACCGGCGGTATACTCGTAATAGGCTCCGGGTTTTATCGCATCTTTAACATCCTGCGCCTTCGCAACAGGCTTATCCGCCGGTTTATCTGCCGGCTTTGCTATGGCTTTTTCTGCGGGTTTATCTTGAGGTTTTTGGACCTGCGGCTGCTCCGATACTGCCGGTTGCTGCGATGCTGCTGCCGGGAACAGCGACCACCTGAAGCCATAAATTTTCCATTTACCTTCCCGGTGAATAAGCGTAAACAATATCTGCGCCTTGCCTCTTTCGAAAACGCACTGCACGGTATACTGGACAAATGTCTGCTGTTTCCCCTCTGGAGAGCGCGAAGTCTTAAATTCCTGCGAGACAATATTATATATCTTCATCATGCCGAGTTTTTCCGATGCGTCTTTAAACAGATTCTTAGTCTGTTCCGCAGCCTGCTGCCCCGGCATTGCCGAAAAGAATTCAGGGCTCGCCTCGGCCAGCAATTTATCCGCGTCCCACCTGCTGAATACCTGTGTAAATGTATTATCGGCATAATGCCTCGCTTCTTGTGCCAATCCGCTTCCAAAAGTAGACTGATAAACCATGAATAAGGCGCCGGCAGCAACCGTTGCAGCAACTATAAGCGCGATTATAAATGACATATTCTCTCTTATGCCTTTAGCCGAAAGATCGGAGCCGGATTCTTCCGCAGCGGTAGCAAGACCTCGGTAAATATGCGCGAAAGCGACCATTGTCAAAGGAATAGTTATGAGAAGACCTACTACTAACAATAACGCACCGACAAAATTGACGGCTAAGATAAGCAGCAGGAACAGGAACAGCCTCAGTTTCGCTCCTTTGGTAATGAGGTAGCTTACGCGCAAAGCATTGAGCGGGCCGAAGCCTTTATCGACAACCGCATAAGGGGAAAAGAAAAAGGTAAGACTTAGGAATATGGCCAAAACCGTTCCTGCAATCGCCGGTACAACCTTTAATATTCCGGAGACCGCCTCGCTCAAAAAGCCAAGAGATATCAGGCCGGCACCGCCGAACACAAACACCGCAAAGAAGAGAGAAGCGAAAAGATATTTGAAAATCAATCTGTAGTGCGAAAACAGCTCGATGAATTCAGGCGTTTCATCGTCGCAAAAACGTAATGATATCTTTATGAATCCTATATAAATTACGGACGGCACTATGGAAAAAACAATACCGAGGGTTAAAGACAAGATAACAAGCGTTATGCTAAGTGCACCGGCCTGCTGTAAAGGGAAAACTTTCTCGAGGAGGACTGATATAAGGCTCATTACGATAAGGATTAAAAAGGCGGCTATTTGCAGCTTTATAAAAAACCACAGATTCCCTTTTACGGTCCGCCAGCCGAATGCCAACGCCTCCTTTATTGAAAAAGAAGAACGGCCGCTCACCTTTTTCCCCTCTTATATATGATATTGCTTTTCATTTTTTCTTCTTCTCTTTTTCCTTCTCTTTTTCCGCCTTTTCGAGTTCCTTCCTTTCCTTTTCGGGAATAAGGGAATACGTTGTGGCGTTAAAACTAACGTTCAATATCGACCCCGCCCCTCTCTGCTGCTTCTGCTCCATTGTCCTTATATTTATATTCGATATATTAACGATCCTGCTTAGTTTTGTTACATTGCTGAAAAACTGTCCGAACCTGTGATAATTGCCTCTCATTTGAACATCGACATTGATTTCGTATATCTCCCTGCTCGGATGAACAACCCTCTCTTTAGGCTTCCATAAGATTATCTGGAGGCCTGATTTTATGCCGAGTTCGGACACCTGCTTTAAAAGTCCGGAGACTTCTTTTTCCTCCGGAAGCTGCACCTGAAGCTCCATGAGCTTTGCCTTCAGTTTTTCGTTCTCGGCAATCAATGCCGGAAGCCGCCCCGCACTCTGATGGGCAGCCTGAATCTCTTTGTTCTGCTTATCGACTTCGGCGGACAGTTTGCCCTTTTCTTCAATAGCCGGCATTATAAGAAAATACACGAAGACGAAGATTATGACTAAAGGAGGCATCACGAGGAGCAGCTTTTTTTTAGCCGGCGGGAGATTCTGCACATCAATGCCTATCGTCAGTGCCATACTTTCCTAAACCCTTATCTTGAAACTCAGTTTAAATTTATACACCTGAACCTTTTCAATCTCCGCCTGAACTGACTCATCAAGATACACATCGGAGAAATTCTCGGATTTCTTTAGGTTTTCGACATAGGAAACTATATCCGCATTCGAAAAGGCGTATCCTTCAACAACCACGCCGGTGTCCTTATAGGTCATCATTACAAGCCATAGGCCTTCCGGTATCTCCTTACTGACGTTATCCAGTATTTTCACCGGAACCGATTGGTTCTTCCTCAAGCCTTCTATAATAACGCTGCGCTGCGCTATCTCTTTATTAAGTTTGTCAAGCCTGTTTGCCTCATTTGTCTGCCTTGCAAGTTCCGCCAGTTTCGCCTTATTCGAATCGCTTCTGGACTTTAACTGAGATACCTGATTTTTAAAAAAGAAGGCAGCGCCGCCGGACACAAGCAGAGCAGCCAGCGCCGCTATTCCGACAGTGACGAGAAAATTCGAAGGGCCCTTTATCTTTCTCTTTTTTTTCTGCTTCTTCTTTTCCTCGCTGAGCAGATTTATCCGTATCATTGCTTGTCTCCGCCGCTCCTCAACGCGAGCCCTACGGCCACCGCAGCCGCCGGCGCTATCTCTTTTATATAAGCGGAATCCAATTTATCGGATATCTTTATATTCTTAAACGGGTCCGCGACTTCAACCTCCATGCCGAGGCGATCCGCCATGGTCTCCGCGAAACCTTTTATAAGCGCCGCCCCGCCGCTCAGGATAATCCTGCTTATATCCCCTTCTCCCACGCTGCTGCGAAAATACTCAAACGACCTGTACAATTCCGAATATATTTCTTCCGATGCCGAGCTTAAAGCAAGCTGGACGTCGGAAGGCTCAACGCCCTCGACAGAGCGTCCCATTTTCACCCTTTCAGCGTCTTCCCTCGAAATATTCAGCGCGCGCTCGAGCGACTCCGTATGGACATTGCTTCCGATAGCGCTGTCCCTCGTAAAGACAGGCTGTCCGTTCTGGAGTATGTTTATATTTGTAGTGCTCGCCCCGACATTAATAAGCGCTATTGTTCCTTCCGTCAGCCCGTAATTGATCTCGTACATATTGCTTAAGGCGAATGAATCTACATCCACGACAACGGGGTAGAGTCCGGCTTCTTCTATAACCTCGCAATAATCGTTGACAACCGTCTTTTTGACGGCAACGAGGACTACGTCCATCTGTCCTTCCCCTTCAGGCCTCGTGCCCAGTATCTGAAAATCGAGATTGACGTCGTTTATATCAAACGGCACATACTGCTCCGCTTCATATTTAATGGAATTCGCGAGCTCTTCTTCAGCCATAACCGGGATTGTTATCTTTTTGATTATGGCGGACGAGTGACCGGAAATGCCTATAACCGCAGCTCCGCCTTTTATGCCGGCCTTTTTCATCAGCTCCCTTAAGGCGTCGGCTAAATTTTCTTTTTCGAGTTCGAGGACAACCCCGTCGCTGATGATGCCGGGCGGTATGGCTACACTATCATAAAGGGCAAGCTCGTAGCCCGCCTTTGTATCGTTGAGTTGGACAGCCTTGATGTAGGCGGAACCTATGTCTATGCCTATCGGATTTTTCTTTTTTAAAAACATAGTCTATCATTACAAAAAACGACTTAATTGTCAACCCTTTAATCGGTGATCACTGTCTTTATATTTAATTCCCTCAATTGTTTCTGCTCTACAATAGAAGGAGCGCCGCTCATAAGGCATACAGCCTTCTGTGTTTTGGGGAATGCGATGACATCTCTTATCGAATGCGCGCCGACCATAAGCATAACAAGCCTGTCGAGCCCGAGCGCAATGCCGCCGTGCGGTGGAGCGCCGTATTCAAGGGCATCGAGGAGAAAACCGAACTTCACCCTCGCGTCTTCATCCGTAATCCCGAGGATTTTAAACATCTTATGCTGATCGATAAAATTATGTATGCGGATGCTCCCGCCGCCGATCTCGTAGCCGTTCAGAACAATATCATATGCCATGGCCTTTAACGAAGCAAGCGGAGAGTTCGGAGTTTGGAGTTCGGAGTCATTTATTGAGGATAACTTCGAGATATCCTCATCTGCAGGCGATGTAAATGGATGATGCATCGCCTGAAACCTGCCTTCCTCATCGTCCCATTCAAAAAGAGGGAAATCCGTTATCCAGACAAAACGGAATCCCGGTTGTATGAGTTTCAATCTTTTGCCGAGTTCAAGTCTCATGCGGCTCAACACATCGTGGACAACCTTCTCTTTATCCGCGACAAAGAGCATCATATCGCCGTCGGATGCTTCGAGCCTGTCCGCCATCTGTCTCAAGACGTCTTCCGGAAAGAACTTGGCGATTGGAGATTCAAAACCGTTTTTTACTTTTATCCACGCGAGCCCCTTTGCGCCGAACGACTGCGCCTCTTCGGTAAGCATGTCTATCTCTTTTCTCGAAAGGCCTGCCATTCCCTTGCCGTTAACAGCCTTTACCCTGCCGCCGGATTGAACAGCATCCAGGAAAACCTTAAAAGACCCTTTTGCCGCAAGGTCTGCCATGTCCTTCAATTCAAGGCCGAATCGCAAATCCGGCTTATCGTTTCCGAACCGCTCCATCGACTCGCTGTAGCCGAGTCTTTGAAACGGGGACCCTATATCGATATCAAGAACCTCTTTAAAAACCGTTTTAATCATACCCTCGACAATCGCAATAACTTCGTCCCTGTCAGTAAATGACATTTCCATATCAACCTGAGTAAATTCCGGCTGCCGGTCAGCCCTTAGATCTTCGTCCCTGAAACACTTTACTATCTGGAAATATCTTTCGAGCCCCGCTGCCATGAGTATCTGTTTAAAAAGCTGCGGCGACTGAGGAAGGGCGTAGAAATGACCGGGATTGAGACGGCTCGGCACGAGATAGTCCCTCGCCCCCTCAGGCGTAGATTTTGTGAGCATAGGAGTTTCTATCTCCAAAAACCCTTTTCCATCGAGATAATCCCGCATAATCTTCGAAACTTTGTGCCGCACAATTAAGTTACGCTGGAGTTCCGGTCTTCTCAAATCGAGATACCTGTGCTTCAAACGTAAAAATTCAGACGCTTCCGCCGCCTCCTCCATCGGGAACGGCAAGGGAGCCGACCCGTTCAGGACATCGAGTCTTTTTACGTAAAGCTCGACCATGCCTGTCGGAAGATTGGGATTCTCAGTTCCATCTGGCCTTCTCCTTATTTCTCCGGACACGGATATTACAAATTCGCTCCTGAGGTCGTGCGCGCGTTCATGCGTCTCTTTTGATACCTCCGGGCTGAAGACGACCTGCGAGATGCCGCTCCTGTCCCTCAGATCGATGAATATCAGACCTCCGTGGTCTCTTCGCCTGAATACCCATCCGGCAAGGCTCATATTAGAGCCTATATCCGATTCCCTTATCTCACCGCACCCTTTATCGCGAATCATAAAACCTCCATAATTTAACTCAAATCGAACAATTCTAAGTTTTAAAAATATATCTCAGGTGCGGCGAAAAGACTAAACCGCACTTGCAATAACATTTATCTTGTATCCGTATTCTACAACATTGGATACTTGTTAGGTGATGCGCTTATAATCTTTATATATACACTTGAACCAACACTTTTTAAAGTCTTTGAACCGTGGCTGAGATATAAAAAGCTTAAGTTAACTCTTTCAGCCTTTTAATTTCTTCTATTGTCAGCCGCCTTATATCTCCCGGCTTCAAATCGCCCAATTTCAATCCGTCAACGCCTATTCTCCTGAGTTTAATAACAGAGTGGCAGACAGATTCGAGCATTCTCCTGATCTGCCTTTTCTTACCTTCATATATTATCATCTCAACCCATGTGTTGTTCCCGGTCTGCCGGATTCTTTTGACCTTAGCAGGAGCGGTCAAGCCGTCTTCGAGCCTCACTCCTCTCCGCAGCTTCTCCATTACCGCTTCATCAATAATGCCTTGCGCCTTGACCAGATATATCTTCGGTATTTTTTTCGAAGGATGCAGCACCGAATGGGCAAGGTCGCCGTCATTGGTCATCAGCAGCAATCCCTCGGAATCGTAATCGAGCCTTCCGACAGGGAACACCCTGTATTTTATCCCTTTGAGAAAATCCTTCACCGTCGGCCTTCCCTCAGGATCGGAAAGGGACGTTACAACGCCTGCGGGCTTATTTAACATCAGATATACTTTAGGTTCGGCCCTTGTGATAAGCTTTCCGTCAACCTTTATATGATCTTTTGAGGGATCCGCCTTAGTGCCGAGGGCTGCCGTTTCCCCGTTTACAGTCACTCTTCCTTCGATTATGAACTCCTCCGCCTTTCGCCTCGAAGCTATCCCGGCCATGGCGAGGATTTTTTGAATTCTCTGTTCCATAGTTACAGTTTGATTTCCACATATGCCCTTTCGCGCAGTCCTTTTATCCAACTCCTGTATTCCTTCGTATATTTATCGCTCATGAGCTTCTGCCTTACAGCTTCTCTCAATTCCTGAGGATTTTTGAATTCTTTCCTTTCGTTCAGCCTGAGTATATGAATGCCGTTTCCGCTCCAGAAAGGCTCGCTGACATCGCCGTCTTTCATCTTCGAGAGGACATCGAGGAATTCCTTTGACAGATCCGACTTCTTTATGAAACCGAGATCTCCGCCGCTCTGCGCGCTCGCGTCTTCTGAATACTGTCGCGCCGTCTCGGAAAAATTCCCGCCTGCCTTTATCTTTTTATAAATATCCGCGGCCTTAGCTTCCACCTGCTGTCTGTCATCAGCCTTTCTGAAGAATACATGGCTTATATTAAACCCGTCGCTCTCCTTCCGGATTTCCTTATTCTCGGAGAGATATTGATCGAGTTCGCCCTCCGTTATAAGAATTTTGCTCTTAACCTCATGCTCTACGACGCGGCCTATGGCTATCTGATCCGCAAGTTTCTTTTTATATTCGGTGATAGTGAATCCTTCCTTGCTTATAGCGTTTTTAAACATCTCATCCGTCATTGAGTACTTTTTCTTTATGCCTTCGATAGCCTTTGCCACCTCTTCATCGCCGATCGAAATGCCGGTTCTCGATGCTTCCTGAAGCTGCAGCCGCATATCGATCATAGTTTCCAAAAAAGCCGCCTCGTTCTCCTTGAAAAACCTCCTCCTGTCGTCGTCTTTCATAGCCTTTATCTCATCCGTAGCCTCGAATTCCATAGCCTTGTAAAGATCGCTCCAGGTTATCACCTCTTTATTTACTATCGCCATAACCTTATCGAGCAATATTGCGCTGTTTGCAATGGCTCCAAATGCAAACGATATAACGCATGTAACACACAGTATTTCCCTTATCATATTAAACCTCCGTTTTTCGTTATAGCGCAAAGCGTTGAGTGTTATAGCGTAAAAACGACAATTTTAAACGCCATAAACGCTATAACTCTATAACGCTAAAAACGATTTTATTTTAGCATATTCTCGGCAGTTGTTCTCCGGCAAGCATGTCCACGATACGCGTCCCGCCCACGGATGTCCTGAGCAAGACTGTTGCTTTCGCCTCATAGGTCACTTCGCCGATAATTGCCGAGTTTTTTCCTAATGGATGTTTCCTCATCTCCTCTACAAGAGTAGCAGCTACGTCAGGAGATACAACGGCGATAAGAATACCTTCGTTCGCTATATAAAGCGGATCCAGACCGAGCAGTTCGCACGCGCCGATCACCCCTGACGATATAGGCAAACCGTCCTCGTTAATACCGATACAAAATCCCGAATCGTTCGCGATCTCCTTGAGAGTGGTGGCCACGCCGCCTCTTGTGGGGTCCCTCATCATACGGATTGCCGGATTCGGCGTAATATCGAACATTCGCTCCACCAGGCCGTTTAACGCTGCGGTGTCGCTTACTACGGGAGGCTCAAAAGAGAGACCGTTTCTCTCGGACATGACGGCTATGCCGTGATCTCCCATTAAACCGCTGATAATCACCTTGTCGCCTGCCCTTATATGCCTCGGGCCGAGGTCAATGCCGTCATGAATAATGCCGACACCGCTCGTATTTATGAATATGCCGTCCCCTTTGCCTTTATCTACCACTTTTGTATCTCCGGCAACAATCCTCACTCCTGCGTTTTTTGCGGCCTCGGCCATTGAAGAAATGATCCTTTTCATATCGCCCATCGGGAAACCCTCTTCGATAATAAATCCGGCACTAAGATACAGCGGCCGGGCGCCGACCATCGAAAGGTCATTGACGGTCCCGTTGACCGCAAGCTCGCCTATGTTGCCTCCCGGGAAAAAAATGGGAGACACAACATAGGAATCCGTCGTAAACGCCAACTTCGAATGACCTTTTAAATCGATTACCGCAGAGTCGCTTAATTCTTTCAGATTGAATTCCGGGACTAAATGCTCCCTTATTAATTGATGCATCAATCTGCCGCCGCTGCCGTGTCCTAAAAGTATTTTTTCCATTCTATCTTTCTACTAAAGGATGGACATCTATAATCTCCGAGGGGATGCTTTCTTTCTTGGGTCCGACGGCAGTTATATAATACGATCTCTTTGAAGAGAGCGGATCATTGTCCGTAAAGGCGGGTAAAATCGACTCCCCTATTAATTTGAATTCTGTCTCCGATGCCTTTTTTCTGTAAACCCTGTATCCCTTAGCCCATGTCTCTCTATTTTCATCCCACATGAGATAAACCTTTTGTCTGGAGGGAACATACGTAAGTTTTTTCGGCCTTGCGGGAATAAAGGACTCGGGGTTAACCTCCAAGCCTTCTGACGGATAACCTTCATCTTTAAGTTCGGTATCGAGAAGCGCCCTGACGGTGTAATATACGCTTTTCTCAGTTTCTATTTTGTCTTTAAAGGCCGGCTCTTTTAACGGCGCACTATTCAGCGGCGATGCTCCGTATTTGCCGGTCTCATAACTTTTATAAATGTTATATATAATCCCTATGGCCTCTTGCCCATTGCCTATTGCCTGCCATGCGATTTCTATGGAATCGGTCGTCACCTTATACGATAACTTAACCGGAGGCTTTGGTAATTCCTTGGGGGCTGCCTTTATGACCGGTGAATCGTCGCTTATAGCATTCCTGAGACTATACGCACGAATTTTATAAAGATAGGTTTTCTCTGTCTTAAAATCCTTGTCTATGAACTGAGATATATCGTTTTTCAGGAATGCGATATTCTTATACTCTATCACTTCGCCTTTTCCCTCTTGCCTATCGCCTATCGCCTTTTCTATATAGAAGCCCTTAATCTTCTCCCGTTCCGATGAAGGATACGACCATGATATTATAAGCTCATCTTCGCGGTGCATTGCCTTTATATCTTTTACCGTCTGCGGTTTTTCAAAAGACTTAAGGGTAGGATCGCCTTTTTTCCCGCAAGAAGTAAGGAGCAAGGCAATTATAAGTAATGATGAATATAGCAATTTTTTATGTGATAGCATTTGCACCTTATTTTTTATTCAATTTAGTTTTTACTTTTCTTATTATTCGTTCAGCAATGCTGACCGCTCTCTGAGCATCTGTCTTTGTCGGCTCTCCCAACGGGAGAAGTCCTGCCTCAGCAGGATAACGCCCTCTGTAAATACTATCTATAAAAACCATGTCCTCGTCCGGAATGTCAATTTTAATCTTATACCCTCCAAGCAAAGCTATTAATCTGTCAATACTGTGCGTCTTTTCCAATTCCCAACCTCTACTGAGCAATAACGCCTTCAGAACTTTCTCTATTGCCTGCTGCGAATGGAAACATGAGCCTTTGTGAAAATCTCCATCAAACAAATATTGAGCCGTCTTTAACTCATCATTCGCCTGTCTCATCCATTGCTTTACTGCATCTTTCATATATAAAATCCTCCCTTCCTTTAATATTAGGCTCAAAAAAGGACTACCCTTAAAATAATGTTCGCGGAAAGTCGAAAGAGGAATTACAAACGGGTCAATAGCGAATTTCTTATAAAAATCTTTCAAGCACCTGTGCATCAACAAATCGACATTATCAAAGGACTTTCCTCTATCGTCAAGAACAACCAATAAATCCAAATCGTTTCCGCTGCCCTCTCTTGCAGTAGAACCGAAAACAGTGATAGAGAGAGGGCTAAACGCCCTGTTTATCTTCTCCGATACTTCTTTTGCATCTTTTAAAGTAACCATATATTTTCTACTTCAGCCCTCTCCTGAATCTCTTAATCTGTTCCTTCACCCTTGAAGGCGATGTGCCGCCATAAGATTTCTTTGCGTTCACTGATTCGGCGGTGCCGATGAATTTATAAATGTCGTTTCCTATAACGTTCGAAAACAATTTATATTCTGCCGCGCTTAAATCGGACAGCCTTTTATTTTTATCTATGCAATATCTGACTATCTTGCCTGTAATCTCATGAGCTGTCCTGAACGGCACTCCTTTTCTCACAAGATATTCCGCAATATCCGTGGCGGTGGAAAATGCCGCATCGGCAGTATCCCTCATGCGTTTTGCATTGAATTTTATTTTCGGCAGCATCTGCATTAGAACATTCAGTGTCAGCTTCACCGTATCAACACTGTCAAAAACAGGCTCCTTATCTTCCTGCATATCCCTGTTATAAGTTAGTGGAAGACCCTTCATTGTCGTAAGAAGGCTTGTAAGATTTCCATAAACCCTTCCTGTCTTCCCTCGCATCAATTCCGCCACATCCGGATTTTTCTTCTGCGGCATTATGCTTGAGCCGGTCGTAAAGGCGTCCGGCAATTCAATAAATGAAAATTCCTCTGATGACCATAATATCAACTCCTCAGCCATTCTCGATATGTGCGTCATAAAAATCGAAGCGCACGATGAAAACTCAAGCAGAAAGTCTCTGTCGGAAACGGAATCCATACTATTTTCAGAAACCGAATCGAATCCTAAAAGTTCCGCGATATAATGTCTGTCCGTCGGCAGCGTAGTTCCCGCGAGGGCGCATGAGCCGAGCGGCAGGATATTTATCCGCTTCAACGCATCGACAAACCGCATTTTATCCCTTTCAAACATATGGGCATATGCCATCAGATGATGCGATAAAAGCACCGGCTGAGCCCTTTGAAGATGCGTATATCCCGGCATTATTACGCCTAAATTCTTTTCTGCGATTTCCGCGAGCGCCGTCTCAATGCCTTTCAGAAGCGAGACAACTTCTTTGACCTCATCCCTCAGATAAAGCCTGATATCCAGAACAACCTGATCGTTCCTCGACCGGGCGGTATGAAGCCTTCCGCCGATTTCACCGATCTTTTCGATAAGGGCGGACTCTATATTCATGTGAATGTCCTCAAGCTCTTTTCTGAATTTGAATTTACCGTTCTCTATCTCGTGATAAATCTCTTTCAGCCCTTTAATAATCTTATCCGCATCTTTTTTGGGAATAATGGACTGTTTAGCGAGCATCTTAGCATGGGCAATGCTCCCGTCGATATCGTATTTCCAAAGCCTCTTGTCAAAGGATATGGACTCCGTATATTGCTCGACAATACCAGCAGTCTTTTCCTTAAACCTTCCTGACCAGAGTTTTTTCATTAACAATCGCTCCTATAAAAATTCAACCTGATTCTGCATATCCTCAGCAGATAATACTTCAGCATAAAGAGCCAATCTTCTGCTCCAGAACAGACTTATGGGCTTTTCTCATAATGCTGGCACTTTCTACCGTCTTCTTCCACACTCTATCTATTTCCTCTTTGTGTTCATAATAGTATGAAAGTGCATCGTGGATCTGGGAGAGAGTAAGGTGAGGAAGTGCAATTATAATATCCTCAGGCGACATGCCCATAATCTCATACCTTACTGCTATGTCAAGAACACGAATCCCTGTGCCTGCAATAATAGGCTCACCGCCTCTTATTTTTCTGTCAATTGTGATATACGGATGTTTAAACTGCTTAACTAATGTGCTCATGTTTTACTCCTTTAACTAAGACTTCAATCAATAATTCGCTAAATCGTATTTATCCCATACAACACGACAATAGTCATCGCCAGCATCGTAACCTTCTTTTGCCAATTTTTTGGCTATACTAAAATCTTTTTTAGTCCCCCAACCTGCTGCGTACATTTCAGCAAGATTACATTTTGCAAGAGCATTTCCCTTCTCTGCAGCTAACTTATACCATTTGATAGCCTCTTTATAATCTTTTAACATTCCCATTCCATTGTGATACATATAACCAAGATTTATTTGTGCATCAAGATGCCCCTGTTCTGCAGCCAATCTATACCATTTTAAAGCTTCTTTATAGTTCTCTCTTACGCCTTTTACGCCCTTTCCTGCTTGATTCATAAACCCAAGATTATACTGAGCAACAGGATTATTTTTTTCTGCCTCTTTTAACAATAGATTATAAGCCTTTTGATAATCTCCTGCTTCATAAGCGGATACCGCTTCATCAAAGTCATCGGCAAGTACAAAACATGGGAAAACTATAATACCTATTGCGATAATTGAAATAAGTTTTATACTCATGCTTCCTCCCTGTTTTTAGCTTGTCTCATTTGTTTGCGGTTGCAATTAACGTTTTCAGCATAAACGAACTAAAACTAATAGAACTCATATCAAGGGTCATTTGTACCATGTTAATCGCAAGTTAGCTTATAGTTCTTAAGTAATTTAAAACCTTCATCATTTTTATACTTTTGCCACCTTTCTTTTTTCATATCCAGTTTGGACACGATCTCACTTGAAGGAATTATAAAAAAATCATCATCTCTCTCTACATAAAAGATGTAATATAAATTATTTCTTCTATTGCGCTTACTCGGACCGTTGAAACGATGCGGGTTTACATTATTGATAGAAGAAGTAGATTTGATCTCGATATCAATATAGCAATTTTCATCAAGTTTAATAATACAATCGACATTCATCTGAACTTGCTGATAATAGACATCGAAACAATGCTCAAGCAGCTTGGCAATAACAATAAGTTCATTTCGTTTTCCAATAGATTTAGGGTCATCTTTTTTGGGCATATCTTCTATGTTCTTTTTAAGATCACGAGAGGTCTTTTTATATTGTCCGCTATATGTATTCATTCCGTTACAATCTCTCATATTCATGTTATAGTTACTCTTTCCCAAAGCCCTATAAGCATGTCTTTTCTCTCAACTCATCCTCTTTAAGAATCCGCTATTATCTGCCACTACTTTTATGCTTTTGCGACTTCATATTTAACCGGCAACAGTTTATCGAGAGACACATGTTTTGATGCATCGAGGATTTCAATGCCGACAATCCTGTCATTTTCTCCTATATCAAGAACCATGTCTTCAGAAACCCGCCTGTTTACTACATCTTGTTTTTTGTCGTCAAGCCTGATATAGAGAAGGTCTGTTTTATCGTTATAAACTATGTTCATTTTACACCTCCCATTTCCCGTAAAATACATAGACGGTTACAGTTATAATCTTATCCCCATCAATGAGATAAAATACCTCAACCCTTTTCTGCTCATAATACTTATTATGCCGATTCTGCTTAAAATCGTAAACTTTTGCTCTGCCAATTCGTGCATATTTGGCAGGAATAGCAAAACCAGTATGGATTACCTCCTTGATTTCGGACTCGTTAGTTCCGCGTTCTTCTGCGCGTTCTAATGTATGAGGATCAATTTTTATTTCCATACAAATTGAGTTTTCAGTGTTCTTCCGCCTTCTGCTTTTGCCTCTCTGCTATTATCTTCTGAGATATGTGCGCAGGCACTTCCTCGTAGTGGGAAGACTCCATCGAATAAAGCCCCCTTCCCGAGGTAATGCTCTGGAGCTGATTCGCATATGTCAGCATTTCGGCCATCGGGACGAGGCAAAGTATTTTCTGATTCCCTCCGGCTTGAGGCTCCACGCCCTGCACCTTTCCCCTTCTTGAATTGATATCTCCGATAACCGAGCCGAGGGTATCATCGGGAACCACTACTTCGACTTTCATTATAGGCTCAAGGAGCACGGGTTTCGCGTCCTGAAACGCCTTTTTCAATGCCATAGAGCCTGCTATTTTGAATGCCATTTCCGACGAATCCACGGAATGATAAGAGCCGTCATATAAAGTAATCTTCATATCGACGACCGGATAGCCGGCAATAATTCCCTCTTTCATTGTCTCGGCTATTCCCTTTTCAACCGCGGGCCTGTATTGCTGAGGGATAACGCCTCCTACAATCTTGTCCATAAACTCGTATCCCCCGCCTCTCGGCAGCGGAGCTATCTCTATCCAGCAGTCTCCGAACTGTCCCCTTCCTCCGGACTGCTTTTTATATCTGCCTTGCGCCTTGGCGGATGTTTTTATGGCTTCCCTGTAAGGTATCTTCGGCGTCTTCATTACCACTTCAACCCCGAATTTACGTTTCAATTTTTCGAGAGCGACCTCAAGATGAACCTGCCCCATTCCGGAAAGTATCATCTCCTTAGATTCCTCGTCCCTCGAGAAATGGATGGTAGGGTCTTCTTCCAATATCCTGTGAAGCCCTGTGCTGACCTTTTCTTCGTCCCCCTTGCTCTTCGGCGCTATGGCGTAAGATATTATAGGATCTGCGAATTTAACCTTTTCTAAAACAAGCGGGTGGTGGTCTTCGCATAATGTGTCTCCGACATTCGTATCCTTAAGTTTCACGACAGCGGCAATTTCACCCGGACCGACAGATTGCACTGGAATATGTTTTTTGCCCACAAGATAAAAGACCTGTCCTACCCTTTCCTTCGTGCCTGTATTGGCGTTCAATACCGTCGAGTCTGCCTTTAAAACGCCCGAATAAATCCTGAATATCGAGAGCTTCCCCGCGTAAGGATCAGCGATAGTTTTAAATACATAAGCGGTAAGGGGATCTGTTTCAACCGGTTTCCTTTCCGCCTCTTTGTTTTCTTTCGGGTTCTTTCCGGTTATCGGAGAAATCCTGCTCATATCTAACGGAGACGGCAGGCATAGGAGCATTACATCCATTAACTGCCCTATCCCGGCGCTTACGGTAGCCGCGCCGCATGATACCGGAATAAACCTTCTTGTAAGAGATCCTTCTTTCAGTCCCTTCATTACCTCGTCCGGAGTTAATTCCCCTCCCTCGAGATATTTCTCAAGGAGGGAATCGTCCGATTCCGCTATCTTTTCCACGAGCTTTCTTTTGTATTCATCTGCTGTATCTTTTACATCCGCCGGGATTTCGGATTCTACAGTCTTGCCTCCATCGTTTAAATACGCCTTCATGGATATTAGATCTACAATGCCCTTGAAATCCTGTCCTTCTCCGACAGGTATATGCAAAGGAATGGCCTCGGATTCGAAGGATTTCTCGATCTCTCCAAGCGCCCTGTAAAAGTTGGCTGTTTCCTTATCCATCTTATTTATAAAGACTATCCTCGGCACCTCGAACTCGCAAGCGTATTTCCAGACCTTTTCCGTCTCGGCCTTAACTCCTGAAATAGCGCTCACTATTACTATCGCGCCGTCGGCGACCCTCAAACATCCTCTCGTGTCTTCTATGAAATTTATAAATCCCGGCGTGTCTATAAGATTTATCCTGTGGTCTTTCCAATCGCAATAGGCAACGGCCGACGAAAGGCTGATCTTCCTCGAAATCTCTTCGGGTTCATAATCCATAACAGTGTTGCCGTCCTCGGTATTCCCCACCCTGTCGATTGCCCCGGCGTTAAAAAGCACAGCCTCTGCCAGCGAAGTCTTGCCCGCGCCGCTGTGCGCGATTACAGCGATATTTCTGATCTTTTCGACATCCACCCGTGCCATACCTACCCCCTGTTATTTTATTATTTCTTCTATTACCGGCATGTATTCGGTTTTGCCTTCATAACGCTTCATAAAGACCTTCATGAATAAAAAACTGAGCGCGAAAAATCCGAAACCCCCGATGGCCGAAACAAGATCGGGATCCATAGCGGGCAGAAATCTGCTCAGATATTCCTTGCCGATTACGGCTCCTACTATGAGCATTATTGACGGTATGCCGTAAACAAAAACAGTGCCCTTAAGATATGTATACGGCTTGAAAGCGACCCTGACGCAATCGCCTGCTTTTGCCTTTGCCTCGTTTACGGCCTCTATTTCCGATTCATCACCAACCAGCTTGCACACCGAGCCTCCGGGACAAGAGTCGCATCCGCTCTTGCGCTTAACGGTTACGATAGCCTTGGGGCCGATGATTTCTTTTACAACTCCGGTTTCTTCCATTTCGATATTTCTTAGCTGCTTTTGACTGTTCTGCCTTCTAAAGCGCCCTTAATTTCTACCTAATATATCATAAATTATGACCGGCAGTCCTGATTTTTTTACCTTCATAGATGCCTGATGGGAATCCGGCCTGAAAATTGTCTTGTTTAAGGGCTATTATAGCCTAAACCCCAGCGCGATAAACAAATTATACTCATTGATTTTATGAGATTATTGTGTTTAAAAAAATCATGAGATATGCTATGTAAAGGGGTATGGATTTCTTATCAGATTTTGCAAAATTTATATAACAACGGTTTAATCACAGTCCCCTCACAAGTATACGCAGATAGACCCATTCATGAATGTACCCGCTGGAAATCTGATATCCATTGTCCTCACGAACACGGAGAAATGCATACATATGATTATCTATGCATTCATATTGATATATGCCATACTTGTAAAGGATTATGGCTCGACGATGGAGAATTGAAAAAGTTATGGAAAGGCGAGACTTTTGAGACGACAATGTGTGCTTGGAGCCTTGACATTGTAGGAGGGCTACTGTCACTGTTGGATGGAGCATAAATAATTTTTCGCCATTTGCGCCATGAAGAAGGTATCCCCTTATTTCTTGATCTCAGAACATTTCACTATCGAGTCGGCGAAAAACTGCCCCACCTCCTCGTGATCTCGCAGTTATGCTAAAATAAGAATAAAGAAGAGAGGTGATTTCATGACAGCTAAAACAAAAAAACTGATTTCAATGGTCGAGTCTTTGCCTGTAGATATAAAAACGACCCTGGTTGAAAAAATTCTTAACAGCCTGCATCCATCGCAAAAAGAAATAGATATTTTATGGGCGAAAGAAGCTGAAAAACGAGTCAAAGAAATTAAAACCGGAAAAGCCAAAACCATTCCCGGCGATAAAGTCTTTAAGGAAATTCGGGAAAAATTCCATAGATGAAATATTCCTTCCATCCCGAAGCTAAAGAGGAGTTGTTAGAAGCAATAAATTATTTTGAAGAATGCAGATTGGGACTCGGCATGGATTTCTCAAAAGAAGTCTTCTCAACAATCCAGCGGATAATCCATTTCCCCTCGGCATGGTCGGAGTTTTCGGAAAATACAAGAAGATGTTTAACCAACCGCTTCCCTTACGGCGTGATTTATCAACTCATTGAAAATGAAGTCATAATAATTGCAATCATGCAATTAAATAGGGAACCGTATTATTGGGAAAAAAGAATAAAGTGAAACTCCCCGCCCCAAGGGGCGGGGCATCTTTAACGCAGCTTAAAAAAGCTGCGTAGGCCCTTGCTCTATTTCTCTATGATGCTTTATATATTTATCGATAATTTGCCGAGTCATACGGTCTC
>JAJYVD010000026.1 GCA_021792185.1 Nitrospirota bacterium | reverse complement strand
CAAATCTCATCTTCCGCACCTCCTGCAGTATTTCTGTCCTTTTCATGGATAGCCCTCCTTGCTCTATCCAATCTTAACCGGACAGTTTATGTGCTACTGATGCGGACAGTTTATGTGTTCTCTACAGCCGTCCGAAAAGCATTTGACAACTTGTAGCCAATTGGATACAATATAGCCATGCCTGAAATCCGCAAAACTGACACCTATGTTCAATGGTTAGACGGTCTGCGCGACATTAAAGCACGCGCACGCGTTTTGGCGCGAGTTGAACGCCTAATTGCTGGCAATCCGGGCGATGTCAAGCCGGTTGGCGAAGGGGTGTCAGAAATGCGGATTGATTATGGCCCCGGATATCGCGTGTATTACACAATGCGCGGACGAACATTAATAATTCTACTGGCTGGTGGCGATAAACGAACACAGGCCGCTGACATTAAGACAGCATTGCGTTTAGCGCGCAATTTATAGGAGGACAGCATGAGAAAAACCAAAGCTAAAACCAAAACAACTCACTACGATGTTGCAGAGCATCTTCGTAACCCGGAAGAAATGGCCGCTTATCTTGAGGCATGTTTTGAAGAAGCCCATGGCGATGCTGCGTTCATCGCAAAGGCATTGGGCGATATCGCCCGAGCAAAGGGCATGACCCAAGTCGCTCGAGACGCAGGTCTGTCCCGTGAGAGTCTTTATAAAGCGCTTTCCGGAGAGCGCAGTCCGGGGTTTGACACTATCCTCAAAGTCATGGATGCTCTCGGTTTGAAACTTCATGCCGCAGCATCCCATTGCTGATATTGCAGACCAACCCGCGCCTCGACAGCGACGCGCCATATGGCGCGTCAGGCGTCATTAAAGGCACTTTAGCCTATCCCCTTCTCATAAATCCTGTACTTCTTATACAACCTTCCCTCTACCATCTCCGAAATTCTTATTACAGGGATATTGTCTTCAAGTATCCACGAAAATTCAACCCTCTTATAATTTCCGTCCTTTATCCCTTTAAATCCATACCTGAGAAGCAGGGCGTCAACTCCCCTATTTCTGTATTCCGGCTTAATTCCCAAAAGAAGCAGTCTGAGATCTGAAATCTTTCTTGAATAATAAAGCGCCTTGAGGATAGACACAGGGTTAAGCCTGCCGTTCATCCTTTTCAAAACAAAATTATAATCCGGTACCAATCCAAGAAAGCCGACCTGCTCGCCGTCTTTTTCCGCAATAAGCGTCAGTTCGGGGACAGCGATAGGCTTAAGCTTTCCTGCGTTGTAAGCAAGCTCCTCACCGGAAAGAGGGACAAATCCCCAATTCCCTTGCCATGCCGAATTATAGAGTCTTTGAAACGCCTGCATGTCCGTCATAAAATTCTTTTTGTCGATGTGCCTGACACTAATTCCATTCCTCTCTGCCAGCGCAGCCACCCTTAAAACTTTTTCAGGCAATCTCTCTTTGGTATGATAAATAAAGGCGTAGAGGTCTTTTGATTTGACCATTCCATAAGCATCCATCAAGTCATTGTAATAAGGCGGATTGTAAGGCATCATCAGCATGGGAGAACTGTCGAACCCTTCTGTCAAAAAACCGCACTCCTCGTTCGTGGAAAAATTCATAGGGCCACGCATGATATCCATGCCCTGACCTTTTAATTCATCCCGCACCTTATTTAACAATGCATCGGAAATTTCACGGTCGTTAATGCATTCAAAAAATCCGAAAAACCCGGCCTTTTCTTTATGCAACCTGATATGCTGAGGATTTATAATTGATGCTATGCGACCGGCAATATTCCCGTCTTTCACTGCCAGAAAAAATTTTACATCCGCGTGTTTTAAAAATGGGTTTTTATCCGAAAAATGCCCCTTCATGTCCCATGTCAATTGAGGGACATAAAGATTATCGTTTTTGTAAAGATCAAGCGGAAATTTTATGAATGCATGGAGGTCCGATTTATTTCTGACCTCCACTATATCTATCATATCAATCCAAGCGATTTCCCGACTTTCTTGAACGCATCGAGCACCTTATCGAGCTGTTCATCCGTATGCGTGGCCATGTAACTCGTCCTTATAAGCGCCTTGCCGGGCGGCACGGCAGGAGAGACGGCGACATTGGCGAACACGCCTTCTTCCTGAAGCATCATCACGAATTTGAAGGCGATCTCATCCGCTCCGACAATTATCGGAATAATCGGCGTCTCGCTCGGCCCAAGATCAAAACCGAGTTCTTTAAAACCTTTAAGCATTTTATGCGTATTCTTCCAGAGCCGTTCTATCCTTTCAGGCTCATTCTCTATTATGTCCACCGCGGCGCTGACGGACGCTATGGATGCCGGCGGCGGGCTCGCGCTGAATATCAACGCCCTTGCAAAGTGTTTTATATAATGAACGACATCTGCATCTCCGGCGATGAAACCACCTATGGATGCGAGCGATTTGCTGTAGGTTCCCATTATCAAATCGACCTCTTGTTCCAGTCCGAAATGCTCCGCAGTGCCCCTTCCTGTCTTGCCCAAAACGCCGATGCCGTGGGCATCGTCAACAAGAAGCCTTGCCCCGTGTTTCTTCGTTATCTTCAGCACTTCGGGGAGCTTGATAATATCTCCTTCCATGCTGAAGACGCCGTCGACCACAACGAGCTTTCCCCTGCCGTTATTATCATTGATGACCCGTTTGAAGTCGGCCATGTCGTTGTGCTTGAATCTCTTGACTTCGCCGTAAGAAAGCCTGCATCCGTCCACGATGCTGGCGTGGTCCATCTTGTCTATAATGACAACGTCGTCCTTCCCCACGAGGGCCGAGATTACGCCCAAATTAACCTGAAAGCCTGTGGAGAATACGAGAGCGGCCTCTTTTCTCATAAAACGGGCCAGCTTTTCTTCGAGGTTCACATGAAGATCGAGAGTGCCGTTAAGGAATCTCGAGCCGGCGCAGCCGGTTCCGTATTTTTTCACGGCCTCTACTGCGGCCTCTTTGACCTTCGGGTGGTTGGTAAGTCCCAGGTAATTGTTCGAGCCGACCATTATCAGCCGTCTGCCGTTCATTACCACTTCGGGATCCTGCGCGCTCTCTATCATCCTGAAGAACGGATAGACGCCTGCCTCCTGTAATTCCTTTGCGGCCTTGAACTTAAAACATTTTTCGAATATATCCGTATTATTTTTCATAGCCATTTGTGTATCCTGTACCAGTCTGCCGTCCATTTTGCTCCTTCCTTTATTTTCACTTTGGGTTCAAACTTCAGCTTTGCCGCGGCCTTTGACGCATCACAAACCCAGTACGCATGCTTCATCTCTTTAATCTTGTCCGAATTGATTATATTTACGCCTCTCAGTTTCTCAGAGAGCATGCCCAACAACGGCATAACAAACTTAGGCATGTTCAGTTTCACCGGCCTGCGCTGAAGCGCATCGGATATGGCAGCAATAATATCATCGGTGGAATAAATATTACCATCCGCCATAAAAAAAATCTCCCCCTCCGCCTCCTTGATCAAGGCAGAGCGTATTATACCATTTATCAAATCTTCGACGTAAAGAAAAGAATAATAACACTTCCCCCAATATGGAACTATGCCTGATTTCACCATTTTGAAAAATACGAGCAGATCCCCGTCTCTCGGTCCGTAAACAGCAGGAGGCCTGATAACGGTCACCGGAATTTTATCCATATGCGCTGTAACTATCTTTTCGCCTTCAAGCTTTGTTTTTCCATACAAAGATACAGGCATCAGCTCGCAATCTTCTTTAAGAGGAGTGCCGTCACGGCTCGGGCCTGCCGCCGCAAGACTGCTAAGATAAACGAACCGTTTAATATCCGGATTGTTTTCGCTGACGGCTCTTACAATATTTTCGGTACCCTTCACATTGGCATTATAATAATCTTCTTCCGAGCATGCCTTTGTCAGCCCCGCGAGATGAAAGACATAATCAACGCCTTTAACGGCATCGACCAGGGATTGTCCGTCGGTGCAGTCCCCTTCTCTCAGCTTGACATTCAGCCCCTCAAGATATCGCAGGTTTGACGTCGTTCTTACAAGACAGGAAACATCTAAGCCCTCACGGATCAAAGCAGCCGTAAGATGACTCCCTATAAAACCTGTTGCTCCGGTAACCAGTGCCTTCATAAACCCGCCTTATTCTCCGCCTGTCTTCCTGACTTTGACCTTAAGCCCTTTGACGCTTTCTACAACTACCTTTTCGTCCTTATGTATTACACCATCCGAATATGCCGACCAGTATTCGCCGTGCACCACGGTCATGCCGCCGTCCGGCGTAATATCGGTCTTCGCGATCCCTTCCAACCCTATAAGGCCTTCGGATCCCGTAACGGGTTTTCTCTTGTACGCATTATACGCGAGCCTGAAAGTCAGGCCAAAAAACAGGGCGGTGACGACGGCCGCGGGAATTATGACGGAAAGAGAAACCTTAAAGAAAGGCAGCGGAGAATCAAAGAGCATCAATGAACCCAGAATAATCGATATTATGCCTCCGACGGTCAGCATTCCGTATGAAGTAACTTTCACCTCAAGAATAAACATTATGAGACCTATAATGATAAGTAGAACTCCGGCATAATTGACAGGCAGCGTCTGGAACGAATAGAAGGCAAGGACAAGGCATATGCCTCCTATAACACCGGGGAATATGGCGCCGGGATTCGTCAGTTCGAAAAACAGCCCGTAGAAACCGAGCATCATGAGTATATAAGCGACATTCGGATCGCTTATAAGATTCAGAATTTTATGTCTTAATCCTATTTCATGCCTGACGGTTTTAGCGCCCGATGTCCTCAATGTCTTTTCGCCGTAGGCGGTCTTTACTTTTTTCCCGTCTATCTCCGAAAGCAGAGAGTTCAGGTCATTCGCGACAAGGTCAATAATATTATTTTTTAACGCCTCGGTTTCTGTGGCGGAAACGCTCTTTCTAACCGCATCTTCAGCCCACTTCATATTTCTGCCGCGCTGTTCGGCTATGGATTTGATATACGCCGCCGCGTCATTAGTCGCTTTCTCCGCTATGGTCTTATCCATCTTCTCGCCGATTGCGACCGGATGGGCGGCGCCTATATTCGTGCCCGGGGACATTGCGGCAACATGGGCGGCCATTGTGATAAAAACCCCTGCCGATGCAGACCTCGCCCCGCTGGGAGAGACATAGATTACAACAGGAACATTGCTTCCTATAATATCCTTAACTATACTCCTCATCGATGTGTCGAGGCCGCCGGGCGTATCGAGTTCGATGACCAATGCCTCCGCGTTCATTTCAGATGCCCTTTTAATGGATTTGCCGATATACTCCGCCGCCACCGGATTGATGACGCCGTTCACAGTAATGACGAGCACTTCTGATTTCTTGTTTTCGACGGATAAGGAAGACGCAAGATGCAGAAATATCGAAAAAAAGACAACGGCAAGAAATACAAATCTCTTACGCATATGACATTATAACATGAACATCTCAGTGATAAACCACTATGAGCACAAAACCGGCAAGCATCAAAACAGTGCCGAGCAATCTTTCCCTTATCGCGGACTCTTTAAAGAACAGATAGCCGTAAAAAACGCCTATCAGCAGGCTCAGCCTCTTTACGGAAATCATATACGCGACCTTAGTCATGCTCATCGCTATCATGTGGGAGATAATCATTACGGAATGAAGCATTCCCGGCAGGATTGAGGCCCTTATTGCGCCGTTACGGAATACCGCATTAATCTCATCCCTGCCCTTATACAAAGCTATAGGAGCAAACACTAAGACAATCGTCGTAATATACGTCGCGCCGAAAAATATCGGAGATGAATGCTCTATAGCCCTCTTGCCGAGCGATGATGTAAAGCTGAAGATAAGGGCTACTATTATCATATAAACAGATCCCTTCTCTTTACTGATCGCGGCAAAAGGCTCGAGAACGCCTTTTTTGAAGTCCTTAAGATTCAGGGTATAACCGCCGGCTGCTATAAGAAATACGCCGACGGCGCCTGAAAAAGATATCTTCTCCCCGATAAGAATATACGGGACAATGATGAGAAAAATCGGCGTAAGCGAAAGGAAAGGAAGCGTAAGGCTCAACGGCGAAAGCTTTAAAGCCTTTATATAAAAGATCATAGCGATTATCTCAAGCGGCAATGCAATAAAAAAAGCGGTATAGAAATCCTTGCCGAGCGCTGGAACCGGAATAAAAAGCAGGGATATCAAAAGCGCAGGCAGCGCGCATAAAAGCCGCAGCCATGCGATAAGATACTCGTTATGAATCGACAGCGCCTTTTTGGTGAGCGCATCGCTTGTGGCGAGCGTAAAGGCGGCGATAAGGGCGTATAATACCCAAAGATTTTCCATTTATTCATTTTAACTTAGATACTATAATAAAATAACCATCTGGAAACGGCAGGGCACAGTATTTCCGCTCATTCTCGTCCCACATCCTTGCGGGACTCCGAGGCACAGGCTCGGTTTCGACATCACGGCGAAACTTTTAAACTACGCTCTCTTATGCCCGTCATCCGCATCGGCGGTATCTATTTATTATGAAACATACGGCATCTTTGCCTTGCACAGAATATAACACTTATAAAGGCGTTGAAGCGGATTTGCGCTCTGGATTATTACGGATTATCGATATCCTGCGGGAAAATATTTTTCAAAACGTGTAAAATAATAACTCGTTATTTTAACAATTGTATAAACACCATATAATGGAGGCGGAAATGATAAAAATCTATTATGACAGGGACGCGAAATTGAGCGCCCTCAAGAAAAAGAAGATCGTGATCATGGGATACGGCAGTCAGGGACATGCCCATGCCAATAACCTGAAAGAAAGCGGCATGGATGTAACCATCGGATTAAGAAAGGGCTCAAGCTGGGACAAAGCGGCGAAGGCAGGCTTCAAGGTTATGACCCCTGCTGCGGCTGCCAAAATAGCGGATGTGATAATGATACTCCTTCCTGACGAGTTTCAGGCGGATGTATATAAAACCGAGATCGCTCCTAACATGAAGAAGGGCGTATATCTGGCATTCGCTCACGGATTCAACATCCACTTCGGACAGATAGTTCCTCCGGCTGATGCCAATGTATTCATGGCCGCTCCTAAAGGCCCCGGACATCTCGTGCGTTCCGAATACACAAAGGGAAGCGGCGTGCCGTGCCTTATAGCCATTCATCAAGACCCTTCAAAAAACACAAAAGAGATCGCGCTCGCATACGCGTCCGCTATAGGCGGAGGAAGGGCTGGAATTATAGAAACGAACTTCAGGGAAGAAACCGAAACAGATTTGTTTGGAGAACAGGCGGTTCTTTGCGGAGGCATAACATCACTGATTCAGGCTGGATTTGAAACTCTCGTCGAGGCTGGATACGCTCCTGAAATGGCTTACTTTGAGTGTCTGCATGAAGTAAAACTCATCGTTGACCTCATTTACGAAGGCGGCATCTCCAACATGAGATATTCTATAAGCAACACAGCACAATATGGAGACCTTACCAGAGGGCCTCGCGTAATCACTGACGAGACAAAGAAAGAAATGAAAAAGATACTCGGAGAGATTCAGGACGGAGTGTTCGCACGTGAGTGGATGCTTGAATGCAGGGCGAACAAGCCCGTATTCAATGCGCTGACAAAAAAGGGTGAAGATCATCAGATAGAAGATGTCGGTGGAAAACTTCGCGCAATGATGCCATGGCTCAAAAAAGGCAAGCTGGTAGATAAATCGAAGGCGTAAGATTAAAATCGAATTAATTTAGAGGAGGCGCGGCAAAGTCGCGCCTTATTTTTACTCTATTTTATCGCTGTTTTTTCCTGTTTCACGCGCTCGTGGAGCCAGACCTTTATCAACGCGCCCCTGTCAACCCCTATCCTCTGCCTAATATCGTCTATCTCATTTACCAGAGACTCGGCTATATCCAGCGTTAACCGCACTTTTTTGCCGTGACGGATAATCTTTGCCTTTGACATATCTATCAAGTCATGTATGTCCTCGCCTGCATCGAATCGCCTGTCAAACTCGGATGCGCTCTTAGCCAATTTTTTCTTTGTCATACAAATCAGTCTCCTTTCTTCTTGCGCGCCTAACAGAAATTATTCTAACGGCATCGCTTCGCATTGTATATACGGCAGTCCACACTTTTCCTTGAAGCGCAGCAATTATGACGCTCCTTTCCTCCACAGGATGCGGGACATCAATCTCTATCCTGCGCTCATCAAGCCAGAGAGCCTTTGCCGTCTCAAAATCAATACCGTGCTTTTCCTTGTTTGCCTTGCTCTTGGCATCGTCCCATTCAAATTTCATAAGTTAATTATACAATATCTGATTAAATTTTGGACAAAATAAACTTTCCAGTCGTTGTTGTTCAATGTCTCAGGTTAAATGTTATAATCTCCCATGTTCAAACTCGCACCCGAAGGTTATCCCTTTATCATATTTTTTGCGGTAATTACAATAGCCGCTTTTACGGCAGGAGGAGCATTAACAGCCCTTCTGCCGTTTGTTTTGACACTATTTATGCTGTACTTCTTCAGAGACCCTGATAGGACAGCGCCTGAAGGAGACGATATTTTCGTTTCCCCTGCCGACGGCAAGGTCATATTGATACAGGATGTGCGCGAAGAACAATACTTAAAAGGCGATGCCATACAAGTGAGCATCTTCATGTCTCCGCTTAATGTCCATGTCAACAGGGCGCCATGCGACGGCACTGTAGAATCGGTAGTGCATACTCCCGGAAAATTTTTATCAGCTTTCAAGCATGAAGCATCTTTGCAAAACGAAAATATCGCAATGGCGATGAATACAAAATACGGCAAAATCCTTGTCCGTCAGGTTGCCGGATTCCTCGCGAGGCGTGCGGTATGCAGGGTAAAGCCCGGCGACACGCTGAAAAAAGGCGATAGGTATGGAATTATCAAATTCAGTTCGAGGCTCGATATTTACCTGCCGAAAAATACCGGAATAAAAGTAAAACCGGGCGATAAGGTTAAAGCAGGAGAGACGGTGATAGGGAAATGCGCCTAATCTAACCTGTACACTATCGGTATTATAACCTGCGCTTCAATCGGCGGTTTTGGAAACGGCGATGCCTTTCTTACCGTATCCACCGCATTTTTATCAAGCATATCAACCCCGCAGCTCTCAACAATCTTTATATTCTCAACAAAGCCGTTTCCGTTAACAATAAATGACACCACGACCTTTCCTTCCCATCCCATTTTCCTTGCCGTTCGAGGATAAGAAATATTTTTCATAATCATGTCCCTAATATATATAAAATGCTCTTTGAGATATTTTGCCTTTACCTCAGCAACGGCTGAGGTAATTTTAGCGCCGCCTGACGTCGTTTTAACCGCATCGGCATTCGTATGGGTTGCATCCTTTTTAAGAACCGTTCTACTGCCCGGCTCAAGGGCAGCCGCTATCGGAACGGAATCAGGATTTGCTTCTACAGGCATGGTCTGTTTATGCTCCGTCCGGATCGGCAACTCCTCTGTTCTCGGAGCAGGCAAAGACCGGCTTTCACGGACTATCTGTTTCTTTGGTTTTGGTTTGTCATCTGTAGCTTTTTCATGCATTCGGCTGTTAAGAGAAATTTTGTTTCCGATGCTGAAATCAATAACAAGCGGTTTATTCGCGAGAACGATAACTTTGCCGAATTGCAGGAAAACTAAAAATATCGCTGCATGGATAACAAAAGATACCCATAAAGATGCCGAAAGATGTTTTTCATTCGAAAAATTATCTTTAAACCGGCGCATCGCTCTTATTCTTCCCTCCGAACTTTTTTATGGCGGCAACCAGCAAAATCCCGATGCCGGCTCCCGCGCATCCGAAACACGAAGCGCAGGCATTGCCGGAACATCCTGAGATATTAACAAGCCCTGCCAATCCGCCCGAAACGCCAAAAGCAGAATAAAAAATCTTATTTCTTAATCCTTCCATAACCTATCGCTCCATTCAGGCATACCCTTTGTAACGATGTAAAGGTCTCCGGTAATCGGATACAGTTTCTTTTCTACATTTCGGGGCGTAGGCGAAACTTCGTCCACGTCTATAATCTTTACCTTAGCTTTTTCGGCAAGCACCCTGCTGACAACCCCTATGGCCGATGGAAACTTCTCGACATTTTCTATTATCTCCTGATCGGTTTTAACTATAATCGCCTTTTTAGAAATATCGCCTTTAATGCTGAGAGCCTTTCTGACCGGCTCATCCATATCCCTGCAGTGATCCCTGAAAACCAGCGCCACGGGCTTATGGCTCCCTCCTACCTGCTTCCAGCCTGTAATAGTCCCTTTATGGATATCCGATACCTGCTGCATGGTAAGATTTTTTATGCTGTTTTTCGGATTGACTATAACTGCCTTAATATCAACGGCAACCCTGTGCGCTGTCATGCCGTATTTTTTAGCCGTTTCAGGAGACAGAGGGCAGCACAGACCTCCCATCTCGTATCTATCTTTCGCGACAACAGCGATTCCGTCGGCGCAGCCGCCGCCTTTGACCGTAACATGCATTCCATATTTCTTTTCAAACGCCCTGGCGACATCTTCAAGCGCTCCGTGCGTAAGTATATGCGTTCCCTGATAACCGAAATCCGCGGCATACAACAAAGATGCGGACATAATTAAATATATAAGCAAACATTTCATTTTTTTATTATAATACATCATGGAGTGCGGATAATTAAACTATGGCCTTTAAACATTCCAGACATAAAAGAGAAGGGGAAAAGCCGAAGAAAGGGGTATATCTCCTGCCCAATACTATTACCCTCTGCGGAATGTTCGCAGGCTTTTACGCGATACTCTCCGCAATAAACGGCAATTTCCTCCATGCGGCGTGGGCGATAATTCTGGCGAATATCTTCGACGGCCTTGACGGATGGATCGCGCGGCTCACAAACACTGCAACGAGATTCGGCATAGAGCTCGATTCTCTCTCCGACCTTGTAGCATTCGGGGTTGCGCCGGCGATAATGATGTATAAATGGGCGCTCGCGCCTTTCGGAAGGGTCGGATGGGCTGCCGCGTTTCTCTTTGTCGCGTGCGGGGCATTAAGGCTTGCCCGGTTTAATATACAAACAGGAACGCCCGGCTCAAAGGCGTTCAAAGGGATGCCCATTCCTGCTGCCGCGACCATATTGGCGTCAATCGTCATTTTCTATTACGAGTTCTGGAAAGGTGTTCCTGAAAAAAATGTATTCTTCCCTGTTATCACCATATTGCTCTCTTTGTTGATGGTAAGCACGCTCCGCTATCACGGTCTTAAAGAAATAGACTTCAGGGAGAGGAAACCTTTCTGGGTGCTGATCGTATTCGTTCTGATACTATTTGTGATGCTGATACATCCTTCAACGGCGATATTCGTCTTTGCAATGGCCTATCTCGTTTGGGGTATAATTGAAAATGTCTTTCTTCTCGTAAAAAAAGTAAAGACAAGGCATGGAATAGAAGCCGGAGGACATACGGAGTAAAAATGAGGATCATCAAGATATTCGATACGACATTGAGAGACGGAGAGCAGTCGCCCGGCGCATCCATGAATGTGGATGAAAAGATACAGGTCGCGAAACAGCTCGTAAAGCTCGGAGTTGACATTATCGAGGCGGGATTTCCGTTCGCATCGCCCGGAGATTTCGATGCGGTCAAGCGCATAGCCAATGAAGTAAAAGGCGCAATTATAGCAGGCCTTGCTCGCGCGAAAGAGGATGATATAAAAAGCGCTTATGAGGCGCTTAAAGACGCGCCTATGAAGCGGATACACACATTTCATTCGACCTCGGACATTCACCTGAAATATCAATTCAGGGTCAGCCGTGAAGAGGCATTGAAGAGATCGGTCGAGATGGTGAAGCTTGCTCGCAGCCTTGTCGAGGATGTAGAGTTCTCGCCTATGGATGCGACGAGAACGGAAATACCTTATCTGCTTGATGTTGTCGAGGCGGTAATAGAGGCAGGCGCGTCAACGGTCAATATTCCAGATACTGTGGGATATACCACGCCGACAGAGTTCGGAAATATGATAAAGGCTATCAAAGAAAAAATCGGGGATAAGGCCGTAATCTCGGTGCACTGTCATAATGATCTCGGACTTGCCGTAGCAAACTCGCTCGCCGCTATCATCAACGGAGCAGGACAGGTTGAATGCACCATAAACGGCATAGGCGAGAGGGCAGGAAACTGCTCTATGGAAGAAATTGTGATGAATCTCAAGACGCGCAAAGATTTTTACAACGCAGATACCAATATAAATACAAGAGAGATCATCCGAACGAGCAGGCTTATAACGAGGATTACGGGCATGGCAGTGCAGCCTAATAAGGCGATAGTCGGAGCCAACGCGTTCGCGCATGAGTCCGGCATCCATCAGGACGGACTGCTCAAAGAAAAAATGACATATGAGATAATGCGCCCCGAAGACATCGGTCTTCAAAAGACAGAGCTTGTGCTCGGCAAACATTCGGGCAGGCATGCGTTTAAAGATCGGCTTCAGGAACTGGGCTATGAACTCAGCGCCGAAGAGATTGATACTGCATTCAAGAAATTTAAGCACCTCGCTGATCAGAAGAAAGACATCTTCAACGAGGATTTGGAGGCACTTGTTTCTGAAGAAGTATCGAAGATACCTGAGATATACAGCCTCGTTGACCTCTCGATCTCGAGCGGGGTGAGCGTAAAGCCGACTGCGGCCTTAAAACTCAAAGTCAATAACGATGTTGTCGAAAAAATGGAACACGGCGACGGTCCTGTTGATGCCGTATATAAGGCTATTGCGTCCATCACTAAAACAAAGAGCAATCTTCAGAAATTCGAGGTAAAGAGCGTAACCGGCGGAATGGACGCGCTCGGAGAAGTCACGGTTACAATCGAAGAAGACGGCAAGGCTGTAAGAGGGCAAGGCGCCGATACGGACATCATTGTCGCGGCGGCAAAGGCGTATATAAATGCCTTAAACAAGCTTGCGGTCAGAAAGAGATAAAACAGCTCCAATGGATAAACACATAGTAAACTGGATTAAATCTTCGCAATATGATTTGAAAACCGCCGAACATATGTTCAAAACAGGCAGGTACATTTACGTCCTTTTCATGTGCCATTTGTCTGTAGAAAAATTACTCAAAGGTTTGTATGAGGCTGTATTAAAAAAAGTTGCGCCTAAAACTCATAATCTAATTCATCTTTTAAATACAACAGGCGTTGAGCTTCCTGAAAAACACCTTGAAACGCTCGAATCACTGAATGCCCTGAGTATTGTTACAAGATACCCTGAAGATATCGAGGCAATGGTCAAGGCGTTTAAGCGAAAAAAAGCCGGTGATTACCTGCAAAAAACCAAGGAGTTGTTAAAGTGGTTAAAAAAAGACAAGAGATTGAAAATATCATAAACAAGTATATCGCCGAACTCAAACAGCTTGGAGTGGATATTTCGCAGGTCATATTATACGGCTCTTATGCAAAAGGACATCCGAAAGAATATAGCGATATAGACCTTGCGGTTGTATCGCCGACATTTCAAAAATTGGACATCTTCGAGCGCCAGTTAATTTTAAGCAAGGCCTACCATAAATTCGGAGAGCCCATTGAACCTATCGGGCTTACGCCGAAACAGCTCAGGGAGAAGAAGGGGTTTGTCAGCGAGATACTGGAAACCGGTATCGTTGTTTACAGCGAATAATTTTATAACTTATCAGATATTGTCAACATAAGCATTGAAAATCTCCCTCTCGAAAAAGTGGCATAATCTTACTCTCCCTTCTCTCCCGCTTTCAGCGACCGGCTTTGTGTGCGCTGAGGGCTGAAAAAAGTAGCCTGTCCCCTTTTCCCCTTTCCTGTCTGTGAGCAGTTCACGTACTGCATTGAGTTGTGTCGATTCTAATCTCCGTCTCATTTCCTCAAGTTTGCTGACACTTCCGCCGATACCAGTAGTATGTTTCATCAGACCTCCTGTGTCGGTTGTTTTTAGCTCTCACTAAATAAATCGATACTTGGAGGTCTTTTCTTGAATTTTCCTTAAGTCAGCGCCATTCGTCGCTGTCCCTATTTTCCGGATCGTCATTCATTAACGATAGTTACGTGATTCATAGAAATAGATTTATGAGCAGCTGTCTTTTGATTGTAAAGCACTATTTCAATTCCAGGAGGGGCAGGATTTTCGGAAAAATAGTGGTCAATTTGCCGGAAATACCTGTCTTTATATTCGCAAAAAAAATCATCAAAATTGGGGACAATGAAAACCAAGCGTCTGGCTTTTAAATCTGGATCGTAAGATTCAAGTTGTTTTTTAGCGCCTGTAATATCAGACTCAAGCTTTTTGAAGAAACCATCACCGAGTCGGTCTTCTGTGTCTCTGGCATCACCGTAGCCACGAACCCTCACATTGTGACGATTCTTCGCCTCCTCATCGGACATATTAATTGTTTTAACTTCGCAGAGCACTTTGCCTAAACCCATCATTCCTTCTAAATCAGGCGTCTCCATGCCGCGTATGCGAGAGCGCGGAATGAATTGAACATTTGTACAGCCTATCCTTTTTAGATAATTATAGGCCCGAGCTTGGCTTTGCAATATATTGAAAAGTTGTTCCCATCCACGCATCGTCAAGCCGCTCTTAATCAAGTATGGACAAGCCTCATTCTTTAAAAATTCCCATGCGTTTTGCTCGAGCCCTTGCAGCTCTTTTTCAAGATCCAGATACTTCTCTTTCCAATGAGAATCTTTAAGCTTGTTCTCAAAATCGCGGAAATACGCATTTGGGCAATCCGTTTCTTTGATTTGGTCACGCAACTCATATAATCGCGGCAATTCTTTACGAAACATATGCTCTCGCTAAAGCAAAAGGAAAGTGAATAATTAGGGAAGCCCACATTTTTAAAAATTTTGATGAACCGCAGGAGAGAGCCCTTTTTCGGGTCTGGCTCACCATCCAATCCCTTCTTTCTTCAAGAAATCCTGTGCTTCCTTACACCCTAATTTCGCTGCTGTTTTTAAATCATATATAGCCTCTCCATTTTTCAATCTACCATAAGCGAGCCCACGATTATAGTAAGCATCAGCAAGGTTAGGCTTTAATTCGATTGCCCTGTTATAGTCATTTATTGCCCGCTGATAATTGCCTAAACTATGATAAGTAATCCCACGATTAAAGTAAGCCTCATCAAGCTGGGGGTCTAACTCGATTGCTTTGTTAAGGTCATTAAGCGCCTGCTGATAGATGCCTAATTTATTGTAAACAATCCCTCGACCATAGTAGGCATTCGCAAGTTTTGGTACTAATTCGATTGCCTTGTTATAGTCATTTATAGCCTGCTGTTGGTTGCCTAACATGTCGTATGCAAACCCACGATGAAAGTATGACCCAAAAAACTTAGGGTTTAATTCGATCGCCTTGGTGAGAGCATTTAGTGCTGAAGAGTAATTGCCTAATTCTATAAAATTAAACCCCTTTTCAAGCCAATCTGTTGCGCTCAATCCTTTTACAGCCTCATTGTATTTCTCAACGCTCTTCGTTTCTATCTTTTGGTCTGGCGTCTTGCTATTCGTCTTGGCAATCGCCAACTCTTTTTTTAATCTCTCAATCTCCTTCGAATACTCCGCTGCTTTTTTTCTTACATCCTCTAATTCCTTTGCCTTCTGCTTGTCATTTGCAATGTTTTGGAGAGATTTTGCAACTTCTGCCGGGTCTGCTGAAACTTTTGCCTTGAGGTAATAAGTCTTGCCATCCCATTTTTCATCAATAACTTCCGCGCTGACAACACCTGCGGAATAGGCGGTAACTTGGTCTTTTGTTAATTTGAAATCCTTAACTTCAGTCTCGCTTATGAGATATGTTCCGAGTTCTTCGAGAAGCAGTCGTTTGACCTGCTCAAGAGCAATTGTTCGGCTGGATACCTTGCTGTCCAAATCGCTTGCGTTGTAATTGCATTCTTTGACAAACGTGACTTTCTCCGCAGAGGCTGAAGCTGCAAAGAATAGGAAGGCGATAACTATAATAGAAAGGAACTTAACAAGCTGTTTCATCCGGTAATCTCCTTTTCGCCCCTTCAAAAGAGGGAATAAAATTCTTACAACGATTACCCTAAACCTGTCAAATTATACCACACGGATTTAAAGGAGTGATGTGAAAATTACCCAAATACCTAAGGCATTCTTAGAATCAAAATCATCCATAACCTTAACCAGCTTTCTCCGCCATGCTCAAACTGTATCAAAACAAACCTTTTTAGTCAATAAAAACAAACAGTCTCACAGCTTTCTAAAGTTTCCCCCTCAACCCTCCGATAAAAAGGCAACAGTCAATTACCTTTGGGAGTTTTGTCATGAGAATCGAGAGCTTTAACATCTCCATGTCCGGCAGTCATAATCTAATTGAAAAATATGACAAAAACGAATCTTTGAGAATATGGGTCGGCAATGAACGGCCTGATTTTGAGGGTAGAAATCAAAACCTGCGCGGCGATGTTGCCGAGATTTCCAATGAAGCAAAAAGCGCTCAATCTGCCGCACGATCTGAAAACTCCGAAGATATTCCTGATGTGCGGTTAACCTCCAGAGAGAGGATCATGATAGCCATGATAGAGGCGTTGACAGGTAAAAAAATAAAAATTGTAACTCCCAAACTCCATAAACCTGATGAAATCGAAACGCCCGATAAGAATCAAACACCCCAAAGCGAACAGAGGGAGGGCTGGGGTGTTGAATATGATTATCACGAATCTTATTCTGAAAAAGAAAAAATGTCATTCGAGGCTGAAGGCATAATAAAAACAAATGACGGTGAAGAGATAAAATTCACAGCCGCTATTTCTATGAGCAGGGAGTTCATGCTCCAGAATAATATAAGCCTCAGATTAGGAGATGCGAAAAAAATCGATCCGCTGGTTATCAACTTTGACGGCACTGCGGCGCAGCTCACAAATACAAAATTCAGCTTCGATCTCGACTCCGACGGCAGAAGAGACTCCATATCCTTTGCAGAAGGCGGAAGCGGATTCCTCGCGCTCGATAAAAACTACGACGGAGAGATCAATAATGGAACCGAACTATTCGGCCCATCCACCGGCAACGGATTCGCCGAACTGGCAAAGTACGACTCTGACGGCAACCAATGGATAGACGAGTCAGATTTCATATTCAACAGGCTCAAAATATGGACAACGGACGCTAAAGGGAATGACTCATTCTATTCGCTTAAGGATAAAAACATCGGCGCGATTTATCTCGCAAGCGCGTCCGCCGAATTCAACATCAAGGACTCACAAAACATTCTGCAGGGCCAAGCGCAAAGCGCGGGAATTTACATGAGAGAAAACGGTTCGGCAGGCACAATCCAGCAGATCGATTTGACTATTTAACCGTCTGCTCCGTCTTGAATTCCTCCCACAAACCGCAGAAGCCTTCCATTCCCCTTTCTGCGTCTTCGAGGAATTCGATCCTCGATTCGATCTCCGCTTTTGAACGGTTCAGTTCCTCTATTATCCCGTCGAATACGGATTTATAAATGCCGGCAACCCTATCCACCTCTTTCGATATCTCGGTTTTAAGCGCGTCGAGGTGGCCGTGTATGTGAGACAGCAGATCGGCGCTCTGTCCGGCCATCCATGTGTGCGTGACATCTTCGAGGCTCTTTCTTATAAAGAAAATAGCCTTTTTCATCTGTATCGCATCGAACTTTAAATTGCCTGTCCTCCGGTTTACACGTCCCAAAGAAAGCGCCAGAAGCAGAAATCCCCACAGGCCCCTTCTTCTCGCGAGCCTTCCTTTAAAAAACGCCGGGTCGAACAGGCCTTTCAGCTTTAACTCATTCCCCTGAAAATCGAACCGGATAAAAGATTGAGGCAGTTTAGGCATTGCTATATCGATATCCGGAATGTCCTGTGTTTTCATATATTCCTTATATTGCATTACCTTATCCAGTATCGCTATGCTCTGCTCTTGCAGCGCTTTTTCTTTCCGGCTCAAGTCATTGTTTATCATCTTTTGGTATTTGCCCATCATATGGATATAATTTTTCTCTACGGCGCCTTTTTTTATCTCGCTCGATATTTCGTCTATCTCTTTCGGTCCGCTCCCTCCCTGAAGCGCCATCAGTTCGTCTCCGGAAAGGGACGTAAGCGCCTCCGTCAGGGACCTCATAACATTATCGGTGTGCATATTGATTACAAGCTGCAGGGATTTATGGGCGAGGGTTATGTCCCGCTCCATACCGTCGATATTTCCGTCGAACGAGGCTTTCTCTGATAATCCGATCATCGTCTCCCCATACAGTCTCTCTGCGGCGTCCGTCTTCTCCCTCAATTCGTCCCGCTTTCTCCTGAGTTTCTCGATCCGGTTCGTGATATAGCCTTCTTTTATATCCAGAAGCCTGCGGTCTATTAGGGACATCTTATGATTGAAAAGCTCAATCGATGCCTTTTCAACCGCGATATAATTTATATATTTTATAAGCTGTTCGACCCCGCTTTTTTCTCTCAGCGTCCTGAAAGTCGCCCATTCTTTTCCGTGAAACCACATCATGTTCCTTATCTGGTTGTCGATAAAGGACAGAATAGTCATCTCTTCCTTGCCCTGATATTTCTTTAAGGAACTATTCAGGCACTCGCGCAACTGCCCGCCGTCGTTGGTATTCAGGCCGGAGCAATCTTTAATCCTGAACGCCTTTTGAGCGTAAAAATACTGAAGCGCCGATACCCCCAGCACGATAAACCCTTTATATCCCAGTTCCTTCAGCTTAGACCTTAAGAAATCTATGAACCTGACAGCCGATTTCTTTTCTTCGCTTAAATACATAAGATCGAGCTTATTTACGACGACTATAAAAGAATATATCTTATTATGATCTTCGAAGGCGGCCTTTATGTCCCTGAAAAACTCCTCTTCGCTCCTTGTAAGGTGCTTCGTGTAATCCACTATGAAAACCACTACATCCGCGTCTCCAATCCACTTATAGGCGACCTTTTTATGGTCGGTTCCGGCGAGATCCGGGCCCGGAGTGTCTATGATAGTGTAATCGCACAGGCTGTTCTCATTGGCAACATAATTGATCTCCATATCGTCGAGGACATAGCCGTCTTTTTTATCCATCTGCGCGTTTCTGAACTCGTCTAAAATATATTCTTTGACTTCGGCCGGCTTACTAAACGGTATATTCCGCCCCTGATAATTCACCGATATTTTCTTATCCCTGCTCTTTGTGTAGATGCACGAGTTGAACGTCGGAAGCTCCGTGCTTGCCGGAGCATATTCGTCTCCCAGAAAACAATTTACAAGAACGCTCTTACCAGATTTTTTCAGGGCCATCATGGCCACCTTAAGGTTTTTACTCTCCATGTCCATAAGCATGCCGCCTATATCAGACACGGCCTTAAGGATCGCGTTCTTATCTTCCGTTATTTCATTGCCGGGAGCGCAGGAAATGCGGCTTTGCGCCTTATCGAGGGCGGCCTTGAGGTCGCCATACCTCTCGCTGAAAGCCTCCATCTTCCTTCTTTCGGCTTCCTCATCAAAAAGCATAACCTCGATATCTATATCGAGATAGAGCAGTTGCTGGATTATTTCGCTCAATATTTCTTTGTCAGAGGTATCGAGAACAAAGCGGTAGTTCGGCAATTCCCGCTCGTCAATATAATTGACCATCTCGCTTAATTTGCGGGGCTTAAATAATATCCTGCCGGTAGTTTTATGTTTAAGAAAGGTGTCAAAGCCGAAGACTATCTCTTTTGCGACCTTGATCTTATGGATGGAGTTGCCGTCGACTCCGGAGTTGTCTATAAACTGAAAGACCGGCACCCCGTCCTGAAGTATTATTCTCTTGTTTAAAAACGGGAGAACGGCTTCCTTGCTGGATTTTTTATCGGTATACAGCGCGCCTTTTATTTTAAGGATGTCCATGCCGCCCCTGTCCATCGGGTATTTTTGAACTATTCCACAAAATTATACTTTATTACCTCATAAGCTAACAAGATAAATCCATAGTCATGAATGACAGATATTCCTCAAAGCCTTTAATAATGCGATGAGAAACCGTATTGCCTGTTTTTCTGCTGAATGTAATATGTGATACTGAATCTGCCCTTAAACGGCGCGAGGGTTCGGCTTTAAGGTATCGCTATTAAAGGCTTTTCAGAACACCTGCCATCCATATCAAAGAATTTTATGAATAGAAGGCAGGGCATTGTATTGCAGCGGAAATACTGTACCCTGCCTTCTGGATGGCCGCGTCTTGTCAATCTTTTGCCGGTAAGGATATAATAAAGATTCAAATTTTATATTTGCGGAGGATACATGACCATTACCGAAAAAATATTCGCGGCGCACATAGGCAAAAAAGAGGTTTCTGCCGGAGAATTGGTAAACGCGAAGGTCGATCTCATACTTGCCAATGACATTACCGCCCCGATAGCGATACAGGAATTCAAAAAAACAGGAGCCAAAGATGTTTTCGATAAAAACCGCGTGGCATTCATACCCGATCACTTCGCGCCGCAGAAAGACATAAAGGCAGCCGAGCAATGCAAAATGTTGAGGGAATTCTCAAAAGACTATCGCCTCGGACTCTATTTCGAAGTAGGAAGGATGGGTGTGGAGCATGCATTACTTCCGGAGCAGGGGCTTGTAGTTCCGGGAGATTTAATCATCGGCGCTGACAGCCATACATGCACATACGGAGCGCTCGGGGCATTCGCGACAGGCGTAGGTTCCACGGACGTTGCTGCTGCGATGGCGACAGGCGAATGCTGGTTCAAGGTTCCGGAATCGATGAAATTCGTATATTACGGAAAGCTCAATAAATGGGTCAGCGGCAAAGACCTTATCCTGCACACAATAGGAGACATCGGGGTTGACGGCGCGCTATACAGGGCTATGGAATTCGAGGGAGAGACTATCAGGAACCTTCCCATGTACGGAAGGCTTACAATGTGCAACATGGCGATAGAGGCCGGAGGAAAAAACGGGATCATCGTGCCTGATAACATAACAGAAGAATATGTAAAAGCAAGGGCAAAGAGGCCGTATAAATTTTACACCTCTGACGCGGACGCGAAATACGTCGAGATCAGGGAATACGACTGTTCTAAGATACCTTTAACAGTCTCATGCCCTCATCTGCCGTCGAACACAAAACCCGCGACAGAGCTTTCGCATATCACCATAGACCAGATAGTTATCGGCTCATGCACAAACGGAAGGCTCGAAGACCTTCGTGAGGCCGCACAGATAATAAAAGGCAGGAAGGTCAATCCTAATGTAAGGATGATAGTCATTCCCGCTACACAGCAGATTTACAAAGACGCGATGAAGGAAGGACTGCTCGACATATTCATAGACGCTGAAGCTGTAGTCTCGACACCGACATGCGGCCCCTGCCTGGGCGGACACATGGGAATCCTCGCAAAAGGGGAAAGGGCTCTCGCTACCACGAACAGGAATTTTGTGGGGAGAATGGGACATCCGGAAAGCGAGGTCTATCTCAGTAATCCGGCAGTTGCAGCGGCAACTGCGGTAGTCGGAAAAATAGCTACGCCTGAGGAATTGGGACTCTAAAATAAGATTCGCCTTTTTCAAGCGCTGACGCATCTGTTGAAAGAATAAAAATAAGAGCAAAGATAACGGTAGCCAATATTTTAAGCATAAAAAATCCTCCGCTTATGCCGCCGCATGTTTAAGTTCCTGATCGGCTCCAAGAATTCCTCTTTAAGCACTTCGCCCGGATGGATGTTTTTTAAATATCTCATAATATCACCGCCTTTCGGGGAAGGGTTGCATTCTTATGGATTTAATGTTGGAAGACCTTCAGTTTCAGCAATATTGCAAAGCCTCTGGTCAGATGAGACAAACGTAATATTATCATGTTCTAAGTTTAAAGCTATAGCCAGTTGGATGCTGTCAATCGGCTTCATATATCTTTCCATAATAAGGTTGTCAGCCTTGATGATGTCTTCAGCAGTAACATCCAGAATTGTAATGCCGAGAGTATTAATGTCCTGATAGAAGAATGCCCGTTGCTGCTGAAACTGCTCTTCTGTTGTAATTTTATCAATTTCAAAAAGTCGCTTTAGATTTGAAACGATTTCGATGATACTTATGGAGGAAATAAAAACAGGCTGCTTTGATTCTTCGAGTATCTTGCAAACAAGGTCTGTGCCCCGTTCAGGCTGGTACCTTTTAAAGAGCGCACTAGTATCTATAAAAAAAGACATCAGCTATCGCTTTACTCTTTCTTCAACTACCCTTTTTGAAAGAGAAATGCCGATATTGGAGAGGCTTTTTTGAATTTCTTTTAAAGAAACTCCGACTTGCCCCTGCTTTTTCAGATGGCGGTGTATCTTTGAGCTGATATTAGCATGACCGGTGGTCTTAACAAGCGCTTTTGCCATTTTTGCTATCCTCCTTCCATAGCTCAGTTTATCAGGAGTAAAATGCAAAGGTCAAGGCGTGGTGTATATTCAATCTTCTCATCGGTAGGATATAATCATTGAGAATATAAATAAATTGCAGGAGAGAATGGGGAGCTGATTTTTGTGTTCCGCAGCAGATGAAAAATGTGGATATACTAACCACCTTTCTCTTGAACCCCCTGCATAAAATGTTTTATCCTTACCGGTAAACGCATGGCGCACGAGATAAAACTAAAAATCTACTATGAAGACACGGATGCAGGAGGCGTAGTCTATTACGCCAACTACCTCCGCTATATGGAGCGGGCGCGGACCGAGTTCCTTGCGGGTGGCGGCATCAATGTAGCCGCAATGCATAATGAAGGCTACTTCTTTGTTGTAGCCCATGTCGATATTCATTACAAAAGATCCGCGCGGCTCGGGGACGTCATTACGATAACAACTGAAATTACTGAACTTAAAAACGCCTCGATGATCATCAAGCATCAAGTCCTTAAAGAAGATACCCTCATCGCGGAAGCGTTGGTCACCCTCGCATGCATAGACAGAGACGGCAAACCTACACGCTTTCCCGAAGGCTTCAAAAATTTAGGCTAAACAAAGCAAGCGGCCATTACTTCGTGTAAAAACAAAATCCTTGTGATAAAATAAGAGAAAATATGGCAATAGAAGATAAACTCAAAGAATTAGGCATCACCCTTCCGGAAGCCCCTAAGCCACTCGGCTCTTATGTCCCGTGCATTCAGGCAGGCAATCTGCTTTTTCTGAGCGGAATGCTTCCATTAAAAGAAGGGAAGCTCATTAAAACGGGCCATGTTACCGAAAAATCCGGAGAATCCGTGTCAATCGAAGAGGCTCAAGAATGCGCGAGACAATGTGTAATCAATGCACTGGCTGTTGCAAATGCGTATCTGGAAATCGATAAAATCAAAAGGTGCGTGAAGCTGAACGGCTATGTGGCGTCATCGCAAGACTTCACAGAGCAGCCGAAAGTGCTGAACGCCGCGTCAGATCTTTTATTCGAGGTATTCGGAGAATCCGGCAGGCACGCGAGGGCGGCGGTAGGGGTTTCCGTGCTTCCGTTGAATTCGCCTATAGAGATAGATTTCATATTTGAAGTAGCATCTTAACTCTCAATCAAACCGATCTCTTTTAACTCTTTTACCATTACGTCAAACTCCGGACGGTGCTTATACCCAAGCGCTACAATGGCCTCGTAAGGCTCCATCTCCGCGTTGGGATCGGCCAATGACAGATATTTGTTGAATACGGCGTTAAAGACATTCCTCTTTGCTACAACAAAATAATTGTCCTCAAACGCAGCGGAAATCTTAAATGCGATGTCTTCTATCTCGGGCATGTTCTCCTCCTTTGCTTGTCCTTTTATTATACCTTTAAAGCCTCCATATACTCATCCCGCAGTTTTTCCTTTGAAATGCCCGCATCTATAAAATCCCACGGCAACATCTCATCAAAATTCCTTTCCCTGAATATGTAAAAGCCCATATCCGCTCCGGCCTTTGAACATGCGGCCCTGTAGTCGTCGGTTTTAACCATCTCTTTGATAACGCCGAACACCCTCCTGTCTCCGGTTGAGAACATCCCCTGCATATGCGCATATTTCGGCACATCGTGAAAGACCTTGATGCCTTTTTCGTCCCTCAACGCCTTTTTTATAAATTTCAATTTTCCTTTCACGGAATCGAGGGATTCCATAGGATGCCATTGAAAAGGAGTAAAGGGTTTAGGGACAAAGGTGCTTATGCTCAAGATTATATTGCCTCTATTAGAAATTTTTCTTACCTTTTTCACAAGTTCGACGATACCTTCGATATCCTCATACGTCTCTGCCGGAAGGCCTATCATAAAATAAAGCCTCAGATTTTCAATTCCCGCGTTTAAAACAAGCTCCGATGTGTCGAGAATATCTTTCTCCGTAATTTTTTTATTGACCGCCTTCCTCATTCTCTCTGTTCCCGCTTCGGGGGCTATCGACACGCTCTTATGACCTTTCAGCAGTTCGACAAGCTCGGCGCTCTTCGCGCTCGCGCGGAGGGATGTGATGGAGAAGTCAACGCCTTCTATGCAGAGGACATCCATAATATGCGGATAATCGGTAAGCGAAGGCCCTATCAATCCTATCTTCGGCGTAATCTCTTTTGCCCTATCTATCTCTGTTTTTATTGCCTTCAAATCTTTCTTCCTGATCGGGCTGTAAATATGCCCCACAAGGCAAAACCTGCAGTTCCACGGGCATCCCCTCATAGCCTCGATAAGATACATATTGGAAAATTCCGCTTCCGTAGTGATAATTGCCGTTGTGACAGGAGAAAGGGACAGGTCTTTTAAATATCTCCTCTTTATTTTTTCAGGCGCGTTGTTCAGAGGGATCCTTTCGGCTATAGTCCCATCATTGTTATAATCGATCTTATAAAATTCGGGAACATAAATGCCTTCTATATGTATCGCTTCTTTCTTGACCTCAAACTTATCCTTAGCCTTAGTGTAAATATCCAAAAATTCGTTCAGCGACTCTTCTGCCTCGCCCGTAAAAATCATATCGAATATCGGCGCTATGGGTTCGGGATTGAAAAAACAGCAAACCCCTCCCGCAATCAGCAACGGATGATATTCATTTCTTTCAGACGTATTGAAAGGGATTTTTGATATATCGAGTATCTTCAGGATATTCGGATAATCGTTTTCAAAAGAGATGGAGAAGGCAACGATGTCGAATTTATTCAAAGGTCTTTTTGATTCGAACGAAAAGATGGGGGTCTCCGTCCTAATATATTCTTCTATATCTCTTTCATCGGGCAGGAACGCCCTCTCGCATACTACATCATCTCTTTTGTTGAGAAGGCCGTAAATGCCCTGAAAACCTAAATTCGACATGCCTACATGGTAGGTATTGGGATAGACAAGGCAGATATTTATCTTTCCGCCGGGGTCTTTGGATACGGCGCCTTTTTCTTTTGATAGAAGGGCGTCAACTTTTTCAACGAGTCTGCGGTTCACACTTTTTTCAGTCCCCTGTCTTCTTCCTCAAAAACGTCGGTATGTCGTAGATATCTTCCTGAGGGAGAATGGATTCGTTCAGGACCGGTTTTTGAGCTTCATTCTCTTTGGCAAGCATTTCCAACAAATTCTGTTCCGGCTCTGCATTCCTGACATTGTCCGCTGTTTTTTCCGGCTCTTTTACGGCCTCCTTATGAAGGATTTGTTCGAGGGGCCTTTGTTCATTCTGCGGCATACCGATATTTTTCGATAATAGCCTGTCGGAACCTTTAAGGCTTATAGGTTTTTTATCGGGCGTCCACTTCTTGACCTGAGGCAGTTCGGCTTTCACCACCCTGTCCTCAAGGCCGGTGGCTATAACCGTCACCCTGACTTCGTCTTCCATATCCGGATTTATAACCGCTCCGAGAATTATATTCGCCTCGTCATCGGCAGACTCGTAAATAAGGGACGATGCCTCCTGAACCGCATCTATCGACATATTCAAGCCGCCGGTTATATTTATTAAAATGCCCTTTGCGCCTTCGATGGACGATTCTTCGAGAAGCGGATTCGATATAGCCCTTTTTGCCGCTTCAAACGCGCCTCCATCACCCTTGCCGCTTCCTACTCCTATGACCGCCCTTCCCGCGTTTTCCATAATGGATTTAACGTCCGCAAAATCCAAATTGATAAGACCCGGAATAAGTATCAAATCCGAGATGCCCTGTATCGCCTGCCGTAATACGTCATTGGCTATGGAAAAAGACTTGAGAAGAGGAGTTCCCTTTTCAACTACAAGATGAATCCTGTCATTGGGAATTATTATTAAAGTATCGACATATTTCTTGAGTTCCCTTATGCCGTCTTCCGCGTTAATGGCCCTTTTCCTGCCCTCATAATAAAAGGGCTTTGTAACCACGCCTACGGCTAAAATACCCATCTCCCGCGCAAGGCTCGCGACCACAGGAGATGCGCCTGTTCCGGTTCCGCCGCCCATGCCTGCGGTGATGAATATCATGTCTGCGCCCTCTATGCAACCCGCGAGGGTATCTTTGTCGTCTACGGCGGCCTGCCTGCCTATGACGGGATTAGATCCCGCTCCGAGGCCTTTTGTAAGGCCGGCACCTATCTTTACCTTTACAGGCGCCAGCGACGCTTCGAGGTGCTGGGCATCCGTATTGACGGTTATAAATTCAACACCGTAGATATTGGCCGCTACCATGCTGTTGACGGCATTGCTGCCTCCACCCCCGACCCCGACCACCTTTATCTTAGCAACCGGCATTCCGATGTCCTCCAGTTCAAACATAGAAGCCTCCTATTTTTTGCCTAATATATTTTTAAACCATCCCGCCATTTTGGCAATAATCCTGTTGAATATATCCGAAGAAAAACCGCTCCGCTCCGAAGGCATCATCGCCTCGATGCCGTATAAAACAAGCCCTACGCCTGTAGCGTACATGGGGTTGTTGAATTCGCCTCTCAATTCGCTCATTACCTCATCGCCGGAGCCGTTATTGAAATTCCCCGAGGATAAATAAGGATACCCTATTCTCACGGGCATAGATAAAACAGCCTCCGCCATCCTGTCAAATCCTTCAAGGAGAGAAGAGCCTCCGGTCAAAACGATACCCGATATAATAAAACCGTTATTCTGCAAGCCGTCGATTTCATGCTTAACGAGATCGAGCAGTTCTTCGCATCTCGGCTGGAGTATCTCGGCGATATACTTCTTAGGTATGCCCCTTACCTGCCCGTCAAGGGCAACCACGTCAACATCTGCAGGATTGCCGTTTTCAGGAAGTATCGAACCGTATTTCTTTTTTACCCTTTCGGCCTCATTAAAAGGCAGCCTCAGTCCGACGGATATATCGTTTGTGAAATGATTTCCCCCTATGCCGAGCACCGATGTATGCCTGAGCCATCCCTCTTTATATATTGCTATGTCGGTCGTGCCTCCGCCGATATCAACGAGGGCGATCCCCATGTCGCGCTCATCGTCAGTCAATGTGGCGCCCGCTGACGCAAGCGGCTGGAGGACTATATCTGCGACCTCAAGTCCCGCCCTTTCGCAGCACTTTAAAAAATTCTGCACCGATGACACTGCGCCGGTAACTATATAAACCTTTACCTCCAGCCTGACACCCGCCATTCCCACAGGGTCTTTTATCCCTTCCTGACCGTCGAGGATGAAATCGGTTGGAAGGACATGAAGTATTTCCCTGTCGAGAGGAACATATACCGCGCTTGCCGCATCAATAGCCCTCTCTACGTCCTCGGAGCTTACCTCCTTGCCTTTTATGCCGACCGCTCCGTAACTGTTGAAACTCTTTATATGGCTCCCCGCGATGCCTACAAGCACCTCTTTTATGCCCATGCCTAAATGATCTTCGACATCGGCAACGGCCTTTTTTATGGAATTGGCCGTAGCCTCCATATCGATAACAACGCCTTTTCTCAGGCCGGTAGACGGATGCGAGCTGACGAACAGGATATTTATGCCGTCATCGGTCATCTCTCCGGCAATAGCGCATATCTTGGTGGTGCCTACATCGAGGCCGATAATGATACTGCTATTTCGTTTTCTTCTCTCCGCCACTTTCTTCAACCTCTTCCAAACGACCGGCAGGTTTTACTATTATCTTATCCGCAAACCTGAGGTCTATATGCTCTACGGCTATATTCCTTTTTTCTATCTCGTCCTTCGCGAACTCAAGCCTCTCAAGCTTTTTGTCGAAATCCCCTGCTCCTATCTTTATGGCTATGTTGTCCAGCTTCAGAGTAATATCCTCCGGCCTCTGCCCGGTTATCTCGATATTCCCGCTGTAGGACAATGTCCGTTTATTAAGGACATTCGCAAATTTTACAGCCTCCGCGTAGGCTTCTCTATTCCTGTTATGATCTATGTCTTTTATTACCGGCAAAAACATAACCGTGCCTTCTTTCATCGGCTCGAGGATATTTCCATCCTTATCTATAAGATACGGTCTTCCCGTTACACTGAAAATTGCGATAGGAACCGCCTCGGCAATATTCAGGACTATCTTACCTGACAATTCTTTCCGTATAACCGCATCCCTTACCCACGGAGACCTTCTGAGCCTGTTATAAAGCTCTCTCCCGGAAACCCCGAAAAGTTCGTCTTCCTTATTCACCTTGATAAGCAACTTTAATTCGTCGTTCTTAAGATGGCGGTTGCCGATGAAGACAACCTCTTTAACCGAAAAGGAATTCGTAATGAAAAAATACATCCCGACTCCGGAAAGGATAAAAAGGATTACCATAAAGACCGCGAACTTTATCTTCTTGCTCTCTTTTTTCCTCTGCAATGTCCTTATGTTTCTCCTGTTCATTCCCGAACCGCCTGCCTTAGTATTTCCTCTATCAATCGCGGGAAATCCATCCCCGCAAGCCCGGCTATTTTCGGCAAAAGGCTCGTCTCTGTCATGCCCGGAATAGTATTCACCTCAAGTATGTACGGCTCGTTGGATCCGCTCAATATGAAATCGACCCTCGTGGCCCCCCTGCATCCGAGGGCGTTATGCGCCTTCAATGCCGTGTCTTTAAGCATTTCATAAGCAGCGTCGTCCACTTCGGGAGGAAGTATATATTGAGTAAGTCCCGCCGTATATTTGGCCTCATAGCTGTAAAATTCCTTTGAAGGCCGAACTTCAACACCGCCGAGCGCCTGCTGCCCGAGTATGCCTATCTGTATCTCTTTACCCTTAACGTATTTTTCGACAATTATCTTTTCTCCGTACTTAAAAGCATCTTTCAGCGCATCATCAAGCTCTGTATCCTTTTTTACTATGCTCACTCCGATGCTTGAGCCTTCCGCAACAGGCTTTACGACCCACGGCATCGGAAATTGAGAGTTAAGAGTTAAGAGTTGAGAGTTAAGGCTATCTTTTTTAAGAATAACAAAAGGCGCAACAGGTATGCCGTGATGGAGGAATATCTTTTTTGACGCCTCTTTGTCCATAGCAACGGCTGACGCCATAACGCCGGAGCCCGTGTAGGGTATTCCCATGACCTCAAGCAAGCCCTGTATCGCCCCGTTTTCTCCGTGCCCTCCGTGCAGGGCTATAAAGGCAATTTCAACTTTTTGTCTTTTTATTTCCTCGCAGAGATTTTCGGACGCGTCTATAAAAACTGCATCATACCCGAGACCGAGCAGGGCTTTATGGATTGCTCCGCCGCTCTTAAGCGACACTTCGCGCTCTGCGGACGTCCCGCCGGCGAGAACCCCTATGCGTTTACCGGTTATCATAAATTATCATTACTCCTCAAATTTATTGACCCCTATTTTATCAGGTAAGCGCATAATATCTCCAATCTTCTTCACAATCTCAATTTTAGATCCCATGCTTTATGGAGTTTACAGATAAATTCGGACGTTATTTTCAGTTCTTCCGGCGATTGTTCAAGGAGGGATGCCATCACGCGCTCGACCCCTTTTGCAAGATAAGGCGCAAGTTCAGAATATGATTTGATGCCGAGGCTTGATTCTATGTACCGCGTGTAGCGTGTGCTTGGCCGGTATTCTTCAGAGTCTTCAGATATTCTTTCAGCATCTTCAGGCTTACGTGCTCGCCCTCGAACGCCATAGACGCGCTTACCTGCGCCGGAATGCTTTCCAGATATTTTTTGAGTTTTTCTTCCGGCGTGAGGGTTGTCCTCCACTGCTCTACTATGTTTTTCTGAAGTTTTTGTTTCCGCATATTTATTCCCTTTGTTCTTATTTTGACATTTATCTGGTTTCATTGCAATAGCCTTTGTTTAAATCTCTCCCCCACAGATAACGTAAAATATTTTTCGCACAATTGAGTCATGGTGGCCTCGAATCTGGTAATGTAGTTTCGCTGAAAACAAAAAACCAGAGGAGGAACACCATGACACAAGGACATTGTAACGCAAAAAGAG
>JAJYVD010000025.1 GCA_021792185.1 Nitrospirota bacterium | reverse complement strand
GGCTGCTGCCGTCTGCAAAGGCGATTGTTTCGAGCGGGATTGTCCCGTCCGGGTTGAGTGTGATATTCATTCCTTCCAATGTTTCGCTTCCTTCTGCATCGAGGAGGCGTAAATGGGCAACTCCCTGTTCTATGCGGATGATTGTGTGGTCATAGTCGATTCCCTCGCCCATTTGGATGGCATCTATTCCTGATTCGTCGCTGATGCTGTCAAGGCCGTCGCCGAGGTTGTAGATGTATGTGTCGTCTCCGCTGCCTCCATTAAGAATGTCGTTGCCTGTGCCGCCGATAATGGTGTCGTTGCCTCCATTGGTGTTGACTATGTCGTTTCCGCCTTTGGCTTTGATTACATCGTCGCTTGCGCCTGTGTTGATGATGTCATCTCCTTCTGTGCCGGGATCAAGGAGGTCTTTAAGCGCAACCTGAGTGCCGTCGCTGAATTCGATTGTCCTGATATTGGGATTGTCGGGATTGAAATCAAGGATATTGATCGCATCTCCGCCTATGCCTATTTGAACTGTCAGTATATTGCTGTTTTGTGTGAGCTTGAGATCGTCTCTGGTTATTCCTTCTCCGAATACGATAAGATTGCCTTCGGTATCTGTGGCTGTGTCCTGAATGGTGTCTACTCCATCTCCGAGGTTAAAGACGTATGTGTCGTTACCTTGTCCGCCGATGAGTTCGTCGTTGCCTGTGCCGCCGGTGAGAGTGTCGTTGCCGCCTTTGCCTTCCAATTTGTCAAAGCCTTCGTATCCATAAAGACGGTCTGTTACGTTGGTTCCTTTGAGGGCATCGTCTCCGAAGTCGCCCTGCACTATGAAGGTGTTCCTCACCATCTGTTCGTAGTTGATAACCGTGCCGTCGGCAAACATGAATCTTTCTACTGCATGTGCACCTGCATCTGCGGCATCTGGATCAAAACCTGTCAGATGCACTTCGTCTTCCCCTATGCGGATGATGAATTTGCCGTCCCTGTAGGTGAGGTTGTTCCTCATGTCGGCGAGTGTTATTCCTTCCCCGAATACGAGTGTGTTGCCTGCGGATGGTGTTGCGGTGTCGTCTATTAGGTCTATGCCGTCGCCTTTGTTGAATTGATAGGTGTCGTCTCCTTCTCCGCCTGTTAATGTGTCGTTCCCGGCTCCGCCTGAAAGTATGTCGCTGCCTGCATTGCCTGTTATGCGATCATTGGTTGCCGTGCCTGAAAGCGTGTCGTCATTTGATGTTCCTATGATGTCGAAGCCTCTGTCTATCAATTGGTTGTAGACAAGCAATGTTCCGTCCGAGAATTGGAAGTATTCGACGGCGTGTGTTCCGTAAGGGTCTGATGCATTGAAGTTGGTGAGATGAACTGCTTCGCCTGTGCTGCCGATGTTGAGAATAAGTGTTTTCGCATCGGGATCATGGCTCAGTTTGATTTCAGAAGGTGTAATGCCCGCTCCGAAGATAAGGGTGTTGGGCTGCATCGGAGCTGCTTCATCATTAATTATGTCTATGCCGTCTCTCTGGTTGAAGTAATATGTATCGTCTCCATTGCCGCCTGAAAGCATATCGCTCCCAGCGCCGCCTTTGAATGTATCGTTTGTGTTTGTTCCTGTAAGATTGTCACTTTCCGATGTGCCGTCAAATGTAAAGCCCAATCCAATGAGGTCGTTATAGCTCATAACTGTGCCGTCTGAGAATCTGAATTCTTCGACTGCGTGCTGGCCGTAAACGTCATCGGGATTAAAGCCTTCCAAACGCAGGGCATCGCCGTTTTGTCCGACTTTGATAATTAGGGCGTTCTGTTCTGCGGTGAGTTGAATGTCAGAGATATTTATGCCCTGTCCGAATTGTATGGTATTGCCCGCGCCTTCTGCTGTTGCATCTCTTATTGTATCGATGCCGTCGCCAATGTTGAAGACATATGTGTCATTGCCGCTGCCTCCGTCAAGGGTGTCGCTGCCCTGTCCGCCTGCAATTACATCATCGCCGCCGCCTGTGGAAATATGGTCAGAGGTGCTTGTGCCTGAAAGGGTATCCCCGCCTTCAGCGCCGGTAATCTCAATCCCTCTCACAGGAGGAATATAAACGCTTACACCTGGGCCGGTTACTTCAAAACTGCTTGTGGCATCCGTAAACAGGAAAATTGGATTATTGGCATCTGCCACCATAAGCTCTTTGGATAAAGTGCGTACAATACCTGCAAGATCAAAGACCATGGTGGTGTTGTTATTGGCAAACTGAACGAAATCAATAGCAGTGTAAAGTCTTTCAGCATATGCATTGTTAGGATCAAACCACCGCATGGTGATGCTGTCACTACTTCCGCTTGTGAGAAGAACGAGATCGCCTGTTGTCTTATCCACATATGCCGATATATCCATGGAATTAATGGCGCTGCCAAGCAACAAGGTATTGGTTTCACCAAGCAACCTGGAGAAAGGGCTGCCGATGTAATCCTTCCCGTCTCCACGATTGAATACATAGACATTGTTGCCACTGTCGCCGTCAAGATAATCATCACCTTCACCGCCTTCAAGGATGTCGTTGCCATCGCCGCTGTAGAGTTCATCATTACCTTCGCCGCCAACCAGTATGACGCCACTATTGTCATTCCAACTGCCTCCGAACAGATGATCATTGCCGACACCTCCGTCTATAATGTCATTGCCCCCTTCTCCGAAGATCCAATCATCACCTTCACCGCCAATCAGTATGTCATCACCACCACCGCTGTAAAGTTCATCATCACCTTTGCCACCTTCAAGGATGTTATTACCAGCGCCGCCGTAAAGACCATCATTGCCTTCTCCGCCAATCAGCCTATCATCACCGTCGCCGCCGTAAAGTCCATCATCACCTGCGCCGCCTTCAAGGATGTTATTACCGTCTTCTCCAAAAAGTTCATCATTTCCTTCACCACCCTCAAGGATGTCATCACCCTCTTGCCCGAACAGATCATCATCACCTTCACCGCCAATCAGCCTGTCGTTGCCGGTGCCGCCGAACATCTCATCAGCGCCTGCGCCGCCCTCAAGGATGTCATTGCCGTCTTCTCCAAAAAGTTCATCATTACCTTCACCGCCAATCAACCTGTCATTGCCGGTGCCGCCGAACAAACTATCATTACCAAGGCCTCCATCTATCATGTCATTTCCCGGAGTGCCTGTAATAGAATCATTTCCTGGTGTGCCGTTTATAAGCTCTCCCTCTGATGGTTGAAGCGATAGTATTGTCTCAGTACCCCATACTGTTCCGTCTGCAAACTGGATGCGCTCTACCCTGTTTGCCTCACTGACAAACCAACCCTTTACCACCAGCCTCTCGCCGGTGTTATTGATTGTGAGATAAAGGTCATAGCCTATAATTTTGAGGGTAACATCAGCAGGCAGCACATCTGAAGCCAAGGCAATTGTGTCCATATTCCCATGGGTATTGTCTATATCTATAATCACATCACTACCGTCCCCGCGTCCGAAAAGATATGTATCGCTGCCCGATTCACCATGCAGCTTGTCGTTACCCGCTCCTCCGTCAAGAATATCGTCGCCCTTGCGCCCTAACAGTGTGTCATTGCCTCCGAATCCCTGAATGGTATCTCCTGTGTTGTAGCCGATAATGGTGTCGTCTCCTTCTGTTCCCTGAAATACCATTTGCTTGATTGTATCCGAGTCCCATATCGTGCCGTCGTTGAATTGTATGCGCTCAACCCGATAGTCATTCGCGTCGTTCCAAAACCAGTTATCGACTGTAAGTTTATCGGTCGTGCCGTTTATGGAAAGCACGAGGTTCTCTCCGTTGCGCTGGATTGTGATGTCGGCAGGTGCAATGTCTGAATTGAGAATAATTGTATCAAGGTTTCCGGCTGTTGCGTCTTTATCCATTATTGTGTCCTGTCCGCTTCCTTTGCCGAATAGATAAGTGTCATTTCCTATTTCTCCATAGAGCCTGTCATTTCCTGTTCCTCCGTCAAGAATATCGTCGCCTTCCTGTCCATGGAGAGTATCGCTGCCGTCGTCGCCTTGCAGCATGTCATTGCCTGTCTCGCCATAAAGATTATCGTCTCCTGCATCTCCATTTATGTTGTCGTCTCCTGCCCTTCCATATATCGTATCATTGCCGGTAAGCCCGCTTATGGTGTCTGCTCTGTTATAGCCTGTGATTGTGTCATTGCCGCTTGTGCCTTGAAGGATGAGTTGTTTGATTGTTGCCGCATCCCATACCGTGCCGTCTGCGAATTTAATATTCTCCACCTGATAGCGCAAATCTTCGTTAAGAAAATAGTCTTTAACCGTAAGCTGGTCTGTTAAGTTGTCGGTTATCCTTAAGACAAGGTCGTTGCCGTTTCGCCGAAGGCTGACATCCGACGGCTGGATACTGCCGTCAAGAAGTATGGTATCGAGATTTCCTGTTGTGGCGTCTATATCTGTAATTGTATCCTGCCCGCTGCCCCTGCCGAAGATATAGGTATCGTTTCCTGTGCCTCCGTCCAATGTATCTACGCCGACTCCTCCGTCAAGTATGTCTTCCCCTCCGCCTCCGTATAGTTTGTCGTCTCCTGTTCCGCCTTCAAGTATGTCGTTTCCGTTCAGTCCATGAAGTGTGTCGTCTCCCCCATAGCCTTTGAGTGTGTCGTCTCCGTTTCCTCCATAGATAATATCGTCTGTTTCTGAAGGAAGGGCTATTCGGCGATACATTTCATTGACATCCCATATTGTTCCGTCCATGAATTTGATTTGCTCTATTCTGTTTAATGGGCTGTCGTTTTTGAAGTAGTCTTTGACTGTGAGTTTGTCGGTGGTGTTATTGATTCTGACTGTGAGGTCGTTGCCTATTCTTCTTAATGTGATGTCTTCAGGATTCAGATGACTGCCGATGTAGATGGTGTCCGTGTTGCCTGCTGTAGCATCGGGGTCTATGATAATATCCTTTCCAGAGCCGACTCTGAATATATATGTGTCGTTACCTGCTTCTCCATAGAGAGAGTCGTTGCCCTGTCCGCCGTCAAGGATGTCATTGCCCTGTCCCGCCCAGATGGTGTCGTTGCCTCCGCCTGCGACGATGATATCATTGCCTACCTCACCGTCTAAAAGTTCGCTCGTGCCATTGCCGTATACGACATCATCTCCAGGTCTGGCGCGGACTATACCTTCTCCTGCTGCTTCTTCACGGCGAATTGCTTCAGCATTGTCTGATCCCCATAGATTTGTGGTAGTGGATGTAATCGGCAGTCCTGCTGAGTCGATTATCCAGCCTAATTCATCGCCTATAGCCCATAGCCTATTGCCTGTTTCTATAAAGGTTTCGCGGAAGTTTAAGTAATTGACCATCTCCTGCGCTCCAAAGCCGCGGATGGTTCTTGAGAATTCGCCGAGAATGGTTTTGCCTGCTTCGCTGTTTAATGTAAGCTGATTCTGGATGTCAGTGATAACGGCGCTTAAATCTGCTTTTATCCCTCCCTCTTGCCCATCGCCTATTGCCTCTTGCCATGTATACGAAATCTTTTCGTATATATCTTTCAAATGCGTTTGCGCCATGAGCTGCGAATACATCATTTCAGAGAGTCCGCGATAGGCTTCTTTTAATAGAATAGATGATTCATAAATTGGATTAGCGCCATATTGCGCTACAAAAGGCTGGCCGAAGAACTTTTCTAACACCGCCAGTTTGCGGGCATCTATGTTTGCTCCTCGACTATTAGGATCAATGGTGTCGCTGTTTGTCCATTTGAAAAGGATTTGTTCCATGATGGAGTTGCGAGCATTGGTATCTGTTGTGGTTATGAATTGTTCTATCAGTCCCTTTAGCCCTTCGCCATTAGCCGCTTGCCTTTCCCTTGTCATTGCCTGCTGAAGGTCATATACATTGCCATAACCCTGTAAATCTGGCAGTGCTGCAATATCAGGTGGCACATCAAGCCATTCATTTGCGATTGTATATGCGGTATCACGCTGAAGGTTGTATTCTCCTATTGTTCCAGTCGTTCCATCAGTTTTCTCGAAGCTTCCGATTCTTGTTTGCGTATTACCTTGTGAGTCAGTAACAGTAGCGGGGGTTGAACTGAGATTAATGGATTTGATGCCGACTTCATCTAATGTGTGCAGTTCATCGGATGTTGAATAACCATCGCCGTCAATGTCTTGCCACACCTTGAGTTGTGAGTATGCCGTATCATTGCTATCAATCTTTCCGTCTTTGTTGTTGTCTAATTCCGATAACGCTTGAAAGCCGTTAGCTGCTCTCTGACCATTAGATAGTATTGTCTGATCTCCAAACAACTCTTTGCCGTCGTCTATTGTCCCGTTGCCGTCTCTGTCCATCACCAGCATCCCATCGTCTGCTCCAGCCCATCCCGTCTGCTCGGCAAAGCCATTGCCGTCATGATCGAAGAATGCACCGTCTTTGACATTGGTTGTCTCTATACCGTCGCCGTCAAGGTCTACTATCGCTGGATCACGTCTCACAGGAACTGCAGTGGTTGAGGCGGTGGTGAATATCTGGCGTATGCCATCTATTAAATTTTGCAAAAAATCTTGTATTTGCCAGAGGATGGACTGATTATTATCATTACTTCCAGGAAAACCTGAAAAAGTAGACGGATTAACAGGCGGCACTTCATACCAATCTATTGTTGTATTTTTATCATTTCCATCTTTCGGCGGGTTATTAGGGTCGATTGGCCGAACTTCAAAATGTAAATGCGGCCCGCTACTTGTTCCGGTATTTCCCACTTCACCGATTTTATCTCCTTTTGTAACTAAATCTCCTTTTTTAACTGTTTGCTCACTCATATGAGCATAAAGGGTATAACCTGTTGGAATTTTATCGCCTTCGGTATTCAAGACATAATTCCCGTTAGCATCGCGAAGGTAATGCTCAACTACAATATAGTTGCCCCAACCTACTACATTGCCCTTTGAATCTTTTTGTGTTCCTACCGCAACCACTTTGCCGTCTTCAGCAACAGGGATATCTGTTCCTTTTGTTGCGGCATAATCCTGCCCCTTATGATTTGTCGAAGCACCTTGTGTTGGGCGTTTCCTTGTACCAAAACCACTTTTTGCTATAAAACTTGAACCTGGATCATAGAAACTCATGACATACCTCCTGAAATGTTATTAGAATGCATTTAGCATTCTGATTAAGTTTAGTGTTTATTTTTTTACAATTCGTTGCATTATTACTAAAATTCCGTTTCCTTTACCATCTTGCCTAAGAAAAGCTATATACTTACCAGTTTTTGAAAATACAGGAAACGAGCCTTTTTCGTTAATTCGCTGAACGCGATTACCATATATTGAAGCAACCCACAGACTCTCATTCTTCTGGTCATGCGGGTTATATTGTGTATAAGCTATTTCTTTTGTTGCTGAAACATCAAATGTGAACAACATTTTCTTATGTATAGTTACTTGCAGTGAAAGTTCTTCTGTAATTCCTGTTTTAGGATTTAATCTCCTCAAGCGACCATCTTTACCAAACCAATACACACCATCCCCCTTAGCTATGGGGCCATATTCTAAATCTTGAAATTTTTCTGGGGATATTGTATTAATCAATTGTCCTTCTGTATCGTAGAAATTGAATGTTCTATCACCTCCTCCTGATACGCTATAAATCCACCGTTTTTGTTCTGCATCGTAGAATCTTTCTTCCTTTCCTTTATCTTGCAAACTTAGCATTAAATAGCTTCCATCGTTAGCCCATTGCGAGTTTGAGCCAGCACCAACCATCTGACGGTGGTCTTTAGGAAAAGATAATACTTTCCAATCCGATAACTTTATTGTCCAAAAACGCAAATATTTCTTTTCTCCTGCAACCAAAGCATATATCTTATCGGTGGGTGATGCAGGATTTCTTATATAATCAGTGCTGGCATCACCAATTTTTTGTGTTTTACCTGATTTTAAGTCATATTTACACATCCCATCACTTCCACCATCTTTACGAACTTTATAATAAAAAACTTCAGAACCATCAAAACTACAAAATGGAGCTTTAGCCAATGGGTTTCGTGTTATCGATATCTTTTTTTTGCTTGATGCATCAATATAAACAATTCCACCGGTTTCGGTATCCCAATTCCATTCTTTAACGACTACAGACGTCGCTCCGCACCATATTGCAGGTTCTGCATTTACATACCCGAAAACAAGAGTTTCTCGCCATTCTGTACCATGGCTTTGCTCAATTGAAGCGTAGCCTGCAATATTTGCAAATAAGATAACTACACTTAGCAAGAAAGCTCCTATAAGTCTAATCTTGTTCTCTTTTAAAATATCTCTCATATTCTTTCCTCCTCGTCTTTAAGCTGCCAATCTTAATATTTCATTACCTATAGCCTCTTGCCCATTGCCTATTGCCTGTTGTTCTCTTGCCATTGCCTGGTGTAAGTCATAAGCATTCCCGTATCCTTGAAGGTCTGGCAATACTTCTATCTCTGGTGGCACATCCAGCCATTCATTTGCGATGGTATAAGCCGTGTCTCTTTGTAAGTTATATTCGGCAATTGTTCCGCTTGTTCCGTCTGTTTTCTCGAAGCTTCCTGTTCTGGTTTGGGTGTTGCCTTCAGGGTCGGTTGATGTTGATGGGGTGGAGGTGAGGTTGATGGACTTGATTCCGACTTCATCTAATGTGTGCAGTTCATCGGATGTTGAATAACCATCTCCATCGATGTCTTGCCAGACCTTGAGTTGTGAGTATGCCGTATCATTACTATCGATTTTTCCGTCAGAATTACTATCAAGTTCTGAAAGAGCTTGAAAACCATTAGACGCTTTTTGTCCGTTAGATAGTATCGTTTGATCGCCGAATAGTTCCTTGCCATCATTTATAATCCCATCTCCATTCCTATCCATAACAAGAGTACCGTCATCCGCCCCTGCCATTCCTGTCTGCTCACTGAAACCATTCCCATCATGGTCAAAGTGAGCACCGTCTTTGACATTGGTTGTCTCGATACCATCGCCGTTTAAATCCATCATCAACGGATCGCGGCGGGTAATTGTGGCTATGGGACCTTGGGCAGTTCCAAAGATTTGTCTATACAAATTTACGGCCTCGCTTTTCAAACTCTGGAATAAATTTCTAATCCACAGGGGTATAAAGCTATTATCTGATGTATTATTTTCAATATAACCTCTTAAACTGCTGACTCTACTTAGCCATCCCTTCAAAAATACACCTTGCCTTGAATCTCTTTCGACAATTCCATAATATTTTGCTTCTCTTGCATCCAAGTAGGCATCAAGAAGATTACCATTGTAATTATTTATTGCTGCTAAAGTTTCTGATCCTAACACTCCATCCTGCTGCACGCCCAGAATCTTCTGCAACATTTTTACACTTGCTCCAACTCCCATATTCACGGCTGTATCGGACAGGGCTATCGACAAATCTGTAGGTAAGGCATCGCCATTTATTTTATCCCAATACATTTGCCTATATATTTTTTTAGCATCGTCTTGAGTTATGTCTTTTACACTCTCTATGGATTCGCTTATGATTCCCAATTCTTTGGCCTTCTTGAAGGTATTTTGCGTTATGCCGTAATTGGTCTCTCCACCCCGATCATTCTTATGATTGGAATAACCCCCTTCTGCCTTCTTTATGAATTGATAAGCAAGATCAAAATTTCCCATGACTATCCTCCTCAATAAAGTTTTTTATTATCTATTTCCCTTAAGGTAATTAAGATAAACCTGAAGGTTTAAAGCCCTTTTCTTTACTACGGTTAGCTTCTCACCAGCCAATATGTTTTGCCATATTGTTCCTTCAAAACCTCCATAAAATTCACTTGTAAAATTGGCCTCTGCATCCCTGAATTTTAGCCATTGAATCTGACTTTGTTTTAGAAGTGTCTTCTGTTTTTCTGGGAGTTTTCTCATAAGTTCTTTATAAATTCCGTTCATTTCCTTGTCCCACATGGCAGTTGCTTTTTGTGCGCAATTTGTCATGCTTGCTGTACTGAAATCAGATTCAATACATTTTTCCAACCATGCATCTATTGAATGTTGTTTTTCTTTCTCCCCTGCAAACCCAATCCCTACAAGAATCATCAAGAGAAAAACTACAATGGAACTCCTCTTAAAAATATTCATCCGCATATGTCGTCCTCCTTTGGTTGGTTTATTTTTCATTGCAATATTCTTTGCCGTTAAACTCTAAAATAAATTTGTCGCTCACTATAATTTTTCTTAACCCATTTGCTTTTTCATTTAAAATATAAACAGGTCGAGCATGAAAAATACTCATGCAACTTGTTATCTGGCGGAATCCTCCTTGAGTTTTTGCTACAAATACTCTGAATTCGCAATCTGCGCCGAATTTTCCGCAATAGTAATCATTGTCGATAACTGTTGCAATAATATCTTTATAACCATCTCCATCGATGTCTTGCCAGACCTTGAGATTCGCAAATGCTGTATCGTTTGCATCTATCTTCCCGTCCGCATTGCTGTCCTGTTCTCTCAATGCTTGCAATCCATTGGCTGCTCTTTGACCATTATTCAGAATTGTTTGATCCCCAAACAACTCTTTACCGCTGTCTATTGTCCCGTTGCCGTCTCTGTCCATGACAAGCGTTCCATCATCAGGTGCCGCCAATGCTGTCTGCTCAGCAAACCCATTGCCGTCATGATCGAAAAACGCCCCGTCTTTAACATTGGTGGTCTCGATGCCGTCGCCGTCAAGGTCTACTATCGCTGGATCACGTCTCACAGGAACTGCAGTGGTTGAGGCGGTGGTGAAATTACTACGATAAGGGTCTATACTTCTGTCACGGTCACCACTTTGATAGTATTCTTCTAATAATTTCTGTTCCTCTTCCTCGGTTATTAAACCGCCACCTACCAATTCATCATATAATTTCTGAAGAGTCTTGCTCCCAACTTTTGCGACTATTTTTTTAGCCAACCACTGAAAAAATGGACTCATAAATGTTGTACTCATTTTTGAAACCTCCTCGTCCGATTATGGACTTACAAATTTACTATTCTATCTCTTAAAAAGAGATTTTACGGTATTAAATGCTGAATTAAATATTCTATTATCTCCCTTAGAGTTTTTTTTAAAACAAGCTTTAAAATTAAGCCAACTATAACGAGAAATCCCATCAAAACCATAATTGTTAAAATTAACGTTTCCATCGTGGCTCCTTACAATTTATTTATTTTATGCTGTAAATAAAATATTTCTAAAAAGAAAGTCGCCAATGCTGATATATTTAGATTCGGGCCGTAATGGTCTAATAAAATACGCCGGATTTTAAAACATAGTAGTAATATAGCTATATTCCCAATAATCAACAGGTAAAATAAATAACTGCTAAAAGTTGATAGATAACTAACATATACGCTGCCAGGGCTAATTCCTTCTATGCCTCCCTCAAAAAATGCAGCAATCAGATAAATCGTGGCAATTACAAGAAATACTACGGGGATAGTAGCACTTATCTTTCTATTAGAATTTAACCTATTTACTGTTGGACGCACTTTTAATATCCAAACTGGTGGATAGAAAAAAAACGTGATTACAGTAAGAATTACAATCTTAAGAACGCTATGCTTGATTGAGGTGATATCCACGCTTGAAGAATTATTATGCATATTGCACCTCTCTTATTATTTGAAGTCCGTTTTTATATCCGTCGCTGTTTGTGTCTTTCCAAACCTTTAACTGTGAAAATGCTGCATCAGCGGAGTCGATTTTGTTATCTCCGTTGTCATCAAGGTCAGCTAAGGCTTGAAGCCCGTCCGTTGCCAATGTTCCATCTTTAAGCAATGTGTTATCACCGAATAGTTCTCGTCCATTATTGATAATACCGTCGTTGTTAATGTCTCTTACAAGCAGTCCATCATCCGCCCCTGCCATTCCTGTCTGCTCACTGAAACCATTCCCATCATGATCAAAATGAGCTCCGTCTTTTACATTTATGGTCTCGATGCCGTCTCCGTCAATATCTACCATGAGAGGGTCACGTCTCACAGGAACTGCAGTGGTTGAGGCGGTGGTGAAAATGGAGCGGAGGTTTTCTATTCCTTCATCCATAAAATCACTCAGGTAATCTGAAAGATTCCAGATGACCGATTGACTGCCATCAGCATTAGTAATCTCCACACTTGTTAAATTGCCGCTGCTGTCATACTGCTCGGTTATCGCTGTGCCGTTTGTTGTCTCGATTTCTGTCCGGCTGCCGTCAGGGTTGATTATCACCTGTGATGTCCTGATCACCTCTCCATTTTCATAGTATGTGTCTGTATAGCTGCCGTCTGCCTGCACTGTTTCCGTCATTACGATATTGTCGTAGTTGTCTCTTGTGGTTGATGTCCAACTGCCGTCGGCATTGACAGTCTCTTCATATAGTGCAACCCCACTTTCAGGGTCGTAATATTTGGAACTCCACGAGGTGTCGGAATTGACGGTCTCTTCATATGTCGTCCTTCCTAATCCGTCAGTCTGAACTGTATATTCCGCGCCGTTTTCCAACCGTGTAGTTGTCGTTGCGCTCTCCAACGTCCTGCTGTTGCCTTCTATTTTATAAACGCTCTCTCTCGAATATCCCGTGTCTGTGTTGTATTCCTTTACTGTCTCATAGTTGTTCACATGGTCGATGTATGTCTCCATGTAAGTGCCGTCCGCGCCTTTGACTTTGTTTGCTTCATATAGAACACTATCGGTTGCCAAATCCCTTATTTGATAATGCGCTGATTCGATCCCTCCGTTTTGATTGACCTCAAAGCTGCCCTCTGTCCTCGTCCCTCTGCTGTTGTCTATAACTCCGAATTCATATGTGTTTTCGCCGGTGCGCGTAACATATGTGGATATGCCGTTGCCGGTGATGACGGATGTTTGTCCGATTTGAAGCACTGTGCCGTCCTCACTCACGTATCCCGTCGGTGTAAGATATCGCCTAAATGCTATGTAACTATCCACCTGCATCTGAATATAACTATCCCATTGCTGCTGAGGGACAACGCTCTTGTCTATCTCATAAATCAAAATACCCTTGGAGTCATATGCTTTTTCTGCGCCTGACGTGTATCTTTCCTTTCTCTTCATTCCTTCGAGAAGTTTGCCGAATTCATCGCTTGTCAAATCTCTGATTTTTTTGTTGTCAACATCTAATCCTGTCCATTGTTTTATTTGATTGGCATATAGATCAGGATCATTGCCATCCTTTGTAGGGGCATAGTATTGCAACATCGCCCTAATAGAATAAACTCCATACTTATTTGATAGCGTATTTATCTTTGCTTCACGTCCAGCTTCTTCAGTAGCAAAAATTGCAAAACCATTCTGATCGACACCTATAGCACCTATGCTCTTTGCCCAGTTATCTTTAGTTGTTTGAGATTTCCAAGGTTCAATTTTGAGATTACCTTCGTTATTATTTCTCCAAGAAACTGTACCACCCTCTTTGACTATTTGGTTACCGTTTTCATCTTCATAGGTTACTGTTCTCTGTCCATTTTTTAATCCAGCTATTACTTTCATAATGCCTCCTTTTCTCTTATAGAATTTTATTTAATACCTAAAAGTTTTTTAATGTTTTCTAATTCAGACTCAACAACATCTATAACTTTACTCATAACATCTTCACTGTTATAGGTTGCTCGCGTAAGGTAACTACCAATAAACATATATTCTTTTTTTGTTTCGCTGATATCATAAATTTTAATAAGATACTTATGTTTATCGTATCGTCCTTCATTTTTACCCCAGATAAAATCGGCTACTATAAGTAATTGTCCTTTTTTATTCATAGGATTTTGAATTACTTTATATTGGGCTTGTTCAGAGAAGTTTATATTAGGGTATCCTTTTACAATATTCTTTTGTCCTTTATCATAAAACCAGATAGAGAGGTCGTACCAGCCCCTATAGAAAAAACCCATATCAGATCCATCATTAGATGTTATAAGCAAAAATAAACCATTATGATCTGATTTTGATTTTATGGCTTCTTTAAAATTAGGAAACCCTATATCTCCATCTATAATTTTGAAACAATTGTCATTGTTTTTATAGCTATCATGCCAAAAACATATTTTTATCGGATAGTTTTTACTTCTGAACTGTTTATTTTTAAGCTGCAGCTCATCAATCCTATCCTCTTCATAAATGGTAGCTTGCCATTTTTCTTCTGTTCCAAAAACATCAAACAAAGGGATTGTTTTAATTTCTCTGTATTCCGCCCATGCATTTGCAATAAACACAGTCATCAGCACAATCGCCAATGCTAATGCGGCTGTGGAAATCGGTTTCGTCCTTTTGCTTTTAAATTTATCTCTCATTACGCTTTCCTCCTTTTCTTTTTCTTTGTCATGACGAAGAAAAGGGGACAGCCTGACGGTTCTATTTTCCTGCTTCCCATTTTCCTCTTGATATTACACCCCTCCATAAACACCTCCCCATTAAAGACACTCTGTTCAAAACTTAGCACGAAACAAGCTCTCTTTCAACAAAAACATTCATTACTTCTCCTCCAACCATGATGGCGTCGCCGCTTATGGCATTCCCGTTTCTGTCGATATACCATCCGCTTTTATTGCTTAAATTTTCATCCCTGTCCGTTCCGTAAACAACATCGTTGCCTGCGCCGCCGGCGATATATCCATTGCCCCCTATAAGGCTGCCCCTTACTGCTTCCGTATTGTCCGTCCCCTGCCTTTCATATACAGGCAGTCCTGCACTGTCTATTATCCAGCCTAATGAAGGGTCTTGGGTGATGAAGGTCTCGCGGAAATTTAAGTAGTTGACCATCTCTTGCGCTCCGAAGCCGCGGATGGTGCGGGAGAATTCGCCGAGGAGTGTTTTGCCAAGTTCGGCGTCTGATGTAAGTTGATTTTGTAATTCAGTTGCAACCGTGCTTAAATCTCCTTTGACGCTTTGTGTCGCATCGTCCCATGTGTAATTGATTGCTCCATAAAGGTCTTTCAGGTGCGTCTGCGCCATCAATTGCGAATAGAACATCTCATAAAGCCCTTTATATGATTGGCTAAGAAATGGGATTGCCTGTGCATGCGGATTAGAGCCGGTTGTTCCTGTAAATGTTTGCCCGAAGAATTTCTCCAATACTGCAAGTTTGCGGGCGTCAATGTTGCTTCCTCTGCTGTTAGGGTCAATGCCGTCGCTGTTTGTCCATTTGAAAAGGATTTGCTCCATGAGGCTGTTTCTGGTAGCAGTGTCAATAGCAGACGCAAACTGCTCAACAAGGGATTTTAGTTGTCCGTTGGTGTCCCGGACGATGGCTTGCTGTAAATCGTATACGTTGCCGTAGCCCTGCAAATCGGGGAGGGCTGCTATGTCTTCCGGCACATCCAGCCATTCATTTGCAATCGTATAAGCAGTATCACGCTGAAGATTATATTCGCCTACTATTCCAGTTGTGCCATCGGTTTTCTCGAAGCTTCCTGTTCTGGTTTGCGTATTGCCCTCCGAGTCAGTTACCGTATTGGGGGTAGAGGTAAGGTTGATGGACTTGATACCAACTTCGTCTAAGGTTTTGAGTTCATCAACGGTAGAGTAACCATCCCCATCTACATCCTGCCATACCTTGATCTGACTCCATGCGGAATCGTTTGCATCAATCTTTCCATCGGCATTGCTGTCTTGTTCTCTCAATGCTTCAAAACCATTTGCGGCTCTTTGACCATTGCTCATGATTGTCTGATCGCCGAATAACTCCTTTCCATCGTTGATAATCCCATCTCCATTTCTATCCATAACCAGTATTCCGTCGTCAGGTGATACCAAACCGGTTTGCTCCGCGAAGCCATTACCGTCATGGTCGAAATAGGCTCCGTCTTTGACATTGGTAGTCTCTATACCGTCACCGTCGAGGTCAACCATCAGCGGATCACGACGGGTTGCTGTATTTATCGGCCCCATTGCTTCTCTGACTTTGGCTATTGCTTTATCCGCTTGGACGATATCACACCTACCCATGCCGCTAAGACAATCCAACAGGTTATTCAATTCTTTTGTTGTCAATAATGCTTTCATCGATGCCCTGATCTTCTCTACTGCCTCTTTGTTGCTTAAGCCGTTTATGTCGATGCTCAAAGTTTCTGAAAGGATTTTGATTAAGGGTGTGAGGGACGAATTATCGTAAGGGTCTGTTATCTGCTGACCATAGCCCGATTCTACTGATTGTTCACTTTTCCCATACCATCCATCACGATCAAGAAGGCGTAAGAGCTCAACTTTCATCACTTCTCTGAGGTCTGTGTTGTGTCTGAGGTAGATATAGTTCTCAAGTGTCCAACTAAGACCATACGCTTCAAGCGCATCTTTTGCATATTTTTTTTCTGACGTGCCATCCCCTATCCAGTTAGCTTTGACTCCATTCCCATTGTTGAATTCTTCTTGGAAGTTGTCTATGTCTTTAAGGAAAACTTTTGTCTGAAGTTCTAAATCATTTTTCTGAGACATCCATTTATTTAGGTCATCTGTATTCAAAAAAACTCTTTTCCCATTTACGTATTTAAAGCTGTTATCAAAACCAAAATCGCGACCATACTCTGCAAATCTATCTTCCCATCTTGGATTACCATATTGATATGGCCCGCTAATGGTTCCTTTCCCTGTGACATTAATGCCAATGTTTGACTCTGCCTTTGCAATCCATGATGCCATATATGCCTCTTCAACTGAATATTCATTGTCCTTTGCTATTTTGATGATAGCATCCAAATTTGCCTGTTGCTTCGCCGCCCTTTCTGCTGCTATTTGTTTTGCTGTCTTTGCCATGGTAATACCTCCTACTAAAAATTTATGTTGGTTTTTAACATTACTAATCAGACTGTCCTTTTAATTTCACCGAGTCACGGATTTTTGTCATCTGGTTTCAGAAAGCCATTTATTGTGAGCAACTCTATAATCCTTTGTTTATTTTTATCATCAGGTGTAGGGAGTTTCCAAAAATCAGTCAGAGTTTTTTTTATCAGTTCGGGGTCTTCAATATTTGCTATTGTTCCAAGCCATGCTTTTATATCGCCGTTTTCTTTCATTTTATTAGCATGCTCTATGAAAATTTTCTCATAAATTTTCCCTTTCATTAGTACAAATCGCTGGCAACTGCATTGTTTGTCATATGGGATATAACGATATATTGACAGAATATTAGACCTACCCCCTGGATTTTTAATTGTTCCTTTCAAAGATACAAAAGCCTTAATTTCTATATTCCCGTCCCCATCAATATCTGTTATCTCCTGTTCAGGAACATATATTCCAAGTGGAAGCCATTCCTTTGAGTAAGAAAGGTAAAAAAGTTTATTACGATGCGTATCGTACACACCAAAATCATCATCCTCAAAGAATAAGACAATGTACGCGCCTACTTGTTGCATCGCATTTTTTCTTGAAGGCGTTGGTGTGAGTTCTGCATAAAATAATCTATCTCTTTTGTCCTTAGCATCCTCTCTCCCATACTTCCCTCCTCGTCCAATACCATAGTATTCTAATACTCTAAAATACCCACGACTCTTACCAGGCTCATAACCTTCAACCCTGCTAAAGATATAAGTCATCTTGCCACCTTTTATCTTATAAGCCTTTGGGGCGTCTGTCTCTTCTTCATGCCCTGCAACTGCTGCATCACCTGGATATACTTCTCCATGTTTTATCTTTAATATTTTTTTCTTTACAGACGCCTTTTGTTTTTGAGCAGATGATTTATTCTCACTCTGCTCTGCATATGAAGAAGACACACTGCAAAATAACAATAAAAGAAAAATAGCTGCTATTTTTTTAATCATAATTCCCCCTTTCTCTATTTCCTTTTAAATTAGCACCAAGGCTTGATTCTGCCATCGCTACCCATGCCGCAATATAGGCATCCTCTGCGGAATCCCCTGCATTTTTTGCCTGGTTAATAATTGCATCCAACGTTGCCTGTTGTTTTGCCGCCCTTTCTGCTGCTATTTGCTTTGCTGTCTTTGCCATTTTAATGCCTCCTTTGTAATGATTTAATTAGAAATCAAAAGGGGTTGCAGGACATAAATATTTTTCTCGTCCCCTGTTAATATATTCTTTTGTTGCAATATCATAAGCAAGCGTATTTAAATTGCAATATTTATATTCCAAATCATCAGGGTTATATATCCAACCAGGTCTCGGATCTCCAAGCACAATATCGTAGAAGGGATGCTTCTTATCCTTGGATTTTGTAACACCAATCGCCCAACCTTTAACATCCTCATCTTTTTGTATATCTTTATACTTCCCACTGCCCTCTGATAGATAAACCTTAAGAGGACATCCAGCACTACCACAATCCCAACTCTCTATTAGTGCAAGAATCTCCTTAAATCCATCTCCGTTTAAATCAAAAGTTGTCATATAGATATTTTTCTCTCCAATGACATACATATCTGTGTCAGGATATTGCTGTTTTATCATGGGCAGTATGATCTTCCTCTCTTGTGAACAGCACATGGCATTAGATTTTTGGCGGTTTTTATCAAAACGCACTCCAATATCTAACCACTTCACAGTTCTGATTTTTTCTTTTTTCTTTATTCCTTTCTTCTCTACAGAGGACTCAGCATAGGCAGAAGAATTAAGCCAATTTGCTATCTGCACATTTCCTAAAAATACCAGACTAAAAATAATCAAGCTTATAACAGCAAAACGCTTGCCTTTCATATAGCATACCCCCTGATATTTACATATTGATATAAACCACTGATAGTTTTCTGTTGTGGCAGATTACCTTTTAAATTAGCACCAAGGCTTGATTCTGCCATCGCTACCCACGCCGCAATATAGGCATCCTCTGCGGAATCCCCTGCATTTTTTGCCTGGTTAATAATTGCATCCAACGTTGCCTGTTGTTTTGCCGCCCTTTCTGCTGCTATTTGCTTTGCTGTCTTTGCCATTTTAATATCCTCCTTTTTTGTAATTAATCAGCATAACGCTAAACTTACGGGGAAACGGAGCAGTTTTCTGCCAATCCCCTGTAATAATTTTGTCAGTCCCATACGCCTATCGGCATCCAATTTTTAGAATACTCTTTCTTTGATATCCCAAGTTTTTTTATAAAAGAAAAATAGCGCCTTTCGTCCTCATTGCCCCGACTCGATGCTATTCTTTTCCCATCTTCATCAACTAAATCCACCCATTCGCACACACGGCAACTTCCACCGACACTTAATAGTAATTGTAGGTATTTTTTGTCCATAGTTCCTTTCATACATTTATACTCATATGCCAGTCCGAAATCTCGTTCACCATAGTCAATTTTTGATCTCTCCAAGTCAAGAATAAATGGTCTGCTTTTACCATAGGAAGTAACCGTTGCCGTTTGATTTTTGAAATTTCTAAGTCCAGCCGTTCCATTCTGAGTAAATATGTACACAGAAAAGGGGATACACAGAAAAGGGGATACACAGAAAAGGGGACAGGCTACTTTTTGCCATGATTTTGTTCTCCTTTCATTGGCCTTCCTCTTTTCCTCACGGTCGATTCCAATCCGTACTGCCGGCATACTGCAACCCTCCAATCATCATCTCCATACGGAGCTTGTCTGTTTACGCTCTCCCTCACCTTCTCCAACTCCTTCTCAGTCAAGGGTTCCTCCACGTATCGTGTCCAGTCCGCCGGTAATTCAAGCGGACACTTATCTGTCAAAACTCTCTGCCTTCTCCCCACCGTCTCGCTGTGCGATGACCATGGCCACTCAACTGCCGAACTCACCAGTTTAGCCCGCACAGGATTGCCCTCTATATATCTCAATACGACCAATAAGTAACTGTCGGCTTGTATCATGAAGCTTTTGTAACGCCCCTGCCAGACATGTCCGCTGCTACCGTAATGCCGGTGATGTCTCCTCACATGGCTTGTCATAAGCCACTGCATCCACTTGCTCAACTCCTCGCCCCTCTCCGGCCTGACCGTCATGTGAAAATGATTCGGCATAAGACAATATCCATACAGCCTCACTTTATATCTCTCTTTTGCTTCCTGCAGCAGTTCCACAAAGGTGTCATAATCTTTGTCCTTATGAAAAATCTCTTGCCTTCCATTGCCGCGATTTATGACGTGGTAAACGATATTGTCCCCTATCCCCCTCTCAATTCTCGGCATATCTTATGTCCCTTGGCTCAATAAAGTAGCCTGTCCCCTTTTCCCCCGAACTTTTCCGCGAACAGTCTTATTAATCATTTTAATCGTATCCCGGCAGGTGCATGGTGTATATATGCAAGGATTGCAGATACCGGATATTAAATGAGGGCACTTCTTAAATACTTTATTGGGGTTTTCATCGGAATTTTGAAGGCGTCTGTAGGTTTTGAAAACTTCGGATTGCCATATTTCATCCATAGAATACTCCAGCAAGCTGATCTTGTCCTGGGAGTCGAAGGAGGAGCGATACGAACTGGGCATAAAGCCGGCAAATGGGCACGGACTCGCATCTCCTTTATAATCGACATAGACCATTGTCGATGCAGCCTTACAAGTTATATAGAAATAGGGCAGGCCGGTCTTGCGGTGTAAAAATTCTCCGAGAAACGGACGTGCATGCAGTTGCACCTGAGGAGAGCCGTTTTTCATAACCAAACTGTTCAATTTGGAAAATTTTTCCATGGCATTCCGCCAATACAAATCGTTATTTAAGAGCTTTGAATCGGCCTCTCCTGATGCCCTTCCAAGATTCAACTTCGGAGATATCCTTAAAGCGGGCAGCCCCCAATCCTGCGCGAGTCGATACGCGGACTCGACATAATTGATATTATCCGCCGTCAAAACCCAGAAAACATAAGGATTCAAATCAAACTTCTTGAGGTTTTTAATGCCGTTGTTTACCAGTTGGAAACCGTTGCTGCTCTTTGTCGTTTCCTTATAAGACTCTCTATCTATTCCATAAAGACTTATCTGGAAGTAATTAAAACTTTGTTCGATCTCTTTAAGCATTTTTGCGTAATCTTCGGTTATTAAAGAGGCATTCGTACTAAATGAAATCAGCATCCCCTTTTTAGCCGCATAATGCATTACCTTTATTATATCTTTCCTGAAAAAAGGCTCCCCGCCTAATATGCGGAGAAACAATATTCCCCCCGAATAGAGCCTGTCGACGATAATTTTGGCCTTTTCGAATCCCAGCTCGCCCGCTAATCGTTTCCCGCTATTCGTAAGGCAGAAAGAGCATGAGAAATTACAGCCGGTTGTTATGTCCCATTGTGCCAAGATAGGCGATTCATGTTTTTCTATTTTCATAATTCCTCCTTAGCCGGCGGCACGAGAGATAATTCATCTTCCATGTCGCCGGCCCTAATGTTGACTTCCCGAGCAGACGGTTTATCCGATTTTACATCGTTGCTATTTCAGCGCTGCAGCCCTGACAGCCCTGGCAACCCTGTGTAGCGGTGCGTACCAGCCCCAATTCGATAAATGCAGCCTTTGCGCGTTTGAGGACATCTTCACGCACCTTTTCGAAGTTGTTTATCATGGTCTGGTCACATATTACGTCTCTCTCTTTCAGCGTTTTTATCGGGCTGTACAGCAGCTCTAATACCAGAGTATTGTCTTGCTCGATTGCGCGCTTAAAATTAAAACTGGATTTTTCCTCTCTCTTTCCCTTTGTTGCCATGTTTTCCTCCTTTGGGTAATTTAGTATCGGTTAATACTCTGTCAGGCCGTCTCCGCTTTGCTTTTTTCGTGCATTCGGCGGAATAAACCTATCCTTCAGCGGTTTTTCATCTCATTCATTTCCTCCTTTCATGCCCGGAATTTCACATCCACAGCGGAATCAAACTGAATCGCGCTGTCCTGATTTACATTCAGTGGTTGTTCCATTATAAAATCCCCTGTATCATCCTCGGCAGTTCTCTGGTATCCACAGGCTTCGCTATATAGTCGTCAAAACCGGCGTCCATAACCTTTTCCTTGTCGCCTTTCATGGCAAACGAGGTGAGCGCGATTATCTTTATGCCTTTTGTGGCCGGATCTTTCCTAAGCGCCTGCATCGCGGCAAATCCGTCCATAACCGGCATCTGTATGTCCATTAGTATCAGATCCGGCATTTTCTCTTTCGCGGCCTTTATGCCTTCCTCTCCGTTCACCGCTTCTATCACTTCATACCCGTAATATTTCAGAACATCTCTTATCAACACGCGGTTTTTTTCGTTGTCCTCCACGATAAGTATTTTTTTATTCATAAATATCACCTCAACTTCCCAATATCGATTTTATCCACGCCGCAAACTCTTCCCTCGTAAGTCTCCCTTTTTCGATTATATGCTTTACCCTGCCCTCCAGCCTTGTTTTATCTATAGAAGAAAGGCTCATCGCAGTCAGCACGATTACAGGAATATGCCGCGTCTTTTCAGCCGAGGCTAATATGTCCAGCACTTCAAAACCGCTCATGTCCGGCATCATAAGGTCGAGGACTATCATATCCGGCATATCAGGGAATCCTTTCATGACTGCATCTATTCCCTCTTTTCCTCCGGGGGCATTAATTACGCTGTAACCTTCTTCTGCGAGAACGCTGCCCACGATTTCGAGCGTTTTGGGATCGTCGTCTATAACTACCGCCCGCATCCCGGTTCCTGCGGCTTTTTCCCGCCTTTTCATGTTCATGGAAACAGCCTTTGTTTTCACAGGCTGTTTAACGGGGATTGTGAATGTAAACTTGCTGCCCACGCCGGGTTTGCTCTCCACCCATATCTTTCCGCCGTGAAGATCCACAAGCCGTTTTGTCAGGGCAAGGCCGAGACCGGTGCCTTCGTATGTCTTGGTATACGCCGATTCCAACTGGGTGAATTCCTGAAACAGCTTAGGAATATCTTCCGGTTTTATGCCTATTCCCGTATCGGCAACCGAAATCCGGATAAAATCATCTCCGTCTCCGCTTACCTTCGCCGCATGCACATGCACGTATCCGCCCTCTGGCGTAAACTTCGCGGCATTGCTTAAAAGGTTGAACATTATCTGCTTCAGCTTCCTTTCATCGGCCTCGATCTCCATATCCGCATCGGGATCAAACTCAAGGCTCATCTTTATGCCGCGTTTCATAGCCTTTTCCTTGAGCATTGCAAGAGAAGCATTAAGCGTGTCGCGCAACGGGAAACTCATCGCTTCAAGTTCCATCTTGCCGGCCTCCACTTTCGATAGATCCAGTATGTCATTGATAAGGTTCAGCAGGTGTCTGCCGCCGGCATGGATGTCCTTCATATATTCGAGCTGTTTTTCATTAAGTTTCCCGAAGAGTTCGTCCTGAAGCACCTCTGAAAATCCGAGTATCGAGTTCAGAGGAGTTCTCAACTCGTGGCTCATGTTGGCAAGGAAATCGGACTTTGCCTTGGACGCCTCGGCAAGCCTTAAATTGGCCTCCGCAAGTTCCTTCTGCCGGGTCTGAAGCTCCTCGTTCATTGCCTGCACCTCTTCGTTCATTGCCTGAAGCTCCGAATTCATGGCCTGAAGCTCCTCGTTGGAGCGTGAAAGATTATCCGCCAGCGCCTTCCGGGCGATTTGCGCCTTGACCGTACTTATGCCTATCGCAAGCTGGTCTGCTATCCGCTCCAAATTTTTAATGTCCGCTTCTTTAAAACCCTTCAGGGAAGCAAGCTCAAGAACGCCTGCAATCTCATCTTTATAAAGCAGGGGGATTGCCGTTATGTCTTTCGGCATTAATATCCCTATTCCTGTTTCGACCTTAAGATAGGTGTCGGGAGGGATATCCTTAAGCGCAAGCATCTTTTTCTGTTTTACGCATTCCATGCAGAGGCTGCCGGCCGTTGAAGGTTTCTGCACGGAAAAGGCCGAACCGGGAAGGAGCTTATCGCTTTCATATACATGGATAACTCCCGCATCAATGCCTAATTGCCCGGCGAGCTTGAACAGCACGGCATCGCATATATCCCCTACGCTTGAAAACTGCCGGTTCAAAAGCGCGAGGAAACCCGCATAGTTCCTTTCAAAGGACTCCTTTTCCTTAAGCTCCTTTGCGAGCCTTTGCGTAGAAACCAGAAGCTCCGCCCCTTTATATGCAAAAAAACCTCCGAGCAACAGCATCAGACCTGCAACCGCAATAAGCCAGTAATTTATTGATTCCACAGGAGCAAGGACTATACTCTCCGGCTTCTCCACAATCACGCCCCATCCGAATTCTGCAACAGGCTGGTATGCAGCTATTACAGGCTCTTTGGACTGAGGAGATAATGTTCTCTCAACATCACCGATACCTTTCATCACCTTTTGAACCACAGGCACATTTGAGAAGTCTATGATTCTGTCCACTGCATACTGATTGTGATAAATAAGAACACCCTTTTTATCCACCACATAGATATGTCTCACACCTATGTCTGCACTGCCAATGGCATTCTTTATATAATTATCTTTAGGCTGCAGCACGAGTATTCCTATAATGCCTCCCTCCAACCTCATGGGCACGGCTATTGAGAAAAGGTACCTCTGGGGCTGCGCCATCCTCATGTAAAACTCCGAGACGTAGGAAGTCCAGTTTTTGGATACCCCTTTATACCAGTCCCTGTCAGAAAAATCCTTGCCTGTTGTCTCCGGTGTATAAGGATAATTGGAAAGCTGAACACCTTTAGGGTTGGTTATGAATGCACGCTCTATGGTGTGGGAGTTATCTATGAGAATCTTAAGGTGCTTGTCCATTTCCTTCTTGTCGCCCCTCTTTAGTCCTGCCAAAAGATACGGCCTTGTTGCATATGCCCTGCCCAACTCTATATCGCTCTTCAGCCTCTCCTTTATACTGTGGGCAGAAATTGAAGCAAGCCCTTTATTTTCCCTTATTATTCTTTCTTCAAGGGTTGCAGTTACTTTAAAATGAACGAATAAAGCGAGACTCAAAAGTGGTATGGCAACAATAAGGAGTCCTGAAAGAATAACCCTCCATCTCTTTTTCAATAACCATTCTTTTATCCCGCTCATAATCGCCCTCACTTTTTTCTGAATATCTTAGTCCTCGCTAACGTCTCGTCAAAACCCTTCATCAACTCCAAAGGCATATGCTCTGCCTCGCCCATTACAAGATAGCCGTCTTTAAGAATAAACCCGGAAAGGCCTTTTAGAACCTTTTCGTAAAGCCCCCTTTCAAAATATATAAGAACATTCCTGCAGAGTATCATGTGATAGTCGGAGAATACGCCCTCCTTAGGCGTGCTTGCCGTCGTTACATCGTGATAGGCGAACGTTACCATGGATATGATCTCTTCGTTCAGCCTGTAAACCCCGTTGTTAAACGTGAAATACCTGTCGAGATAGCCTTTCTTTATCTCCGATAAGGATTCGGCGCTGTATAGTCCATTTTCCGCATCATCAAGCGCTTCCCTGTCTATATCGCTGCCTATAATGAAAATCTTACGCAGGCATATATCCTCTTTCCTCGTAAGCTCCTTAAGCAGTATGGCGATGGAATAAGGCTCTTCGCCCCTCGCGCAGCCCGCGCACCATATCCTCAATTCGTCTCCGTTTAAGGCATCGAGGAGTTCCGGAATGACAAATTCATGGAGTGCTTCAAACACAAACGGGTTTCTGAAAAAGCAGCTTACCTTTATAGTCAGGGAATCTATCAGGTCATCAAGTTCGGCGGGGTTTTCGGTTACATAGCGATAATACGCGGCGTAATCCGGGCTACCTGCTGCGGAAAGCCTGATATTCAGCCGCCGCTTTATAGTGCTCATCCTGTACGCGCTGAAATCTACAGCCCGCTGCTCTTTTACATATTCAAGAAGTTCGTTAAGGTTATAATCCGGCTCCATTATGCTAATAGGTGCAAAAACAATACCAATTACACCCAAAACAAAATTCGTTGTTTTATAAGGATATTTAAAGGAAGGCGAGGGCATTTACCATGCTTTTTTCAGCATGCATAATGCTGAAAAAAGCATGCTGTTTATCGCATATAGTTATTATCTCAACGTCAAACTTTCCTTCGCATATTTGACTATCGGCGAAAGGAAAAACTCTATTATCCGCCTTTTGTTCGTCTTTACTTCTACCGATACACTCATGCCGGGCGCTATAGGGATATACCTGTCGTCCGCGTAGATCTTAAATTTTTCGATAGTTACCTTTATCTTATAAACCGGACCGAGTTTTTCGTCCTCGAAGGCGTCCGGGCTTATGGCCGTAACCTTCCCTTTAACTGTGCCGTATTTCTGAAACGGGAAGGTATCGAGCTTTACCTCCGCCTCCTGACCGATCTTTAAAAATCCTATGTCTTTATTCAATGCCATCGCCTCTATTATAAGCGGAGTTCCTTCCGGCACTACCGTGACCACCGGCTGGGCAGGCGTTACCACTCCTCCTACCGTGTATGAAGCAAGGCCGTGAACAGTGCCGTCAACAGGAGAACAGAGCCTTTCGAGTTCGTATTTTTTCTTCGCCTTTATGACCTCTCCCTCTATGGCGCTGATGCTCTTTTCCCTGTCCACTATGTCTGTGAGTATGCCTTTCTCCCTTTCCTTTTTAATGGCCTCTAAATTTTTCTTTGCTTCTTCGAGGCTGTCTTTAGCCTGACTTACCAGTTTCTTTTGCGCTTCACGCTCCTGCTCCGCCGAATGAAATTCCATCTGCTTGTTGAGCATATCCATCTTTGAGATGTATTCATGCTTGTAGAGATCTTTGTATGCCGTTTCCTGTTCTTTAAGTATCGCGAATGTCTTTTCAAGTTTCGTCAAAATGGCCTCTGCCGCTCTCAGGGCGCTTTCTCTCTGCGCTGCTACAAGCCTCAAGGCGTCTTCCTTGGCCTTATACTCCGATTCCCTCGCCTCTTTGAGCTTTGCCTGCAATGCGCCGATGCCTTTTAACTTTTGCATTTTGCTGGCCGCTGACTGCTGATCGCTGATAGCTCGTCCTTCTCCGTTTAATTCTTGCATCAGCCTCTCTCTGTCGGTTGTATAAATGGACAATGCCTTTGCTGAACTCAACGCATCGGCCTGCTTGATTGTAGGGTCGAGTTCTATAAGCATCTGCCCCTCTTTTACACGCTGGCCTTCCTCCACATGAATAGCCCTTATTACTCCGGTCTCCATAGGTTGAATCACCTTCACCCTTCCATCCGGGATGACCTTTCCGCGCGCCACAGCGACCTCATCCACCTTTCCGAAATAAGACCATAAAAAAGTCAGAATGACCATAGCGAATATCGCCCATATCAACACCCTGCGCGCCGGAGAAGGCGGGGTTTCCTCTATTTCAAGCGCGGGCGGAAGAAATTCGTATTCCAAATTGTCGCCTTTGAAATAATCTTTCACTCGTTTAAGCATATAAATACCTCGAGGCAAGACATTGTATTGAAGCGGCTTCGGCAGCCCAAGGCGTACTATGGATGGTTAAGCGGGCTGACGCAGCCTCGGAGAAAGGCCGGATGCCTTTCGAGAATGAGCGGAAATACTGTGTCTTGCCTTGCATTGCCATTACCTATCGCCCCTTTTTTATGATATAATTGAAATCATGAAGCATGAAGACAGAAGAAAAGAAGCAGGTAAAATGCTCATGGATGTTACCAAGTATTTGCTTACCGTCGGTGTGATAGGCAGCGTTCTTACCGAAAAGGTCTCTTATGCTACAAGCATTGCTTTTTTTGTTATCGCTATCATTGTATTTCTGTTCGGCTTTTATGCAATTCCGGAGAAAAAGGAGGGAAAGTAAATGTCTGAAGGATTGTACGTAATTCTTGCAGGAATATTGGTTATTGCTCTCATTGTCTTTATCATCTCTTATAGAGAAGACCACCCTAAAAAGGCTAAATAATATCGAGGCAATAAGCCATAGGCTATGGGCTATAGGTCTTCTTTTCCTATTGCCTATCACATAATCCATAAACAAAACATCGCTGCATAGAGAGGAGGTCTGCTTCAATGACTTTATCGGCAGCACTTTTAAACCGCATAATCTTATGCCTGTCATCCGCATCGGCGGCATCCGCTTTATAAAACATATATCATCTTTGCTTTGCATAATAAATAACACTTATAAAGGCGTTGAAGCAGACCTCCTCTCTATGTCATTACGGATTACGGTCTTGCCCTATTACCATTACCTATCGCCTATCGCCTGTTTGTTATACATATAATGATAAAGCCCCTCCTGCTTCATAAGCTCCTCATGACTTCCGGATTCCATAAGCTCTCCTTTGTCTATCACCAATATCTTATCCGCGTTCCTCAATGTAGAAAGCCTGTGGGCTATGATGATAACCGTCCTGCCGTGACACATCTTTTTCATATTCTTCTGTATAATGCTCTCCGATTCGTAATCGAGCGCGGACGTGGCCTCGTCGAATATCAAAAGCCTCGGATTCGTAAGAAGTGCCCTTGCTATCGCCACCCTCTGCCTCTGCCCGCCTGAAAGCGCCGCGCCTTTCTCCCCGACCATAGTGTCGTATCCTTCGGGCAGTTCGAGGATAAATTCGTGCGCGCCTGCCAGTTGCGCCACACGGATGATTTCGGACATTGACGCTGATGGGTAGTGAATCGCTACATTGTCCCTGACGCTCCCGTTAAAGAGGAAATTCTCCTGAAGCACGACCCCTATCTGCCTTCTGAGCCATGCCGGGTCAGCGAGCGATATGTCGATGCCGTCTATCAATATCCTTCCGGCTTCGGGGATGTAAAGCCTTTGGATAAGCTTTGCCACAGTGCTTTTCCCGGAACCGCTCCTTCCCATGATGCCTATGGTCATTCCCGGCGCTATATCGAAGGACATGTTTCTCAATATCTCGGAGCCGTCCACCCTGTATCTGAAACGCACGCCTTCGAGTTTTACGTTTCCCTTTATGGCGGGCAGTCTCGCCTTCGTAGGGTTCATCGCGGGCTCCGGTTTTGTGTTGAATATATCTCCGAGCCTCTTTATCGAAAGCCCGGTCTGCTGAAATTCCTGCCACATCTGCACGAGCCTGAGCACCGGCTCTATCACCCTTGCCGAAAGCATCTGAAAGGCTATCAGTTGGCCTACGCTCAAACTCCCGTCTATTACGAGATGCGCTCCGACCCATAAAATAACCAGATAAGACGCCCTGTTTATGAATTGTCCCAATGCCCCTGCAATGCCGGAAAGCTGATAGGTCTTAAAGCTCGATCTGATGTATCCCGACAAAAGCCCTTCCCACTTCTTCTGCAACTCAGGTTCGAGCGCGAAGGATTTTACGGTCTGCATTCCGGTAACCGCCTCGACAAGGTATGACTGGGCGTCCGCTCCCCTGTTGAATCTCTCGTCGAGCCTGTGCCTGAGCATCGGAGTTATAAGGGCGGAAAGCCCGGCGAAAAAAGGCAGCGCTGCCAATGCTACGAGAGTTAATGCCGTGCTGTAGAAAAACATCACCGCTATGAATACGACCATGAACATTACGTCGAGCACTGATGTAAGCGGCGCCCCTGTGAGAAAGTGTCTTATGTTCTCAAGCTCCCTCACCCTCGCAACAGTGTCTCCTACCCTTCGCACCTCGAAATATCTCAAAGGCAGGGCGAGAAGATGTTTGAAGAGTTTTGTTCCGAGCGTAACGTCTATCTTGCTTGTGGTGTGAGTAAATACGTATGTCCTCGTAATGCTCAAAACCGCCTCGAATAAGGCTATTGCCAATAATCCTATGGCGAGCACGTCGAGGGTGGTAAGGCCGCGATGAACAAGGACTTTGTCGATTATCACCTGCGTGAATATGGGCATAACGAGCCCGAATATCTGAAGGACTAACGATGCTATCAACACCTCACCTAAGGGTTTCCTGTATTTCCATATCGCGGGGATGAACCACTTAAGGCCGAAGAACTCCTCGGATTTTAGAAAGCTGAGGCCGCGATGAGAAAGAAGGATTACCTTTCCCCTATCGCCTATAGCCTCTTGCCCATTGCCTCTCCACTGTTTTACAAAATCATCCTTTTTAAAAATGCGCGGCTTGTTCTCTGCCGGATGGAGTATGAGAAGCTGCTCGCCCTCTACCTTTGCCAAAATTACAAATTCCCTATCGCCTATTGCCTCTCGCCCATTGCCTGTCGTTACTTCCGCGATAAAAGGGACGGGAAGCTTTTGCAGCCTTTCGTATTCGACATTCGCAGCCTTTGCCTTAAACCCTAATTCCCGCGCAGCACGCACAATGTCGGTCTCGTTCATGCCGTTATTTCCGACTGCAAAGGCGTGCTTTATCTGCTCCGGCTCAGCGGCAACGCCGTGATACTTCGCGATCATCACGAGGCAGCTTAAGCCGGTGTCGAGCTTCGGCTTCCGGGCATCAGTATCTTGTTCAAAGTTTATATGTTCTTTTTCCATACAGTTCCTCTTAGAGTCAAGCAGGACACAGTATTTACGCTCATTCTCGCCGGACATCCATGTCCGTCTCCGAGGCACCAGCTCAGTTTCGCCATCACGGCGAAACTTCGAGCTGCTGAAACCGCTCCAATACAATGTCCTACTTGACTAATAACCTTTTACATTCTGCCTTTATTATTTTTCTTAATACTGTGCCCTGCTGGTCTAATCACTTTTAACCTTTCTTTTATTTTATCTTTGAAGTTCCCAATACTGCGCCAGCACCGCTTGCACCTCCTGCGGCTTTTGCTGTACGGCGTCGCTCCAGTTCATGCCGTTGTCCGTGCTGAATGTGGCCATTGCCTGTATAAGCTGCTCGACCTTCCTGTCATGCAGATGTCTTCCATCCGCTGTCCTGAATTCGTCAATCAGAAATTCCTTATCGTCCTTTTCGCGTCTCCTTCCTCTGCGCTCTTCGTCTTTCCAGTCCCAATCCTCTATAGTAATTCTGTCTGTGCCTCCATTGATCATGACTTCAAGGTCGCTGCCAGAGCGGGAGAAGATCAGGTCAAGAGGATTGACTCCGAACTTTAATCTGTCTTCATGTCCCTCATGCCCGTCAT
>JAJYVD010000082.1 GCA_021792185.1 Nitrospirota bacterium | reverse complement strand
AGAGTGTCGGTCATGTCAACGAAGAAATTGTGAAACGATATATCAGGGAACAGCAGGGCAGGCCATGAGCCAGATTATGCCAGAGACCAGAAACTCCGGCCTTTAGGCCGGAGAGAGGTTCATTTTTGGTTTTTCTCCGGGTGTAACTATAGCTTTGTGTTTTCGGTAACCTTTTTTTGTATTCCATTCAGGCGCGTCTCCCCATGCGTAAATCACTGTTGCCTCTGTCCGGTTTATCTCCGTAACGATCAATACGGCATCCAATACCCCGTCCCAGTCTCCTTCCCACTTGCCGGAGAAGGCCGCTATTTCCGGCGGCACATCCGGTCCTGCTTTTACAATATTGATATCTTCCGGTAATGGCACAGAAGCGCCCTGACTTCGTTCAGCGATTATCATTGAGATCGCCATCAAAACTGCCATTAATAACAAAACTGTCTTTTTCATTTCTTTTCCCTCCGTCTAAAGAGATTTTTCAAGCTATTCATAAAACATCTCCTCATTACTTTCCGTTCTGCATAAACGCCGCTATCTGCGCTGCCGCCTTTTCAAGCGCCTGATCGGTTGTTCCCGCAAAGATAGTCCCGCCCGAAGACTTGCCGTTAACCGCAAATTGGCTTATCACCTTGCCCTTGGCATCTTTCACCACCACATCTACATCAACCGATGCGCGGCCTGCAAGCGCGCCCAGTATAATCCTCGAAGCTCCGCCGACCTTATTCAGATTGGTAATCGTTGCCGAGAGTTCAAGCTGACATTGAGGATTGCCGTCAAGCACATCCCATTTGTTATTTTTCCTGAGTTCGGAAGTTAAAATCTCTTTAAAGGTTTTCGCTTCTTTCTCCGAATCCTCTACCTTTGTCTGCACATTAACGGAAACGGTTTTAAAGCTGTCAAGAGGAACAGACGGCGCAATGGCCGTATTTACAGAACTCGTTGACGCGCACCCGTAAAAACTTAATGCAAACATCACCGTTAAAATCATCCCAAATATTTTGCCTCTCATAAAAACCCTCCCTAAAATTTAGATTTAAAGGCCGATGGCCTGTATGTGCTTTTTGACAAAAAACCGTGCATATGATAAATTTCAAATAGATTTGCGATGCTACAGCAGGAGGTGATAAGAATATGTCTCAGACAATAACCGCCATTTTTGAAGACGGCGTTTTTAAACCCCTTGAGGAAGTAAAAGTAAAAGAACATGAGAAGGTAGAGATAAAAATACTTTCTTGTGATGAATGGCAGAGAAGATTTAACCGCATCATAGAGAAAATACACAAAAAGACCGCTCAATATTCTCCTGAAGAGATAGAAGCTGATATTGCCGAAGCCATAAAAGAGGTCAGGGCAAAAAAGCGTGCCCGTTAAGGCAGTCGTTGATACCAATATCTGGGTGTCTTCCTTGCTCAATCCATTCGGTTTCCCTGCAAGACTACGAAGGACGTTTGAAGAAGGGCTGTTCCATATTGTTATATCTCCGCCAATGGTTGAAGAACTCATTGATGTTCTTTCTCGTCCCAGGATAAGGAATAGATATGATATTACCGAAGAAGATATAGAAGAACTCCTGTTGCTTATAGAAGATCGTGCTGAATCTGTGCTGATTTCAGGGAATATTAATATCTGTCGCGATAGCGATGATGATTTTGTTATAGAAACAGCGATTAAAGGACAGGCAAAATATCTTGTTACGAGGGATGATGATATTAAGTTTGACAAAGAGGTCTCGTCATTCTTATCGCAGCATGGTGTAACTGTCATTTCCCTGTCAAAATTCTTAAATCTCATACGCTCCTGAACCTCGGATACAAAACATTGCCTCTTTAATTTGCCTTCTTATATAGCCAAAGGAAACCCGGAAACTCGGAACCCTTACTGTTGGTGAAAGTGTAATCTCCAACCAGCGTATTGGATGCGCGGGCCTGAAGCTTGCCGATCCATGTCGCGCCGCTTGGCTGTTTGCCGGAGAACTCAACCTCATCGCCGGCAAAACTGTATTTCATTGACCACGAAGCTACCCTGCCGTCCGGGAAGATATGAGCAAATATTGCGATCCCATTTTTCTCAAATTTGGCTGTTATCTTGTGGTCAACCCTATTGTTCCCCTCCCAATCTCCGAGCAGAAGATCTTCGGTAATAGCGACTGTCTCCCCCTTTTCTCCGCTGACATGACCGCTCAATGCGGCAACTATAAAAACTACTGCCAAAACCATGCCAAATATTTTACGCTTCATAAAAACCCTCCCTGAGATTTGGATTTAAAGGCCGAAGGCCTGTATGTGCTTTTTGACAAAAAACCGTGCATATGATAAATTTCAAATAGATTCGCTATACTACAGCAGGAGGTGATAAAAGCATGTCTCAGACAATAACCGCCATTTTTGAGGACGGCGTTTTTAAACCATTGGAAAAAGTTGATGTGCCTGAACATAAAAGGCTTAAAATAACCCTTGCAAATGAAGTTGACCGCGCTGCTGGGGAAGAATGCAGTCTTATCGGAATAATTGATATTGCGAAAGATTGTTACGATATTGACCTTTCCGTTCATCATGACAAATACCTATACGGCGAGGTTCCGTGTTGAAGGTTTTTATTGATACCGGAGCCTTCTGCGCCCTTGCTATTCCTAAAGACCAGAATAATTCCAATGCCAAAGCTATCTATGCCAAGTTTCAAGAGCACAAGGCTATTATTTACACCTCTGACTATGTTTTGGACGAAACCTATACCCTTCTTAAAATGCGCGGCAGCCATGCCACTTCCGTTAAGTTCATGGACGAGATGGGAAAGAGCCATATAAATATTCTGAGAATAGACGAGGATATCGAAGCCGCCGCTAAGACAATATTCAGAAAATTTGAAGATAGGAGACTGAGCTTTACAGACTGCACCGGTTTTGCCCTGATAAATCAATTCGGCATCGAAGCTGTTTTTGCCTTTGATGAACATTTCAGATACCATCCTTACTCTCATCCTGTAAAATTCTATGGCGGAGATTAAAAAAATTTTCTGCCATCTCTAACGCAATCCTTCTTCTCTTTTTTCCTGAACATCGGATAGAAAATATTGCCGTCCATCCTCTCCAACTTGCCCCATAAAACTGGTGGATATTCGCCAAAGTTTGGATAAAAGGTCATCAGATAATGTAAGGTGTCGTTTATGGTCTTGAAATCAATTTTTAACTTGCCTCCTTCTGATATCAGCTTTGCGTTTGATATATCATGCTCCCTTTTGCTTTTACCGACCATGTATTTCCCTTTAAATGTCTTATTCTGAGCATCAACCTCACTAATGGTTAACTCCCACCAGTCGCTTCCCGATACCCATACCCACTGACCAATCAATTCCTTTGGCTCAAATGTTCTTTTAACTTCAGGAAGCTTTTTTAATGAATAATCAAATCGCCATGAGCCTGACATTGTATCTCTCCTTGCAGAGCCGTTAAGCCTATCACCTTTCAACTCCCATGTTATATCACTCCAGTCTCTGCTCTCTGGCGACTGCAACCCTATTTTCCCCTTTTCAACAATAAGCTGAAGATTCTCTGAGTACCCTACTGGATTATTAGTGCAATCACGGCACATCCACCTATACATTACCTTCTTTCTCGCTGTATCTATTCCAAAGATCTCGATAGCATACGGACTCGACCAGCTACTGTCTAACCCTCTTGTGCTTCCCTCCCATCTGCCTATTAATGCCTGTGGGTCAAGGCTGGCGACTGACGCTGTGTCAGAAGCTATATCAGTTGAAGCGCATCCCCAAAAACCTAATGCAAACATTACTGCCACAATCATGCTGAATATTTTGCATCTCATCTCAAACCCCCTAAAATTTAGATTTAAAGGCCAACGGCCTGTGTGTTTTTTGACAAAAAACCGTGTATATGATAAATTTCAAATAGTAATTCCCTAAGAAAGGAGAATAACCCAATGAAATACCCAATTATTATTAATAAAAGTGAATATGGATATGATGCGCATTGTCCTGTGTTTCCCGGCTGCCATAGCCAAGGCGACACATTAGAAGAAGCTATTGAAAACATTAAAGACGCCATTGAAACATACCTCCGCATGATTGCCGAAGAGACAAAAGATGCCACAGTCTATGAAGTAGAGGTTTCCGCCTGAGATGCTCTTTACAGATGTCTCTGCTGAAAGAGCGGTTAGGGCGTTCAGCAAAGTCGGATTCAGGATTGTCACTAAAAGTAAGCATATCGGCATGTCTGATGGGATTCACCGTATAACCATCCCGAATCATACGAGGCTTAATCCCTATACGCTCAAGGCCGTTATCAAAGACGCCAGTCTTACAGTCGAGCAATTTAAAGACCTCCTGTAAAGCTAATTTTTCACCGCCAGGATTTTTATCTCCTTCTCCACCGCCTCAAAGAATTTCTTATAGAACTCCACGTCTTCAACAGTTCTTTCCTCCTGCTTGGTCTTTGTGGCTTGGCTTCCGATCGGAATGAATAAGAATCTCTCACTCTGCACCCTGACCTTTTCAACATGCTGCACCGCGCTGATATAAATAGTCGTCTTATCATTGCCTGCGGCAATAACATTTGCGTTGATGGTAAGAACAGTGCTGTCTTTGCCGTCCTCAAAATATCTTGCGGCTGTAAGGGATTTTGCCTGCAAATCCTCTTTTTCGATCCTGAAGTTCTGGCTCAATACAGCCCTTTTGGTCGCAAGATAGCAGTTATCAACCGATGCATTGAAAGCCTTTACATTCGGCCCGCCGTCTTTGTTAAACACATCCTTATAAACCTCCGGCCCGCCGCAGGCGGAAAGGAAAAGGATTAAGATAATCGCTAAGAAAAAAAATCTTTTCATGTGCCCCTCCTTAAAATATCTCAGGAGGAGTTGGCTGAAACGCTGGGCGTTACATATCAGCAGGTTCAGAGGTATGAAAACGGGATGAACAAGCTCAATGTCGAAAATGTCCAGACGGTTGCAGACGCTTTAAATGTGCCTGTTTCTTATTTTTATGAGGCTGAAAAGGCTTTAATGATTGCCGAAAGGATTGCACCCTATTTCTCGTCGGATGAGGGCAGGCTCCTTAATTATTTCAGAAAAATCAAAAATACCGGCTCCAAAAACACGGTCATTCAGATTGCCCGCCTCGCGGCAAAGGCGGAATAAAGGTTGAGAAATTTTTTATGCCCCGAATATTTACGAAAGAACCGTGCCGACAGGTATTGCCCATATCCTATCTTTAAGTCTTACAGGGTCGGTTCCGTTATATGCAAGTACGGCGGCAATGCAGTGCGGAGTTGACGAAAGAAATGCTCTGAGTCCAGAAAGGTCTTTATCAGTCCATCTTGCCGCCGCCTTTAGTTCAACGGCAATGCATTTATTTCCGGACTCTATAATGAAGTCTACTTCATGCCTTCCCTGAACATTCCAGAAATATAGCTGCGCATCGCCCCATCGCGCATTGATTATTGCCGAAAGATTCTGCGCTGCATAGGTCTCGAACATTGCCCCTCTAAAGGGTTCGTCTTCAAGGCTCTTGATGCCTGCAAGATGACATGCCAGTCCCGAATCGCTTATATACATTTTGGGAGACTTGATGATCCTGCTTGCGCGGTTTCTGAGATATGGAGGCATGCGGTTAATGATAAAGGATATTTCAAGGAGTGAGAGATATCTCGATGTTGTTGCTGTGGTGAGTTTTGCGTCCCTGCCGATGGCACTGGGACTTAAAAGCTGACCTGTTCTTAAAGCCGCTAAATGCAGCAGGTGCCTGAATGAGATAATATTTGTGATTTGGCTTAACTCTCTGACATCCCTCTCAAGATATGTTTGCTCATATCCCTTAAACCAGATACCTCTGTTTTTAACTTCTTCGAGACAGACAGAAGGCATTCCCCCGTTCAGAATATCATCCGCCTTGATGGTCCGGGACTTCTTAATCCCCGAAACATTCTGCGATTTGAAAAACTTATAAAGAAAGGGCTCTTCAGAGATTTGTTTATTGATCTCCCTGAGAGACATCGGGTGCAGGGTGAAATACACGGCACGCCCGGCAAGGCTTTCTGATATGCCTTTTAGAAGCGCGAAGTTTGCAGATCCCGACAATAAAAACTGACCGGGCCGCCTCTTTTTATCCACCCTCTTTTTTATTGCAATCAATATTTCCGGACATTTCTGAGCCTCATCTATAGTAAGCGGTTCGTCTGTATTTACAAAACCATCAGGGTCGGCTTTGGCTGCCTCAATCTGCGCAAAGTCGTCGAATGTGACATATCGTCTTCCTTTTAGTTCAGGCTGATTTTGTAAAAATGTGCTTTTACCGGTCTGTCTCATGCCGGTAACAACGACTACAGACATTTCACTCAATGCCTCTGCTATTGCAACCGCAATGTCCCGTTCGATGTATGTCATAATATTTCATATTATAGTGTCGTTATGACACCATGTCAAGAAGAATTTATGCAGTCTAAAGGATAGGTATAGACATATTAACCAGTTTATAGAGGCAATTGAGATAGAAGGAGAAGAAGGCAAGGGGATTAAGGAAGAGATAAGCAGAAAAGAGGCTGCCCACCGAATACTCGGTATAATGAAGAAG
>JAJYVD010000024.1 GCA_021792185.1 Nitrospirota bacterium | reverse complement strand
AACCGGCTGCATGCATACCCGCGGTCTTGCGGATGAGGACTCGGTTGAGGGAGGAGAGATGAGTTCCCTTAAGGGACTTTTCAATGTCATAAAGACAAATCCGGTATTTTTGAATTTCGGGCTATAGATAAGGAGGAGTTATGGGAAGCATAAGCATAATTTTAAGGAGGCCGCCTTACGGCTCTGTCGATACATCAGAGGCAATCCGCCATGCCCTCGGCGGCATAATAGAGGAGCTGGAAGTGAAATTGATACTTGTAGACGGCGGTGTAGCTGCGGCACGAAAAGGGCATAACGTATCCGGCACCGAATATTCCAGCATTGAGGAAGGAATCAAGGATTGCATAGACATGGGCGCCGCGGTATATGCGGATAAGACATCGATGAAAGATCACTACCTCGATAGCGGTGATATTATAGAAGGTGTAATAATTGCCAACGGCTCGGATATTGCGGAACGTATAAGCGAGTCCGATGTAACAATGATTTTTTAGAGGGAGGTTAATATGCTTGTGATTATAAAGAGCGCGCCCGATACGCCGGAGGGTAAAAGGGGAATAAAACTCGCAAGGGATATGGCTGCAGATGTATGCCTGATGCAGAATGCGGTTTATTTTTCGCAGAAAGAGCGGCTTGAAGGCTTCTGCGGAACCGCATTCGTGCTCGATGAGGATGCGCGGTTGAGGGGCATACCTTCGGCGGATATGGAAAAGGGAGTGAAGGAGATAAATTACGAAGAGCTTGTCGATATTATTATGAAAGAAGACAAAACTGCGGGTGTGTTTTAGCGATGGCAAAGATAGTAATACTCGGCGGCTCTTTCGGCGGGCTTACAGCAGCCTTTGAATTAAAAAGATTGCTCGGTAAAAGCGGTGAAGTAACGGTTATCAGTGACGACGAACGTTTTGTGTTTCTGCCTTCTTTGCCGTGGTTGATTATGGGATATAGAAGCCCGGAAGATATAACCCTCAATGTTTCCGAAATATTGAAGCCAAAAGGCATAGATTTTATTAATGAGGCTGCAACGAAGATAGAACCGGATAAATCAAAGGTATTTACCGCTACAAAGGAAATCCCGTTTGATTATCTTGTTATCGCGACAGGCCCGCGCCTTTCTTTTGAAGAGATCCCGGGGTTGGGTCCCGATAAAGGCTACACTGACTGTACGTTTACCCTTGATCATGCCGTGAAAACAAATCTCTCATGGGAAAAACTTCTTAAAGATCCGGGGCCCGTGATTTTAGGTTCTGCTCAGGGAGTAAGTTGTTTCGGACCGGCATACGAACTCGCCTTCGAGATGCACAATGAATTGAAAAAGAGGAAGATGAGGCACCGTATTCCCATATTGTATGTGACCTCCGAGCCGTATGCGGGGCATATGGGCGTGGGGGGGCTGAAGAATTCGAAGAGGTTTATCGAAGATGAATTCGCCGAAAGGGAGATAAAAGTAATTGCCAATCAGTCAATAGAAGAGGTAATACCCAATGAAGTGAGACTGAAGGACGGGACGAGGCTTCCTTTTAAATTGGCTATGATAGCGCCTCCGTTCAAAGGTGTTCCTGCCGTTGCGCCGCTTGGAAATCCGAGGGGATTCATTCCGACGGATAAAAATTACAGGCATACGAAATATCCTAATATCTTTGCCGTCGGTGTGGCTATGGCGATTGCGCCGCCGGAGCCGACGCCTGTGCCCACGGGAGTTCCAAAGACCGGCTTTATGACGGTAACAATGGCTAAAACCGCGGCGGCAACTATTACGGCGGAAATAAGAAACGAGCCCTTGCCTTCAGCGGAGGAATTGTCAGTTGTCTGTCTTATGGACATGGGCGATACTGCGGCGCTTATGAAGGCGTATCCGGTCCTTCCGCCGAGGCAGGAAGCGGTAATTAAAGGAGGCGTACATTATAAATGGCTTAAGATCGCCTTCGAGAGGTATTTCCTCTGGAAGATAAGGAACGGATTGACTAATTTGCCTTAACTATTTAAAAAATAAATATATTCAAATATCGTTATGTTTCCATCTTCATAATAGGAGGGATTATGAAAAGGTTTTCGCTTGTTGAATTTTCTGTAGAGCATCCTAAATTAGTTGTAGTTCTGTCGGTCATTGTTACGCTTATATTCATGACCCAATTCCCGAAGATGAAGACCGACACAAATCCAAAGAATATGCTTCCGGCCACGTCCGATGTAAGGGTATGGAATGACGAGGTTGACGGCACCTTCGGGCTGTATGAAGACATGATAGTGGTAGGAGTTAAAAACGAAAGCGGTATCGTCAACACGGAGACCCTCAATAAGATTAAGAAAATAACCGACGAAATAATGAAAGTCAAAGGGGTCGCTTCGCGGGATGTGAACAGCTTTCCCACCATTACCAATGTAACCGCTGAGAAAGGGACTTTAAGGGTAGCCCCCCTCATGACCGATACTCCGAAGAATGAAGGAGAATTAAAGGCGTTTCGGAAAGACCTCTTTGACAACCCCCTCTTTCTCAACCGCATTATCTCGAAGGACGGAAAGACCACTGCCATCTATGTCCCGCTTGAGAAGGGGGCAAACGGCAAGGAAATAGCGGACAAAATACGGGAGATATTAAAGAAGGAAAAGGGCGACGAGAAATATTACGTTGCAGGCGACCCCGTCTCAAGGGATACCTTCGGCGCCGAGATGTTCAAGCTTATGGCGATCTTCGCGCCTATTGCGGGAATGGTAATGCTCTTTGTCAGGTATCTCATGTTCAAAGACCTCTTTTTATCCGTCACCCTGATGATGGACGCCATGATGAGCATCGTCTGGAGCATGGGGCTCTTAATAGCCCTCGGGTTTCCAATCCATATTATGAGTTCGATGGCGCCTGTATTTCTGATGGCTATTGCAACGGACAGCATGCATATCTTTAACGAATTCTATTTTCGCTATAAAGAGAAAGGAAATAAGAAGGTCGCCATTATAGAAACCATGCATGCCGTAGGCCGTCCGGTGCGCTACACCGCACTGGCAACAGCCGCCGGTTTCGGGGTGCTTTTGTTCATGAGCATTATTCCGGTCAAGGTCTTCGGCGGGCTTGTCGCCTTCGGCACGGTAGCGTTGAGGATTTTAAGCTTCAGTTTTATTCCGGCTATGTTTATGTTCGTAAAGGAATCCCATCTGGATAGGGCGTCGCAGGGAGAGGATATTACCGCAGGCAGCGGATCCAAATTGCTTAGAGCGCTTGCCGGAGCGGGAACTCACAAGGCCGGGACCACGGTCGTAATAGGTCTTATTCTTTTCGTGATATCCATTATCGGCATATCGAAGATAGTGGTGAACAACAATATGGTGGAGTGGTTTAAAGAGAACAATGAGGTGCGGGTAGCGGACAGGGAAATAAACAAAGCCCTCGGAGGAACATCTCTCGGTTATGTCGTGGCTATCTCGGAGAGTAACGATGAATATATCAAGACTCCGGAGGCAATGCGTTATATCGAAGGACTTCAAAGGCATATAGAAAAACTGCACGTTGTTGGAAAGACATTCTCGGTAGCGGATTATGTTAAGAGGATTAATCGTGTCTTGCACGACGACGACCCGAAATACGATACCGTTCCCGATACAAAGGAAGCCGTAGGCCAGTATCTATTCCTGTTCAGCATGTCGGCAAAGCCTTCCGATCTGGACAATGTGGTTGACCCTTCGTTCAAGAGGGCGAACATCTGGGTTCAGCTTAAAACATGGGACGCCGGGGCGATGGAAGAAGTAATAAAGGCCGCCGATGAATACAAAAAACAAAATCCTTTGCCTCTAAAACTCAAGCCCGCAGGTATCGCCTATTTCAACCTCATATGGAACCACGAAGTCCTGTGGGACATGGTGAAAGGTTTTGTCCTCGCTCTGATCGTTGTGTTCGTGATACTCGTCTTTAATTTCCGCTCGTTTAAATGGGCGGCGGTGAGCTATGTGCCGCTGGTATTCACCATATTTCTGATTTACGGTGTTATCGGATTCTCGGGCAAGAGATTCGACATGCCTATCTCTGTGCTTTCGTGCCTCAGCCTCGGTATGGCTGTGGACTTTGCAATTCATTTTGTAAGCAGGCTTAAACAGAGGCTTGCGGAAAGTCAGGAGCCGTTAGCGGACGCCCTTTTGTGGACCGCCGCGCGGCCGGGCAAGGGCATTATGCGCAACGCCGTGCTTTTCGCGGCCGCCTTTTCGGTGATGATGCTTGCGCCGCTCACGCCCTATATAACAGTAGGCGCATTCATCGTGAGCATGATGCTCTTGAGCGCGATAATGACAATAGTATATCTGCCGGCGCTGATAGTGTTAATGCGGGGCTGGCTGTTTAAAGGAGGAGTGAAATAATGTTTGTAAAAAGAGTTTTAACTCTGTTTCTCGTCTTTACATTTTTATTGCCTATGACTGCTTTCTCGGGCAGGCAGTCGGAGCCTGAGCAACTGGATACAGTGATAAAAAAGCTTAACGAACGGCAGTCAAAAAATCTCAAGAATTTCGAGAAAAAGACAAAGGCGTATTTCTTCGAATCCCAGAAGCCGGAGGTTATCGAGGGGCTGATCAAAGAGTTCCAGCCTGGAGACGCGGTTGCGATAATCGTCTTCTCGAACCTGTCTAAAAAACCGGTAAAAGAGATTGTAAGCATGAAAAAATCGGGCATGCAATGGCAGGACATGGCTGCGAAGCTGAACATTAAGCTTAAAATCGTGGTCAAGGAGGTAAAGGACTTCAGGCTCGGCATCGGTTGAGAGTAATCGCAACAGGGGCGTGACCCCTGATAGGTTAAAAGTTTAAATAAAAAGCGGGAGGAAGGAACATGGTGAAGGTTTTTAAATGGTTGCTTGTTTTTACATTAATAATCTTTGTGGCGCTGCCTGTTTTCGCGCAGGACGACATTGCGAAAAAAATGAACGATGTGATGATAAAAGGCACGGAAGAAGGGCATTGGCAGGTGAATGCCGATGAGGTTTATATGTGGATAAAGACCAAGCAGGCGGATTTTCTTGTGGTGGATGTCAGGCCGAACGCAAAGGCCTACAAGGAAGGGCATATTCCGGGGGCGATACATATACCATATAACGAGATCCTCACGCCCGAAAACCTGAAGAAACTGCCGAAAGACAAAAAGATAGTGCTCGTGTGCGCCACAGGCCAGCTTCAAAACCTCCCGGTAGTGCCTTTGAGGATGCTCGGTTACGATGCGGGCACGCTCGGTTTGGGTTATGCGGCATGGATAAAGGGGTCCGCGGGCGGGGAGCAGATGAAGGCCGCAATAAAAAAGGCAAATTCAAAGAACTATCCCGTGGAGAAGTAACAGATGAGGAATATCCTGACTAAACCGTGGTCGTTTATATGGGGCGGCTTTCTGGTTGGGCTTGCGGAGGTATTATATTTCCTCAAGTACGAGACCCCCATACCGATAACAACAGGACTTGCGAAGATGTTCGGCACGCTTGAGGAAAACATTACAGGCACGGATTTTATCACAAGGACATACAGCGCCGATGTGCATTGGGTCATAGTCGGGTTGATTTTTGGGGGCTGTTTTACCGCGATAATCGAGCGCGAGCGGAAGACCTGGGTAAGATACCCGCTGCGTGTGGTAGTCCTTTCGTTTGTCGGCGGCATTATCTTCGGCTTCGGGACGAGGCTTGCTCAAGGCTGCACGGCATGGCACTATCTTGGAGGCATTCCGGCAATGAGCCTTACCTCGATAGTGGTGGCGATTGTGAGCATCCCGTTTGCATATCTTGCCTTTATGTTTATGGCAAAACTCAATGCCGGCGGATATATGAAGCACCATGAGGTGAAGTCAACCGTCCAGAAATGCGTTGATCTCGAATATCAAACCGAGACCCTCTGTTATGATGCCGGATACAAGCCTTATAAAGACCCGATCAGACTTGTCCTTACCGGGTTCTTCCTGCTGATGGTTGCATCGGTTGTTGTGACCGCATTCAGGAGCGATTCAGCCAACAGCATTAACCAGCTCGTATGGACGGAAATCCTGCTTAAAGGGTTTGTCGGTTTCCTTGTCGGCTTCGGCATTGCCAAGTCGGGGTTTGGAACAGAGTGTGCTGTCATGTCGCCGAAATCACTGCTTATGAAACCGAAGCATTTTGAGGCAATGAAGGTCGCAAGGATCACACAGACCATGTTTACCGGCATGATGCCTTTTGCCGGGCTCCTTATTGCGATCATAATGTTCAACCTGACAATACTTTTTACATGGATAGTCTTGGGGTGGGATGTGCCGGTAGTTGTAGAGGCAGGGAGATACAAGTGGGGATTTCATCTTGGACACCTGATCGGAGGCCCCATGCTCGGCATCGGAAGTGTTCTCATGCTCGGGTGCGAAATACGGACATATTCAAGGCTCGGAATGGCGTATCTGACGGGGCTGTCGGCCCTGCCGGGGTTCATGCTCGGGTATCTCCCTTATTCTCTCTTTAAAGACGAAATAGACGATATCTTTTTCTCCAAAGGTTTTATGAAGGAAAAGAATATGCTTGAGCTTCTGCCCGACAACGAATACATACAATACGGCTTTGCAATTGCTTATGCGGCTCTGTTGGTTTTTCTTCTTATCTGGACAATCAAGAAGGGATCCGATATAGCAAAAATATCCAGACGGGAATATATCACCAAATCCACGGATGAGATATTCCTAAAGGAACTTCACGAGGAGCATATTGGAGGTGTAAAATGATGGAAAGGATATTAAGAGGCATAGCAGGTTTTGTGATTCTATTGAGTCTAATTCTGTCGCGGTTGCATACGGAGAATTGGCTTATATTGACTGCTTTTATGGGACTGAATCTCTTGCAGTCATCCTTTACAAACTGGTGTCCGACGATGTCAATCCTCAGGGCATTAGGGATCGATAAAAATAAGGAGGTTTAAGATGATACGGTATCTGATGGTTTTGGTTATAATGCTTCTGCCTATCGAAGCGCTCGCGATAAGCGCCGAGGATGTAATGAAAAAGTCTCAGGCTGCTTTTCACTATCAGGGCAAGGATTTCAAGGCCCGCGTAGTGATGAAGCTCATAAGCAAGAGCGGCTCGGAGAGGACAAGGGAACTCACAATGCTCAGAAAGAACTTCGGGGAGGCGGGCGGAGACCAGAAGTTCTTCATGTATTTCTTTCAGCCTGCCGATGTTAAGGACATGACGTTCATGGTCTATAAATATCCTGCAAAAGACGATGACAGGTGGCTCTTTGTGCCTGCGATAAACATGGTAAGAAGGATAGCGGCGCAGGATAAGACATCGAGCTTTGTCGGTTCCGATTTCACTTATGAAGACGTTTCCGGAAGGGATATTCAGGACGATACTCATGCAATGGTAAAAGAAGAAAAGCTCGGCGGCAAGGATTGCTATGTAGTGAAAAGCACTCCGAAGGCAGGAGACGTGGATTACAGTTATAAACTCTCATGGATTGATAAAGGCAATTTTTTGCCCTTGAAGGAAGAATATTACGACAAAAAAGGAGAACTCGGCAGGGTGTTTTCCGCGGATGAGATAAAGAATGTAAAGGGATTTTCGACCATTACAAAAAGGGTAATGAAAAACATTCATAGCGGGCACAGGACAGAGGTTACATATACAAAAACGGATTACAATATAGGGATTGAGGACAGCCTTTTTTCGGAGCGCTTTCTCAAACAGCCGCCGAAGAAGTGGATTGAATGAAGGATGCGGTTGAGGTCTTTGATTTATACGCAGAGGAGTATGACAGGTGGTTTGATTCTGCGGAAGGTAAAGTGCTCTTTAAAATGGAGGTTGAGGCTGTAAGGCTTCTCATGAAAGGACTTGAGAAGCCCTTTCTTGAGGTCGGCGTAGGAACAGGAAGATTCGCAAAGGAATTGGGGATTGATTATGGCATAGACCCTTCCCAACGGGCGCTGGAAATAGCAGAAAGGCGGGGAATAAAAGTAAAAAAGGCGAAGGGAGAAAGCCTTCCCTTTAAGGATGGCTCCTTCGGGGCGGTCTTTCTGCTCTTTACAATTTGTTTTGTGGATGACCCTGAAAAGGTATTATCCGAGGCCCAAAGGGTGCTGAAGAAAGATGGAGGACTGATTGTCGGGATAATAAATAGAGAAAGTTCGTGGGGTGAACTCTATATGAAGAAGAAGGCTGAGGGACATCCCATATACAAACATGCTAAGTTTTACAGCATTGACGAGATTATAGAAATGGTTGAGAGGGCAGGGATGGCAATCGACGGGTATTCATCGACGCTTTGTCAGCCGCCGTTAGAGATGCCTTATGAGGTGCATAGCAAATTGATAAAAGATGCAGGGTTTGTGTGTATTCTGGCAAAAAATTAATGGAGAGTCAAAGTGAGCATTAGAAGGCTTAAATTTATTTTTCATTTTGTAGTATTCGCATTGCTTATGCTGCCGTTTTATGCGACGGCATCCGATGTTTCTATCCACGGTTTTGCGCAGGGGAATTACTCCTTCGGCACAAGGACAACACCGGACGGCGGAGGTTTTAAATGGGCCGAGGAGAGATTTCAGTTCAAGCTCGATGTCCCAAAAGATTCATTCAGGCTGTTTATAAAGACCGATGCCTTATACGACCACATAGATGAAAAAGGGGACTTGGAGCTGAGGGAAGGCTATATAGATTATACCGCTCAGAAATGGGACTTAAGGGCCGGAAGGCAGATAATCACATGGGGAGTCGGCGACCTGATATTTATAAACGACGTGTTCCCGAAGGACTATGAGGCGTTCTTTTCAGGAAGGCCGCTTGAATACATGAAAAAAGGCATTGACGGCGTAAAGGTAGGGGCGTATCCTGAATTCGCTTCGTTTGAGTTTATAGCGATACCTGTATTCGAGCCGAACAATTATACCGATTCAAGAAGGTTTTACATGTTCGACCCCATGCCGAATGTAACTAATAGAGAAGAAAAAGACCCGGCAACGAATCTTGAAAATACGGAATTAGCGCTGAGGGCGTATAGGGATATAGCCGGTTTCGACGCGTCGATATATTATTATCGCGGCTTTTATCGTAAGCCCTATATGATACCCGATGATTTAAATAATACTACCAAGATAACTTTTCACTATCCTAAATTATCCGTTTACGGCGCAAGCCTGCAGGGGAGGGCATTGGACGGTGTCTTGAGTTTTGAGGCGGGCTATTACGATTCGCGGCAAGACAGGAAAGGAACAGACTATACAGTGCCGAATTCACAGACAAAATTTCTTGTCGGTTATCAGAGACAACTGTGGGAAGATTTTACAATAGGGCTTCAGTATTTTACGGAATACATGAATGACTATGCGGAATATAAAAAGGCACAGCCCGGAGGTCTGCCGAAGGACAGAAAAACAGGGCAGCTTGCGACCGTAAGATTAACGCAGCTTCTTATGCACCAGACAATGAAGCTATCCCTATTTTCCTTTTACAGCACGTCCGAAGGTGATTACCTGATAAACCCGGAGATCAAATATAATTTTTCGGATAATATCTGGGCAGCGCTCGGCGCCAACATATTCGGCGGAGGCGAGAGATGGAGCCAGTTCGGGCAATTAGACAAAAACGACAATGTTTATTTACAATTAAGGTATGAGTTTTAGATGCATCATCCTGTCTTTTCTGCTTGTTTTCGTTTCAATCATCGACGTAAAACCCGCATGCGCCGAGAAAGCCGGTAAGCCTTCAAAGGAAAAGGAAGTAATTTATTTCAGCGCCATAACCCTTTATCATCCCATCGTAATGTATCAAAGGTATCAGCCACTTATGGATTATCTTACAAAAAATACCCCGTATATGTTTGAACTGAAACTCAGTCAGGATTACAGGGACATAATTTATTTCCTTAAAAGCAATAGAGTGCAGGTCGCGCTGCTCGGAGGCGTTACCTACATCGAGGCAAAAAAACAGTTCGATATAATCCCGATACTCAAGCCTTTGGGGCATGACGGCAAACCTTATTACAGGAGCGTTTTTATAGCAAGGGCGGACAATAAAAAGATAAAGACGCTGTCCGACCTTAAGGGGAAATCAATCGCTTTTGCATCGAAATTATCGACATCGGGTTATCTTGCGCCGCTTTATCATTTATACTTTAACGCCGGGATAAGGTTTGGAGACCTCTCACGGCGGGTGAACTTCAGATACCACGACTCTGTCGCGAGAGAGGTGCTGAGAGGTGATTTCGATGTAGGCGCGGTTATAGATTCCGTTGCTAACAGATTTAAAAACAGGGGGCTGAAAGTGATAGCCGTTTCCGATCCGATACCTGGTCTGCCCATAGTAGTACGGGCGGACGCATCACCGGAACTCATAAGCGCCATGAAAAAGGCGCTCCTTTCTTTGGATTACAACAACCCGGGGCACCGCAGAATAATGGAGCAATGGGATGAGGAGTTCAAATACGGTTTTGCGGAGGCGACTGATTCGGATTACCGTCAGGTAAGAAGGATGATGGACTATCTGAACAAAAACGGCGTGAAGATACCATGATGGAAAGGCTTAGGAAATGGATGTTCAGCCTTCAGGGCAAGTTCATACTTGTCGCGTCGTTTTGCATCTTTGTCTTCACGCTTACCGGAAGCCTTATTATCATATCGAGAGAAGGAAAATTATACAGGCAGGATTTTATCAACCAGGCCAAAGTCCTCAGTGAGATAAGCCGCCTTATGCTCACGAATGTAATGGTGTATAACGACCTCGGAATGATGGACAAACAGGACGTTATAGACTACTTCGACTATTACATAGTGAACCTGATGGAGCAGGACAAAAGGATAAAATATGTTGCGGTTATCGACGACAAGGGGAATATCCTTGCCCACAGCAATATCGCGGAATTCGGGCATTTCTGCAAGGACGAGCACGCAATTAAAACCCTTTCAACGCTCAGCACATCGATTGTCGAATCGAGGTTTAAAGACGAGCCGGTAATAAATATAGCGACCCCTCTCAATATAAGCACGAAAAACTGGGGGGCATTGAGGATCGGCCTGTCTACGAAGGAGATACAGGAATCCATAAACAGTCTAAAAAAAGAGAGGGTGCTTATCGTCCTGTTCTTTTCCGCGATCTCGCTTACTATTATAAGTATCGGCGCAAAAGTGCTTTCAAGACCTGTAATAAGGCTTTCGAGCATGATGGACGGCATAAAAACGCATGGAGACCTCGAACAGCAATTCCCGGCGTTTAAAGACAGGCGCGATGAAATCGGAGAATTGCAGAAGAGTTTTCTATGGATGCTGCAGAGGCTCAGGGATGCGGACCGGGAGCATAAAAAGACCGTAGAGATTCTCGGCCAAACGGAAAAGATGGTGTCCATCGGCAGGCTTGCCTCAGGCGTCGCGCACGAGATAAACAACCCGCTCAGCGGCATAACCCTGTGTTTTAAAAATCTGATGGAAGCCGATCTGGACGATTCGACCAAGGACAGGCTCGTTCAGGCCGTTAATGACGGCCTTCAGAAAATAAAAAAGATAGTAGAGCAACTCCTCGATTTTTCGCGGATGTCCGTTACCGAAAAAACGCCGGTAGGCATAAACGACTTCATAAGCCGGTTGTTGGTGCTGTTTAATTACCCTGCCTCGAAGAAAGAAATAAAGGTCGTTAACGACATGTCGGGCAATATCCCGAAAATACTGATCGATGAGAACAAAATGGCGCAGGTCTTCATGAATATTCTGATAAACGCCTTACAGGCTATGGATATGGGCGGCACTCTGACCATCAGAACAAGGATAGATAACGGATTTTGCACAATTTCCATAGGCGATACAGGGATCGGAATTGCTCCCGATGTATTGCCGAACATATTCGATCCTTTTTTTACAACGAAGGATGTCGGAGAAGGCACGGGTCTCGGTCTTTCCGTGAGCAAGGGGATAGTCGAACAGCACGGCGGCATTATAGAGGTGGAAAGCACGGCAGGTGTTGGAACAACATTCATAATTAAACTGCCGATCACATAGATGTTTTGAGATGGCATAGAATTTGATGGATAAAACTTAGAATAATCCCTAACTTTGTGAGGCGCAAAACATGAAGATGCTTGTGATAGAAGACGAACTTTCCGTAAGGCTCGGAATTTCGTGCACACTCGAAAAAGCCGGATATAAGGTCACAGCCGTCGATAACGGCATTGACGGGATAAGGCTTTTTGAAAAGGAACATTTCGACGTCGTAATAACGGACCTCCGGCTTCCGGGAGCCGACGGCATAGAGGTGTTGAAATCCATAAAAAATATCTCTACGGATGCGGGCGTCATCATCATCACCGCGTTTGCTGATGTAAAGACCGCGGTCGAGGCCATGAGGGAAGGCGCATATGATTATATATCGAAACCGTTCGATCCCAACGAACTGCTTATCATTATAGACAGGTTTATAAAGCACAGCGGCCTTGTGCTGGAGAACATAAGGCTGAAGGAAGAGGTAAGGGATAAGAAAGAGTTCCAGTGCATTATCGGCGTAAGTTCGGCCATGCAGGCAATCTTCGGGACTATCGAAGTCGTTGCGAAAACGGATTCATCGGTAATGATATACGGTGAAAGCGGGACAGGCAAGGAATTGGTAGCAAACGCCATACATAACCTGAGTTCGAGAAAAGACAAACCCTTTATAAAAATAAACTGCGCCGCAATCCCCGAAAACCTGCTGGAATCGGAATTGTTCGGACATGAGAAGGGGGCATTCACAGGGGCCGTCCAAAGGAGAAAGGGGAAGTTCGAAACGGCTACCGGCGGCACAATCTTTCTCGACGAAATAGGAGACATGCCGCTTGCCCTGCAGGCAAAACTTCTCAGGATACTCGAGGATCAGAAATTTGAAAGGGTCGGCGGCAATGAATCGGTAAGCGTGGACGTGAGGACTATTTATGCGACAGGCAAAAATTTGAAAGAGGAAGTAAAGGCGGGCAGGTTCAGAGAAGACCTTTATTACAGATTAAATGTTTTGCCTATTGTTTTACCGTCCCTGCGTGAAAGAAAGGAAGATATACCGCTGCTCGTAGAGCATTTTATGGAGGTGTTTAGTAAAAAAACCGGCAAGACAGGGCTTGCTGTTTCACCGACAGCCGTTGAAATGCTGATGTCATACGATTATCCCGGCAATGTAAGGGAATTAAAACACGCCGTAGAAATGGCCGTAACCTTTTGCAGAGGCAATATCATAGAACCTTGCTGCCTGCCTGTCGAGATAAGAGAAATGGAGATGGGACAGCACCGGTCCTTGATTTGCAACAATCTTCCTATAACCGAGAAGGTAAAGGCGTTTGAAAGAGATCTGCTTGCCCGCGTCCTTGAAGAAACAGGCGGCAAAAAGAAAGAGACTGCAAAGAAGCTCGGCATAAGCAGGGGCACGCTATGGCGAAAGCTGAAGGATCACGGTTTTCCTGTATCGGAATTGGATCTGGAAGATTAACCGCAGCATTTAACCGGCCTCAGAATAATTTTTATCTTTAAATTTGAAAAGTGCCGTAAGTTCAAATGTTGAGACATCGTCGAAAATTTAAGTCTCACTTTTAAAACCCAAATCAACATCCAAATATTACACATGCTTCTAATTTCTTTGATTTTTAAAACTTTTATCTTTTGGCATCCATATTGCTTTATATAAAAAACAAATGGGTATTGACGATCAACGTAAACGGTGATATTGCTTTATTCAAGAGAAGCAAAATATTAATCCTCTACAGGAGGCGTGAAACGATGAACAGGGGAAGCAAATTTATTTTTGGAATAATGACTGTAGGAATCTTTTTTATGCTGTCTCTCGCCGTCGGAGCGGCAGTTATAGAAAAGGCGGAAGAGAAAAAAGACGATATACCTAAATTTTTTGTACCCAAACCCCCTCCCTCCGGAAGCTTCCCCTGTTCAAAGTGCCACACTTACAGGGCCATCGATAAGAAGAAGAGAAAGCTCGAACTGTCCCACACCGGCATTACTCTCAAGCATGCCGAAGAACAGAGGTGGTGCTACGACTGTCATGAGGGCGATAAGCTGAAATTGCAAAACGGGCAGTTGATAGACTTCGATAAATCATACCTTCTGTGCGGGCAATGTCACGGAACCATATTCAGGGATTGGAAGGCGGGCATTCACGGCAAAAGGACCGGGCTGTGGGAGGGAGAAAAGGTCTATCTCCTTTGCGTGAGTTGCCATGACCCGCATCAGCCGAAGTATAAGCCGATTGAACCGAAAGAGCCGCCGATGAAACCGGCAGATATAAAATTAAAAAAATAGAGGGTAAATCCTATGTCAAAGAAAATACGCAATAATCCGTTGGGAATCAGCATGGACAGAAGGATGTTTCTGAAGAGCGCCGCCGCCGGTATTGCCGCCGCTTCGGCCTTGCCGGTCAGCGCCGCCGATGCATTCGACATCAATGCGTTTCTGCAGAAACATTTCAGGGAGATGACCGAAGACGAAATTAAAAAGGTCATTGGAAGGCTCGAAAAAGAGGCGTCATTGGAATGGAAAAAGGATGTCCGCATCAGCGCGGCAAAGGCGACTCCGGGAGTTAAGTTCGGCTACGGCCTCGACCTTTCGAGGTGTATCGGCTGCAGGAAATGCGTATACGCCTGCGTAAGCGAGAACAACCAGTCGAGAAACCCTCAAGTGCACTGGATCTCGGTGCTCAAATTCAAAAAAGGCGAAAAATGGATAGACCTCGAGAATTCCGAAAAGTATTACAACCCGAAAGAGGTTCCTGAGAAGGATTCCTTTTACATGCCTGTTCAGTGTCAGCAGTGCGAGGATTCTCCATGCGTAAAGGCATGTCCGACGCAGGCTACATGGAAAGAGCCGGATGGAATTGTAGTTATTGATTATAACTGGTGCATCGGCTGCAGATACTGTATGGCGGCGTGCCCTTACGGAGCAAGGAGATTCAACTGGTCGAAACCGAATGTTCCGGCCAATGAGCTGAACACCGAAACCCATTATCTCGGCAATCGGCCGCGCTATAAAGGCGTTGTGGAGAAATGTACCTTCTGCATCCAGAGGACGAGGGCGGGCAAATACCCGGCATGCGTGGAGGTATGTCCGGTAGGCGCAAGGAAGTTCGGAAACCTCCTCGATCCCAAAAGCGAGATCAGGTATCTCATCGAAAACAAGAGGGTCTTCAGGCTTAAGGAAGATTTGAATACAAACCCGAAGTTTTATTATTTCTTCGCGACTTAAACGAACAAAGGGAGGATTTTAATACCATGAAAGTTTTATTTGCTGCGATAGGGAACGTTGTCAAAGGCGATGCAAAATATTACGCGTGGCTCGCCTTCCTTTCCGCCTTGGTTGTTGCCGGGCTCGGCGCGTATCTGCAGCAGTTGGACAAGGGCCTGATCACGACCGCGATGAGGGATCAGGTGTCGTGGGGATTCTATATCGCCAATTTCACCTTTCTCGTCGGAGTGGCTGCTGCTGCCGTTCTTCTGGTTATTCCGGCTTACCTGTATAATTTCAAGCCGATAAAAGAAATTGTCCTGTTCGGCGAAATGCTTGCCATTACCGCGGTTACAATGTGCATCCTTTTCATTATGGTCGATCTGGGACAGCCCCTGATGGTCTGGCATCTTCTGCCGGTAATAGGGAAGATGAATTTCCCCGCCTCTATTCTGGCGTGGGACGTAATAGTATTGAACGGGTATCTTGCTATAAACGCCTTGCTTGTGATTTACGCGCTTTACAGGTTATCCATGGGCAAGGAATATAAGCTTGCGCTGGTCTTTCCGTTGATCCTGCTCTCTATTCCGTGGGCGATAAGCATACACACTGTTACGGCGTTTCTTTATAACGGCCTTTCTTCCCGTCCGTTCTGGAACGCCTCTATTTTAGCTCCGAGATTTCTTGCTTCCGCTTTCTGTTCGGGGCCCGCGCTGATGCTGATAATCCTTCAGCTTATACGCAGGTTCTCGAAAATCGAAATAGACCAGAAGGCGATATCTAAGATCGCCGAATTAGTCGCATATACGATAGGAATCAATTTGTTCCTGCTCGGCGCGGAGGTGTTTAAGGAATTCTATTCGGGCAGCATCCATAAGGCCCCGCTCGAATATCTCTATTTCGGACTTCACGGGAACAGCCGCCTCGTGCCGTGGACATGGATGGCGCTGTTATTCAATCTCACGGCTTTTGTTATCTTCCTGATACCCAAGACACGCGAGAATACCCTCACGCTGAACATAGGCGCTCTGCTGATAATCGTGGGCGTATACATAGAAAAGGGCATGGGATTGGTAGTGCCGGGATTTATCCCGGATACTCTCGGGGAGATTTACGAATATTGGCCTACGATGCAGGAGGTGATCATAACTGTGGGTATATGGGCGTTCGGTGCCCTTTTTTATACGCTGATGGTGAGATTCGCTCTGCCTATTTATACGGGCGGATTGATAGGCGCGGGCAAACAAAGGAGTTGATAATGTTTTTTGATCAAAAACATCAATCAAAGGAGGTAGTAACATGGCTGTTGCAATGAAAAGAAGGACTTTTCTTAAGGTTTCTGCTGCCGCCGTTACTGCTGCCGCGGTCGTATCTAATTTCAAAGATGCGGAGGCAGCGGAATGGAAAAAGCAGATAGGCAAGTCCGGCTCACAGCCGGATCCTGTTGAAGGAGAAATGAAGATAGTAAGAAGCGTCTGCCTTATGTGCCACGGCGGATGCGGAATTCAGGCGAAGGTGGTAAACGGCGAACTCGCAAGGCTCACCGGCAATCCTTACCATCCGAACACCTACGACTATACCGCGAAGGGCGATATAGTCGAGGAGTCCGACCTTGACGCCGGAGCTAACGGGAAAGACGTAGGTTCTCTCTGTCCAAAAGGGCAGGCAGGTATTTTTGCCCTTTACAGCCCGTTCAGGCTGCAGCATCCGCTCAAGAGAGTCGGCCCGAGAGGCTCAGGAAAATGGAAGACCATTTCATGGGAACAGGCGATAAAAGAGATATGCCACGGCGGTCACCTCTTTAAGAATGTGCCCGGAGAAGAAAACAGGTATGTCGAAGGAGTGAAGTCCATTCTGGACAATACTAAGCCGATAGGCCCTGAAGACTCCGCTTATATGGACGAGGCGCCTCCCGGAGGCTGGGGTCCTAAGAGGAACCAGTTTGTATGGGCGCATGGTCGTAACGAGCAGTCGCCGCTCACGCCGCGGTTTGTTTTGGAAGCGGCAGGTGTGCCGCACATGCTCAACCATTGAAGCCGCTGCGCCGGCACCTTCTACAGTGTTGTAGAGGCAAATTTGAATTTACCCCCCTACGAGATAGGGAACTATTGCGATTACGAATACTGCGATTATCTGATAAGCATGGGATCCAATGTCACAGCGGCGGATTACCCCATGCAGACAAGGGCGCGGTATTTGCAGAAATTCGGCAAGAGGCTCAACCCGGATGCAAAGAATTTCAAGCATGTCGTGGTTGACCCCCGCTTTACGAACGGCGCTGCAAAGGCAACGCATAACGGCGTGGGCGAATGGGTTCCTCTAAAACCCGCGACAGACGCGTATTTCCTGTTGGGCATGATAAGGTGGATGATAGAGAACAACGGGTATAAAAAGGAATACGTTACCATACCCAATGAAAAGGTCGCCAAGGAAATGGGCTACAGGAACTGGACCGACATGACATACCTCGTCAGCACAACCAAGCCGAGAAAGTATCTCTCAGGAAAAGACGTGGGTCTCGGTCAGAGCGACTTTGTGGTGCTTGTCAACGGACAGCCCAAGATGTTTCAGGAAGCTGACGGATTAGCCGACCTCGATACCAGCTATGTCTTGAACGGTGTTGAATACCGGACGGTATTCAGGCTGCTCAGAGAGAGGGCGCAGGAGCATACTCTCGCGGAATCGGAAGCAGTTTGCGATATACCGGCAGGAACAATTGCCCGCATCGCGCAGGAATTCTCTTCCGCAAAGCGACCTGTCATCGAGATGTTCCGCGGTCCTGTCCAGCAGTCCAACGGCTGGTATAACGGCCAGGCATTATGCATCGTAAACATGCTCGTTGATAATATCGACAGAAAGGGCGGTTATATATCCGGCCATAAAAATTACTGGGGCGATGTAAAGGCAAATGGAAAGAGGAAACCCTCAGGCATCCGCGCCGACACTGCAAAGGCCGTGTATCAGGGCAAGAAGCCGACCGCTACAAGGCCGTGGTATTCCGGTTTTGCCGTGCCGAGAGGAGTAACTCCTAATTTCTTCTCGAGCGTAAGAATGGGTTATCCTTATAAGAATAAGGCATACCTCAATTACTATAACGACCCTGCCTATACCATGCCTTATAATCAGGAAACAATTGAAGCGCTGCTTGACGTAAAGGCAATGCCTCTCACCTTCTCTATAGACGCATATATGGGAGAGACGAGCGCGCTTTGCGACTATGTTCTTCCCGACACAGAGTACTTAGAGCGTATCGGAGGATTTAAGACATACCCGCCGGTAAAAACACAGGTCTTTGGAGTCAGGCAGCCTGTAGTCGGGTCAATAGACCCCAAAACACATGAGTATAAAGCGATAAGGCCCGACACAAAGATGGGAGACGATATCCTCATAATGCTCGCAAAGGAATGCGGGCTCCCTACATTCGGAAAAGACGGCGGCGGACCGGGCGTGCACATCAATAACTCATGGGACTTCTGGAATGAATTTTACAGCCACAAAGACTTCAAGGGCGGCCTCGATCCAAAAGGCAGCCTTGTAAAGCTCGGCGGTAAATTCCAGAACCCGGCGCCTAAATACCAATACACAAAAAACTACTCTTCCGGCGAATACACATCATTCCCCGGAGGCAGGCAGGTTCGCGTTCTCTTTGCTTTCTTAGAAAAGGTCTCCACTTATAAAAACGCTATGACAGGCGAGTATATGGACGGCCTCCCGATGTACAGGACCATCGTAGACTGCAAAGAGCAGCCCCTCGATCCTGCTATCTATAAGGAATATCCTATGCAGCTTCACACGAATAAGGAACCTTTCCACACGCAGTCGAGGACGATGAACAATATGTGGCTCGCATCCATCAAGCCGCAGAACTATGCTGAGATAAACCCTGCGGATGCCGAGAGAATGGGCGTAAAAACAGGCGACTGGGTCAAGGCAAAGTCTCCTTCGAGCGCGCAGATAGATACGGATATGTACAAAAACTTCCGGAAACACCTCAAGGAGTTCTATCCCAACTATATCGGTAAGGGATGGTTCAAGTTTCAGGTCAGGATTACGAGCAGGATAAGGCCGGGGTTGTTCTCTGTCTGCCAGTCTTACGGAAGGTTCGGAGCCGGTTCGCCCAAAGGCAAGTGGCATATGAACGGCAAGGAACAGCCGAGCGATGAAAGAGTAGGAGCAGGTTTCCATATAAACCCGCTTTATATGGCCGACCCTGTTTTGAAGAACATGGTATTGGTAGACCCTATAGGAGGCGCTACGCAGAGTTTCGGCACTCCTCTCAGGGTTGAAAAGATATAAAAAGGAGGATGGCATGTCTGAATTAGGGACTTTCGTATCAGATGAGGTTTTAGAAGACAGTTTTAAAAAACCCGGGCCTAAGCAGTATACGCTGTGGGTTGACCTCGAATACTGCGTGGGCTGCCATGCCTGCACCATGGCGTGCAAGGGAGAGAACAATACTCCCGTAGGCGTGGACTACAACCGGGTAATGGAGATCGAAGTCGGCGAATTTAAAAACCAGAAGGAAAAACCCGATCTTCGAGTCTATTTCGTACCCATGCCCTGTATGCATTGAGGCAAGCCTGCCTGCATGGCGGCTTGCCCGGTCGGGGCAATCACAAAGAGGAAGGAAGACGGGATAGTCCTTATCAACAAGGACAAATGCATCGGCTGCAGGTATTGCGCTTGGGCGTGCCCTTACGGACATCCGCAGTTCAATGCCGAGGCAAAGGTAATGGAAAAATGCACTCTGTGCGTGCATAGGGTTACGAAGGGTCTCAAGCCCGCCTGCGTGGATACCTGTATCGCGAGGACAAGGTTCTTCGGAGAGATAGACAGCCTCACAAGGCTTATCAGGGAAAAACGGGCGGAGAGGGTTTCCCTCGGATTCATCGGCGCCAAGACAAGCACGGAGCCGTCGACTTTGTATACGAAGTAACTAAAGGCAATAACCCCTCCTCTCTCCTCCCCTTATTTAAGGGGAGGACGGGTGGGGTTATAAGGCTAAGGGGACTGTCCCTGACAGCCAAAAGAGGTGCAAGCATGGGAGTTGTTGAAGCAGCGGATAAAATTATAAATAACCATCATATACTGATAGAGGCGTCTTTATGCTCACGATTCAGGACGCCGAAGTCGGAGTGTGCGTTGTGCGCCGATTCGTGCCCTGCTGGTGCTATCGATATTTCGGAAGAAGGCTCAGAGATAAAAGCAGGTTGTATGGATTGCGGGGTATGTATTTCCGCATGTCCCAACGGCGTTTTCCGGATGAAGGAAAGAGATGACGAAAAGATCATCGCTGAAATAAGAGAAAAGTCCGGGAAAGAAAAAGTATTCGGTATTTCATGCCAGCGTGGAGATAACAGCGCCGACCTTATGGTGCCGTGCCTCGGCCGTCTTAGCGAGGCTATGCTTCTTGAGCCTATAAAGGCAGGCGTTTTAAATATAGAGATATCGCGTCCGGAATGCGGGGGATGTCCCAATTCAAAGGCTTCCTCAAATATCGACAGGATTATTAATAACGTGTCGGCCGTTTATGGGATGGCGGGCATAGAAAAGGACAGGCTTATTATAAAAAGGATACCGCTCCAGCCGTTGTCAAAGATGCCGGAGAAAGCGGTTTCGAGGCGGGAATTCTTTTCCGCATTCAGGGCAAAGGCAGCGGAGGTAGCTGTAACCTCCCTTCCTGATGTCGGGACCGAAGAAGAAAAAGAGACATTCATCGGAGCTATTGCACGGAAACCAGAAAATTTCAAGAGAAAACTTCTGATTTATGCGCTTGATGGGTTTTCGTCTTCCAAAGAAACGAATGTACCGTCAACGGACGCTATGCTTGCGGAGCTTGAGGTTTCTTCCGGATGCACCGGCTGCGGCGTCTGCGCGACCCTTTGCCCGGCAGGAGCTTTAACCCAAAAGCAGGAAGACGGGAAGTTTTCTTTGAGTTTTAAACCGGCATTGTGCGTCAATTGCCGTGTTTGCGAAGAAACCTGTCTGCCGAAGGCGGTAAAAATAAAGGAGACGGCAAGGCTGAATTATCTGTTGGAAGACGCGGAGATCAAGGTTTTTGAAACCGAAAGAAATGCCTGTTCCGTGTGCGGGATGGATTTTGTTGCGGCCACTGAAAGCCTTCAAATTTCAGGAGAGCCGGGTACGAACGATATATGCCCATTATGCGTAAGTAGGCATAAAAAGCAGATGGCGTTTATTCAAAACGGATTTATTAAAGCATCGGCATAGAGATGGAGGTTAAAGTGAGCGAATTGGAAGCTGTAACGGCAGGCGAGCGGGAAAGGACATATAGGTTTTTATCGGGTCTTTGCCTTAAACCGCCCTCGGATTCTTTGATCGCAATGATAAAGGACGGAAGCATATTGTCGGTCTTTCAGGATAATTATGAAGACGGAGAAGGGATAGAGTCTTATCCGGCAGGGCTGTTCGAATTCGTCAGGCAGGCGGAGAAAATGCCGAACCTTAAGGACGAATTGGAGGCCGAGCATACCGCTCTGTTTATCCTTCCGTCGGACGTAATCCCTCACGAGGCCGTGTACCTCGATAAAGACAAGAGGCTCGGAGGAAGGGTGACCATCGACGTTGCCCAGTTTTATGAAAAGGCCGGTGCGAATATCTTAGAAGAGTGTATCGATATGCCGGACCATCTCGGAATGGAATTGGAGTTTATGGCTTTCCTATGCAAGATAGAAAAGGAGGCGTGGGAAAAGACCGAGATAGAGTCGCTTCATAAATGCATCGAACTCCAGAAGGAATTCATGGAGGAACATTTGTTAAAATGGGTATATCGATGCTGTGAAAAGATTATCGAAAGGGCGGAATACGGGTTTTATAAGGCCGTTGCCCGATCCATTACAGAGTTTATGAAGAACGAAGAAGAATATATCGCAGAACTTTATTCAAAAGTATGCAGGGAGGGAGAAGACCTATGCGAAACAGTTGGCTAAAACCTATTTTAATAATTGCAGCCGTATTTGTCGCAGCCTCCGTCGTATGCGGCCCTGTGTGGTCAGAGGAGGCCGTTTCGAAAAAGAAAAAGAAATATCCCCATCCTCATGCCTTGCATCTCGAGGCGATGAGCCAAACTACGGCGGATATTTCCATGGATGAGATCAAAGATTGGCCGGGATTGATGAGATCCATAAAGGGGAAGATTGATATATTGCCTCTCAGCGTCGAGGCGCGAATGATCATGGGCAGCTTCAGGCCGGACGCTTTGAACAGCGATGAAAAGGCCGTAGTCGCAGGCGAAATGAACAAGCTACTGTCGGATGAAAAATTCGGCTCATACGTAAAAAGCACCGTAGCCTTAAGCGCCGCAACCATGAAGCTCGAGTCCGATTACATGAAGAGCAAAGACACGGAAGACCTTAAGTGGATGAACAGGAGCATTGTAAGCGATATGTTTACGCAGATACCCCGGAAAGAAAAAGTCAGGGGACTGAAACAGATTACCTGCGCGACCTGCCATGAGGCATGGGGGCCCAAGGCATGGGGTCAGGTGGGAAAAGGTGACGCGTATAATGCCGCAGTCATAAATGAAAGGGCTGTAACCGAATGTTTTTCAAAAGTCATAGCCGGCGAAAAGGGCATGGAAGAATGCGCCGAGATGATAAATATAATCAAAAGGTCGAGGATACAGGATCCCGGGCCGTTGGCCAAGTTCATACAGAGGAAGAATGAGAAGGGCGAAATAGAATTCTTTGCGGCTGTTCATCCTGAAGACCCTTATACATTCAAACCGCTTTTAAAGAGGCTCGTATGCGTGGAGTGCCATGGTCAGGAAAGGAAGGTCACTAAATTCAGGGGACGCGACGGGAAGGTAAAAGATATTCCGATATTTTATGGGCTGGGAATAAAAAAACGTCACGAACACGAGCATGAATCAGAGCGATAACTATGAGGATTATAGGCATTTACATTTTCGCGGTTTTAATAAGCCTTTTGTTTTTTGCGCGGGATTTTTCCGCCCATGCGGCGGAAGCGCAGCCGGAAAAGGATACACGTAAATATATTCAGAGCCTTGAAAAGCGCATTTCCGATCTCGAGTCGCTGGTGCAAAAGCTGTTAAAAGGCAAGGAGCCGGCAGCGCAGGCTCCTGCGCCTAAAGAGAGCGTCGCAAAAGAAAAACCAAAACCGGCGGTAGACGATGAATGGGGCGAGCCTGTTGTCAGCGCAGAAGCGCCCGGCGGCAGGGACCCGGATGCCAGGCGCAGGCTGACGGAACTGGAGACATGGAAGAAAAAGCAGGATGCAAAGGTTGCAAAGGAAGAAGAAGAGGCGCGCGATAAGCCGAAGCTCGGGCTTTCGGGCAAATACAAGCTCAGACTCAATATGAAGGACAATATCAACCTCAACAATCCCAAACAGGCATGGACTTATGACAACTACACGTATTTCGACCAGAGGTTCCAGCTTAAAATAGAGGCGGACTACGGCCCGTTCACAGGGGTTGCGCTGTTCGATAAAGGCAATTTCGTATTCGACTGGAAGGAAGACAGCGAAGGAACCCTCGACCGGTGGTCCGAGTTCCTGACGGTCAACTCGGCGCTCATCAGGGAGTTGTATGTTCAGTATACGGGAGACCTCAGCCTCAAGGTGGGAAGGCAGAATATAGGAGTAGGAAATGAAGGTATAGTGCTTGAAGGACCTGTTGACGCATTCAGGATAATGTATCCTTTTGGACAGACAGCATTGGGCAGGGTTACCGGAAACTTTTCATATATAGCGGTCGCAGGCGGATTCAAGAATTACACTAACTTCGGATCAGGGCCTTCCGGGGACAGGAGTTCCGCCCTCGGAATAGCTAACAAACTCGATGGATTCCTTTTGAGCTTCAACATAAAACCCAAAAAGGAACTGACGATAGAGCCTTATATGTTAAAGGTCTATGACAGGGGTAAATCCGGAGACGCAGACCTTAACCTTGACAAGGACTTCAATACCGCCACAACTCCCCGCGACGGCAGCTTTGAACCGATGTGGCTCGGCATGGCCTTAACAGGGAATGCGGATAAGTTATCATACATGGCTGATGTGATTTATCTCACGGGCTCTTATACGGATACAAGGGATCTTTCGGCCTATGCATTTTTGCTGAGGGGAGATTATAAATTAGGCGATCTCGGCGGTCTCAAGAAATTCACCGGAGGGCTGGAATTCGGAAGGGGATCTGGCAATAAGATCGAAGACTCCGCAACCGGCGATTATAAAAACTTCAGAGGTCTTTTTCTCTGCAAGGACAGGAGAAAATTCGGTAACATATTCAGCGAAGACCTGAGGGCAGGATATTATTTATGGGACAGCAATCTTGCCAATGTTACCTTCCTGCGGGCTATCACCGAATTTGAGCCTGTAAAGAATCTTCATACGGAGGTAGCGCTCGCGAAATACTGGACAACAGAAAGAGTCTATAAGGGAAGAGGCCCTGTGCCGGGCATAGACTGGAGCAGCGGCTCGTCCCTTACAACCGACAAAACAAAGGACATTGGATGGGGTCTGGATTTGGACCTCAATTTTCCGATTTACAAGAGGCTGAGGGGTTTTGTCGAGACAGGATATTTCTGGCCGGGAACCGTGTATCAACAGGCGGACGGGAAAAAGGCAGACCCTGCATCAAAGGTTGTACTCGGTGCAGAGCTTGATTTTTAACATTACTGATAGTTGCAAAGGCTGAGGAAAAAATGAGCGCAATGGTTGAGATTATCGCGGTCCCGAAATCGGCAATGGGGCCGATATGGGTGCATTTTAAACCCAAGCTGAGAGAAATAGATGATCCCGTCTCCTTTCAATGGCTTTTCGGGGACGGACAGGAAAGCTCGGATAAGATGCCGCCGGCCCATTATTACGACATGGGCAGATACAATGTAATGCTGGAGGTTACGGATAAGTCGGGGAAGAAATATACTGCCGGTATTACGGTTGACTCGGCTTCTCCGGGTTGAGGCGGAGTCGGATGCACTGTGGAACAGGAGCAAACAAATTAAAAATAGAAAAGATCAGGAGGTAGTAAGAAAGTGATTAGACTTATCAAAGGTATGTTGTTGGGTGGTTTTAGGGGACTGTCCCTATTTACGGACGAAGTGAAACGTAGTCGTAGAATGGGGACTGTCCCCGCTCTGATTGTTCTTCTCTTGCTCGGCGTTAGCGCGGCCTATGCCGAAGACGCGTCCGTTGTCAGGGCTACGCAGGTTGACGGGACGGTATTGAAAAACGGCTCTCCCATGAAAGACGGGGATATTATCCAAAGGGATGACAAAATTGAGGCAAAGGCAAACTCCGCTGCGGTTCTTACATGGTCGAACGGAAGCATTGTGCAGATGTATCAGGACACGACATTGATACTGCAAGGGGTTATGTTTGAGGCCGACAGGAAAATGGAAACTACGCTTCTTAAATTTGAAAAAGGCAGGATATTCGCAAAGGCGCAGGTTCCCGAACACCTCTTTACGCATTTTGAGATAAATGTCGGAGGTTCTCCGGTGAAGACGCAGGGCTCCGAATTCGCGCTGAAATACGACGATGCAAAAAAAGAGATTACGCTATGGTCGCTTCTCGGAAGGGTAGTAGTGGACGCGGCAACTGGCGTATTAAGAGTGGATGACGGACAGCAGGCGGTTCAGAAGATAGGCGGAGGCGCGGCAACCGCCGTGGCGATGCAGGACAGGATGAAGAGTTCCTTAACGAATGTGTCTAAGAAATTGGGCGGCAGCCTGCTTATCGAAGAAGAGCTTAGTTCCGGAGGACCGCTCAAGGTAAAGATCGGAGGCGTAAGGAACAGGAGAGGCGATGCGCCCTATACCGTTAAGTTCAAGGCTATAATCGGAGGCGGGAGCGGCAATATCAAATCCATACGATGGGATTTCGGAGACGGAGAAAGCGTTATGGGAAAAGAGGCGCAGCACACATTTACGCAGGGCGTCTATGCGGTTGTATTGACGGTTGAAGATGAAAGCGGACAGAAGGCGACTGCCCAGCTCAACATCTCTGTGGAAGAGGCCTGTGGCTGCTGAAAATACAATAGCAGGCGAAAAAGGAGACTGTCCCGGAATTACGGGCGAAGCCGTAGATTCGGGACTGTCCCCGGACAACTATAAAGACTTTCATTGCATAGAGGGATGCGTTCGATGCTGCACGGATAAGGGCAATCCCCTTGAATTGACTGTTGGGGATATTTTGAGGCTGTGCGGGCATTTGTCGGTAGAGGCCGGAGAGCTTTTCGAGAATTATTGCGGGATAATGTGGAACAGGATACCCGGCACATCTCTCCTTATCCCTTCCGTAGGGCTGATATTTCCGTGCGGTTTTCTTAAAAACGACAGATGCGAGGTATACGATGTCAGGCCCATTCACTGCCGGCTTTTTCCGGAGGCGCTTATAACCGATAACGGCAATCTGGATATATACCGCAACTGCGGATACCAATGCATAGATACGGGAACCGCTTTAGATGCGAATAGAAAAGCATACACCCATAGGCTGAAAGACATAGACAGGCACGAATTGAAAGTTACGGCGTCTTATTTCGATAACTTCAGCTATTGCGTAGAATTAAGACCCGAGGAACTCGGCAGAATAGGAAGCTCTCTGTCAGGTACCGGCAATATGGAAAGGGCCGCAAAAAAGAGGGAATTATATACGGAGACCATAGATAAAAAAACTATGGAAATGGTGGGGTCTGTGTTCAGGAAAAAATTGTGCAAACTCAATACGAAATTCCAGAAATGGGACGATGGCTACCTGTCCGTTATTTCAAAATCATTCAGGGCTTTCAGGTAAGCCATACAGGAGGGATAAATGAAACTCACAAGAAGGGCATTTTTAAAAGTCGCGGGAGTCGCTGCTACCGTTGCAAGCATGCCTTTGACGGCAAAAGGCGCGGAAGATTTAAAGACCCATAAACCGTATACGGAGAGCGGTATTGCGCCCGTGCCTGAGAAGGTGGTAACGAGCGGCTGCATGTGGTGTCAGAACGGGTGCAGCATGAAGGTCCATGTAAAAGCTGGAAGGATTGTCAATATCTATGGAAACCCTGATGATCCTGTTACAGGCGGAAGGCTCTGTCCGAAGGGGCAGAATAATGTGAACGTGCTGTATAACAAATACCGGCTGAAGGCTCCGCTGAAAAGGATCGGACCGAGGGGAGATTCCTCGTCTTACAAAGAGATAAGCTGGGAGCAGGCATTAACGGAGATCTCCGATAAACTTAAGGCGGTTAAAGATAAATACGGGCCGGAATCCCTTGCGTGGTGGGTTGCGGGAAGAAGCGAGTCACAGGCAAGGTCCGGACTGAGCGGAACATTCCAGAAGCTTTACGGCACGCCGCATAGAGAGGGAACAGGCCCATTTTGCAACTTTGCGGGCGGGGCTGCCTCCAATTCCATTTTAGGACATAACAATCCGCCGTGGACATACACGAGAGAAGATTTCGGCGGCGCCGACTTCTATATGTTCGTAGGCAGCAATATGGCTGCGTCTAAACCTGTAATGTTCGGAGCGGTTAACGACGAAAGGATAAAAAGGAAGGCAAAGCTTATCGTGGTCGATCCGAGGATGTCTGAGGCTGCAAGCAGGGCAGATGTATGGCTCCCTATAAGGCCTTCGACGGACATGGCCTTAGCGCTTTCGATGATATACCACATCATCGAGAAGAATCTGCAGAATCAGGAGTTCATAAATGATAAAGTTCTCGGTTTCGACAAGCTGAAGGCGTTTCTCATCGAAAAGAAATACACTCCTGAATGGGCGGAGAAGGTGACAGGCATTTCAGCAACGACGATAAAAGAGATCGCGGAAGAATACGCAAAGACCGAAAAGGCGATAATAATGGGCAATGCAGGATTGAGCCATCATACAAACTCGATGCTTACGCACAGGGCATTTTATATGCTCGCGGCAGTTACAGGGCATTTCGGAAAGCCTTCGATGGGATACGGCTGCGGCAATAACGGCGGGACAAGCATGGGCAGTATTTCAGTGCCTAAGGAGAAGGAAGTAAAACCCAAAAAACAGAGGCTCGGTAAATCCCCTGTCGCATGGGTCGAGCCGATGATCACCGGGAAGCCTTATCCTATTAAGGCATTTATGTCTATGGGCAATCCTTTTGTAATGTGGCCGGATCAGGAGAGGATAAGAACTGCGCTGGATAATCTCGATGTCTCGGTATATTTCAGCGTCTTTCCGAGCGTAGAGACTACCTATTTCGATTATGTTCTGCCGTCGTCGCCGTGGACAGAGTCGGGAGGCGTAGGCCCTGTTTCCGATGAAAGGCGATTCGCTTTTAATCCTCAGATCATTCAGCCGCTTCATCAGGCAAAGCCCGAAAGATGGATTTTCATCGAACTCGCCAAAAAAATGGGCTGGGGCGATATATTCAAAGACGAATATAAAGACCCGGTGAAATTACAGAAGGCTATGTCTAAAAAGACCGGCTTTTCACCCGAGAGATTCTTCGCAAAGAAAGAGGGCGCTCTGAGAGGACCGCTTCCTGCTCCCGACGCCCCTGAGATAGGGACGCTTTATACGGAGAAGCACGGCGTGCCCGGCAAAAAAGGACAGTTCCCGCGGCCCTCAGGCAAAATAGAGATATGGACGGAACAACTCGACAAGGCATTTAAGAATCAGGGGCTTAATCCCTTTGAATTTTATGCCGACCCCGAGATAGGAATGAAGGACGGGCTTCCTTATCTTGAATATATCGATGACGATACCTCCGAAGGAGTTACCTCACAGTTAATCGGCAAGATGAGGGCGCGGCGCGTAAAAGTAAAGTATCCAGCAGGCCCGGAGATATCGGGTTTTGACATGTACCTTACCACAGGCAGGCCGAGCGCGTCGCAGTTCCATGCAGGCACGCACTGGGTATGGAACCTTAATGAGCAGATGCCCGACCAATACTGCATGATTCATCCTGAAAAAGCGATAGAGATAGGGATTTCAAATGGAGATAAGGTAAAGATCGAAGGAATAAAAGGGCATGTGCTGGCAAAGGCATGGGTTTACGAAGGCATCAGGAAAGACACGATTTTTGTGCCGCACGGTTATTCGGCTGAACAGCCCTTTACCCAGTGGAAGTCCATAAACTTCATTACGAATAAAGACAAGAGATGCCCGATATCGGACCAGACTAATTATAAGGCTCTGATATGCAGGGTCTCAAAGGCATAAGGGAGGGGAAAAATGAGCCAATATACGATAATGGTCGATTTAGAAAGATGCATAGGTTGCAAGTCCTGCGAGAGCGCTTGCAAGCTGGAAAACGGTGTGTCTGAAGGCAGATACAGGACTAAAGTAATATGGGTGAATCCTCAGAAAGGCGGCAAATTACTCTTCGTATCAAGTCCCTGTATGCACTGCGGAAAGCCTGCCTGCAAACAGGCATGCCCCACAGGCGCGATTTATAAAAGACCTGAAGACGGTGTTGTTCTTATAGACAAGGCAAGATGCATCGGATGCCGTTATTGCGCATGGGCGTGCCCTTACGGAGCCATGGGTTTTGATGAAGACAAAATGGTTGCGGACAAATGCACTTATTGCGCCCATAGGCTTGCGAAAGGAGAACAGCCTGCATGTGTTGTTAAATGCCCGGGGCATGCCCTGAGTTTCGGCAAGGCATCCGAACTTGCGGCAAATGCGAGATCCGAGGGAAGATGGATCAGGAATATCGATGTGGGCACAAAACCTTCGACCGTCTATCTGGAGAGGCTAAAACCATAACACGTGGGTAATAAAACAAATTTTTCGGAACTCTTTGCCCAATTGAGCGAGTTTTTCAAAGAGCCGACAGAGGAGTTTGCCGATGATGTCGCATCAGGCAGGCTCCTCGGCTATTTTAAAAAAGTATTCTCCGAACTCGATCTTGATACATCCTGCCTTTCGGGTCTTTCAATAAGTGGCGACGTCTATAATAGCCTCGGCGAAGAATACAGGAGGCTTTTTGAAGGGCCTATGCCTCCATATATAGTGCCTGTCGAAAGCGTCTATAAGAGATGGTCTAACGACCCTGAGTGCAAGCTGCCTATCGCAGGCGAAAAGGGCTATTTTATGGGAGACCCGGCGATGGACATGATTAAACGCTATCAGGCTCACGACATCGTGATACCAGACAAATATGTCTCCATGCCCGACCACATAGCCCTTGAGCTTGAGTATATGGCATTTTTATGCATTAACGGGGATATCGAGGAACAAAAGGAGTTTCTTGACAGTCATTTGAATTGGACGGACGGACTTACGAAGGATATTAAAAATTTCGATCCTCCCGGCAGTTTTTATTCTGCCGCAGCAGAAATAACATCTCTTATAATTTCCAAATCCTATTTTTAAATATCGAAAAGTTGCCTTAAGGTATCCAGGAAAAAGAAGAGATAACGCACAAATCACTATTTGTGTCATTTCCTTAAATGCTAACGCGGAAGATCGGGGAGGTGCCCACGTGGGGCGCGATACCCTGCAGCGCCGGGTTATGCGGCAGTTTTTTCCATCTGGAGGTATGATATTTCTGAAATGCCAGCTTTGTCTTTTGCATGTTCGATTGTCATGCTTACAAGGTTGCCTTTACTATCCAGATCAATGTAAAGGTTCTCCGATATCTCCTTAGTCTCAGTAACAGACTCATTGGAAAATTCAATAAATGCCGTGTCTGTGTCAGTGAAATATCTTATTTTCATTTTTGCTCCTCCTTAAATCTTCTGTCGTATTGTCAAAAGTTTTTAAGCTAAAAGCTTTAAAACCCTTGTCCGGTAATACATTGTTTCAAATAAGCTTGCCTCCCCCCTAAAATATTAAATTAGGGGTTGTCAGAAGCGCGACCCACCAA
>JAJYVD010000023.1 GCA_021792185.1 Nitrospirota bacterium | reverse complement strand
GATATCTGGCCATGGCCAGATTATGCCAAAAGATACCTCCACTCCGCCAGTTTCACTGGCTTCGCTACGGGTAGCCATTCATCCCCGAGCTTAAAAGCTCGGGGTTTTCTGGCAGTTTTGATAAAATAAGCATGCCAATAAAAAAAGTCTCCAATAACAGCATATTGGAGACTTTAAAATATTTTTTGCATTAATTGTATCTATAAATAATTCTTCACCGAGATCACAACGCCAAGTCCGGCCACTATCACTATCCACGCCACCAGTAACGCAATGTTTATTTTGCCCCATTTATCTATCGAGGCTGCGGGAACATATTCACCTGTCACCTTGCCTGATTTATAGGCTATCGTAAGCAGATAGCCTACTATTATAAGTCCTGTCACGAATGTGGACAAGAAAAGCGCGGTGCTCCCAAAATCGATATTCAACTTGTAATTGAATATCGAATAATCGAAGCGGCTGAGATATGTCATTCTCAGCGCCTCTCTCGCATACGACATTCCGAATACGGTAAGAAACGTTCCGATAACGGCTGGAACGGCGTATTTAAACGGATATTTCTGCGCGTTGTTAAGGAAAAACAGCAGTGCGACTCCAAGACCTGCTCCCACCATGAAAAACGGATTAATAAAAAACTTGAATTCGAGCGGCAGGCTGAAGAGCCACCAAAAACCTACACCGGCCTGAATAGCGGTAAACACGAACGCCATTTTCGCGCCCATCTTCGCGACCCATTGCAGATATTCTTTATCCGAATCCGCCCTGTCTTTGAAATACCATGCGTAGAGCATAAGGAATACGCCTGTAAGCGCGAATGACGGTATCATGAAATGGAGGAATCGCGGGGTATGGAAGGTGTGCAAGGCTGTTCCGGATGTATCTATCGAGTTCCCTTTTATATACCATCCGAACCATTTCTCGGGCTGGAGGAGCTGATAGCCGAGCACATGCATTATTATGCCCGCGAGTATAAAAAGCGCGAGCGCCCCTATGCCGAATGCCGCGAACCCGCTCCCTCTCGAATCCCTCTTGAGGTAAAAAACATATACCATGCTGTAACCGAGCATCATTATCAATATGAACGCCATAACCCACGCGCCTGAAAGCATATTGGAAGCGTACCAGAACGGGTCATACACGACCTGCACAAAGAGGAGCGGCGCCACGCCCAGGAGGATAGCCATCGAGATATTGGCAGTAGTTGCCCGTATCATGGATTTCGAAAGCCGCTTCCAGTAATCATCTCCTTTTATATAGCCGTATACCGAAAGGAATGACGTGCCGAGGACGAAGTTGACGAACATTATATGAAGAGCGAATGTAAGCACCATGATCACCTGAAATAATACCGGATAAAACGGGATGCCCATGGGATCCTGCAATAGCTTTATCATTGTACCTATTTCCATGATTTTCCTCCTTACCTGTTAAGAGAAACAAGATAGGCCGCAAGCGCCCTTTTTTCCGATGCCGTGCCGTGAAACGGCGGCATGTATGGAATCGCGCCGAGCGAGTCAATAAAACCTTCGGCGGCAGCCGCTTCCGTGAAGCCGAGTCTCTTTGCCATCTGAGGCAGAGGCCTTAATCCTTTTTCCTCAAGCACATGACAGGCCGAACATTCAATGAGGGCGATCAGTTTCCCTGCCTGCAGCATATTGCCTTCGTTTATGTTTCTTAAACCTTCGGGAACAAACGGAGAAACCTTCAAAATACCCTTTTCATTAATAACATCGGCCTCTGATTTTACGCCTTTGGGCTTAACATCCGCCGCGATTATCTGGTTTGAATACATATACTGGGATATAACATACGGTTTTCTGAAAAGCTCCCTCGTCCTTTCCGCGGACCATATCCCCGCAAACAGTACTGCTATAGCCAGGACGGCAGGCACAAGCCTTATGGAGAGCGGTTTTATATGGGCATATAAAAAATACAATATCATTGCGGATAATGAGACCAATACGCCTGTCTTAATCCCCTTCGGCACGATAATACTGCGGAGCAGGTCGGCATTTTCAGGGATGGTATTCAGATACCATGATGCCGCGACCACGCTTAAAACCAATCCGCCTGCGCCCCATTTCGATGCGGTCTTTACTACCAGTCTCTTCACGTCCTCGTTCTTAAGCCTCGTCGCTACGATAATCGCATAAACTGCTCCTATCGCGAACATTACTGTGGTTCTCAGAAACAACTGAGACCAATATGTCTGGTTGAAAAAACCGTCAAAGAAATTTACGGTCTGAACCCATTTGCCCGGAGAGAGCATAAAGGCTAAAATGCCGGTAATGATTATCATGGTTATCCACGAAGCTATCGCGAATATCCATCCGATTTTAAGGTGGGTATTTATATTCACCTTGCCGAGGGTGTAATAATAGACGAATATGCCTATCACCTCTATGATAAAGAAGACCCATTCCGTAGCCCATCCCCACACATAGTTGTGGATCAAGGCCGATATTCCCCTCGGATTTGTCGTGGTCGCGGCATACCATATGCCTACACCGCTCAGGGAACCGAAGACATAGGCGAAGATAAGCAGAAACAAGGTATACTTCTTGATAAATTCGAGAAGCTCTGGCCTGTTCTCCCTGTAAGACTTGGTCTCGACATAGATGTTGAACCACATGGCGCTGACAGAAAGGTGGGACGGGAGCATATGAAAGGTGGAGATAATCGCCAGTATGATACCGGCGCTCAAATTCGGCACTTCCCATATAGGATACATAACCTAACCTCCTGATAAATGGTTTCAGGGCATTTTAGGTAAATTGTATCACTTAATTATTTGAATTGCGAGAAGTTCCTTTCTCTGAGCAAGGTTTCAACTTCTTTTCTCAATTCGACCCATATGGGGTGTATTTTGCACTTGGCGCTCAAGCCGCACTCTTTTTTGTCCACGGCGCAGACGTTCATGGCAACCGGTCCTTCGACAGCCTCTATAACGTCATAGATGCTTATATCTTCAGGCTTTCCGAAAAGCTGAAAGCCGCCCTTAACTCCCCTGTACGACTGCAATATGTTTGCCTTTGTAAGTTTCTGCGCGATCTTTGCGAGAAAACTTTTAGGAACGCACATCTCCCGTGCGATCTCATCGACCATTGTAACTTCATCCGGTTTCCTCGCGAGATAATACACGCACCTTATCGCGTAATCCGTCTCTCGTGTAATCTGCATCATGATTTGAATTATAACCGAATTAAACTATTTTCGCCTACTCGTCGTCATCGAGCATCCTGTATTTAGGCCCCTCCGGGTCTTCGTACTGCCCGCTCCTTACAGCCCACATGAAAAAAAGCCACGCGCCTATGCCGAGGATTATCGACAGCGCTATCAGGAAAAAAAGCGTCCACATTATTACAATGCCCTCCTTTCGGCAGGCATTTTGATCCTCAGGGAATTGACCACGACAAGAAGGGAACTCGCAGCCATCGCGCCTGCCGCTATAATCGGATGCAGAATTCCTGCGACAGCAAGCGGGATAGAAATGATATTGTAGAAAAACGCCCAGAAGATATTCTGTTTTATGACTGCATACGCCTTTCCTGAAATACGGATAAAGTAAGGGATAAGCCTGAGATCGTTCCTTATTAGAACCGCATCCGCACTCTCCATAGCTATATCCGTTCCCCTGCCCATTGCCATTCCTACCGATGATTCCATAAGGGCAGGCGCGTCGTTAATGCCGTCGCCGACCATCATTACCTTATGTCCATTCCGCTGCATATCTTCTATGATTTCCTTTTTCCTTACCGGAGACGCCTCGGATAATGCGTTATCTATGCCCGCCTTGGACGCAATCGAAGAGGTCGTGGTCCTGTTGTCGCCGCTTATCATCGAAATATCGAGATTCATCCCTCCTATATCCTTAACAGCTTCTATCGCATCTTCCCTTATTACATCCGATACAACAAAAGCCGCTCTAACTTTTCCATCCCACGCAACATATACTACAGTATCGCCCGATTTCTCGAACTGGACAGCGGCATTATGCGAAAAGTTATGACCGTTTTCAAGCATAAATGCCATATTGCCTATCACTGCCGTTTTACCGTCCGCAATGCCTTTAACTCCTCGTCCGGGAACGGCCTTAAAATCGGAAACCGCGAACAAATTCAATCCGCGCGCGGCTTCGACAATAGAACGGCCTATGCTGTGCTCGGAAACATTCTCAACCGAAGCGGCGATAGACAGCAGGTAATCCCTGTCAGTATCGGGGTCGAGCTTTATGACCTCCTTCAACGCCGGCCTTCCTGCCGTTATGGTGCCGGTTTTATCGAATACCACATGAGTAAGCCTGCTCGCATTTTCTATGGCCTCCCCTCCCCTTATCAATATCCCCTTTGATGAAGCAATGCCGGTAAATATCAATACAGCGAGCGGAGTCGCGAGTCCGAGGCTGCATGGACACGCTATGACAAGAACGGAAATGCCGGTCATTAATGCGCTGTGCGCTGACGCCCCTGATAAAAGGTATCCCGCCACCGTCAAAAAAGCTATAAGCAGTATTGCCGGAACGAAGTAGCCTACGATCCTGTCGGCCAATATCTGTATCCTTGGTTTTCTTGCCTGCGCGTCTTCCACTGCGCGTATGATGCCTGAAAGCACCGTTTCGTTACCGGTCTTTTTAACTTCAAAAATAACAGCGCCGTATAAATTCAGGCTCCCTCCGATGACTTCGGAGCCGGGTGTTTTAAAAACAGGTTTCGATTCTCCGGTAATAATCGATTCGTTGACTTCGGATTCGCCGCTTGTTACGATCCCATCAAACGGAATCCTCTCTCCCGGGACAACTTGAATCATATCTCCCTTTTTTATATCGGATATCGGAATAACTTCATGTTTTCCTTCATCTCCTCGCAGAACCCTCGCCTCTTTGGGCCTCAGCCCTGACAATCGCTCGATTGTTTCGGACGCCCTGCCTTTAGCCGTTGCCTCTATATATCTTCCGAGGAGTATCAATGTTATTATCATAGCCGCGGTATCGAAATAAACCTTTCCGCCGGTCAGCATCTGGTATATGCTGAATACAAAGGCCGAACCCGCGCCTACTGTTATAAGCGAATCCATATTAAAATGGAGGTTACTCAGACCTCTCAGCGTATTCTTAAGAAACGGCATTCCCGAATAAAATATCACCGGTATCGTCAGCACAAGGGATATTATCTCGAACAGCAGCCTTAAGTTCGAATCTATCCCCTGAAAATAACCCGCATAAAGGGCGACTGAATAAATCATTAACTGTGAAGACAGGAATCCGGCAGTCCCGAATCTCACGAGAAGGTCTCTCGCCTCGGCATGCTGCCTTTTGAATTGCTCTGATTCCGAATACGGTTTCGGATTATAACCTATGGATGCTATTCTCTTAAGGATATTATCAAGCCCGATGATTTCAGGGTTCCACCTGATCCTTGCCTTATGTGTCGCGTAATTGACGCGCGCGTATTCCACGCCTTTTGTCCTGCTTAAAATCCTCTCGCTAAGCCATACGCAGGAAGCACAGCGGATATTGTCTATGAAAATATCTATCTCTTTATATTTTTCTTCCTCTTGCCTATCGCCTATTGCCCCTCGCCCATTTTCCGTTACGTCTCTTACATGCTCCGCGAATGGCTTAATATCTATCTCTTTGCCGAACATTGAGGACTCGATGCCGTTGTCATCCCATTTGCGCTTTTTATAGAAATCTGATAGCCCCTCCGAATGTATCAGCGTGTATATACCCATGCATCCGTTACAGCAGAAAACGTGTTTCCGCCCGTTCAACTCCATATGAACGGCATCCCGTTCCGGAAATGTTAAGAGACAGTGGTCGCATTTAAGCATTGCCTGAAATACTCCGGTAGATGAAAAACAATCCTATAAGCGTAATCGTAATGCCTCCTGCCTTATACATCCGCTCCCTGAACCCTGCGCTCATTCTCTTGACCGCGATGCCGAAAAGCAACAAGGCCGGCACTGTTCCCAGGCCGAAGCAGACAGAAAGCGCCATGCCCTTTAAAAGGTCGGATGTGCCCGCCGAAGCAATGAATGCCGAATAAGAAAGGCCGCAGGGAAGGAATCCCATCAATATGCCGAAAGGATAATAACGCCATGTAGATTCAGATTCGAGAACCGCCTTTATCGCCTTTATTACGCCGCCGTTATGCCTTTCGATAAAATCCATCCGGTTAAAAAGGCCGAGAACACCGAGCCCCATTATGACCATAATTATGCCCGCGGTTATTGCCGCGAAATTCTGAGGCCCGGCTATTCCTCCAACCGCGTTCACAAAAGAACCTGTGACTCCCATAAACGCCCCTATAAATGAATAGGTGGTGATGCGCCCCGCGCTGTAGAGGATATGAGGCAATACTGAGTTTCGCTGCCCGTCCGTGCTTTGAGCGTATAATGCATACGATGCGACAAGCGGGCCGCACATGCCTATGCAGTGGCCGAACCCGCCAAGAAATCCGGAACCGAACATAAGAACATACAATGAATCAGTATGTAACATTGAAAAGAAAATCCGCCTTCGTATTATTATTGGCGGTACTATTACCGGCTTCGGGCAGATAAACGACAGCCCTCCACAGTTTCCTTCCGCTCGGACATTTAGGTATTACGCCTTTACCCTTATATGTGCCGCCGGCTGTTTTCTCCAATATGACCCTGTTTTTGCCCATATACATGCCGGGCATGCCGAGATCGAGAATTAACCTATCGGCTCTCTTCCCCTTGAGAATTACCGTGAAAGAAAGTTCTTTCATGACCTTTACGGGCCTTGGAGTTATATCCAATATTATTTCGGCAGCGCCTATCCTTTTAGCGCAGGGGCCTAAATTTATATTGCAGTCAGCCGTATCGGAAGCGGCGGCTTGCGCAAAGAAGCTACCGGGCAGGAGAAATAAGGCGACAATAAAGCAGAGTAGTAAAAAAATAATTTTATTATTTTCTCCGTTCATGCCCGTCATCACCGGTTGCCTCGTCGTCATCGCTCAGCATCTTATATTTAGGTTTCTCGAAATGCTCCAATTCGCTCTTTTTACGCGGTTTATAATAATGGACAACGATTATTATAAAAACGATAAAAAGAACCGCTGTAATACCGAAATTAATCCAACCGCTCCACTGCATCTCCTTCACGCTCCTTTGCGTTTATAACTCTCCGCTTCCCTCCGTAAGGAAAGCGGAGAGCGTAAAACCTATATTAATCGAACTTCACCTTGATCGGCCCGGAGTTGTAACTGTCATGCTTGCTCGAATCGTTGAAAACAGCAATCCCTACCGTGTAATCACGCCTCGTATCGAACTGAACATCGTTCTCTTTGTCTCCGCTTTCGAGCTTTCTCTGCAGCATCACAGTCCATCTGCCGTTCGCCCATTTCGCATTAGCCTTTATATCAGCCATGCCTCCGGAAAATTTGGAGAGTATCCACGAAGGAACGACATCTCCGTCCTTGAACTTGCTGTAGTCCTTTATCTCTACGGTCTCGCCGTCAACAAGGAATCCCTGTGCCGTAGGCTTCTTTGCAGTATCCTGCATGAACTTCGGTTTTTTCTTGTCTGCGGCCTCGTTCTTCTTAGCCTTTCCCGTGCCTGCGTCAGACTTTCTCGAATCGTCATCCACATAACCGTCCTCCGCGTGCATGAGAGGGTTGGTTGTGTATGCCTTCCATATCCACATATCGCCGCGTTCGGTCGCCGTCTCGGTGTGGTATTTCCAGTCCTCCTTATTCTTCGCGTCGGAATGGCATACGACCGCGCATCCCTTTGTGGCGAAGTTCTTTATCCTCTTTATCTCCCAGTTCAGCGCAACCATGTCCTCGTTACCCTTCTGCTTTTCCCATTTGCCTTTTGAAAACTTCCATGCCTCTTTGGTCATGCTCTGAGCGCTGTCGGGCCATGAAATGAGCATGCTGATATTTCCGCCCTTTGTATAGACGGCCTTAACTTTTACCTCAAGGGTCTTCTTCTCAAAGGGTCCTCCCGATGCGCCGTCGTGAATAAGGGTCGCCTCTTTTGCGGAACCCCATTCGGAACTGTTAATATCCGCCGGATCTTTCGATACCTTTTTTGTCGTGATCGTCGTATCGCCCTTTCCTGCTGCAAAGACATTGGCTGCAAATGCCACAAGCAGCAGCACAACCAAAACACCTAACTTCCTTACCATCTCTGTTCCTCCTGATTAACTAATTTCAATGACCTATGGTCACTCTTTTTATGCCAGTATTCCCAACACCGTAAACAATATCGTCAATAACACACCTCCTCCCATCAAAGACATTGCCAGTTTTCTCTTCCTCGGATGCATCTCCGGATTTTTATCCGCAAACGGCAATATCAAGAGGAATATAAAAGTAGCTAAAGGCCCGATAACCGTGGGTATGACCTCAAAGCTTGAAGAAAATACCTTCAACAGATAAAACGGCGCCATGAAATACCACTCTGGTTTCGGCTTGAAGGAACTATCCGACGGGTCTGCCGGATCACCGACCTTCATCGGCAACGCAAGAGAAATCGCTACAACCGCTATTACCACGATAAGCGCGGCTATCGCCTCTTTGAACATGAAATCAGGATAAAACAATGTCTCTTTTCTATCATTCTTCTCCGCCATCTTGACCTCCATATCCTATAGTGGTTTGCTTATGCCGAGCCTGCGGATCATCTAGAAATGCCCGGCAAGAAAAATTACCGTGAAAATCGGCAGCACGGCCACGTGAATTGCAAAGAACCTCGACAAAGTCAGCGCTCCGAGGTCGTCTCCTCCCATAAGCAGTTGCGACAGGAAAGGACCGACCGCCGGCAGGCTCTTAGGCATTAAAACCCCGACCTTTGTTGCCCAGTATGCCTTTTGGTCCCACGGCAGCAGATATCCTGTAAAACCAAAGGCAAGGGTAATCCCAAAAAGGAATACACCGGTTACCCAGTTAAATTCCCGTGGATTTTTATATGCGCCATAAACAAAAACCCTCAACATATGAAGGGATACGAAGACAATCATCAGTTGTGCCGACCAGTGGTGTATCGCCCGTATCGGATTGCCGAGGGGAAGATCGAATGTAATATATTCGACCGTAACAAACGCATGATCTACCGACGGCACATAGAAGAAAAGCATTGTAATGCCCGTTGCCGCAAGCAGCATGTACAAAAGAAATGTAATACCGCCGAAACAGTAAGTCAGATTTATACGCGGCGGCACAGGATGGTCGAGGACGTTCCTTTTGAAGTCCTCCCTGAAACCGAACCTTCTGTCGAATACTTCTACAAGTCGCCCGAACATATGCTATGCCTCCTTTACAGCCGTGTTTATCATAAGTTTGCCGTCCTCTATCTTCGCCTCGAGTTTGGCGAGAGAACGGGGGGGCGGCCCGCTTACGTTTTTGCCTGTCGCGTCGTATACCCCCGAATGGCAGGGGCATTTAAAATTCCCGGTCTGTTCGTCGAAATTAACATTGCAGCCGAGATGTGTGCATGTGGCCGACAAAGCGAAAACTTCCTCTCCATTCAGCTTCACGTAGACCAGTTGTTTTACCTTTCCTTCGAGCCAGCCGTCCTTAGCGTCGTAGACTATACCGACCTTGTGAAACTGGCCGTCAGCGATCTCGGACGCGCTCCCTGCCTCTACCCATTTCCCTTCACGCTTGTTGGTTATTGCGGGCGCTCCGATGGATGTGAGCGCGGTGCCGCCGAGACCAATAGCGATAGCGCCGGTTATAACCCCTATGCCGGTCTCGAGAAACTTGCGTCTCGTAACCCTTTTCCCGTCTTGTTCCATGTTGTCCTCCTTACTTCTCGACATATACTTTATTGTCAAAAACAATCGTATCGGACACGGCAATAACGCGGGCCTTTACTTCCCAATAACCCGTCCCGTTAAAAACTACTGCTGCCTGATACCTTCCGTTGCCTATATTCAGAGCGTTATACCGGTCGATGCGCGGACTGCCCATCCGGCTGACAAGCAGTTCTACGGCGGCTACGTCGACAGCCCTTCCGTCTCTGTCCGAAATAGAGGCAACAAGCCTGTTATTTCCTTCACGGACAAAGGGCGGTACTTTCAGCTTCCAGCCGAGTTCCATCTGTCTTTTTAATGTCCTGTCGAACCTGAGACCGGCCTCGTAGGGGTCATCCTCCACAACCGCGTCACGGTGCGACACGCCGACAACGATAGACAGGGCGATCACGCCCATGCCGGCAAGCATTACCAATCCTATCAGCGTCTTATACATCATCGGGAACTATAAAATTCGTTTCTCTCGTGGAATTTATATTTTTATTTTTATCGCTAAGCGTTATTTTTATCTTTCTCGCTGTCTTCAGACCCGATGTATCCTTCACCCTCACGAATAACGGCAGTTTATCGGCACCTCCGGCCTCTATGCGAACCGGCTCATTAATCGATTGCGAGACCGTTTCATTAAATCTCTCCACGCTGATTCTCAAATCAACCGGCTCGTTCAGCATATTCTTTACCGAAAGCACATACGCGTTGATAATGCTCCCATCCTTAGTAAAACGGGCCTCCATGTTATGCGGTAATATTGTGAAATCTATGCCGGTCCTTGCCATCGTGAGATGTATAAAGAAAATAAAAAACACAAGGACAAATCCTCCTACAATAAAAAAATTCTGTCTGAGAATCCTGCCTTCTCCCGCCGTGCCGAAGGCGTAATGAATAAGCCCCTTTTTGCCCTGACGCTCCATGACCTCATTACAGGCGTCAAGACATTCGGCGCAATTGATGCACGCCGCGTTCAATCCTTCCCTTATGTTTATATTCGTGGGGCATACATTCTCGCACCTCTTGCAATTTATGCACTCACCTGCCCGTTCGGGATCGAGTTCTATAATAAGCGTGCTTTGATCGAACATGACTCCCTGAAGCTTCGCGTAGGGGCATACGGTAGAGCACCATTTATGCCTCAAAAGCGCGTAGTTCAGAAATATTATTGCGGTCATGACTATCCAGAATCCCCATGTTGTCGGGCCTAAATCTCTTCGCATAAACGGAATAAATTCGTAAGGCGAAACAAAATACCAAATCAGCGACGCCGCAACTATAATAGAGACGACGAACGTAACGCCAAACGCGAATAATTTATAAGCGAACCCTTTCTTTTTTGATTTGTCCACAAAAAGCGTGAAATCGACTAAGACGGTCTGGGGACATAACCAGCCGCACCATACCCTTCCGAATATGAGGGTAACAAGGACTATAAGGAGGGTGAGAAATATGGTCGCGATAAGCACGATAAAGAATTCCTGCATCCATATGGAATAACCGAAGACATGAAGCCTCAGCGTCGGTATATCGAAGCGCAACGCGCTCTCACTCTTTATCCTTATGAACGGAATGCCCATGATGAGAACAGCCTGGATGATCCCGGCAATCCGCCTGAGCGTCCTTATCCTCACGGAATGTCTTATCACGTTTTTAATATCACCTAAACCTCCTCTCCCGTATAAACCTAAAAAGGAAAGAGGCAGGGGGCGGGAGGTGTTCTTTTACCCCCTGCCTCGGGGGAGAGAGCCTGTTTATTTTTTAATCGATTCGAGATATTGGCCTTCCTGGCTCCATCCGCTTATTTCAGGCGTATACGCAAGGCTGTAAAATATTCCCCACGCGATCAAGCCCAGAAAGAGCAAGAGCCAGCCAATCGGAAGCCTCTTTTTTGTGTCCTGCCTTTCCATATCCTCAATCCTGTCTATATCCTGAGCCATATCTGCCTCCTATTCCTTTTCTTCTATCGATCTTATATACGTTACGAGAGACCATATCTTCTTCTTTCCGAAGAACTCGCCCCATGAGGGCATTCCGCCCTTTGCCCTTCTGCCTTCGAATTCCATATCCTTTTTTGTGCCGTCGGCAATCGTGAAGAAAATGGTGTCGTCGCCGATAGTCCCGACAACATAGAGCCATTCCTTATCGGTAAGGTCGGGGCCTATGTCTCCCTTAGCGTCAACGCCGTGGCACGCCGCGCAATTCATCTCGTATATCTTTTTGCCCTCGGCGACCGCGTTCATATCTCCCGCGAGCGGGTTCATATCTCCTTTCGCTATCATAGGAGGTCTCGGCTTTCTCGGAACCGCATGGCCGAGAGACTGCATATATGCGACAAGCGCGTCCAGTTTCGTTTTGTCCGAAAGCGTCTCTATCTCTTCTTTCGTATAAGGGAAGCCGAGGGCCTTCATCCTCGCCTCTGTGGCCTTTGCGTCGACCTGACGGTCGGCAAGCCAGCCGTATGAAGGCATGTTAGATCCCTGAAACAGCTTCCGTGGATCGTTGAAGTGCTTGTAATGCCATTTATCCGTATACTTTCCGCCTACTCTCGCGATATCAGGCCCTGTCCTTTTCGAGCCCCATAAAAACGGCTGGTCATAAGCGAACTCGCCTGCCTTTGAATACTCGCCGTAGCGCATAACCTCGGCCTTCAGCGGCCTTACGGTTTGCGTGTGGCAATAAAAACAGCCCTCTTCCTGATACACATCCCTTCCGGCAAGCTGAAGCGCCGTATACGGTTTGAGGTTTTGGAGCTTAGGATGCATCTGCGGCGTGAGCATCGGGAAAACCATCATCACAGCCGTTCCTATAAGGATAGCTACGGTAACGACAACTGCGAACAAAATCGGTTTTTTATAAATTGTCCCTGCCATGGCTTACCTCCCCTGTCCTGCCGGCGCAGGTGTTTTTTTGGCCTGCAAAACGGTCATTACGATGTTGTACGCGAACATGCACAATCCTATAAAGAAGAGCAGGCCGCCGACAGTCCTCAGCTTCCAGTACGGATAGTTGTTTACCACCGATTCCATGAACGTATAAGAGAGGCTTCCATCCTCGGGGGATATGGCCTTCCACATGGCTCCCTGCTGTATTCCGAGTATCCACATGGTAATGGAGAAAATAAGCTGCCCTATGAGAACGAACCAGAAATGAGTGTTCGCGAGTTTTACGCTGTAGATTTCGGTGTTATATACTTTGGGAATCACATAATACATCGATGCTCCGACCGTCATTGCGACCCATCCCATTGTGCCCATATGAACGTGTCCGGGAACCCAGTCCGTATAATGGATTAACTGGCTTACCACCCTCAGCCCCTGTGTCGGACCCTGTATTGTTTGAAGCCCGTAAAACGTTATTCCAAGTATAAAGAACTTCGTAAGATAATTAGTTTTCATCTGAGACCAGTCCGGGGCTACGGTATAATATCCGTTCACGACCGAGCCCCATGACGGCGCTATCATGAACATTGTGAACGCTATGCCCACTGTCTGTATCCAGTCTGGAAGCGGTGTGTAGACAAGGTGATGAGCGCCTGTCCAGAGATACGCGAATACCAAGGACCAGAAAGCGATTATCGAAAGCCTGTGGCTGTAAATAGGCATTCCCGTGGATTTCGGAAGAAAGTAATAAAACATCGCCAAGATCGGCGTTGTAAACACAAATCCGACCGCATTATGCCCGTACCACCACTCGATATTCGCATCGTTCACTCCGGCGAATATCGAATACGACTTGAAAAGTCCCACAGGAATAGCAAGGTTATTTACGATGTAAAGGACGGCAACCGCAACGACGGTTGCTATGAGATACCAGAGCGATATATACATCTGCTCTTCCTTGCGTTTAATTATGGTCCCGAAAATATTGACCGCGAACATAACCCACAAAATAACCACTCCGATGTCGAGCGGCCATTCCAGCTCGGCGTACTCCTTTGACTGCGTCATGCCTGCAAGGAGACTGACCGCAGCCGCGACAATGGCTGCATTGAATATGTAGAGCTGAACCATTGCCAGTTTCGGGAACAACAGCGGCACCCTCGTCAGACGCTGAACCATGTAATAACTCAGCGCGAATATTTCGGCCACCGCGAATCCGAAGGCGAGGCCGTTTACATGGACAGCCCTCAATTTGCCGTAAGTGAGAAACGGCGCGATGTTCAGTTCCGGTTTCCACAACTGGATCGAGATTATCAATCCGATCAATACCGAGACTGCCCCCCAAAATAGTCCGGAAAGGGCGAATCCTTTGACAGGTTTCCATTCGTACGATGTGTCCTCTGCCATTTTTTAAACCCTCCTTTTATTTAATATCGGATAGAAACTATCCTGTTTTTTTGCAAAAAAATTGAAAGTCATATTTTTTAAGTTTATCGATTAGAATATTCCTGATTTCGATCCATACCGGATGAACCGAACACAGGCTTCTTCTCGAACATCTCTTATTGTCGACCATGCATGAATTTATAAAGATTGGGCCCTGAACCGCCTCGATGACATGAAGAAGGGTTATTTCGGAAGGCGTTTTTCGGAGTGCAAACCCGCCGTTTACGCCCCGTGTCGATGAGACTATCTTCGCCTTCGCAAGTTTCTGGAGAATCTTTGCGACAAAACTCTTGGGCATGTCCTGCTTTTTCGCAATATCCGTAATCATATGCAGCTTCTCAGTCTCTTGAGCCATATGGAGAATGCACCGTATCGCATAGTCCGTTTCTCTCGTTATCTTCATTTAGGAGTAATTTTATCCTGTTTAAAAACATTTGTCAAGAGGGCGAAATAATTTTTACAGCCTTCCGGAACGGATGATGGAAATGACGAGCCAGATGCCGAACAGAAACGCGAAACCGAAGGCGGTGAGGCCGAGGAGGGACATGCCGAATATGGTCGGGCCTAGGCCCGAAGCGTGCATGATCGCCGAACTCACGAGCATGGCGCTGATGATCATGGCAAAGGATATCCGGTTGCTCGATTTGTCCATGTCCTTTATAAACGCCGGAAGGTTGACGTGATACATCTTCACATGGATGTCATCCTTCAATATCTTTTTTATTATCTGCTTCATCTGCCTCGGAAAGAGGAATGTGAAATCGCCGATATCGACTATATTTTTCTTTGCCTTATCATAAAGGCGTGAAGGGCTGTATCTCTTCCGCACGAGCTTAGAGGCGTAAGGTTCCGAAGCGGCAATAAAATCGAAGTCCGGATCGAGCTGCCTCCCGATATTCTCCAATATGAGCATAGCCTTGTTTATGAGCAACAGGTCCGAGGGTATTTTGAGGTTATGCTTTATAGCCAGATGAGTAATGGTATCCAGATACTGGGCAAAATTAATCTCTTGCAAAGTAAGGCCGTACAGGGGTTCCAGGAGATCGGATAAATCCGCCTTAAAATCCTTTCTGAATGCGTCTACATCTATTTCTTCGGGTACTATGCCGAGTTCGATATACTGATCTATAAGGGCGTCGAAATTCTTTCCGATAAGCGCTAAAAAAGTATTTGCCATAGTTTCCTTGAGCTCTTCGGAGACCCTCCCTACTATACCGAAATCGAGAAAAGCGATCATGCCCGCAGGCATTACGAAAATATTGCCGGGATGCGGGTCTGCATGGAAAAAGCCGTCCTCCAGTATCTGTTTGAAATACGCATCGATGCCCGCCTTTGCGATTCTCTTTCTATCGATATTCATCAGGTCTATTGCCGCTAAATCGTCGATTCGCACACCGTCTATCATTTCCATGACAAGCACCCGCTCCGTAATAAATTCAGGATATACCCGCGGAATGTAGACATCCGGGCTTGCTTCAAATTTCTTTCTGAACCTGCCGCAGTTCCTCGACTCTTTTACAAAATCCATCTCCTTTCTGACCGTCTTCGAAAACTCATCCACGATGCCCGACGGGTTGAAGAACCTGCTTTCGGGCACGTGCCTGTCGAGGAGTTTTGCGATTGTTGTCAGAATATTGATATCCGTTTCTATCTGCTCCCTGATATCGGGCCTCTGCACCTTGACCACAACGATCGAGCCGTCAAGAAGCTTTGCGCTGTGCACCTGCGCAATGGATGCGGCTGCGATAGGTATCTCGCAGAAAGAATCGAATATCTTATCCACCGGAAGTCTTATCTCTTCTTCTATGATCCTTTTGGCCTCATGCACCGGAAAGGGGGGGACTTCGTCCTGAAGTTTCTTTAATTCGTCGGCAAACGGGACCGTAATCAAATCGGGACGTGAAGATAGAACCTGCGCGAGCTTTATAAACGTAGGGCCAAGTTCTTCAAAGGCCATCCTGAGCCTTTCCGGGATCGTAGGACCCTTAAGGGCAGGCCATACCCCGAAGGCCTTTAACCGCTTTTTAAAAGGTATATACCTGCCGAGGTGTATCTGGTCGACGATCTGCCCGAAGCCGTACTTGAGGAATACATGTATTATCTGCTGTAGCCTCCTGGCCGACTTATATGTCCGGGTAAGTTTCGAAATATCCATATTTAAAGCGTTATTGCGTTATAGAGTTATTGTGTTATAGCGATTATAAATATTTTTACGCTATAACGCTCAACGCCTTACGCTACAACGCCTTTGTTCCTTCCAGCTTCTTGAGCCTCTCGGAAAGTTCTTCGATCCTCTTGTTAAGCTGTGATATGTCGTCTCTCGTGGGTATGCTTATCTTTTCAATCGCCTTTGTCACAAGATCAGAAATGCTCTTACTGAGTTCGGATGTGCTTTTATCGGCTTTTTCTGTCCATTCCTTAACAAGTTTTGCGCCCTGCGATTCGCTCAATTCCCCTTTCTTAACGAGTTCGTCTATAAACTCCTTTACCTTTTCCTGAACGCCGAAGCCCGCCATCATTGCATTTTTCACAACATCAAAAATTGTCATAAAACACCTCCGATTTTACTATAAGCTATGAGCTATCAGCTGTCAGCTAACAGCTTCCTTTACCAAATCATATACCGAATCGAGCGCCTTGTCCAGTTTCTCTATCTCTTTTGTTCCACCTTGAGCCATCTCCGCCTTTCCGCCGCCCCTCCCGCCGGCAGTCGCGGCAACCTTCTTAAGAATATCCCCTGCGCTGAAACGTTTTACGAGGTCATTGGTGACCATCGCCAGTATTGACGCCTGGCCGTCTTTTGCCGATGCCATGACTATAATGCCGGAGCCGAGTCTGTCCCTGACATTATCCGCGAGCACCCGAAGATCCTTCTGTTCGAGATTATCGAGACGATGCACGAGGACTTTAACTCCGTCTATTTCTTTTGCGTTGTCCACAATTGAAGACGAACTCTGAGAGGCCATCTTAGATTTCAACGCCTCCATCTCCTTTTCTATGGCCTTCATGTCTTCAAGAAGCTTTCCTACCCTTTCATAAGGGTTATCGCTCTTTAGCATTTCGGATATGCCGCTAAGCTCATTGCTCTTAATCCTTAAATAATCGAATGCGGCCTTTCCGGTGAATGCCTCTATCCTCCTTATGCCGGAAGCCACGCTCCCTTCCGATGCGATAACGAAAAGCCCCATATCTCCGGTCATTTTACAGTGAGTTCCGCCGCAGAGCTCACTGCTGAACCCCGGCACGCTTACGACCCTCACCTTTTCTCCGTACTTCTCGCCGAATAATGCTATAACCCCGGTCTTAAGGGCGTCTCTGATATCCATAATCTCCGTCTCGACCTTTATATTCTCGAGAATCTTTCCATTTACTATATTCTCCATAGCCTCTACCTCTTTTCTGTCCACCGGATAAAAATGGCTGAAGTCAAAGCGCACCCTTTCCGGAGATACAAGGGAGCCTGCCTGTTTGACGTGTTCGCCTAAGACGGTTCTCAATGCCGTATGAAGCAAATGCGTTGCCGTATGATTCCGGGCGGTGGACATCCTTTTCTCCCTATCCACGGCGCACCTTACCTTATCCCACACCTTAAAACTTCCTTTTTTAATCTTTACAATATGGGCATGCAGTCCCACTTCCTTTTTCGTGTCGGTCACAGCCGCCTCTTTGGTATCGGTAAAAATCACTCCGGCATCTCCGGTCTGGCCGCCGGATTCACCGTAAAACGGGGTTTTATCAAGGAACAATTCGACTTCATCGCCTTCGGATGCCTCTGTTACGACCTTCCCTTCTTTCAGTATCGCCTTAATGACGGATTCCGATTCCATGGTATCGTACCCTGCAAAAACCGTCTCGCTTATTTCAGACAATAATTCTTTATAAATGGATGCTATCGCATCTTCTTCGCCTACCCATGAGGCCCTGGCCCTTTCCCTCTGTATCTCCATCTCCCTGTTAAAACCGCCCTCATCTATAAGGAGATTGTTATCCATTGCGATATCCCGCGCAAGGTCAAGCGGAAATCCATATGTATCGTAAAGCTTGAACAACTCGTCGCCCGGAATAATCTTTATGCCTGTCTTCTTTAATCCCTCTATCACACCGTCGAGAATCCTCATCCCTTGCTCAAGGGTTTTTGTAAAACGCTCTTCTTCGAACATCAGCACCTTTGCCGATCTCTCCCTTTCCTGAACAAGTTCCGGATAAACACCGCCCATAGCATCCGCAACCGGATCCATTAATTTATAGAGAATGGCCCCTTCAAGCCCGAGCAGTTTCGCGTGCCTCGCCGCCCTTCTTATGACTCGCCTCAACACGTATCCCCTTCCCTCATTTGAAGGTATAAGACCTTCGGCAAGCAGAAACGTCATAGCCCTCAGATGATCCGCTATTACCCGTATGGAAATGTCCGTTTCCGGTCTCTTGCCGTAAGATACGCCGGATAACGATGCGACTGCGGATATGATAGGGGCAAAAAGGTCGGAATCGAAATTATTAAGTTTGCCCTGCAGAACAGCGGTTATTCTCTCAAGCCCCATGCCCGTATCTATGCTCGGCTTAGGAAGCGGTGTCAGATTGCCGGATTCGTCCCGGTTGAACTGCATGAAGACGAGGTTCCATAGTTCCAGATACCTGTCGCAGTCGCATCCGACCTTGCACTCCGCTCTGCCGCACCCTACGTCTTCTCCCTGATCGATAATTATCTCCGAGCACGGGCCGCATGGTCCCGTGTCTCCCATCTGCCAGAAATTATCCTTCGCGCCGAGTCTTATTATCTGTCCTGACGAAATATCCGTAAATTCTTTCCACAATTTTTCGGCCTCGTCGTCGTCTTCATATACCGAGACCCACAGTTTGTCTTTCGGCAGTTTATACCATTCCGTGAGAAGTTCCCATGCGAAGATTATCGCATCCTTTTTAAAATAATCTCCGAAGGAAAAGTTGCCGAGCATCTCGAAAAATGTATGATGGCGGGCGGTATGTCCCACGTTTTCAATGTCGCTGTGTTTGCCTCCGGCCCTCATGCATTTCTGGCATGACACCGCCCTCGTGTAAGGCCTCTTTTCTTCTCCGAGAAAAACGGATTTAAACTGCACCATTCCCGCGTTGGTAAAGAGCAGCGTGGGATCGTGCCTCGGTATAAGCGAAGAGCTTTTTACCAATTCGTGTCCCTTCGATTTGAAAAAATCCCAGAATGAATTTCTGATCTCAGCACTCTTCATCACGTACCCTATTTCGCCACCCTGCCGGGCTCCGTGCTTATAATGTAAGTCAGCTTGCCGTCGATGAATATAAGCCTTGTCTTAAAAGCTCCTAATACCGATGTATAAATCCATTCCTCTTTAGACTTCCCGCCCTCCTGCTCGAGCTGCCTTACGCTGTCGGGAGCCCCCCACGCATACCTCACCTGCTGCGTTGTCATGCCGGGGGCCGCTTCGCCTTTTATTATCTTTTCCTGCACATCGAGAGGGTAAGCCTTTATCTCCTCCTGCGTAAAGCGTATGGAAGACGAGGCGCAACCGACCAAAAACCATACAACCATAAATAAAATCGCATAAAACCCTTTTCTTGACCTCATTTCATTCCTCCTTTAAATTTAATGGCTTCACTATCCTGTTTTTTGCATATCTATATTCAATTTTGATGTCATTTTAGCTATTTCTTCTGCACAGATGAGAAAGTTATAAAACTCAACAATTTTATAATTTCTTTTATACTTCGAATAAAACAAATTGAACCACATAGAAATAAAATAACAAATCAAAAATATCATTGTGCCTGTGCCGTAAAAAATTAACCACTTTATACCGATATCGGCTTTAAAAAACTTACATCCAAGCGTTGACTGCTCGTAGATTCTAAATATTTTGATCACATTTTCAAACATTAATCTCTCAAACCTACCCTATTGTTAACTCTGGTTATTAAACTATATTTAAACTTAAAAACAACATACTATGCATCTCCCTTAGCACCTATTTAAGGCTTTACCTCTTCTTTTTTATAGAATGATAATCTTCTCCTCTGTGTTCTATCTCATAAATCTTTATATGTTTTTCATTATTATAAATCCAGTACAATATGCGGTAATCTCCTACTCGAATTCTGCATAATCCTCTTAAATCATCAGGCAATGAAGTAAGTGGATGATGTACGACTTTGTCCGCATTACTTGCAAGCCAGTCTATTTTATCAGCAATTCTTAACTGAATAGGCTTACCAAGCTTTTTAAAAGACTTCTCGGCATCAGGCAGAATAATTACTTTATACATAGCTCTTTCTTGAGTGATGCCCAATCTTTCCCCTTGCCCTGAGTATCATCCTGCTTTATCTTGCGCATTCTCTTAATAAAATCAGGGTGTTGTGATAATAGCCAATCTTCTAAATCCTCTTTCGTATCCGCAGTTTCAAAAACAGTTCGTGGGAAAACTATAATCTCCGACTCCCTTTTCTTTGTAGATATCATTTCATTCCTCCTTTAAACCTGAAGATTTTAACGCCTTATTTATTATTCCATAAGAGAAGCCCCTCCTCGCAAGCATTCCCCAGAGCCTTCTCCTTATCGTATCTTCATCGCACTTCCCCATGCTCTTCAGTTTTTTCTCGATAAAATTTTTTGCTGTATCGAGATAATCACCCTCATCGCCTAAAATTTCATCCGCGATATCGCTGGAGATGCCCTTATTTATCAAATAAGCCCGCGTACCGCGCCTGCCTAAATGTTTTCTTTCAACGGCAGCTTTCTTTAAAATCCGGGCAAACCTTCCGTCATTTATAAAATCCCTGCCTTTTAAATACGCAACGGCATTGCCGGCAACCTCCGCCGAAAAGCCTTTTTGCATCAACTTCTCAAACATCTCTTTTTCGCTTCTATCCCTGTAACCGAGCAGCCTGAACGCATGTTTCAACGCGGATTCAAGGGCGTTTTTATCATCGGCCTCAAAACCTTTCGATCTTGAATTCGTCTGTTTTTTGCTCTTTATTAGATTCAAGGACAACATCGCCTCCGGACTGTATGCCTTTAACCTTCAACGCGAAATCTGAAGGATTCGTAGCCTGCCGCACAGCCTCGTCATAGGTTATCAGACCCCTCTGCAAGAGGTCAAAAAGCGACTGGTCAAATGTCTGCATGCCGTAAAGATTTTTGCCCTGTGCTATCACGTCTCTAATCGCCGATGTCTTTTCAGGGTCGAGAATGTAGCTTCTGACAGTGGCAGTCGCTATCAGCACTTCGACCGCCGGAACCCGGCCGTTTCCATCGACCTTCGGCACAAGCCTCTGCGATATTACGCCTTTTAAAACAGACGCAAGCTGTATTCTTATCTGGTTCTGCTGATTCGGAGGGAAAACCGAAATTATCCTGTTGACGGTCTCTGCAGCGTCCAGCGTATGAAGCGTGCTCAGCACAAGGTGGCCGGTCTCTGCCGCTGTCAGGGCGATCTCTATGGTTTCAAGGTCTCTCATCTCTCCTACGAGTATGACATCGGGATCCTGCCTTAACGCCGCCCTAAGCGCCTTACCGAAAGATTCCGTGTCCTCTCCTATCTGTCTCTGACTCACGATACCGGAGGCGTCCTTGTGAATGTATTCTATAGGGTCTTCGATGGTCATTATATTGACCGATCTGCTGGAGTTTATATAATCGATGATTGCCGCGAGGGTCGTAGATTTGCCGCTGCCCGTAGTGCCGGTCACAAGTATAATGCCCCGTTCTTCGGCGGCGATCTTTTTTATGACATCGGGCAGGAAGAGTTCCTCTATCTTCGGAATGCCGAAAGGTATTACTCTGAAAACAAGACCTGCAGTGCCGCGCTGCTGAAATGCGTTGCATCTGAATCTTCCGACACCCGGTATGCTGTATGAGAAATCCACGTCGTGGGCCCTCTCGAATATCTCCTTCTGCCTTGGTCCGATCACAGCCAGTACTATACGCAGCGCATCCTCCGACTTGATAACCGGATGCGCCTTCTGCGGAACAAGAGCGCCGTTGATCCTGAAGACAGGGGGCGATCCCACTTTTATGTGGATATCGGATGCCTTCAATAAACAGGCGCTTTTCAGGAGTTCGTTTATATCCATTATTTCTTCAACCCAGACGTCTCCATTATCCTCTGCTCTATCTCCGCTACGGTATCGGGGTTGTTCTTAAGATATTCCCTGACATTCTCCCTTCCCTGCCCTATTTTATTGCCGCTGTAACTGTACCACGCACCGGCTTTTTCAATAATCCCATTGTCTACTCCGAGGTCTATTATCTCGCCCAGCCTCGATATGCCTTCATTAAAGTATATGTCGAACTCGGCCTGCCTGAAAGGCGGGGCAACCTTGTTCTTGACTATCTTGACCCTAACCCTTCCTCCGATAATTTCCTGCCCCTCTTTAAGGCTGTCTATCTTCCTGATGTCGAGCCTCATGGAAGAATAGAATTTTAAGGCATTACCTCCGGTTGTTGTTTCGGGATTGCCGAACATAACCCCGATCTTCATCCTTATCTGATTTATGAAGATCACGGTGGTGAGCGATTTCGATATGGCCGCCGTAAGTTTTCTTAATGCCTGGCTCATAAGCCGTGCCTGAAGCCCCATATGGGAATCTCCCATATCCCCTTCGATCTCGGCCTTCGGCACAAGAGCGGCAACGGAATCTATTACCACTATATCCACTGCTCCGCTTCTTACAAGTGTTTCCGTCACTTCAAGGGCCTGCTCCCCTGTATCCGGCTGTGATACCAGAAGGTCTTCCACGTTCACCCCGAGCCTTGCCGCATAATTAACATCGAGGGCATGCTCGGCGTCTATGAATGCCGCGACTCCGCCCATCTTCTGCGCCTGCGCTATGGCATTCAGGGCAAGGGTTGTCTTTCCCGAAGATTCGGGTCCGAATATCTCGATAACCCTTCCTTTTGGAAATCCGCCGATTCCCGTAGCGATATCGAGGGTCAGAGAACCGGTCGGTATCGCCTGTATTCCTTCCGCAACCTCGCCGGAGCCGAGCCTCATTATAGAGCCCTTTCCGAAGTTTTTCTCGATCTGTGAAATGGCCATTTCCAACGCCTTGATCTTTTCCTTGCTCATCTATATGCCTCCTTGTGATTTTATTGCGTTATTTTTGCCCCTATTATACCACGATACAGAACCGAATTAAGCATATCAAAAACAAAGCACTGCAAGGTGAATGCAGGGCTTTGAAATTTTATGATATACTTAAAATAAAACGGAGGGCTGAGTTATGCAGGTTATCAGAGCATTATTCGACGGGCATAATATAAAACCGATTGAAAACATAAAGACCCAAAAAATCACTGAGGTTCTTGTGATATTTCCTAACGATGCGGAAAAAATCGCTCCAGCCGAAGCGCGAAAACTTTTAAGAGGTTCAGGCAAAGGACACAACCTCACCAAAAAATTATTGGAATCAAGATTACAGGATATAAAGCTTGAACGAAAATAATAATATCTATATTCTCGACACTTCCGCCATTTTAACATACATCGAAGATGAAGACGGCTCAGAATATATTGAAAATCTTTTGATCGCAGCAGAAAAAGGCGCAGCAGTTATTCGCATTGCATTTATCAGTCTTACGGAAGTTTTTTATATCACCTCCCGCGAGCAGAGCGAATCAGCGGCCTTGGACAGGATCAAACTCATACAATCTCTTGCGCTTCAGATTCATGAATCCGATGAAAATCTCAATATTCATGCAGGCAAGCTCAAGGCAAACAACACTATATCTCTGGCAGATGCTTATATAGCGGCTTTATGTGAGGAACAAAACGGTATTCTTGTTCATAAAGACCCCGAATATGAAAAGTTATCGTCCTTGATTAAAGAATATAGATTGCCTTATAAAACATAAAGAACCTCGCCCGATTCAAGAAATCCCTCTGCCTCTTTAAATTAGGCTTCCGGCTTGGACAATTGAAATCCCGCTATCTTCGAATATTCCGCCCCTTCGGGTTTCAAAACACTCCTCATGAGCAGAATTTCATTCACATCTATACTACCAAAAAAGGCATCCTTAAATGTATAGATTTCCTTAATAACAGGTTCGATGCCCTTTCTGTCTTTTATTCTTCCTATAGTGAGATGCGGAGAAAACTTTCTGTTCTCCTTTTCGAATCCAAGTTTCGACAAAACATCTTCTATATCCTCATAGAGCCTTTTCAACTCTTCGGATTCGTCTATCCCGATCCATAACACATTGGGGTATTTAAAATCAGGAAATGCTCCAGCGCCCTTGATGGTAACAGTGAAAATGTCGCGCTCCGCGCATACCGGGGCAAGTTTTTTTTGTATATCCGTTATCAAGCCTTCGTTCACCTCGCCTAAGAACTTCAGCGTTATATGGATTTTCTCCGGCGCCACCCACTTAACGCCCTTCGACCCTTGATTGCATTTCCCGATAACGTCGGCAATCGACTGCCTTATATCCGCGGGGATGTCTATGGCTATGAAGCATCTCATCCGTTTTCCAAAATAATCTTAATCAAAAAATTAACGCCTTCAATCGCGGCATTATATTTATTGTGGTATCTGTCTCCATGAAAACGCCTTTCCGCACCAAACACTCCCTTCCCGCTGCTCACCGCAAAATATACCGATCCTACATCTTTTCCTTCCAATGCGTCCGGGCCTAAATTCCCGGTAACGGATAATGACACGTCAGTTCCGGTTTTTAGACGAATATTTTCGGCCATCGCCTTTGCGGTCTCTGCGCTTATTACTCCGGATGCATTGATAACATCCTCATCGATACCGAGAAGGCACAGTTTTGAATCTATGGAGTAAGCCACAATGCTTGAATGAAAGACTTTTAATGCCCCGGGTATCGAGGTGATTGCATGGGATATGAGGCCGCCGGTGCATGATTCCGCGAGGCTCAAGGTCAATCCTCTCCCTGACAGCAACAAGAGCAGTTTTTCGGCGGTCTTAATTAAATCATTCTCCATATCTGCAATATTATATTCGTAAATATTCCGGCTAACAAGTCGTCAAACATTATACCAAGCCCGCCATGAAACGTCTTTTCAACATTCCTTATGGGCGGCGGCTTTAGTATATCGAAAAATCTAAATAGAAAAAAGGCTGCAATAAGATATCCCGCAGTCAAAGGAAGGAATATTACAGACGCCAGATAACCGGCAAATTCATCTATCACGATATACCTGCCGTCTTTTATTCCGGTATCTTTTTCAACGGCATGGGAACTCGAGACACCCGCGATAAAAATTGTAATCAGTATCGCAAGCAGCGTAAGAATATCCGGCCTAAAAATCCAAATAAACGCCAGCGCCGCAAGGCTTCCGAATGTGCCGGGCGCAAAAGGAATGTAGCCGATGAAAAAGACTGTGGCGATGATCTTTGATAAAAATCGCAAGAAAGTTTTCATTTATATGTATTGTAGCAAAAATTAAGCCGTCAGTTATCAGTATTTGAGCCTTTTCCTGAAAACTGACGGCTGATTTCTGTAGGGGACTGTCCCAGAATTACGGGCATAGCCGTAGATTCGGGACTGTCCCCGTTCATATTTTACACCCTAAACTGCCCCACAATCCCCTGTAAATTAGAAGCAAGCCTTGCCAAATCAGAGGATGACTGTGCAATCTGTTCGGAGGAAGACGATGTCTCTTTTGAAACACTTGCAATAGTCTCAATATCGCCGCTTATCGTCTCTGACACCGTTGACATCTCCTCTGTTGCAGAGGCTATCTGCTGAACCATTGCATGAAGTCCTTCAACACTATTCACTATCTTATTCAATGCCTCCCCTGCCTTTGTGGAATACTCAACCCCGACTTCTACCCTCTCTGTTCCTTTATTCATAGACACTACTGCGCTTTCAACCTCATCCTGAATTGCCTTTATCATTCCGCTTATCTCCGATGTTGCCTTTGCAGTCCTTTCTGCCAGTTTTCTCACCTCGTCAGCAACTACTGCAAATCCCCTTCCCTGCTCTCCTGCCCTTGCTGCCTCTATTGCTGCATTTAAGGCAAGAAGGTTTGTCTGGTCTGCTATGTCTTTTATAACGCTGATTATCTCTCCTATCTGTTTTGACCGTTCGCCTAAAGACGCTACCATTCGCGCTGATTCATTGACAGTATCTGCTATTACCTTTACTTCATCCACAGACCTCTGCACAACTTCTCCTCCGTCCTTTGCTGTCTTTGTAGTATCAGTGGCAGACGATTCTATGTTTGAGGCATTCTTTGCTATGTCAATAACGGTCTGTGACATCTCTGATGATGAGGTTGCAATCTGGGATGCCCTGCCCGATTGTTCTGTAACTCCTCTGGACATCTGTTCTGAGCTGGCGCTTAATTGATTGCTCGCCGATGCAACATTGTCAGCAGTGGACTTTACATCTGCCATAATACCCTTCAGTTTTTCCACCATGTTCTTCATTGCAGCAAGCAACTGACCCGTCTCATCCTTGCTGTTTACTTCGATGTTTACAGTCAGATCATTATCAGCCAATTTGTTTGCAACATGGACGGCTTCACCAAGGGGGTGCGTAATACCACGTGTGATTAAAACAGCAGATAGAACTCCCAGAATCAGTGCAATTCCGGCTATCGAAAATATGAGAATACGTGCTCGTGAGTAGACTCTCTCTGCCGCTTCTACGTCTTTTTTATTATTCTCTTTCTGAAAGGTAACATTTTCATCCAGTGCATTTTGCCACTTCTCAGTTGCCGGTCCGGCTTCCTTTAAGATGAGAGATATTGCCTCCGCATCCTTGTTAGCAAGCGCCAGATCAATTACTTTATTATTAGGCGTCCGCGTAGCAAGCTTTGCCTCTTTTATTTTGGTGCGAACCGCCTTTCCCGTGTCGCTTGCCGGAAGTTTATCCAATGCCTGCTCTGCTTCATCGTATTTTTTACGTGCAGCCTCTATCTTTTGCTTTTCCTGCTGTATGGCGCTGTCGTCATGTAAAAGCACGAGTGTACGTGTTACTCTGGCGATAATATGAACCTGCTCGGACATATCCTGAACAAATCCCAGTTTGTGAACATTGTCTTCAACTATCTCTTCTAACCTGCTGTGAATCTGTTTCATGCCGTTGAATCCTAAAATCACTACAACGGCAAGCAAAACCAATACCAAACCAAAACCCAGCGACAAACGCTTGCCGATTTTCATGTCCTTGATTACATTAAGCATATTACCCTCCTCATGCGTGCCGGAAATGATAAATATTAGCGATTGTATTTAAATAAAAAAGGGGCGCGCTTAAGGCATCCCCTTTTAAACCAAAATCCTTTTCTTATAAGTCCTTAAATCTGTCTGTCTGTCTGTCTGTCTGTCTGTCTGTCTGTGCAATATCAATGTCATAAAGGCACCCAAAGAAGCCATGATTTTATAGTAAAATATATCATTTCCCCCCGGCGATTGCAAGGAAAATCTTAATTTTACACTCACTTTCTTATGCTCCTTTATAAAATCTTTACGAAACGGCATGTCTTCTGTTATCCTTAAAACATAAGTGGAGGTTATTTATGAGTCTGAAAGAGGTTGTATTTATGGTTGAGGAAGACCCCGAAGGCGGTTATGCAGCAAAGGCACTTGGATACCCTATTTTCACCGAGGGAGACACTATCAGCCAATTGAAAGAAAATATAAAAAATGCCATAAAATGCCATTTTGACATGGAAATAGACAAGGTTTAATATGCAGGAAGAAATACTGGAAATAGTAGACAGGCAAGGCAATACCATAGCGACTGCGCTGAGGTCACATATTCACGGCAATCCCTCTTTGATACATAAGGTTGTCCATGTCCTCGTGTTTAACGACAAAGGCGAACTCCTTCTCCAAAAACGCTCCATGAATAAAGATGTGGCTCCGGGCAGATGGGATACATCCGTGGGAGGACATATCTCGATCAATGAAGATTTGATAGAAGCCGCAAAGAGGGAGATGGAAGAGGAACTGGGCATTATTTCAGAGAATATAAAGCACCTCTACTCTTACATCCATTCGAACCCTTATGAAAGCGAGCTTGTATACACGCATTCTTGCATGCACAACGGCCCGTTTTCTTTTAATCAAGACGAGATAGATGAAGTAAAATTCTGGAATTTAGAAGATATCAGAAATATGATAGGGCAAGGAATTTTGAGCGATAATTTCGAATCGGAGATAATGAAATATTTATCATTTAACAATCAGACTCCCCTTTTATCATGACCGTAGATATATTTGTGCAATTGAAGATTAAGCCTCACGGGCAACCTGTCTTCTATTATCCAGTGTGAAAGAACCTCCGGCGAAAGGCTGCCGTAGGCAGGCGAAAGAAGGATTTTACATTTATCGGCCAACGCGTAATCTTTTATAAACTCCTTGACCCATTCGTAATCTTCCCTGTCCATAACAACGAATTTAACCTCGTCGTGAAGCCTTAGATGTTTCAAATTCGTCAAATCCATTTTTTCGAACATTCCGCTCTTAGGCGTCTTGATGTCCATTATTACAACCGCCCTCTTATCTACATCCCTTATGCTTTCGCTGCCGTTTGTTTCTAACAGCACCGTAAAGCCGTTATCGAGAATTCTTCCTATGAGGGAAAGAGCTTCTTTCTGTATCAAGGGCTCTCCGCCGGTTATCTCGACAAGTTTTATCCCATAGCTGTTTACGGCTTTTAGAATCTCTGTTTCCGGCATCTCCCTGCCTTCTTCATAAGCATATGCGGTATCGCAATACGAACATCTAAGATTACAGCCGGTCAGCCTGACAAAGACACACGGCAGCCCTGCGTATGACGACTCGCCCTGAATACTCGCAAATATCTCGCAAACTTTCATATCTAAAATTTAAAATACGAATCTATGACCTTTCCATTCTTATCCATCACAACTTTCGCTGCGAACTTCTCCCCTGCCATAAACGAGTAAGACAGCTCCTTCCATGTAACAACAGTTCTTTTGTCATCCCGCTTTGCCTCTGCATAAGGATATTTGGCGAAATACAAAAAGTTCTGAACCGTTCGTGTCCTCTTAGATGCTAAAACATCAGGGTCATTATTGTTCGTATCATATTTTTCATGTATGCAGACCTTTTGGGTGAACAAGTCGGCAAAACCTGTTTTCACCTCATCGCCTGATTTTGCGATGAACCACCATCTAAGAAAATCATTGGGAAGAGGGTAAACCTTATAAATATTGGCGTCCACTTTCGTCTTTAAAAACTGCCTCATCTCCTTCTGAAGATACGCCCTGCCGCCTACGTAACCCGCAAGCAGCATAATCGTAACGATAGCTGTTACCGCCGCCCTTGCCTTGTTCAGCCTTCCTATAATGATACACAGCAGCAGACCGACGCTTATATACGGGTCGATTATAAATGTGAGGTCGAGCGAATACTGGTTCCAATCGAACGGCGATAAAATCCGTGTGCCGTATTGATTGGTGAGATCCATCAAGAGATGCGTGCCGTATGCCAAGAATGAAATGGAGTAGCAATAAAAAAATCCGCACTTATTTCTGAAGATGAAGGCCATTAAGGCAGGAAACACGGCGAGGGCGAGTATTCCATGCGTAATACCGCGATGATACCTTAGAAAAATATCGGTTCCCCATAAATATGTTATATAATCGAAGTCCGGGGCGATTGCCGAAAAGATCAGAATAAATAACGCGATCTTTCTTTTGAAGCCTAACTGGTGCAGCACTATCCCCGAAAGGGTATGTGTTACCGGATCCATGAAAATACTCTATCATGTTTAAATCCCCGCGGTCAAAATATGTTAGAATTGCACATATGGATATACACCAGCTTAAGGTATTCGCTTCGGTATTCAAAAACAAAGGCTTTTCCAGAGCGTCGGAAGAGCTATATCTCACCCAGCCTACCGTCAGCGATCATATAAGGACCCTCGAAGAAGAATTAGGCTGCAAACTGTTCGACAGGCTCGGCAGGACTATTATCCCGACAAAAGAAGCGGAAGTCCTATACATGCATGCCGTGGAAATCATAGAAAAAGCCGATGCTATTAAAGATGTCCTCGGCCGCTTCAAAAAAGAGATTACCGGCGAGGTGATTATCGGCGCAAGCACTATTCCCGGCACATATCTCATACCGTCCATTATGGCGGATTTTCAAAAAAAACATCCGTCGATCTCTTTCCAGATAATGATATCTGACTCAAAGGGTATTGTCGAAAGGGTTCTAAGGCATGAGTTGCTCATCGGCATCGTAGGGGCACGCCTATCCAACACCCATATCGCCTATGCCCCGTTTATGGAAGACGAACTGATAGCCGTATCTTCTCCCTCCCTTATAAACAAAAACAAACTTACGCTGAACGAGTTGATCGGATATCCTATGATACTGCGCGAGGAGGGATCGGGCACAAGAAGGGAGACGGAAAAAATTTTAGAAAATGAAGGCGTCGCGCTCAAAGACATAAAAATAGCCGGTAGCTTCGGTTCTACGGATGCGATAAAACAGGCGGTAAAGGCGGGAATGGGAATTTCTATAGTGTCGAAACTCTCTGTTAAAGACGAGTTGAAATTCAAGTTATTAAAAGAAATAAAAATCGCAGGCGTGGAGATGAAAAGAAAATTTCATATTGTATCTCATAAAAAAAGGACGCTGCCGCTCGCATATAACCTGTTTTTGGAGCATATCAAATCCGGCGACAAAAATTAGTCCGTTGTTTGCTCTTTATCTTCGAGCGCGGCCCTTAGTCTTAATCCCACCTTATCCATCACCAATTTCAGCACGCTGAAATATGTCCTCAGTTCATCCGCATCGGGGTTGAGATTGTCCTTCCCGTCCTTCAGATAACCGAAGCTCGTCTTACCGGTGTTCTTGTTGAACCTGATTATCAGCTCATACATCGCCATGCAATCCTCCTCTACGTACAAAGCAATTGGAGGAATTATAATACATTTCGGAGTTTTTTGGCATAAACGCCTTATAGTCTCCTCAGGGCAAACGCACTATATAGGGGTGAGGCAATAAAGCAGGCACAGTATCTGCAATAACATGGGCATTAAAAACAAGGAGGAGCCCATGTTACCGAATCCTAAGCCGTATTTTGACCAAGTACCTGA
>JAJYVD010000081.1 GCA_021792185.1 Nitrospirota bacterium | reverse complement strand
CTCTTTTTGCGTTACAATGTCCTTGTGTCATGGTGTTCCTCCTCTGGTTTTTTGTTTTCAGCGAAACTACATTACCAGATTCGAGGCCACCATGACTCAATTGTGCGAAAAATATTTTACGTTATCAGAGATAGAAAGATTGCAAAATGTCTAATCCCACTATAATCCTCGGCGATAGCCGGAATATGAGCGAGCTGAACGGCTATTGACAGAAGGCGCTGTTATTCCTTACGATAGAGGTAAGGAATCCTTTCCTTACTGGAGGGCTGTATGTTGACGGCAAAATTAACTTCTAAGGGCCAGATAACCATACCTAAAAAGGTGCGTGACAAGTTAGGCGTTCAAGCCGGAGAGGGAATCGGCTTTGAAGAAAAAAACGGCGTGTTCTATCTCAAAAAATCCATGAAGAAATCCCCTTTTGACAAATGGGTAGGCAAGCTGAAAGGGCGGCAGAGACAAAAAACCGACGAGATCGTCAGCGACCTCAGGGGACAATGATAATCGCGGTTGATACCAATATCCTCTTTGACATACTGCTTCCGGACGAAAGCCATGTCTTGAATTCAAAAAGGCTGCTTGATGAAAATGCATTAAAAGGACAATTAATAATATGTGAAATAGTCTATGCCGAACTCGCCTCTCAATTCGGTTCCGAAAAAGAGACAAAGGCTTTTTTATCCGATACCGGAATAAGGCTCGTTAATTCCAGCGAGCAATCGCTCGCCGCAGCAGGAGAACGCTGGCGGGCACATGCAAAAAACAGAAAACCATTTATATGCCCGCAATGCAATCATCCGCTTCAATTGAGACAGCGGGTGTTGAGCGATTTTATTATCGGCGCGCACGCCTTGACGCATGCGGAACAGCTTCTTTCGAGAGATAGAGGGTTTTATAGGACATATTTTAAAGATTTGAAGGTAAAAGGATAAGATAAAAATATCGGAATGTTAACTCTCAGAGGCCATCATCTCATCTGTCTGCACTTTTTTTCGGGCGAGGGCTATGACGCTCGATTCATTGAAAATCTCAGGGGTGTCCTGAAAAGGGCTGAAAGCGAAGAAATAGAGATTGTTTCCGGCGATGATAATATCTGCGCGAAATGTGTTTATCTGAAAGACCGCAAATGCATGCATGATGAAAAGGCCGATGAAGAGATAAGGGAGATGGACGAAACAGCCCTCAAACTTTTAAATCTCAGCGCCGGTCAGAGGGTGAAATGGCAGGCCGTAAAAGAATATATGCCGGGCATATTCCGCGAGTGGTATAATAGATACTGCAATGACTGCGATTGGAAGAAGGCATGCGAGAAAAACGAGTTTTATCTGGAGAGGAAAGGAAAGATATGAGGAAGAACGGGCTTATTGCGCTTGTTGCGATTACGGCAATACTGGCCGTATTATTTGCCGCAGCAGGTATTGAGGCCGCGGAGCAGAAAGTAAAACTGAAAATTCCGCGCATTGCCTGAGCATCCTCGGCTGACGCGGCAAGTCTTGCCGCAAAGTCTGTTGAAGGGGTAATCGGCACCGACGATGATATCGTCGAGCAGACATTGACGGTTATTTTCGATGATAAAAAGGCCGGTATAGAGGCTATAAAGAACGCGCTTAAGAAGACAGGGTATCCGATAGAGGGAGAGCCTCAATATTTTAAATAAAGGCGGTTGATGCGGTGAACAATCCGGTTTTCATTATTATAGGCCTAATAGCAGGCGGCATAGCCGTCTGGTTTTTCGCCAAATCGCGCTTTCAGTCTCAATATTCGGTTAAGATCGCGGAAGCCGAAGGAAGGGCAAAAAGCGTTGAGGCTATTGTCATTGAATTAAGACAGCAGATACAGCAGAAGGATTCAGAGATAAATCAGATCAGGACTGAACTGGATACCGAAAAACAACAGAGGATAGAGACTGCAACAAGGCTTGATGAAGCGCAAAAGCGGCTTGATGATTCCTACAAAAACCTTGAGGAGCAAAAGGCGCTCATCGATGTGATGAAGGCCGAACTGACGGATACGTTCAAGGCACACGCGTCGGCTGCGTTAAAGAGCAGCAATGAAGACTTCCTCAAGCTCGCGTCTGAGCATTTAGGAAAAATTTTAGCGGAGACAAAAGGCAGGCTCGGAGAGCACAAAGAGGCTATTGACGGCACTGTAAAGCCGTTACAGGATATGCTCAAAAGATATGAAGAGCAGATTCAGGTTATAGAGAAAAACCGGCATGAAAGTTTTGGAAGCCTGACACAGCAAATACGTTCTCTCTCGTCAATGCAGGAACAGCTCCAGAAGGAGACGAGCAATCTCGTAACCGTTTTGAGAAGGCCGAAGGTGAGCGGTTCGTGGGGAGAGATAGGATTAAGGCGGGTCGCGGAGCTTGCAGGAATGACCGCGTATTGCGATTTTTACGAGCAGGAGTCCGTCTCTACGGATACCGGAAGGCTCAGGCCGGACATGGTAGTGCGCCTGCCCAACGGAAGAGAGATAGTTGTCGATGCAAAGGCGCCTGTGGATGCGTATCTCAATGCCGTTTCCGCTTCCTCTGAAGAAGAACGGAAAAAGGCGATGGCGAATTACATAACTCAGGTAAGGAACCACATGAACACGCTCGGCTCAAAGGCATACTGGGATCAGTTCAATCAGTCGCCTGAGATTGTTGTCATGTATCTTCCGGGCGAATCGTTTTTCAGCGCCGCGCTGGAGCATGACCATAAGCTGATAGAGGACGGAAGCGCTAAAAAGGTGATACTCTCGACGCCGACGACTTTTATAGCCCTTTTAAAGGCAATAGCATACGGCTGGCAGCAGGATCAGATCACAAAGAGCGCGCAGGAGATAAGCAATTTAGGCAAAGAATTGTACGAAAGATTTTCGATTGTGCTTGAGCATTTTTCGGATACGGGCGCCGCGATCAGAAAGGCTGTGGAGTCTTACAATAAAAGCGTGAGTTCCATGGAAACGAGGCTTATTCCCTCTGTAAAGAAGTTCAAGGAACTCGGGGTATCGAGCCAGAAGGAGATAGCTCCGCCAGTAGAGATAAGCCAGAGCACAAAGAACATAGAACATCTTACGCTGGAATTCGGCGACGACAAATAATGGAGGGTTTTCATGATTGAAGATTTAAGGAAATCCGAGACATGGCGCGTGTTCAGGATACAGTCGGAACTGGTAGAGGGTTTTGAAAGTCTTTTCGAGCTGGGACCTGCGGTTACCATATTCGGCAGCTCACGGCTGCGCGAGGATTCGTATTTTTATCATCAGTCCATAAAGGTAGGAAAGATGCTCTCGGAGGCCGGATTTTCGGTTATTACAGGAGGAGGCCCCGGAATAATGGAGGCCGCTAACAAAGGGGCCAAGATGGGAAGCAGAGGCAAATCCGTAGGCCTTAATATAGAGATCCCTCAGGAACAGTATCCCAATAAATATCTGGATGTGAGCCTTTCTTTCAGGTATTTTTTCGTAAGGAAACTCATGTTCATAAAATACGCCATGGCCTTTGTAATATTCCCCGGAGGCTTCGGCACTATGGATGAGCTCTTCGAGTCGTTGACCCTCGTGCAGACAGGCAAGATAGAGTCATTCCCTATTATACTGTTCGGTTCCGATTACTGGAAAGGGCTTATAGACTGGATGAAGAGCACCCTTGTTTCAGAGGGGACGATAGGCAAAGAGGACTTCGCGCTTTTTAACATTGTGGATACTCCCGAAGAGGTCTGCGAATTGTTGAAGGAGCATTACCGGGTATTCGGAGGGCCTGTGCCGCTCGGGGAGTGCAAGAATAATAAATAAAATGGAGAATGTTATAAAGTTTTTGTTACCTTTTTGATCTCTTCGAGTTTTTTTAGCGCCTTTTTAGAGTCGATTGTCTCTTCAGCAATATCCTTAGCTGTTTTAAAGTCCTGAGCAAGCCCGGATACGACAATCGCCGCGGCTGAATTCATTATGACTATATCCCTCTTGGGGCCTTTGTCCCCGTTCAGAACGCCGAGCGTTATACCTGCATTGTCTTGTTTATCTCCTCCTGTCAGTTCCCTGCAGTCTGCCCTTTCAAATCCGAAATCCTCCGGAGTTATGTAAGAAGTCTCGACTTTGCCGTCTCTGTATCTCGAAACCCTTGTGCCGTCGCAGATTGTTATTTCGTCGAGTCCGTCCTCTCCGTGAACCACCATCGCATCTACAGCGCCTAAATTGCCCAATACCGAGGCGAGCGGCTCGGTGAGCTTGTCCGCGAACACGCCCAATATCTGGCGCTTTGCATTTGCCGGATTTGTGAGGGGGCCGAGTATATTGAATACGGTCCTTATGCCTATTTCCCTTCGCGGCCCGATGGCGAATTTCATAGCAGGATGGAACAACGGGGCAAAGAGAAAACCGAAGTTTGTCTCAAAAAGACATTTTTCGACTTTTTCCGGAGGAAGCTCTATATTAACTCCGAGGGCCTCAAGCACATCCGCGCTTCCTGAACGGCTCGATACAGAGCGGTTCCCATGTTTTGCAACAGGAATGCCTGACGCAGCTACGACAATGGCTGTGGTTGTGGATATGTTGAATGTGCCGGACATGTCTCCGCCGGTGCCGCATGTGTCGATAACCCCTTCGGGTGCATTGATCTTAGTCGCCTTTTCTCTCATTATCCTTGCCGCGCCTGTAATCTCTTCGACAGTCTCGCCTTTTATTCTCAAGGCCGTGAGGAACGAGGCTATCTGCGCGTCTGTGGCCTTGCCTTCCATTATCTCGGTCATGCACGCGGCCATTTCGGATTCCGAAAGGCTTACGTCCTGAATGATAAGGCTGATGGCTTCTTTTATCATCCGTTCCCCCCAAGTTTCAGGAAGTTACTTAAAAGGTCTTTGCCGACAGTCGTTAGTATTGATTCGGGATGGAACTGCACTCCTTCTAAGATGAACTCCTTGTGCCTCACTCCCATTATTATGCCGCTGTCCTTTGTCCCGTCAGTCCACGCAGTTATTTCGAGGCAGTCTGGCAATGTGTCCCTTTTTATTACGAGCGAATGGTATCTTGTCGCCTCGAAGGGATTAGGCAGGCCATCGAATAGTGTCTTTCCGTCATGGCTGATAAGCGAGGTCTTCCCGTGCATGAGGTTTGGCGCCCTTACTATCACCCCTCCGAACGCGGCTCCTATCGACTGGTGGCCGAGACATACCCCGAGTATCGGTATCTTGCCGGTAAAATATTTAATGACATCTATGGATATGCCTGCCTCACTCGGCGTGCAAGGCCCCGGAGATATTACTATCCTCTCAGGTTTCATGTTTTCTATCTCTTTGACGGTTATCTTATCGTTCCTGAATACCCTGACGTCCTCTCCCAGCTCGCCCAAATACTGGACGAGATTGTATGTAAAGGAGTCGTAATTATCTATCATCAAAAGCATGGTTCAACCCCTCTCAAAAAACTCGACGGCCTTCATCATAGCCATTGCCTTGTTCACCGTTTCTGTGTATTCGTTTTCAGGCACGGAGTCCGCGACAATACCGGCGCCTGCCTGAACGTATACTTTACCATCTCTTATGAGCAAAGTCCTTATCGTTATGCATGTATCCATATTTCCGGAATATCCGAAATATCCCACCGTTCCTGCGTATGCCCCCCTCTTTGTAGGCTCTATTTCTTCGATTATCTCCATTGCCCTTACCTTCGGAGCGCCGGTAACCGTGCCCGCCGGGAAACACGCCCTGAAAACATCAAAGGCGTCGAGACCGTCTTTAAGCGTGCCCTCGACATTAGAGACGAGATGCATAACATGGCTGTAACGTTCAACCGTCATCAGATCCGTTACTTTTATCGAGCCTGTCGCGGCAACCCTTCCTACGTCGTTCCTGCCGAGGTCTACGAGCATTATGTGCTCTGCTATCTCCTTGGGGTCTTTTCTTAAATCCTCTTCGAGCGCCCTGTCCTCTTCCTCGGTCTCCCCGCGTTTCCTTGTGCCCGCTATCGGCCTCAAGGTTATCTTGTCGCCTTCGAGCCTGACCAGAATCTCGGGAGAAGAACCCACGATTTGGGAATTGCCTATATCGAGGTAATACATGTAAGGCGAAGGGTTTATTATCCTCAGTGCGCGGTAAATGTCAAAGGAAGGCACATCCGTATTTCTTTCGAACCTCTGAGATAAAACAACCTGCACCACGTCTCCGGACATGACGTATTCCTTTGACTTGTCTACAGCCGCTAAAAAATTTTTCATGGTGAAATTGGATGAAAAATTCTCTGATGCCACGGGCGATTGGGCTTTGACGGCAAGCGGCGGATAAGGTTTTTTGGCCTTTCCGCCTTTAACCAGCTCCTTTATTATCCTGTCTATTCTTTTTTCGGCCTCGCGGTAAGCGGTTTTAATGCCCCTGCCTTCGATATGCGTGTTGCAGACCACTTTGATCGTCTGTTTGAGGTTGTCGAAGATGAGGATCGTGTCCGCGAGCATCATGAATATATCAGGCATATCGACTGCCGGTTTCCGGGTGTCAGGCACACGCTCGAAGAACTTTACGATATCGTATCCCATATAGCCCACGAATCCGCCTGAAAATCTCGGCAGTCCTTTTACTTCCACGGGCTTGAACTTAGAGAGAATATCTTTTATAACCGTCAGCGGATCATCCGTTTCGATGCCGGAAACCCCGGCGTTGTTTTTTATTTCCACTTTTTTCCCGGAACATGTAACGATCATCGACGGCTCTATGCCTATAAAAGAATACCGCGCCCATTTCTCTCCGCCTACCACGCTTTCGAGAAGGAAAGAGGGTTTTCTGTTCAGCTTGGCAAAGGCGCTTACGGGCGTTTCCACATCTCCGAGTATCTCTTTGTAAAGAGGAATGAGATTGCCGCGCCTTACGAGTTCTTTAAATTCGTTTAAATCGACGTTCATCTGTTTATTTTATATGGAATTGACCATAATCTGCAATGACATATAATACAGTCTGCTTCAACGCCTTTATAAGTGTTATTTTTTATGCAAAGCGAAGATAATATATGCTTTATCAAATAGATGCCGCCGATGCGGGGGACGGGCATAAGAGAATGCGGTTAAAAAGTTTCGTCGATAAAGCCATTGAAGCAGCCCGCATTATATGTTTAGATGCCCTGAAATAGACATAGACCCCGCCAGGAAAGTAAAACCCCTTCTGGTTTAATGATTTGTGGTGATATAAAATATAACCACAATGGTTAAAGAAAAAACCAAGAAAGGGGTTAAAGAAATGATAAAA
>JAJYVD010000080.1 GCA_021792185.1 Nitrospirota bacterium | reverse complement strand
CAAATCTCATCTTCCGCACCTCCTGCAGTATTTCTGTCCTTTTCATGGATAGCCCTCCTTGCTCTATCCAATCTTAACCGGACAGTTTATGTGCTACTGATGCGGACAGTTTATGTGTTCTCTACACCTGTTGTTTTTTTTCTTGACAAATATTGCTTTTCTTGGTAATGTTTATACCAAACCGTTGATATTCAATAATCCACAAAAGAAAGGGGGGATTTAACTAATGACAAAGGCAGATCTTATCGACAGGATCGCAGCAGGCGCGAGCCTCACAAAGACAGACGCGGGAAAAGCGCTGGACGCAACGCTTGATGCGGTAAAGGCCGTTCTTAAGAAGGGCCAGAAGGTAACGCTCGTAGGCTTCGGAACATTCTCGGTATCCAAGAGGAAGGCTCGCAAGGGACGTAACCCGAGAACAGGCGCAGAGATCAAAATTCCTGCAACAAAGGTTCCTAAGTTCACAGCGGGCAAGACATTAAAAGATGCGATAAAATAGGCGTATTCGTTTTCTTATTAATAAAGGGTGGTTTTTCGGCCACCCTTTATTTTTTACCTGCAAGGAGGTGCGTATGCTTGCCGAATTCAGCATTATACCGATAGGCTCGGGCAGCAGCATAGGAGACCAGCTCGCCATCGCTTTAAGGGTTGTGGATGAAAGCGGGATGCCGTATAAGGTCAATCCTATGGGTACGGTCGTTGAGGGGGAATGGGACGATATAATCAAGCTCGTAAAGAGATGCCATGACGAAATCATGAAGAAAGAGGAAAGGGTTCTCATCTCTATTTCTATCGATGATAGGAAGGGTAAACCGAACAGGATAGAAGAAAAGGTCGCATCGGTGGAAAGACGGATAGGGAAGGCATTGAACAAATAACGATAATGGACGGAGAACTTAGAACAAATAAAATACTCTCGGCAATAGACCTCGGTACCGATACGGAAAAGGTCATCGCCTATGCGCTTTGGCTGTCTAAGGCCGGAGGGGCTGAAAAGGCCGAAATAGACATGCTGTATGTTATGGATTACGCCCTCACCCCTCCCGGCTATTTGATGCCGTATATCGAAAAAGAGAAAAAAACGGATGAAGAAGAGCTCGAAAAATGGGCTGCGAAATTAAGGCCCTACGGCATAGCTTCAAAACATATCATTGCGACGGGCAGGCTTGTAGAGACATTCAACGCCTCTGTGAAAGGACTGAATGCCGATATCCTCGTGCTCGGGCATAAATCCCATATGATAAGGCCGAGCAGTTCGGAAAGGCTTATAAAATCCCTCGACATCCCTATGCTGGTTGTCAGGGGCAAAAAATCCGAAAACTCCCGTCTGGGCTCTGTAAATATAAAACGGATATTATGCGCCGTGGATTTTTCGGAGCCGTCGAAAAAGGCGCTTGAATTTGCCAAGCTTTTGTCGGAGAAAAATTCTTCGGAACTTACGGTAGTGCATGTGGTTTCGAGCATTAAAATGGAAAAGGGTCTGCAGAAATGGAAGGATATGAGCGACGCGGACAGAAGCGGTTATAAGGACGCGCTCATAAAAGAGGCCGAAGAACGGATGTGCTCTTTTCTTAATATCTGCAATGGAGCTGAGAGCGTTGTCAAAATAGGGGATCCCTATATCGCCATTAATGAAATTGCATCAGAAAGGGATGCGGATTTGATTGTGATGGGAGCACGGGGACTATCGTATACAAAAGGTGTAATACTTGGAAGCGTCTCGGAATCTATTATTAAAACATCTCCCTGCCCTGTGGCGATTATTCGATAGATGGAAATAGCATTTCTTGTTTTCAGCCTGCTTATGATACTGCTCAGCGCCGAGTTTTTTACCAACGGCGTGGAATCTCTCGGCAGAAAACTCTCGCTGTCTCAGGCGGTGGTCGGAAGCATTTTGGCTGCCGTTGGTACCGCCCTGCCTGAGACCATATTGCCGTTTGTCGCCATACTTATGCACGGCGGAGAGGCGGCAAAAAACATAGGAGTAGGAGCAATCCTCGGAGCGCCTTTTATGCTCTCGACGCTTGCATTCTTCCTCGTAGGCATCTCCGTGCTCGCTGGATTCCTGATGAAAAAGAGGAGATTTGAGATGACCGTAGAGGCGCATTCAATGAAACGCGACCTCATGTTTTTTGTGGTCATGTATTCCTTTGCCATCTTCTTTCCGCTTTTAATTCCGAAGTCCAATATTTTCATAGCAATAGCCCTTGTCATAGGCTATGCGATATACGCTTATTTCACTTTCAAGGGAGAGAGCGCGGATATAATGCATACCGAGGAATTGTATTTTAAGCGCATGCTTAACGGCATTCAGCGTTTATCCGGAGGACCATCGTCTCCGGCCCATGGTCAACAGCATGCAACAAGTTTACCGCTTATATCGTTTCAAGTTTTTGCAGCCCTCGCCGTAATGGTAGGCGGCGCTCATATCTTTGTGGGGAATCTCGAAAAACTTTCGACTGCATGGGGAATGAACCCCATGTTATTCGCCCTTCTTATAGCTCCTGTCGCAACCGAACTGCCCGAGAAGTTCAACAGCGTTACATGGACTCTCAAGGGAAGGGATACCCTTGCCATGGGGAATATCACCGGCGCAATGGTATTTCAGTCTACATTCCCTGTATCCGTAGGACTTTTGTTTACTGATTGGAACATTTCCGGATTCGCGCTTTTTTCAGCGATACTTGCTTTAACCTCTGCCGTTATCGCTATTGCAGAGATACATATTCGTAATAAGTTGTCGCCCGTTACCATCCTTTTTGGCGGGATTCTTTATCTGATATACGCAGCAAGTATTTTCTTGCAATAGCATATTTTATGAGGGTAAGGTATTGGAGCGGCTTCGGCAGCTTAAGCGTGTCATGGATGGCTAAGCGGGCTGGCGTAGCCTCGGAGAAAGGCTGGATGCCTTTCGAGAATGAGCGGAACATATCTTACCCTCATAAAATATGCATTATATAGTTCTTACGTGGGCGTCTGGCCGTATTTTACAATATTGATTATATCCTCGCCCGGCTGCGGGAGCCCGGCTAATTTCCATGCGGTTAAAGGGTCCATGAACTTTTCGTTGATGCAGTTCTTGGGCTGGTGCACGTTTTTGCAGACGGCATTCAATATCGGGAAGAAGTTATATTTTTTGTAATATTCCCTTATGAATTTCAGGATATCCATCCTCTCTTTTGTCAGTTCGTCAACTCCCTCCCTTTCCGCGAGAGCGCAGGCTACCTGTTCGTTCCAATCATCGATGTTTACCAGATACCCGCTGTCGTCGATGTTGACCTTTCCTCCGGCATACTCGATTACAGCCATCTTATACCTCCTTTTAAGTCTCAGAAAGCTTTATTCTGAGCTTTTTCAAATATTCTATGTGTTTTGCCTCCTGCCCCATCATCTCATGGAAGACTACCCTTGCATTGGCGTCCGCAGCGCTTTTAGACAGCCTGCTGTACAGGGCATATGCCTTCCCGTCCACTTCGAGAGCCATTATGAGCGCCCCCATGTCGTCGATGAATTTATGTTCCTCAAATCGCGTCTCCATGTCCTTTACCGGGATGCCTGCCTCAGTGAAAGGAGCGTCAGTCATTTTGCTGAATTCCTCGAAGCCCTTCAGGTCGAGATCCTGCGTGACCGAATGATAAAGGAACCGGATATACTCCATATGCCTTTCTTCCCACCCCGAGAGATTGCCGAACATTTTTTTAGCCTCCGGATTCAGGGCGTTCTCAGATGCATAGGAATAGAATTCCATGGTCCCTTTCTCCACTATATACGCCTTTATGAGGGCCTGAAGCAGGTCTTCCTTGCCTGTTACCATTATTTGAGCCGCGCCTCTGCGACGCCCAAGTTTATGTTCTTGAAGAACGCTTCTATATAATCCGCCCGCTTAAGTCCGTAATCGATCATAAAGGCGTGCTCGAACACGTCCATTATCAATATCGGATCGCACCCGGCCGGATGGGATACGTCGTGTTCGTTTATCCAGAAGTTTATGAGCCTTCCGTTGGCGCTGTCCCGGTACAGCGCGACCCATCCTATGCCCCTCATCGTCCCTACGGCCTTGAAGTCCTTTTCCCATGCCTCGTAGCTTCCGAAATCCTCCGCCATTTTTTTAGCGAGTTTACCGTCCTTGTCAATGCCGCCCTTTCCGCCAAGATTCTCGAAATAATATTCATGGAGCCTCATCCCGTTAAATTCCCAGCCGAGCCTCCTTTTTAATTCTGCGAACTCCGGGGTTCCGGTCTTTCCGTCCTTCAACATCTGGTCGAGGATGTCCAACACCTTGTTGGTATTCGTTACATACCCTTGATAGAGGGTGAAGTGATTTTTTAAGAGCGTTTCGCTGAACCCCTCCATGCCTATGAGTTTTGAATAATCTTTTGCAGTGTAAGCCATAGTTTTTTCTCCTTTCTATTTAGTTAGTAAGAATCGTATCTTACGAATTCGGTGATATCCCTTCTCCACGCCCTCGGAAGAATCGTTATTCCGGGCTTGAGATAACCGACGGCGATGAGCATGGGGATGACCTTGTCCTCCGGTATATTGAATTCCTTTTTTACGCAATCCTCATCAAAACCATCCATGGGATGCGTCTCGAGGCCGAGACCCTTTGCCGCGATCATGAGATTCATCGCGAAGAGAGACGTATTCTTTATCGCAAAAAATTTCCTCCTGAGGCTGTCGTTCGTTCCGTATAGATTGTTCGCCATCCCTTTATAAGTCTCTCTCATATCGGGCTTCATATATCCGAGCTGCTGCCAGTTGTCGAGCATCCTGTCTATATTCTCCTCCATGGCCTTCGGGTCGGCAACCATTATCAATACTGCGGACGCCTCTTCCACCTTCGGCTGATTGAACGCACACTGCCTTAATACTTTTTTCCTTTCGTGGTCTTTCACCGCCACTACCTTCCACGGCTGGAGATTGAAGGATGAAGGCGCGAGGTTTGCGGTTTCGAGCAGTTCCTTTAATTTATCGTCAGGGACTTCCCTGCCCGGATCGAAAAAATTTATCGAGCGTCTCTCTTTAATTGCCTGAATTATTTCCATAAGCGCCTCCAGATTATTTGCCGGTTATTTCCTTGACCTCTTTTTTGCCTTCTTCAAGTTCTCTTTCCTGCTCTTTGTCTTCCCTTAAAAGGAGCGCTTGGAATTCGCCTACATGGGTCTTTTCTTCCTTTGCTATGTCCAGAAGGATAGCGCGTATGTTTTTGTTCGTAGCAAGCGCGGCCATCTGTTCATAGAGGTTGACGGCATCCAGTTCGGCTATGATAGCGGCCCTTAGAATCTCCTTGTCGATATCCTCCTTTTTCATTTTTCCGAGATCGATTGGTATTTTTGACAGCATAATGCCTCCTTTTTATTTTATTTGCCTTTTCCTCTTGTGCCGCCGAGCGCCGGAAAACCTTCCGGTTCAGGGTCGGCCCTTTTGCGAAGAATAGTCAATCTCTGCTTCATGGCTTTGATTTCGACCTGCTGGGCTGCGATTATCTCTTCGGCAAATTTTCGCACTATCGGGTCTTTACCGTGAATAAGGACAAGGCGGGCCATCTCGATAGCGCCTTCGTGATGCAGGATCATCATTACAAGGAAGTCTACATCGGGATCTCCGGAATAGCCGGGGGCATGCATATCGTCCATCATCTTTTTCATGCCGGCATCCATTTCCTGCATAAACTGTTTATACTCAGGAGTCTGGTTTGCAGGCGCTTGTTTGTGATTTGAATGATCCTGCGCCCATGCAGAACTATATGCCATAATCACTGCCGCAAATAAAACAGCATATCTCATAATGCCTCCTTTTATCCGAACGGCAAAATTATTTCACCTTTCCCGTCTCCTGATATTTTGAAAGATTCACACCGAACAGCATAACCCCGCATGGATGTCAAGGGTCAGCTTATACCATAAGCAAATTTTATCACCTCACGAATAAATGTCAAATAAATTATCACATAACCGGAGTTCTTTTGTCCTGATAATAAAGATTAGCATATCTGAAAATAATGTCAACCGCCGTGATGCCGAAAACATGATGCCGAAAACGGTCTCTAACTGTTATACTAAGAGCGGAATTTATGAAAGATTCTTTCATGCAGAAACGCTATTCGGACACAACCCGGAAGCTTCATGTTCCCTGCCCATATCCTGAAAGGACGGGCATTGTCATACATGTGGTAATAAAGGACGGTTACTGCTACCGCTCGGAGTGCATGGTTGTTCAATGTAAATATAACCGTATTCAGTCGGATACCCAAGCCCTCATGTCGCTTGTGTGGTAAAATTTCTTATGACCGAACAAATATACGACTGCATTATCATAGGCGCGGGCCCCGGCGGCCTTCAGGCTGCAATCTATTTAGGCAGATTCAAGTTTATTGTTAATCATAATTATGAATCATCCTTTAGCGGCCTGTATATCGTCGGCCCGCTGAATCAGGGCAATGATCAGGCGGTCATCGCGGCGGGCGAGGGCGCCGTGGCGGCGATAGATATTAAAAAGCGGCTGCTGGAGCGGTGACGCCTATAGTCAATCCAGAACCGTTACCGTGCTGGCCTGCGGGCCTTTTTCTCCCTGTTCTTCCGCAAAGCGGACTTCCGTTCCGATACGCAGTTTATTAAAATCTTTGTTCAATATGCTGTTTTCATGGAAATAGATTTCACGGCCGTCCGGCGTTGTAAGGAAGCCGTAGCCTTTATCCGGAAAAAGAGCGGTTATACGGGCCGGGGGAATCTCTTCGTGATGCTTTACGTCACCCCTCTGACGTCGTACGAAGTCTTCCAGTTTGCGTCGCGCCGCGTCAAAGGCGTCCCTTATCGCAACGGTTAGGTCTTCTCCGGGCTCCCGCTTTACTATTAATTCATAGCCGGGAACGGTCATGTAAATATGCACGTCGTAAAGTATGCCTTCATGTTTGTGACGGTGCGGCACGTCCACCACGACCCTGCAGCGCATGATCCGGTCGTAAAATTTATCCAGCTTTTCCGCCTTCTCGCGGATGTCTTCCCTGGCAAAATCGCTGAGTTCGATATTATGAGCCGTTATTTGCAGATCAAGTTTCATTGCATACCTCCGTCTGTGATTTTCTTGCCAAAATGTCTGATATACTAAAAATATATCAAAAAACATGCATTAAGTCGAGTGACGGGCAGGGCAAACGCACTATGATGAACACTGCAGGTTGAGAATCGAAGCTCTGTAATTATCATCATATGCCGCCTTTAAGCGTTTGTTTTTAACTCCAAGCTTGCAGGACTTGTTTTGCTTTAGCAGAT
>JAJYVD010000079.1 GCA_021792185.1 Nitrospirota bacterium | reverse complement strand
TGGTGGGTCGCGCTTCTGACAACCCCTAATTTAATATTTTAGGGGGGAGGCAAGCTTATTTGAAACAATGTATTACCGGACAAGGGTTTTAAAGCTTTTAGCTTAAAAACTTTTGACAATACGACAATGCATTGAAGGAGGATTTATGGAAATACTCGATCTTAAAAAGCTGATAAAATTCCATCCAGACAGAATTTCGAGGGAAATGCTCTCGGACAAGCCCGAGATGCGGATTGCCCTTATGTGCCTTGAGGCAGGACAGGAATTACAGCCGCATAAGGCGCCGCTCAGGCTGATGATGTACTGCGTTCAGGGCAAGGGCACGTTTATCGTCGAAGATGAAGAGATTGCAGCGGATGAAAAGACCGCCATCCTGTGCGATCCTTTGGTGCCGCACGGATTCAGGGCTGATAAGGGTGAGAGGCTCGTTGTAATGGCGGTTGTTACGCCGGTTGAATAGTAAAAAACATATAGTGGAATGAAACTGATTTTCGCAAAATCAATTAGTCGTTTGTACTTAACCACAGGGAGAAACAGAATAGAAGAGTTCTCTCTGAGCAAAAGTAGGGGGCAGTCGTTACTTTGCCCCTCAAAGAACCCAGAAGATTTTGCTTAAAATCAGCCCCATTCCACTACAAATAACTTAAGAGGAGGATAAGAAAATGAAATTTGAAAGCGGATGTCCGTCATGTTCATCGTTGGAGGTAGCAGCGCCGGAAAGGGAGGATTACAGGCTCTCGCACTGGCCCATACAGATAAAGCTCATGGGAAGCGTAATCCCGTTTCTGAACGACGCGGACCTTCTTGTCGCGGCCGATTGCACTGCCTTTGCAGCACAGAACTTCCACAAGAACTTTCTGAAGGATAAGAAGGTTCTGATAGGCTGCCCGAAGCTCGACGACGCAACGTATTACGTCGATAAGTTTACGGAGATATTCAGCAACATCCAGGTTAAGAGCGTACAGTGCCTGAGAATGGTTGTGCCGTGCTGCGGAGGAATGACCATGATACTGAAAGAGGCGATTAAACGATCGGGCAAAAATATCCCCTTTACGGAAACTACACTCGACGTAAGGGGCGAAGTGCTGAGCGAAAAAGAGATAACAGATTAAAACTTATCCGACATCGCTTCAAGGCTTGAAACAGGAATAACGTATTTCCCGGCGCTCAAAGCGCCGGGAATCTTTATCGGAAAACAACTGCCGAATCCTTTATCTATCTCTGTTACAGGATATCCCATATTGCACGCCCTGCATATGATCCGGCCTTCCATATATTTGTATCCGAGCTTTTTGGGGTAACACTTTTGGCAGGCGTCAAGAAATGAAAAAATCTTGTTGTTTATCCTTACCACAAAAAAGTTTATATTTTTGTTTTTATAACGGTAAGTAAAAAATGCGGGCTCGTCCTGCTTCACCGCTGCGGTGTCAATAACCACTTCATGACCTACAATTGGCGGTGCTGAGTAAGAAGGCTGTTTTGCGCAGGCCGCTAATGCAAGACATAAAATACAGATTACGAATATGCAACCTTTCTTTTCCATACACTTTAATTATTATAACATGCGCCCCTATAAGCGGTTTTGGCAATCGGAATACCCTCTGAATTCATCCGCTTCTATATACTCCGAAAATATGCTGCCGGACACCACAGACTTTATCGCCATGGATGAAGATGAATCGAGGATTTTGAGCCTTCTGAGCGAAAAAAAGGATATAAGGAAAAAGGTTGCAAATCCCGCCGCCACTTCGAGGGACGGCATCGAAAAATATTTGCCGAGAACATGCCCCAATAATGCTCCGAAAATAAGGGAAAACAGAGGGATGATAAAGGCAAGGAAATAGCCCTTTGCCTTTGTTCCCCTGTCAACACCTACAGTAACGCTGTCTCCGACTTTAGCGCCGAGATGGTTTTTAACAGTCAGCATCATATTAGTGCTTCCGGCCTTGCAGAGGCCTATCTTTGCCTGCCCGCAGCCCTTGCATGACTCGCCGCCTTTGAGCATAACCGTAGCAACGTCTCCCTGCAGTTTTATTACTGTTCCTATTTCAGGTATAGACGGCTTCATGATTTTATGATAAGGAATTCGGCCCTGCGGAATCTATGAGATGCGTCATATGGGATTTAAGATTCTTGTAAACGGTTTAAATCAGGGGCGGCAGAATGCCATCCGCACGAGTTATTTGTGATGCAGCAAATTTATGCGTAAATCAGTTTATTGCCTTTGGGTTCGGGGATTACATCGCCGAATTCTTTTGCCGTATTAATCCACAATTGAATTGCCTCTTTGGCATTTTTTAATGCCTTTTCAGGAGTTTCTCCATGAGCCATGCAGCCAGGCAGTTCAGGCACTTCTGCAATAAAAGCATTGTCTTCATTGCTCCAGTAAATAATAATCTCATATTTATACATCAGCAGTCCCTCCGAGTTTATGCTTCGCTATAACGTTTCTTACTTGTTTAACCTGATAAGGTTTTGCCATATTGCCCTCACGCTGAAGATTAATTTTTTCTATAACCGCTTCCTTTCTGAATATGTGATGGCTACCTTTAATCCTCATATCGAAACCCAAATGTTTCAACAGGCTGCATAAATCTTCAAATTGAATACTTGCATCAGATGTTCCAGTCAGAATCTTGAACAGCAACTTCTCATGCTTACCCATTGTTTCATTTTACCAAAAATTAATGATTATTTGATAATTTTTATAGTGCAATGCGATCATGATAAGGGACGATGCAGAAATAGGGGATGTGTCCCTAATTGCCTCACCTCTAATTGCCTCACCTAATTGCCTCATGTCCTATTTATAAGCTTTGTTATGCCGGAAGACAAAGCATTTCCGCTTCATTCTCGAAAGGCATCCGAGCCTTTCTCCGAAGCTGCGACAGCCCGCTTAAACATCCATGTTACGCATGGTCTGTCGAAGTCGCTCCAATGCTTCGCCTTCCAGCATAACTGTCGTAATTTATGAATGATGCAAGTTAAAATAAATCATGCCCGATATTTTTCATCTACTTAAAAAACATGCTTCAAAATTATATGAGCGCCTGAGTCTCAACGAGACAAAGAGAATCTACAACATCTCGATCCCTCATCTCGCCCTCTTTCTCTCGTTTTATAAAGAACCCTTTATCGCCATCGAAGATTCAGAAGACGCAGCGTTAAAACTCTATAATGATCTTTTATTTTTCGATTCGGCGATCGGCGCTAAGCTGTCGGCAATTTATTTTCCTCCGCCTTCAGGCCCGGAGCATATCGGCGAAAGGGCAATGGCGCTGCGTCAAATACAGCAGTCGGCAATCAGCAGTCAGCAGTCAATAATAACCTCAAAAGACGCATGCCAGACAGGTTTCAACATCGAAGAGATAGAGGGCAGCATTTCAGCCCTCGAAAAAGGAATGGAAATCGGAAGAGAAAAATTGGAGGCATGGCTGACATTACACGGCTACAGAAATGTAAGCGTTGTAATGGAAAAAGGCGAATACAGCCGGAGGGAATGGCTGTTCGACATATATCCGGTAACGGAAGAGCTTCCTGTGAGGGTCGAGTTTTTCGGCGAGCAGATAGACCTTATAAGGACATTCGACATCGAAACGCAGCGGTCGATAAAAAAAATAACTGATATGGAAATTTTTCCGGCTGCTGAGTTTGGAGTCGAAAGCTTGGGGTTAGAATCCAAGACCGATTTATTGAATATCAGGGATATGGATATTTTTATAAATTCATCGAACTCCGAACTCTTATCTCCTGACTCCCGGCTCATCGTCTTTTCCCATCTCCCTTTTGCCGGAGAAGGGATAGACTCAGTGGAGCTTTCGGTTAAGGGCATGGGGATTTTGGCTGAAGAAAGGAAAGGAATAGACGATATTCCCGACGCGTTGACGCGGGCGGATAAACAGGTAATATCCGTGATGTCCTCAAAGTCTCAGGCAGAGCGCCTTAAAGAGATAATGCTCGACGGGGGAATCGCTTCCCCTGTAATAGACATTAAGGACTTAAAGACCTATGACGGCAAATTCTGCATAACAACCGGCAGGCTCTCTTCCGGAGTGCGTCTCGATGAGATTTTAATCCTTACCGACAAGGAGATGTTCGGAGAAAGGCCTGCATACAGGCCGATTAAGAAATCAAGGGTCTCAAGGCTCCTCCTCAGCATCGATGATTTAAAGCCCGGGGATTTTATAGTCCATAAAGATCACGGGATAGGAAAATTCGCCGGGATGCAAAGGCAGAAAACGGATGATTACGAGGAAGACCTTGTAATAATCGATTACTCAAACGGCAGGCTGTATGTGCCTTTTCAGAATATCGAAAAGCTCCAGAAATACAGCGCGGCGGAAGGTCATATTCCCGTTATCGACAAACTCGGCTCAAAGGTATGGCAGAGAACAAAGCAGAGGGCTAAAAAGGGCATTCAGGAGATGGCTGAAAAGCTCCTTAAGCTGTACGCTGAAAGAAAGGTAGCGAGGGGTTATGTGTTCAGCGATGATACGCCCATGCACAGGGAATTCGACGACTTTTTCCCATATGAAGAAACTCCGGATCAGGCAACGGCCATTAACGAGATAAAAAAGCACATGCATTCCGAAATCCCTATGGACATGCTAATATGCGGCGATGTGGGTTACGGAAAGACCGAGGTGGCGGTAAGGGCTGCGTTCAGGGCGGTATATGACGGAAAACAGGCCGCAATCCTTGTGCCTACAACCCTGCTTGCGGAGCAGCATTTCAGGACATTTAAATCGCGGTTTTCCGGATTTCCGGTAAAAATAGATTATTTGAGCAGATTCAAGAACAAGGCCGATCTCGATAAATGCGTGCAGGCGGTTGCTAACGGAGAGGTGGATATCGTCATAGGCACGCATATACTGTTGAACAAAAAAGTGCGGTTCCACGACCTCGGCCTTCTTATCATAGACGAGGAACACAGGTTCGGCGTAGCTCAAAAGGAAAGATTGAAAGAGATCAAAAAAGGAGTGGACATCCTAACCCTCACTGCCACGCCTATTCCGAGGACGCTCCACATGTCCCTTTCCGGGGTGAGGGAGATGTGCGCCATAGAAACTCCTCCGGAAGAGAGGCTCGCTGTAAGGAGCGCGGTTACGCCATTCAACGACAAAACCATAAAAGAGGCCATAGAAAGAGAACTCAAAAGAAACGGTCAGGTCTTCTTTGTCCATAACAGGATAAAGGATATAGAGAAAATATCCGGCTACATTAAAAAACTCGTCCCTTCCGCGAAAATAGCGATAGCACACGGACAGATGAGAGAGGCCGGCCTCGAAAAGGTTATGCTCGGCTTTTTGAACAAAGAGACCGACGTGTTGATATGCACGGCTATAATAGGCTCCGGGCTCGACATTACAACGGCAAATACCATAATCGTGGACAGGGCGGATACATTCGGGCTGTCCGACCTTTATCAGCTAAGAGGGCGGGTCGGAAGGGGAGACACTCAGGCTTACGCATACTTTCTCATACCCGGAGAAGACATCATCACAGACGAGGCGAAAAAGAGGCTTCAGGCGATACAGGAGATGAGTTATCTGGGCGCGGGTTTCAGGCTCGCGTTAAAAGACCTGGAGATACGCGGGGCGGGAAATCTTCTCGGAGTCGAGCAGTCCGGGCATATTTACAAGGTCGGGTTCGATATGTACATGGAGATGCTCGAAAAGGCGGTCGCGGAGATCAAGGGAGAGGAAGTGCGGGAAGAGATCGAACCCCAGATACGGCTGAGGCTCTCGGCATTCATCCCCGAGGATTATATCCCTGAAATAACATTGAGGCTGAGCGTATACAAACGTATATCGTCCGTAAAATCCATAGACGCGTTGAAAGATATGGGAGATGAGATAAATGACAGGTTCGGCTCGCTGCCGGATGAGGTCGATAACCTGCTGCATGTCGTAAAGATTAAAATACTGGCGAGGCTTTTATATATTTCAAGCATTGCCGAAATGGACGGCAGATGGCGGTTTTCCTTTGTCTCGGACCCGGAAAGCAGATATAAGATTCCCGAAAATTTCTTCGACAGGCTGTTAAAGGTATTGTTCGATCTTCAGAAAAAGGAGAAGGGACTACGCTTTCTGCCGGACGGCTTCGAGTTGAATGCGCGCGGGATGGAGTTAAAAGAAGCCTCTATAAAGGCGGAAGATATTCTCCGGCGCCTATGGACAAGACTGTCTAAATGATTTAAACTGGAAAGCATGAAAAACAAAATCCACTCATTACCCCATCGCTCTATCGCTCTGTTTCTTATTCTGTTACTGTTTATCGCTTTCATCGGCTGCGCCGGCGTTTCCGTGGAAGAACAGAAAGAGGCCGACTTCCATTATAAAATGGGAATCGCGCATCTGAATGAAGGAAATGTTCAGGCCGCCTTTGTGGAGCTTCAAAAGGCATTCCAGATCGACCGCGACAACAAGGAATTATTAAACGGACTCGGTCTTGTATATCTGCAGTTTGGAGAGTTCGGCCAAGCTAAAGACTTTTTCATGAGGGCAGTATCCGTAGATTCCGAATTCTCGGACGCGCACCACAATTTGGGCGTCACTTATATAAACGTAAGACAGTGGGACAACGCTATAAATTCTTTTAAAAGGGCGTTAGCCAACCCTTTATACGACACCCCTGAAAAATCTTACTATTTGCTCGGCATCTCGTATTACAGAGCGGGACAGATCAACCTCGCCATAAACGCTTTCAAGGACTCATTAAAAAGGTCTCCCCGGTTTAACCTCCCTTACTATGGATTGGCCCTCGCGTATAACAAGATCGGCAGATACGGCGATGCGGCAGCGGTAATGTCACGGGCAATAGAGGCTGACCCTTCATACGGCGGCAGCAGGGAAAAATTCATAGCCGACATTAAACAAAAAATCCTAACGGCAAAAGGAGACGAAGAAACGGACTTAAGGGATTATCTTGAAATAATGAAATATTAACATGGAGGCGGCGAGCGGATTCGAACCGCTGCATAAAGGTTTTGCAGACCTCTCCCTTAGCCACTTGGGTACGCCGCCGATTGAGTTATTGCGTAGAGCGTTCAGCGTTATAGCGAAAAGATATGTATTCTTAGTGTAATACGCGATAACCCTATAACGCACAACACACTATAACGAATATGGAGCGGGCGACGGGATTCGAACCCGCGACCCCAACCTTGGCAAGGTTGTGCTCTACCAACTGAGCTACACCCGCATTAAACCGACAACAGGAAAATTTATCACAATCCTGCGAACTCTGTCAATTGCCAAACATCTACCGAAAAATAGACATAGACATTAGCATACCACTTGATTAGCCTATTTAAAGGCATTTTAAAAATTGTTTAAGTAGCAAGCCAATTGAGAATGTTCTGTATTTTGCCTTTGCTGCCCTTTACTGTCT
>JAJYVD010000078.1 GCA_021792185.1 Nitrospirota bacterium | reverse complement strand
TAAGAAAGGGAAAGGAGGGACATCATGAATAAAGAGATTCCCAAAGAATATCTACGTTTCAATACCGTAGAGAGGATTCAGCACGTGATCCTTTTCACCTCATTCTTACTGCTCTCCTTCACGGGATGGGCATTGAAATATCCGGAGCAGACCGTTGAACACTCAAGCTGGCTGGTAAGGATATGGGGTGGGGCAAAGAATACCGGAATAGTTCATCGCATAGCAGGCATTACAATGCTCATGGACTTCCTCTGGCATGTCCTTTATTTGGGATATAGTCTGGCAACAGGCAAGATGAAGCTTCGCAAAGACACGACCATTATACCCCTGCCGAAGGATGTGATGGACGCCGTTAAAAACATACTGTATTTCCTCGGCCTTGGCAAAGAGAAGCCGCAATTCGGCAGATTCAGCTATATACATAAATTCGATTACTGGGCGGTCTTCTGGGGCATGGGGATTATCGGTCTTTCCGGTCTTTTCTTAGCATTCCCTGTGCAGGCTTCATATCTCTTCCCTGCATGGAGCGTGAACTGGATATGGGAGGTAGTCTCCATCATGCACAGCGATGAGGCCCTTCTTGCCATAGTCTTCATACTCTTCTGGCACTTCTATAACGAACATCTGAAGTGGAACAAATTCCCCATGAGCATGACATGGATTACAGGAAAGATTTCCATCGAGGATATGAAGCATGAGCATCCCATCGAGTATAAACTGGAATTCGGCGACAAAGGGGACAACAAATGAGATGGTTGATAGCGATTATAACCATAAGCGCATTGATATTCGGCTGTGCTCCAAAGAAGGCGGAAAAAGGCGTGGCAGAAAAGGCCGCTGAGAAAATAATATCAAGGGACGAGGCAGTAGGCAGTTTGCCGTGCTTTAAATGCCACTCATACCAGAAATTCTCCGCGCCACCCCGGAGGGGGATATTCCCCCACCAGAAGCATATGAGCGCAGGCTATCACTGCAATCAGTGCCACGACCCCAGAGGGCATCGGCACATGGTGGTTAACAGGAATATCTGCAGCAACTGTCACAGCATGAAGATGATTACCTTTGACAGGACGGTTTTACCGTCAAAGTTTAACCACGAGGCTCACGCAAAGCTGTTCAACTGCAAGGAGTGCCATCCGGGGATATTCCTGATGAGCGCAGGCGCTGCCCATGTCACCATGAAGGACATTAATAACGGTGCATATTGCGGCGCATGTCATGACGGCAAAAAGGCATTTGCTTCTTCTGAGTGTGCAAAGTGCCATAAAATGAAGGGCTTTGAAAAGGAGCTTGTATATAAGGTTGACGGTATAGGCAATGTGGTCTTCAGCCACAAGTTCCACACAACAGCGTTCTCCTGCGATTCATGCCATGCGAAACACTTTACAATGAAAAAGGGCGGCAGCAAGGTGAAGATGGATGCCATGTACGGCGGTAAGTTCTGCGGCGCATGCCATAACGGAAACATCGCTTCGCCCGTAACGGATTGCGCGAAATGCCATAAGGGATAAAAAAACAGGTTAAGGTCAAGGTTAAGGCTAAGCAAAAGGTTGAGGCTGAGGTTAAGATTGAGGGACAAATTTTCTAATCCTTAACCTTGACCTCAACCTTAACCTTATCTTTCTTTTGTGAGCACCTGAAACAGCCTTGCAATCATCACGCTGAAGATTCCGCCTATGAAGGAGCCGAATGCCCCTATGATGCCTACAACTATTATTACACCTATAATCACTATGAAGTTGCTTGGCGAAAGATTGGCTTTAAACATGCGGTTAAGGTCATTTGCCACTGCCTCGCTCCATCCGCCGCCGAAGCTTTGTCCGAACATTAAATCCATGCTCAGGGCGACCGTAAGGCCTAATATCCCTCCAGCAACCGCGCCTGCGTAAAATGCCTTTTTCACTTACTCCTCTATTCCGTATTTTTTGAATTTTCGGTAAAGGGTGGCGAGGTCTATGCCGAGCGCCTTCGCGGTCTCTTCCTTATTCCTGTTATGAGATTCGTACAGCCTTATAAGCAGGCTTTTCTCATAGTCGCCGATATATGTCTTGAGAGTGGAGGAATGCGCGTCATGTTCTATTTTTTTAAGTTTGTCGGGAAGATTGACGGCGGTTATGCGGTCCGTTTCCGCGAGGACGACTGCCCTCTCGATTACATTGCTCAATTCCCGCACATTACCGGGCCATGAATATTCCAGCAGTAAAGCAAGGGCGTCTTTATCTACTCCCTTTATGTTCTTGCCGTGCTCTTCTGAAAATTTGCTTGTGAAATGCCTTGCGAGTATCTCTATGTCGTCCTTTCGCTCCCTGAGCGGAGGTATCTTTATCTCTATTACATTCAATCTCCAGTAAAGGTCTTCCCTGAATTTCCCCTCCTTTATTTTGCTTTCTACATCGGCATTGGTCGCGGATATTATTCTCACATCCACGATTCTCGGCCGTGTATCGCCGAGGGGATAAACCTCTCCTGCCTCCAGAACCTTTAAGAGTTTTGCCTGAAGGTTTGTCGGCATATCGCCTATTTCGTCCAGAAAGAGCGTCCCCTCATGGGCAAGAGGGATGAGTCCTAATTTATCGGACACCGCGCCTGTGAATGCGCCCTTTTTGTAACCGAAAAGCTCTGATTCAAGGAGCCCTTCCGGTATCGCCGAGCAATTTATGGAAATGAACGGCTTGTCGCGTCTCGGGCTGTTACAGTGGATCATTTCTGCAATAAGACCCTTTCCTGTTCCACTCTCGCCCAATATCATGATATTGCTCTTGGTGGGGATTACCTTCTCGAGAGTCTCGACGATATTCAGCATGGATTCCGAGTTCGCCACAAAATCCTTGCATGCTATGCGCTGGCTTATCTGCTGTTTAAGGGCAATGTTTTCATTTATTATCTTTTTCTGTTCGATGACTTTTTTGATTGTGAGCTTTATCTCTTCGTTGAGGAACGGTTTGACGATATAATCGGCAGCCCCTTTTTTCATGGCCTCGACCGCGGATTCGATCGAGGCAAAGGCCGTCATCATTATCACCGGCATATCAGGGTTTATCTCCTTTGACTTTTCGAGAACGGTCATTCCGTCGACCCTACCCATCTTCAGGTCTGTAATTATAACATCAAAGCTCTCAGTCTTGAGGTTTTCTATTGCATCCTCGCCGCTGTTCACAGAGGTTACGGCATAGCCCTCCCTCTTTAGCAGGAATTCCAATGCCTTACATATGTCAGGCTCGTCATCGACTATTAATATCTTTGGCTTCATTCTCTTTTAGCTGTTATTTATTGGTATAGTTATTGTGAATAAGCTTCCCTTGCCGGCTTCGCTCTCAACGGTCAGCGTACCGCTCATCTTTTTGATAATATTATAACTTACTGCAAGTCCGAGACCCGTGCCCTTTTCCTTGGTTGTATAGAAGGGATCGAATATCTTGAGTAGATCCTCCCGCGGAATGCCTGTGCCTGTATCTTCGAACTGTACGATTATATCGCTTCCCCTCAACATGCTTCTGACAGTAAGCTTCCCTCCATCAGGCATGGCGTCTATGGCGTTCAGCGTGAGGTTTACAAAGACCTGTGAAAGCTGATTCCCATCAATGGTGACTACAGGCAGAGAAGGGGAAAGCTCTTTGATGATTGATATGGTCTTTGCCTTTTTGTCGTACTGTATAAGATTGATGGATGTCTCTATAATTTCGTTTATATAACATTCTTTTGGCTCTCCGGCAGGCATCTTTGAGAAGCCGGAAAGCTGTTTCAATATTTCTGAAATCCTGTTTATGTGAAAATAAATTGTTTCGAGGCTCTCTTTTTTAAAATCATCGTCTTCCATTTCCCTGAGTATCTGGACAAAGGAGAAAATGGATGTGAGAGGATTTCCTATCTCATGGGCAATGCCGGCTGCAAGCCTTCCGATGGAGGCGAGTTTTTCTGAATGGATTATCTGTTCTTCCATCTTTTTTATTTCTGTTACATCCTGTATAAGCCTTATGTATCCATGGATTTCTCCGTTTACTCCTTTCACAGGAGCAGTGGTAATCTGGAAGTGCTTATCCCTCTGCCCGAAGAGGTTAGATAGAATTACCGTGTCAATACTATCTTTGGCTCTGGTATACTCGGCTGAAACATGGCAGTCAGGACAGATATCCTCGCAAGATTTGCCGGTAACATCCATGCCGGCCATATCTTTTATCATCTGATTTGTCCATTGAATCCTGCCGGATCTGTCGATTAATACAATTCCGCCTCCTATGGCGCTGACAATGGTATTGAGCTTTTCCTTTTCACTTACAAGCTCTGCTGTTCTTTCATTGACCCTTTCTTCGAGTTCGACAGCATATTTTTCAAGCTCTTCCTTTCTCTTTGCCACCTCTTCTGCCTTTATCCTCTTTTTGTTGAATATAATCAAAAGGGTTGAAACAACGCTCGTGGTAATGAAAATGGATATTATGAGATAGGAGTAGAGTCCCATGCTATGTCTCGTAGCCGAGGTTACTTCGGAGTAGGGGGCGGACACAGCGATTATCCATGAAAGGCTATCTATGCCAACAGTGGAAAATGCAATAATCTTGTCCTCCCCTGTAGGCGCAATGTGCCTGCCGTAATTGCTTGTCTTTCCCTCGATTATGCGCTTTTCGAGATCAAAGTTCATATGACATTTAAAACAGGCGGAACCTGTCTTATAAATGTTGCCGCCAACCATGCCGGGCTGGGTAGGATGGTAGAGGAGGGTTCCGTTTTTATCCATCATCCATGCATATCCTCTGCTGCCCGATTTTATATTGCTTACAAAGTATTTTGCTATATCGTTTATTTTGATGGATAGGAAGATTATCCCCTTCATGCTGTTCTGGTTGTATATCTGGGATATGATGTAAATGGCATGGGGGGTCTCCATGATGAGGGTGTTGCCGGGCACTATATTTTTCGTCTGTTCCAGCATATTAGCAGCAATGGGTTTTAATGTATCGCTGTCCCCCTCGAAAAAGACTATATTGTCTTTTACATCCAGAATGCCGAGGGTTGTTTCTATTATTCCCTTTTTTCTCAGGGCATCATTTGTCAGCCAGTCGAGGTCCTTTTTGTTCGTTATGCCCCGCTTGGACAGCATATTGGAGATATGGCGGACATCCTGCTTTATGAAATACAGATAGGCGCTTATGTTGTCGGCTATGGATTTGGAGAGCAGAGACTGCTGCTTGTTAAACTGCTCCGCCATTTCCATCTGGAGGGATTGCTGGAAAAAGACATTCAGTGTAATAAGGACAGAGATTACAGTTATGAGGGTTCCGACTATCAGTAAGTAGCTTTTCATTTCTTTATATGATAGCAAAAAACAGCTATCAGTGTCAGTTATCGGTGTCGGTGTTAGTCACTGACACTAATCACTGACACTAATTTTCTGTTGTTCTATTTCGACGGGATAAGTTTCGCGTAAGCCTCGGCAATGATTGTGCCGTCGGATGTTTTTAAAAGACGGGACTGTGCCTCGATAAGCCGTGGGCTTTTTCTGATTATCTCTGCCTCGGCAACCGTCTTTTCGTCTGCCATAAGCGGCATTTTGAATCTCACGTTTATTTCGGCTGTCACGGGCATTATCCCCTCAGCTATGGCGACCTGTATCATGGCCTCGTCGAGGACTGTGGTTATTATGCCTCCGTGTGTTATGTCCTTGTATCCCTGATGTGATTTGGAAGGCGTAAATTCGGATGTGAGTTTGCCGCCGGAGTATTGAAACGACAGTTTTAATCCGCACTGATTTTTTTTGCCGCACGCGAAACAGTAACTGTCGTCTTCAAGTTTCATTTGTTCATCATTTCGAGGAACTCTTTGTTGCTCTTTGCGCCCTTGAGCTTGCTGAGCAGGAATTCCATGCTTTCGACGGTGCTCAACGGGTTCAGCACCTTCCTGAGTATCCACATTTTATTCAGGACATCGGCATTGACGAGCAGTTCTTCTTTTCTCGTGCCCGAAGCGTTGATGTCGATGCTCGGGAATATCCTCTTGTCCACGAGTTTGCGGTCGAGATGTATCTCCATGTTGCCTGTTCCTTTGAATTCTTCAAAGATTACATCGTCCATTCTGCTTCCGGTGTCTACGAGGGCTGTCGCCAGAATTGTCAGGCTGCCGCCTTCTTCGATATTCCTTGCGGTGCCGAAAAACCTCTTAGGACGTTGAAGGGCATTGGCATCGAGCCCGCCTGAAAGCACCTTGCCGCTCGTGGGCGTTATGGTGTTATAAGCCCTTGCAAGCCTTGTTATACTGTCGAGCAGGATAACAACGTCTTTTTTCGTCTCTACCAGGCGTTTTGCCCGTTCGATAACCATTTCGGAGACCTGACAATGCCTCTGCGGGGGCTCGTCGAATGTCGAGCTTATAATCTCGGCGGTGCTGACCTGCCTTTTCCAATCGGTGACTTCTTCGGGTCTTTCATCTATAAGAAGTATTATGAGGTGCACTTCTTTATGGTTTTTCTTTATTGACTTTGCTATGGACTGAAGCAGCATGGTTTTCCCGGTCCTCGGAGCGGCTACAATTAGTCCGCGCTGCCCTTTTCCTATGGGCGTGATGAGGTCCATGACCCTCATGGCGTAATCTTCGGTCTGATATTCGAGATTTATCTTTTCGGTAGGGTAATACGGTGTGAGGTTATCGAATAAAGGACGGCTTACATTATCCTCTGTGGATTCTCCGGTTATCGTCTCTACCTTTAGAAGCGCGAAATAGCGTTCGCTTTCTTTGGGAGGCCTTATCTGCCCGGATATGAAATCTCCGGTCCTTAAAGAAAACCTCCGTATCTGGGACGGCGATACGTATATGTCATCCGGCGAGGGAAGGTAACTGTAATCGGGAGAACGGAGAAAGCCGAACCCGTCCGGCAGTATTTCGAGCACGCCCGCTCCGTAAACATTGCCCGCCTTTTCTACCTGCGCCTGAAGTATGGCGAATATGAGTTCCTGTTTCCGCATCCCGGTTGCGCCTTCGACGTTGAGACCCTTTGCAAGGTCGGTGAGAGCGGTAATGTTTTTCTCTTTCAGTTCTGAAATCGAGATCTGGTTTTCCATATGTTTTTCCATTTGTTTTTTACCTCTCAGGGTTGTCATAAAAAATATTTATTCTTACCTAAATTGAATGATTTTATATATCAGGCACGGCTCAAAGACGGACATATATTCTTAAACTTAGAATCGCTCACTTTGGGTTATACTTTTCGGCCGGTAACCTGTTTAAATTTTTGATTTTTACTTTTCGGTTTCTGCATCTATATTCTATGGTTCATCCCTAAGTTTATGATTTAGTTCCGGGGGGATAATCGGAATGACTATATTAGAATACAAAATGTCCGCGTCTTTGTCAATATCACGAATTGCCTCATCGAAAATCTATCTGAAAGTGAATCGTTGCCTCAAATAAGAATCTATTCGAAAAATTTCATACTGTCTCTTAAAAAAGGAGACAGCAATGGGATTAACGGCAAAAGAAAGGCGTTCCGCAACAAAAATCACGGCAGCCAG
>JAJYVD010000022.1 GCA_021792185.1 Nitrospirota bacterium | reverse complement strand
CCTGTCTCCTTCGGACTTTTTGAGGCTATTGATATAATTCACAAGATGCCATCTCATTTCCTTTGTCAATTCCTTTTTGAATCCCTTCATCGGCGTGGGTCCTTTTGTCCCGTCAGTTATAACATGAAATATCTCGCCGTCGCTGTCGCCGTGAATCCATAGGTTGTCCGTGAGATCGGTTTTTTCGCTGCCTTTGCTCGATTCTCCATGACATGAAACGCAGTGTTTTCCATAAAGCCCCTTTCCCTTGACTATGGAGTCTTCGGTCATGGGAATAGGGTTTTTGACTTTAGCGTATTCTTTGTGTTTGTGCGGATGCGGTTTGTGGACATGCTCCGCTGTCTGGGCAAATGCATAGTTAAAGATAAGGGCGAACACTGAAAATACAATCAAGATTACTATTTTTTTCATTATTTCCTCCCGCATCTTTTTTTTATTTTCTTTCTGTCCTATCTGTGGGCTTACCATCTTCATTTTGATAATCCTGAGTTGTCCCGCTATGACAACCTACTAAACCGTCATCGTCCTTCTTATCATCCGTTATTTTCTGGCCGTCCGTATCGCCCTGTCCGCTCTTTATTCCGCCTTGAGTGCTGTCATGCTGTTTCCCATGTCCACTTGTCATTTCGCCGCCCATTATTCCGGCGCCTTTCATTATCAGCCCTATCGCAGGCCCCATCGCAGCGGCATTGCCGGATATGAGAAAGGAAATCAAAATCCCTAAAAACAGCATGCGTTTCATTTTATGAAAACCCCCTTATTAAAAATTTTATAAAAAATAACATAAGATTACGAATATTATATGAATGTTTTATGAAAAGATTGTGAAAATAAAAAAAAGAGGCAGCCTTGGGGGAAGGCTGCCTTAGGGAGGGGGATGAGTAAAATGCCTGTTAATATATAGATCGGATCCTTCCTGTCCTGCAGTCGAGCAACACCCGGTCAATAATTTTATTGTTCTTGGTAACTTCCGCCTCTATAAATCGCCCGTCCTGCTTTATAATTGTTGCCTTCATGCCTTTTTTTGCGTAATATGTCTTAAGGGCTCTTGCCGCTTCTCGACTGGAAGGCTGCTGTTCGCAGTATCCGTATGCCCCGCACAGCGGACATCTCTCCTCATACGGCATAATCGTTTGAGCGGGATAACTTTCCGCATGAATACCCGAGGGCGTGATTACGAGCAGAAGGATTATAAAAATCAATTTTTTCATAGAATGATGATACCGTTTAATTTTGAAGAAATTATGAATGGTTAAATGCGCATATCCTTCAGAAAAGGGAACCGTAACCTTATTTCAACGGCTTCTGCGGGATTGAATTCGCACGCCAGAAATTCATCTTTTTCATTGCCCGAACAAACAGCATTTCCCGACGGATCGAAAACACGGGACGCTCCATGATAATAGATTCCGTTTCCGTCCGTGCCGGTGCGGTTGACGCCGATCACAAAGCATTGGTTTTCGATGGCCCGTGCCTTAAGCAGGGGTTCCCAATGTTCCTTTCGCGATGCAGGCCAGTTGGCAATAACGAATATCGCATGAACTTTCTCCGCTACTTTCCTGAACGTTTCAGGGAAACGCAGGTCATAACATATAAATACGCTGCACGTCATGCCGTCTATGTCGAAAGTAACGGTATCCTCGCCGGCGGCATAATATTTGTCTTCATCCAAAAAAGAGAAAGGATGCATCTTTGTATAGGCGGCGATGCGCCTTCCATCTCTATCATATACAGCGGCCATGTTCCTGCCTTTTTCTTCTGCGGGTTCTTTTACAGGAAAACCTGCAATTATATATATGCCGTATTTTCGGGCCATCTCCGACAATACCGAATCGGTCTTTCCATGTCCGCTTTCCGCGATCCCGGAAACATTCATGGAAAACCCCGTGTTGAACATTTCAGGGAAGACTATGATATCGCATCTTTCATGGAAGGCTTTTTCCGCGAAAAATTCCGCCCGCTTATAATTTTCTTCCTTAGCTTCCCATGCAATGTTTAGTTGTATCAAAGCGATTTTCATATCTTAATGATCATGTTGTTGGCAGGGATGATTGCCTGAAGCGACTTCGGCAGCATAAGCGAAACCATGGGTGAAGCATGCTGGCGTAGCTTCGGAGGAAGGCTGGATGTCTTCCGAGAATGAAGCGGAAGGCTGTCATACCTGCCAAAATGTTTTATATGCTTGTGGGTAAACAAATCCTGAATGTCGTCCCTTTGCCTATCTCGCTTTTCACATCGATACTGCCGCCCATCACTTCGACGAGTTCTTTCACGATTGCAAGCCCCAGGCCTAACCCCCCTTCGTCCCCCCTTGCTAAGGGGGGGATGGGAGGGTGATTTTCTATTCTGTAAAATCTGTTGAATATGAGCGGTATTTTGTCTTCGGGAATGCCCTTGCCGGAATCCTTTATTTCTATGCAAAGAGTGTTTCCGGTTTTTTCATAATCGATCAATACTCCGCCTTTTTCGGTGAACTTCAACGAGTTCGAAATTATGTTCCGCACGATCTTTTCGAGTTTTTCAGCGTCGGCTGCGACCTGCAGATTCCTTTCTTTCAATATCTTTATTTCGAGACCCTTTTCTTTGAACGACGGTTTCATTTCATCGACCAACTCAGAGAGAAATTCTTTCAGGTTGATTTCGGTTAGGGTTCCCTTTGTGAAAAAGCTCGCCTCTGCCGCAGTAATGTCCTCTATGCCTTTTACAAGCTTTATCAAACGGTCGATTTCGTTTTTTATATTCTCCAATCCCTTTCCGACTTCAACGACGCCGTCATCCATAGCTTCCATATGGGCTTTCATTACGGTCAGCGGCGTCCTCAATTCATGGGCGATATTGGACATCAAATGTTTTCGCAATTTTTCTTCCCTGCCGAGGGACTCCGCCATCGCGTTAAAGCTTGCGGACAGTTTTCCGACATCGTCATCGCTTTTGGGAATTATGCGCACGTTGAAATCCCCTTGGGCTATTTTTTCCGCCGCCGTTTTAAGAACCGTAATAGGCCTGGAAAGATACCGGCTGAAGAGCAGGGCTATAAGCACGGAACCTCCGCCCGCGATCAAGAATGAAACCAAAAGGAAGTTTTTTGTCCTCCGTTTGAATATGGATTCCTTTTCCTTTATTTGCTCCTTCTGGAAAGGCCGGGATAGAAGTGTTCCAATCCGTTTACCCTTAATGTACAGGGGATATTGATCGAAAGAGCCGGTTGTCGCGTGCATATGAAAGAGCCCTTCCATCCGGCGCTTCATCGACTCTGAAAGGGATTCAATGACCTCATTAGACGAAAGCACTTCTTCACCGGTAACGTCGATGATTTTTATGTCGAGGCCGAGCATCATTCCCCAATGGATGGATTCGGATAATGCCCTTTTATTCCAGACGCCTCCGGAGTAACTGCCTTCTATGGATGCCAGTACCCAGTAGAATTGATCCTCTTTTACTCCGCCGACATAATTGTCAAAGTCTCTTATTATCAGCCACTCGAAGATGAAGTTGGAAAGGAGCGCCGCAAGGATGACGACTATAAATGCAAGGAATATTTTGGTTTTCAATCGGGGACCCCGATAAATTTATATCCCGCCCCGTATACCGTTTTTATAAATACCGGCTTTTGAGGGTTATCTTCTATTTTATGCCTTATATTTTTGACATGCGCGTCGATGACCCTGTCGTATCCCTCGAAATCATATCCCTGCACGGCATTGACGATCTGCAGTCTGCTGAAGACCATCTGCGGTTTTTCGGCCATGCACAGGAGTATGCGGAATTCGGTGGCTGTCAGGGGTGTAACATCTTTCCCTTTTTTTACTTCCATCGAGAGCGTATCTATTGTCAGAAGCCCGTCGTTGAAGGAGAGCAGTTTTTTTTCATTTTTTTTCGTCCTCCTGAGGTGTGCCTTGACACGCGCCGCGAGTTCCCTCGGACTGAAGGGTTTTATCACATAATCGTCGGCTCCGATGCCGAGCCCTTTGATCCTGTCCTCTTCCGCGCTTTTGGCGGTAAGCATTATTATCGGGACATCCGAGAATTCCCTGATAGAGCCGCAGATAGTCTCCCCGTCGATGTCGGGAAGCATTAAATCGAGAATTATAAGATCGAAGTCTTTTTTGACGAGATGCAGGGCGGCCTGTCCTGTCTCGGCAACGGATACCTTGAACCCGTCTCTCTCGAGGTATGATTTTACGATGTCGGAGATTTTTTTTTCGTCTTCTACTATAAGTATTTTTTCATCGTTCATGCGGTATCCTTACGCTCCTTAAAAAATCCGCAGCCGCTTCCGGCGGCAGCGGATTTATGTATATTCCTGTGCCGAGTTCAAAGCCGGATACCGTAGCGACTCTCGGGACTATGCTTATATACCAGTGTATGAATTCCGAATTCGCGTGAGATGGGCTTCCCGACCTTATTACATAGTTATAGTCCGGATTTTCAAGCCCGTAAAAAAGCGAGCCCATCGTAAGTTTCAGGTTTAAGGCAAGGTCCCATATTTCTTCCGAACGGATATCGGCGAATGAACCCGAATGCCTTTTTGGGAATATCCATGTATGGAACGGAGAAAGCGCAGCGTAAGGTATGAACGATATGAAGTGTTCGGTATCGAACAATATTCTTGCCCTCTCGCTGAGTTCATCGATGACGGTTTTGCACATCAGGCAGTCGCCGGTATCGTCAAAGAATTTCATGGCGTTTTCGATCCTGTTCCTTACGCGTCTCGGAGTGATCGGGATGCCTACGATATGCGCTATGGAATGTTCGATGGGCGTGCCTGCGTTTGACCCGTCGTTTTTAAAGATGATCACATTCTCAACGCGTTTGTCTTTGTATGCCTCGATAAACCTTTCCTTGTACGTCTGAATTACCTCTTTCAGGTGGTCTGCCGGCATAGTGGCGATTGTGAGATTATGAAAAGGGGTTTCTATGACAACCTCGTGTATGCCGACCCCGTTCACGGTTTTTTTCAATTCCGTATTTATCCTCGATCTGTCGCCGTCCTTTGAGAGCACCGAGAATTTGTTCGGCACTACCCTAATAAGCCAGCCTTTTTCGTCTTTGATTCTATATATCTCGTCCGGTGTTTTGGATTCATTGCCGGGACAGAAAGGACATGTTTGGAGCATCTCGGGATGTTTCTTCCTTTCTTTTGCGTTTACGAAATCAACGGGATTTTTTCTTTTTTCTTTGGCGATGATTACCCATTCGCGGGTTATCAGATTTAATCTAAGTTCAGGCATAAACTACCTCCCCCGGCTTTTATTTAACAATATAGCATATCCAGCATTTAATGTGGAATGTCCATAATCCGTAATCATAGATGACAGGTATTCCTCAAAGCCTTTAATAATGCGATGAGAAACCATATTGCCTGTTTCTCTGTTGAATGCAAAAGGTGATACTGAATTTGCCCTTAAACGGCGCGAGGGTTCGGCTCTGAGGTATCGCTATTAAAGGCTTTTCAGACCACCTGCCATCCATATCAAATAATTTGGCTGCGGGTTATGGGAATGTTATGGATGGGCAAGGGTATGGATGATCGGCATCAGCGAGAGGAGTTCTTCGTAGGTTATGGATGAATGCCATTTTCCTGTCAGTTTGGCAATCAAGACAAGTCCGAAGAACAGCGCGATTACTCCGGAAATGAAGATTTCCGGAGTAATCGCTGTTCTTGCCGGTAAAGCCGTATCGAGCACGTGCTTTGCGGGGCAATGACTTACGCAGGTGAGGCATCCGGTGCATTCAGGCGAGCGGACAGTATCTTTTTTATCCACAGGAAGGAGCGAAGGGCAGTTCTTAGAGCATAGGCCGCATTGAATACATGCGGCATCATTTCTTTTTATCTTTATGGGGCTTAGTACGCTCAATAATCCGAGCAAACCGCCGTATGGACATAAATATCTGCACCAGAAATTTTTGTATAAAAGGGACATTCCGAACAGGGTGATCAAGGTAATTTTTGTGGTGAGGGACATCTCCGTAAAAAACTTTAATAATTTTATGTCCGAAATCTTCCAGTAGGGTGTATTCAAAAATTCGACTATTTGGATGGGCGACATTTTTATGATAATGACATAAAGGAAGAATGCCATAAGGATATATTTTAAAGCCCTCAGAGGGTAATCGATATATTTCGTGATTGCAAAGTTTTTACCGAATATTTTTCTGCCGCCTTTCCATACGGCATCCGAAACGGTTCCTACCGGGCATATCCATCCGCAGAAGGATTTTTTTAATAAGAGGGAAACGAGCAGTGCGCCGAGAAAGATAATAAGAGCGGCCGGATGTAGGGGGTCGAATATTCCTTCCGTAATCCAGAGCTTGAGCGCCATTAATGCGCCTATCGGCATGAACCCTTCAATAGACGGCGGACGGCTTACGGACGGTATCAGTCCCTGTTCCAGCGCCTGCGCGAAGATATAGAATTTATAGCCCGCATATGCGACCATGAAGAATATAGCCCATTGAACGGCGTATCGTATTTTCCTGACGTATGAACGGTCTGTTTTTTCCATAGTTAATTTTACTCGGACCGGCTTTAAACGGTGTATGATTTATATCATTCTGTTTTTAGTATCCTGCGGGCAGTTCTCAGCGCCTCTTTGGAGGAGGTTATTTTTCCCTCTAAGACCATATCCTCTACTGCAGTAAGTATTTTCTTGAATGATGGGGACGGTTTTAAGTTTAATTCTCTCATCAGGTCGCCGCCTGTGATAACCGGAAGGAGCTTCATTCTCTCTTTAAATATTTTTTCATAAAACGATAGCAGTTTCTCGCAGAAATTTGTAATATCAGGCATTTGTGCAATAGTGAGGATTATCAGCGGATATATTTCATCCCTGAATTCCTTTAAAAGCCTTATCGATACAATCTCATCAAAATCACCGTTGTATTCTTCGTATTGACTTAGAATGCGGCGGTGGTTCGATACCATCTTATGAACAAACTCCACCTCTTTCTTCGACATCTTCAGCCGTATGGACGCATTTTTAGCTGTGTCCGCATCGGTGAAAAATGTGGACAGCTTAAGGCATATTTTTTTTAAATCCGGAAGCATGAAGCGGGAGAAATTATTCAAAATATCCTCGACATTTTTGTATAATTCTAAATTGTGAACTACGAAGTCCTCTTTAAGTTCGGGAAATATACGCTGCAGTGTGCCCTTATTGCTCATTGTTTTAATCGTGGTATATGAATCACCAAGCCTGAGTATATGCCTCAGTTCTTCGGTTATTCTTTCAGCGGCAACAGAGCTTATCAGCGGAGAAAGCCTTCCGGCTGTGTCTAAGGTGTCTGCTTCTATAAAAAAATCCAATTCGGCGCTGAATCGGTAGATCCTGAGAATCCTCAGGGGATCTTTTATAAGGTTTTCCTCCGACACCATCCTGATAATTCTGTTAGAAAGATCATCCCTCCCGTCATACGGGTCTATGAGAAAGAGTTTAGAGTTTAGAGTTTGGAGTTTGGAGTTTTTTGACTCATAACTCTTAACTCTTAACTCATAACTGTTCTTTAGCGGTATTGCCATCGCATTTATAGTTATGTCCCTCTCGGAAAGGTCGTCATGAATTGAGTCTCCCCTCATAACGGAGATGTCCAGAAAAGAGCCGTCTTTTACCACCCGCGCTATTTGGAATTCCGCGTCGAGAAGCACGAACGAACCGCCGGTCTCTTCCGCAAATTTCCTTGCGATATTAAGCGAATCCCCTTTTACGGCGATATCGATGTCCTTAATCTCATTGCCTAAAAGAATATCCCTGACAGATCCGCCTACAATGAATGCGTTATCAATAAGGCTGTGTTTTTCAGAGAAGTCTACGAATAGTTTTAAAAGGGCATCCTTCATTGTAAGACTTATTTTACTTGAGTTTTTTTCTATTGACAAATGATTTTTTGTGATGCTATTCTTTTTGCAGAATATTAGAGCCACGAAGGCTCTATAGGCCAGCAGGCCTAAAAAAGCCTTCGTGGCTTTTTTATTTTCGTTTTAAACGGAGAAATTTATGCATATTCCGGACGGATATTTGAGCCCGCAGACCTATGTGCCGCTTTACGGCGCGTCGTTCGCTTTTTGGGCAATCGCCCTTAGAAAGCTTAAGAGCGAGCTTTCAGTCAAGCATATTCCATATCTCGCTATGGCAGCGGCCTTTTCTTTTATCATCCAGATGTTCAATATTCCTATTCCCGGGGGAACCACCGGACATGCCGTGGGCGCGGGCATTGCAGCGCTTCTTTTAGGGCCATGGACAGCGGTAATAGCGGTATCCGTAGCTCTAATAATTCAGGCTATTGTGTTTGGAGACGGCGGGATAACGGCCATTGGAGCAAACTGCTTTAATATGGCGGTAGTAATGCCTTTTGTATCATATTGGGCATTCAAACTTATAAAGGGGAAATCTGACAGCGCGAAACGGTTGTATGCGGCCGGTTTTTTTGCGGGATATATCGGACTTTCTTTAAGCGCGATAGTTACCGCCGTCGAGTTCGGAATTCAGCCTTTGATCGCATCTGCTTCTGACGGCAGGCCTCTTTACGCGCCTTATCCGCTGTCCGTTGCCGTTCCGGTGATGGCATTGGAACACCTGTTATTGTTCGGGATAATAGAAGGCGTAATAACAGCCATGCTGCTTAAATATTTTATCAAGCACGAGCCGGAAGTTGTTTATGCAATACAAGGCGATAGGCAATAGGAGATGGGCTATGGAAAATCAAAATAAGAAAAAAATAACGCCATTTCAGAAAAAACTCTGGATATGGCTTATCATAATGGCCTTGCTGTCGCCGCTCGGCATTATCCTTCCCGAGAAATTCAAAGCTGGAGACGCGTGGGGAGAATGGGGAACTGACACACTGGAAAAGGTTTTAGGATATGTGCCGGAAGGATTGAAGAAGCTGACGGATATATGGAAGGCGCCGATAACCGATTATAATCTCGGAGGAGAGGATGCCTCGCTTACGGTTCAGATTTTCTCTTATATTATTTCGGGGATTCTGGGTATAGTCCTTGTGGGCGGTGTGGTCTATTTAATTTCAAGGCTCTTGCTAAAGAAGAGTTAGGCGATCAGCAGAGTTAAGCTGACTTTTGCAAAATAATTAGTCGCTTCAACCCAACCCTGCGTTCAGGTGAAAGGTAAAATGTCTTTTATAGAAAGCGGCATAGAGCATTTAGGAAAGGTCATTAAGACCGGTTATGTCCAATGGGAATCGGCATCCGAAAACGGATTTTTTCAGAGGCTTGACGCGCGGATAAAAGTGCTTTTCCTGATTTTTTTTATCGTTATAGTAAGCCTGAAACGGGAACTGCTGCCTGAAATTGCGATAGCTTTTTTTGTTTTCGGCCTGACATTCGCATCGAGATTAAACATTTTGAATTTCTACGGCAGAGTCCTTTTTTTAGGATTCGTTTTCGGTTTTCTTATTGCCCTGCCTTCTGCTTTCAATGTTATCACAAAAGGAGATATTATCCTGCCTCTAATACATTTTTCAAAACCCTATGATCTCTGGATATACCATATTCCCGCAACTATCGGCATTACCGGAGAGGGCATTTCGGTAGTCGCGATGCTTACACTCAGGGTTATAAACTCGGTGTCGTTGTCTTTTCTTGTTCTCTATACCACGCCGTTTGCAGACATTATCAGGGCATTGAAAGTGTTAAAAGTGCCTGATGCGGTTTTAATGATCATAACCCTTACGTATAAATATATTTTTATTTTTGCGAAGACAATAGAGGATATGTATCTCGCAAAGAAGAGCAGGACCGCGTCAGGAGTAAGCAGCAAAGACGCGAGGAGATGGGTTGCCGGGAGGATTGCGTTCATGTTTAAAAAGAGCCGGCAGAGATGCGAAGATGTTTTTAATGCTATGATTGCAAGAGGTTTTTCGGATACCGTTATGCTTTACGGCTTTAAAAAAATGAATAAGCTGGATGCGGCTGCGGGATTTGCATTGTTTTCAGCCGGCATTATATTTTTATGGATTTGATTATGGTAACGAAGCATAGGACAAGGTATTTCCGCTCATTCTCGAAAGGCATCCAAGCCTTTCTCCGATTCACAGTCTACATTGTCGTCCGTGGATCATTAGGAGTTAGCCGAAGCCGCTTCAATGCCTTATCCTATGCTTCGAATATATAACGGGAGTGCTATGGAGAATATTATAAGAGTAGAAAATGTGAGCTATAAATATTACGGCAAAATCCCTGCTATTGAGGATGTAAGTCTTTCAATAAAAGAGGGTGAGAGGTTTGCCGTCATAGGCGCGAACGGCAGTGGAAAATCTACGCTTCTTCAGATAATGAACGGCCTCATATATCCTTCAAGTGGGCGCGTGTTTTTCAGAGACAAAGAGGTATCGGAGAAGACTTTAAAGGATAAAGGACTACTTAAATTTTTCCGGGGGGGGGTAGGGTATGTATTTCAGGACTCTGATGTGCAATTATTCTGTCCTAATGTTCTTGACGAGCTTCTTTACGGACCTTTGCAACTTGGAATTAGTGAAGGAGAAGCGCTGGACAGAGCGCACGAAGTGATGCAGATGCTGAATATAGAAAATCTTAGGGACAGACCCTCATATATGCTTTCAGGCGGTGAGAAAAAAAGGGTCGCGATAGGCTCTGTATTGACCATAAACCCGGAAGTAATGCTCTTTGACGAGCCCACAAACGGCCTCGATCCGAGGACGCAGTGTTTCCTCGTTGAGTTGCTCTTTGCGCTCGGCGAGGCTGGGAAAACCATTGTTATTGCGACCCATGATTTATCACTGGTGGACGAACTTCATTGCAGCGTGGCTGTGCTTTCGGAAGAACACCGGCTCGAAAAAACAGGCAGCGCGGAAGATATTTTAAAAGACGAGGAATTGCTCTTAAAGGTGAACCTTGTTCATGAGCATATGCACTGCCACGGCCCGTCCGCTCACAGGCATATACATTCGCATTATTTATTCCATAAACATTGAGAAGGTAACAATGCAACATTGTGGAACTGACTCTCGCAAAATTATTAGTCGTTTATACTTGTGTTTTATGTAAGATTGAATATAAGGTTTCGGTTAGTGCAGAGCGAAGGGGCAGTCGTTACTTTGCCCCTCAGAGAACCCAGAAATTTTGCTTCAAGTCAGTCCACAATGTTGCTATTATAAAAAGAATATTGAAAGGAGAATGTATGAACGAACTCGACAAACTGAAACACCTTTTGCACCACTGGAAGGAGCATAACGACGAACACGCCGAGACTTACAGGCAGTGGGCTGAGAAGGCGTCATCGCTCGGCAATGAGGAACTTTCAAAGGTTCTCGATAAGCTCTATCATGAGACAAAAAAGATGAACGGGCTTTTTGAAGAGGCGGAGAAAGTAATTGGCTAAACTTGAAAGATTGTAAAAACATATGTTAAAACTATCGGCCACGAAGCAATGAAGGAGGTGATAGTCGGAGTATAGAAAACAGAACACAGATTTAGAAAAAAACAGTCACAATATGGCTGGATGTCAGGGAAGAGGAGTGTGATTCTCCCGCTGCCCCGCAGCCGTAAAGGGAACGAAAGCCCGAAAAAAAGCCACTGTCATGGGTAATATCATGATGGGAAGGCGGGCAAGTAGAAGGCATCACCTGTTTGCATGAAGCAATCAGGTAATGGATGCCCTGAGCCGGAAGACCTATCCAAACCATACAGAGTTTAGAGTTCGGAGTTAAGAGTTAAAAACACGAACAAGAGACTCTGACAAATCCAAATCAAAAATTTCCCGAGGGAGGAAAAGATGAGAAGATTATTGTCTTTATTTAAGCGTATTACGCATTACGCATCACCCATCACGGTTGTTTTACTTGCCTTTAGCCATCTGCCATTCGCCTTTACCCTGTTTGCTGTTCCTGTATTTGCAGAACAGAAGACCGCATCTTTAGAAGAAATAGTCGTTACTGCAACAAGGACAGAAAAGGAATTAGAGACCGCACCGGGTAGTGTTTCTGTTATGACAAAAGATGTCATGGAAAAGAGAAATATCAAGACCGTTGATGAGGCATTAAACACTGTCTCTGGCGTCTTTTACAGCAGGGGCAAAGGGCTGGCGGATACAATGACATCCATTACTTTAAGGGGCATACCGTCCCAGCAGAGGACTTTGATTTTGATGGACGGAATTACTCTCAATGACTCTTATTCAGGCGGCGTCCGCTTCGGAGGTATGGCTGTGGAGGATGTAGAGAGGATCGAAGTTATAAAGGGGCCGTTCTCAAGCCTCTACGGCGGGTATGCGATGGGCGGGGTCGTCAATATCATAACGAAGATGCCTGAAAAGAGGGAATTCACTTTAAAGACAGGATATGGTTCAAGTTGGGACAGGGGAGATGCAATGGATGACGTGAGAAAATTTTATCTCTCCTATGGCGATAAAATTAAAGATAAATTGAGCCTCTTTTTAAGTTATGGCTACAAATCAACCAATGGTTATCCCACTGCTTTTAATGTCCAGAGCAGCAAGCCAACGGCAGGAATTACAGGCTGGTCATATACAACGAACAATCAGGGACAAACACGCTATCTGATTGGCGATAAAGGTGATAACAGGTGGTGGGATGACAATGTAACACTCAAGGCAGGATATGATTTCTCTAAAACATCAAAGATTAATCTCTCCTTTATGAGAACCCGCTATGAATATAACTATGACACCCCTCACACATATTTGAAAAACGCTGCGGGCAATGAGGTCTGGTCTTATGGCACCGTAAAAGAATCATCCTTTCTTTCAGGCTCCGGCGGCAGGATACAGAATATCTACGGCATGGGCTATGAAACTGTGCTTGGAGATGTGAAGACAAAAATATCACTGGGGCTTGCTGAGCAGGAAAAGTCGTGGTATGTAACCCCTAACTCCACTGCCACGCGTTCAGGAGGCACAGGCAAGGTGAGCGAGTCTCCTTCAAAGGCATACACTGCTGATGTTCAATTCACCATTCCTCTGCTGGAGAGGCATATCGTTACTTTTGGCGGCTCTGTGAGACATGGAGAGGCTGATGCAAAGGACACAAACCTCACAAACTGGAGGGACGAGACATCAAAGACAACCCTCTCCTATCAGGCAAAGGGAAATGACAGGACATACGCCTTATTTGTTCAGGATGAGATAATGATTCTTAAAAACCTTACGGCTTATGTCGGTTTTAGGCAGGACCGGTGGGAGACCACAGACGGCTATGTGAATCAGGTTGGCACAACTGGTTATCCAAAGGAATACGATTCAAGAAATGCCTCTGCCTTTAGTCCAAAGGCTGCCCTTGTGTATAAGGCTTTTGATAAGACCACCTTGAGAACCTCAATAGGAAAGGCATTCAGACCGCCTACGATTTATGAACTCTACAGGACATGGACAGCCTCGTCAGGCACCACTTACGCTGGGAATCCTGACCTGAAGCCAGAGACCACTACTTCATGGGATGTCGGTATTGAACAGGGATTTTGGAAGGGAGCAAAGGTCAAAGCTGTTTACTTTGAGAACGAAATGGAAGACCTTATTTACAGAAAGAGGGTTTCAGCAACATATCAAGAGTTGATAAATGCAGGAAAGGCAGAAAGCAAAGGAGTGGAGATTGAGGCTGAACAGAGGGTTGATAGATGGCTTAGGCTCTTTGCCAATTTTACTTATACCGATGCAAAGCTGAAAGAGAATAATGCCAAGCCGGAGACAGTCGGCAAGAGATTAACGGATGTGCCGGAAAGGATGTTCAATGCGGGCGCAGAGTTTGAAAAGGGAGCGTTTTCAGCATCGGCAACCGGACGGTATGTGAGTAAGAGATATTCCAACGACGAAAATAAGGATGTTGTAAACAGTGTCTATACCTCTTATGACCCATATTTTACAGCAGATGCAAAGGTCTCTTATAAAGTTACAAAGAATGCCACGATCTCTTTCTCGGTGGATAACATCTTTGACAGGGATTATTTCAGCTATTACAAGGCGCCGGGAAGGTCATGGTTCGGGGAGATAACATTAAGGTTTTAGTGAGGTGAAATATGGATTTGAACATCATTTTATGGGTTGGCGGCATGCTCTTCAGTCTCGGCATATTTGCTGTAAAGGTCGGCTTTGGGCTTGGCTTTGGGGGAATAAAGCGGAAAGGCATTTTTCTAACCCTTTCTATGTATGTTGTCCTGTTTGTTGTGATTGCAATCCTCTCGGAACAACTGATGAAGATTCTTGAGCCTGTTCTGAGAAAAGGCCCGTATCTCCATGCATTGATGGCGATAGGAATGATTGTGTGGGGAATTCTCTTATTGAGAAAACAGAATACAGAAGCCAGAAGTCATGAGTCAAGAGTCACGAGTCATGAGTTAAGTAATGCAAATGCAAAGATTCGAAAAGATAATTCTAAACTCATAACTTTTAACTCTTCACTCTTATTGATTCCTTGCCCTGTCTGTCTTACTGCCATGACCTTTTCCACATGGACTGCACTGAGTGTGATTAAATTCCCCGCAGCGCTGGTTGGTCTGGGACTCGGAATAGTCTTTGTTCTTCTAACCCTTGCTGTTGTAGGACTTACACGGTTTAAGCAGACTTCAAATCCTGAAATCAGTCTGGGTTTGGGCATGATTGCAATAGGCCTTTATTTCATTTCCTCGCTCTTTCTGCCACGGAAGATAGAAGAGGCAAAGGCTGTGTACCAATCCTTTCTTTCAGAAGGGATGGGGATTGATGCGGGCAATATGGCTGGCGTAATCATAATCCTGATTCTTGCCGGTTTAGTCGGATATTTAACTAACCTAAAAAAGGAGGTTTAGCATGAACATTCTTGCGGGTCTTGAGACTTTTCTGTATGTTATTTCTTCTGTTCTTCTGTTCCCTGTTGTTGCCGGATTAACTGCATTGACATTATGGGTTATTGTCTATTTCGGCAGCTTTCTGAGGGAATACCTCGAAAGGAGGCGCGGTTATTATTCATCAGTCGAAAGATACAAAAGGATGCTCGACTCTGAGATGTCGCTATCAACGGTTAATGTCAGCCTTGATATCAATCTTGAAAGGCTCCTTCAGGATGCCGAGCTCGGCCTCATCAAATCCCTTGACAGGATAAGATTTGTTATAAGGGTCGGGCCGGCCCTCGGATTAATGGGGACACTTATACCAATGGGCATTTCCCTGTCTTCCCTTGCACAGGGAGATATGCCGAAGATGGCAGGCAGCATGGTAACTGCCTTCACAACCGTTGTTGTCGGTCTTGCGTGCAGTGTTGCCGCCTACATGGTCTCCCTCATCAAAGAGAAATGGGTAAGGGCAGATATGAGGGAGATGGAGTATCTCACGGAGCTGACGCTCCGAGGTTCAAAGTTTAAAGTTCAAAATGCAAAATTGGAGGAAGAGGATGAGATTTTTGAAGAGACACAGGCGATTTGAAAAATATGATGAGCCGCTTGAAGACCCGATAGCAGGCGTTGCAAACCTCTTTGACGCAAGCGTTGTCTTTATCGTAAGCATGATGCTCGCCCTGTTTATGGCGTACAACATGCTCGATATGCTTAACCCGAAATCAGAGATGACAATAACGAAAAAGACTGCTGACGGGAAAATAGAAGTAATCACAAAAAAGGGCAAGGAGATAAAGGTTCAAAAGGTAACAGACAAGCGGCTGAGCGGCGAGGGCGAAAGGCTCGGAACAGCATATCAGTTAAAAGACGGGAGGGTTATTTATGTGCCGGAGTAGGCAAGCGTTCAGAGTTCGGAGTTTAGAGTTCGGAGTTAGATGGCTTTTGATTATTCTGTCTCTTATTGCTCTTACTGCGACTGCTCATGCAGAGCCTTTTGAAATCAGCCTTCTCCTCGGAGACAGCCATTCAAAGATCGCAATTGAGGCTGTAAAGGCAATAGAGAAGGAATATCCTGAAATAAAGGAAAAGGTAAACTTCAATGTCTATACAAGTCACAGCATCAGGAATGAAGGCGCTCAGGATAAGGCAATCGCCTCTTCAAAGATCATATTTATACTCCTCATTATGGACAGGCAGGCTGTAGAAATTGTGAAACCGCATATTGAAAATGCGGTAAAAAATAACGGAAAGGTTTATGGGGTAGGCGGCATTTACAACAAAGAACACAAGACTATGGGCATTATTGATGATGAAACGGTAAAGGCTTATTACAAAGAGAACGGTCTTGAGAATATAAAAAACATGATTTTGTTTGTGTTAAACAGGGACTTAGGGCTGAATGTTGAATACAAGAAACCGTCTCCTGTGCCGGATTCCGGCATTTATCTGAAGAAAGAAAAAAGGATATTTGAAGATTTTAACGAGTTTTTGAAATCAAATTCATCCGGCATTACAAATAACAACAAATGGATAGGACTGACATTCAACAAAAGCTCTTTTGACTCAGGCAATATGCAGCATATAGACGCAGTGATTGAGAGTCTTGAAAGAGAAGGCTTCAATGTCCTGCCTGTTTACGGGTATCCGCCCGAGAAGGCAATAGAGAAATACTTCTTTGATGAAAAAGGAAAAAGCAGAGTAAGATTTATCGTTGGACTGTCCATGAAGGTCGGCATAAATCCGAAGGCGCTGAATCCTGTTCTTGAGAGGCTCGATGTCCCTGTCATCAATGCCATTACCCTTTACACAAAATCAAAAGAGGAATGGGAGCAATCGCCTGTCGGTCTTGACATATTTGAGAGGTCGTGGCAAATAGCCCTGCCGGAGCTTGCCGGTATCATCCAGCCCACGGTCGTTGCATCAAAAGAGAAGATGATTGATAAAGAGACAGGGATAGAGTATATGGAGGAAAAACCTATCCACGATAGGATAAATAGGCTTGTTGACAGGGTGAAGGCATGGATAAATCTTCAGGATAAGGCTAACAAAGACAAGAGGATTGCCATAATCTATTACAACTATCCGCCTGGAAAGCAGAATATTGGTGCATCATATCTTAATGTGCTGCCGGAGAGCCTCTATGAGATACTGAACATGCTAAAGGCTGAAGGTTATGATGTAACAGGGCAAGAGGTAAACAAGGAAAGGCTTTTTAATAACATCCATAACTATGCAAGGAATATCGGCAATTGGGCGGCAGGAGAAATTGACAGGCTTGCACGTACAGGAAAACCTGTCCTTATTCCGATTGAGACATATAAGAGATGGTTTGAGGAATTGCCTGAAGGTTTTAAAAAATCGGTTATCAAAGACTGGGGCAAGCCCGAAGGAAATAAAATTATGTCATGGACAGGCGGCAGCGGTACAAAATATATAATCATTCCTGCTGTTAGATATGGGAATATCATTCTCACTCCGCAGCCTTCAAGAGGCTGGGAGCAGGATTCAATAAAGCTCTACCACGATGTAACACTCGCACCGCACCACCAGTATGTTGCATTTTACTTATGGCTAAAAAAAGGCTTTCAGGCTGATTCAATAGCACATATCGGAACACACGGCACACACGAGTGGCTTTCAGGTAAAGAAGTAGGTTTTACAAATGAAGATCCGCCAGAGGCATTGATTCAGGATTTGCCGAATATCTATCCGTATATCGTTGATAATGTAGGCGAGGGTCTTCAGGCAAAGAGACGCGGGATGGCGGTGATTATAGACCACATGACACCGCCGTTTGATAAGGCAGGAATGAATAAGGAATTAAAAGAGCTTGCTGCGCTTATCAGTGATTACAATACTGCAAAGGAGAAAAGTCTGTCGCTGGCGCAGGCTAAACTTGATGAGATTAACAGCCTTGCAAAGAAAATTGGCATTTTTACTGACCTGAAATTGAATGAGATAAAGACCGCTGAAGATATGGAGGAACTGGAGCATTATATCAAAGACATCGCAGAGAAACAGACTCCGTTTGGATTGCATACATTTGGAAAATCTCCTGATGAAAGATACAGAAAGACAACAGCAGAGGCAATTCTTTCTATTGAAAAGGGGTTGAGCAAAGAAGAAATGGACAAACGAATTGCTGATTATGAACGGAGGATAATCCTATCAGGTAAGAGGGAGCTTGATTCTTTTGTCGCTGCGCTTAACGGCAGGTATGTGCCCGCCGGTCAGGGCAACGATCCGATCAGGAATCCGAATTCCCTGCCCACCGGCAAAAACTTCTATTCATTTGATCCGACAAGGATACCTTCAAAGACGACATATGAGATGGGAGTGAATCTGGCAAAGGAGTTGATCGAAGGCTATAAACAGAGGCACGGAGTGTATCCCGACAAACTCGCATTTAATTTATGGGGCGTTGAGACTATAAGGCATGAGGGTGTGATGGACTCGCAGATTATGTATCTCATGGGTATAAAGCCAAAGTGGGATGAGAGAGGCAGAGTAACAGGCGTTGAGGCAATTCCACGCTCTGAACTCGGAAGACCCCGCATTGATGTAACCATTGTCCCATCAGGACTTTACAGGGATTTATTTTCCAATCTTATGGCATTGCTTGATAAGGCTGTGAGCTTAGCAAAGGAGCAGGATGAAGAAGATAATATCTTAAGGTCAAATGTTTTAAAGACAAAGAAGATGCTCATGGAAAAAGGAATCTCAGAGGATAAGGCAGAGAGGCTTGCATCTGTGAGATTATTTACAGTGCCTTCAGGGGCTTACGGGACCAATCTTGACAAAGTAATTCCTATGTCAAACACATGGGAAAACGAAAAACAGGTGGCGGATGTCTATTTCATGAGGATGAGTTATATGTATGGGCAGGGGTTTTGGGGAAGTAAAGTTGGGAGTGAGGAGTTAGGAGTTAAGAGTCAAGAGGATGTGAGTTTAACACTTTTTAAGAATGCCCTTTCTGGTTCAAAGATAGCCATCCATAGTCGTTCGGGGAATGTTTATGCAACACTGGATAATGACGACTTCTTCCAATATTTAGGCGGCACTGCAATGGCAATCCGTGTTCTGGACGGCAAAACACCGGAAGTTTATGTTACGAATATGTCCAATCCAAAAATGCCAAAACAGGAGACCCTTGAAAGATTCATGGGTCGTGAGATGAGGGCAAGGTATCTTAATCCAGAATGGATAAAGGCGATGATGAAAGAGGGCTATGCGGGTGCGAGGTTTGTAGATAAGGTAGTGGAGCACCTATGGGGATGGCAGGTGACGGTGCCCGAGGCTGTTGATTCAGCAAAATGGAATGAGATGTATGAGACCTATGTTTTAGACAGAAATGGACTGAATATAAAAGAGATGTTCAGGAAATCAAAGAATATGTGGGCATATCAATCAATTGTAGCAAGGATGTTTGAGACAGTGAGAAAGGATTACTGGAAGCCTGATAAAAAAATTGTAGAGACATTGGCAAAAGAATATGCAGAAAGCGTTAAGGATGTAGGACTTGCCTGCTGCGACCACACATGCAATAATCCGCAGTTAACAAAATTCACATCATCCGTATTGATGTCAGTACCGGGCTTGAAAAGTCAGGTGAGCGGATTTATGAAGGCATTGGATAAAATTCAAAATCCAGAGCAGCAAAACAACAGAACGGCAGAGCAGAAAACTTCAACATATAGCCAACAACCTAAACCAGCCCCTGACGGAAGCGGTAAAAGGGTGGAAGGCTACGAAATGCAGGATGTAAATGTGACAGGCGGCGCATCATCAGCGCCGATACCGTATTTATTCCTAATAGGATTTCTGGTTTTTATCGGGCTTATCGCATGGGGATTCAGGAGGAAAACTGAACGTTGAAATAATAATTTCCACAGACATTAATTTTTCTATTTATGAGAAGAAGTGTTTAAAAAACGTTTTATGCCATTATGGAGGTATAGCTTTCTATCCCGCGGTTTCTTGATTCCAGCACCTCTTTGGCTGCATTATATTTTTTAATGCCTTCGGAATAGGCTGCCTGGTTCAGCGCGTCGAGAATTTCGGGGTATTCGTTTTTATTTTCTGAGACTGCTAAAAGTTCAACTTGATCAGGTTTTTTAGATGCGACAGCCTCTGTTTTATTTGTATCTCCCTTCAGCGCCGTCATGACATGGTCTCCGATGTCCTTGCCTGTTACCGCTTCAACGACAACGTTTACAACGGAGGCGATAAGACCGAATAATTGCCCGAAAATAGTGCCTCCGACTATTCTTGAAACAGGAGAGATTTCATCACCTGTCGCGGAGCGGTAGACCGTGGATACAACAGGGATATGCTGAAGGGGATTTACGATATCGAGAATGTCGTCAAAGCTGACCCCTCTGCCTGTTTTTTCTTCCGTGGGTTTCGTTACGTTTGTATTTGTATACGGTTCAAAGTCCGTATGGGGCGATATGTTGTCTATACGGTAAATAGGCATAAAGTTTCTCCAGATATTTTTAGATGCAATATTTATGCCGGGTTAATCATAATGTTGCATAAAAATAGAACTTAGGTTGGGCGAATATGCTGAAAAGCCTTTAGTAGCGATACCTTAAAGGCGAACCCTCGCGCCATTTAAAGGCAATTTCAGTATCACCAATACATTCAACAAAATAAACAGCCATTTAATAAATATTATCGCATTACTAAAGGCTTTGAGGCATGTTTGCCTAACAACTGTAAGGTAAATGCATTATTTTGGTTTTAGGTAGGAAAAAATTTCCCAGCTAATGCTGTGTAGCTTTTTTAATAATCTCATCTACCATTGCCTTTATGGTGGCCTCTTCGGGCATAATGGAAACCTTTAATCCCTCTTTTTCTACTGCCTTTGCGGTAACGGGTCCTATGGCTGCTATTGTTATGCCTTTCAAGAAGTCTATGGCTCCATCTCCCATTATGTCCACAAAATTATGGAATGTGGCCGCGCTTGTGAATGTCGCAATCGTAATCCGGCCTTCCTTAAGAAATCTTTTTAACCTCTTGCCGTGTTTTTCCGGCTTTATAGCCCGGTATGCGACAGGTGTATCTATCTCTCCGCCAAGCTCTCGGACTTTCTGTGGGAATAATTCCCTTGCAACTTCAGCGCGAGGTAATAAGAACTTAATACCTTGTAAAGGGTATCGGGGTATCGGGGTATCGGGGTATGCATGCACCTTACAAAAGGCTTCTATCAATCCTTCAGCGTTGAACTCTTCCGGAACCAAATCAACCTTAATCCCGTAATTTTTTATCTTTTCGGCGGTCTTTGTTCCGATAGCGCATATCTTGATCCCTTTTAAGTCCCGTATATCTTTTCCCTTGTCGAGAAGCCGCTGCATAAAGTATTTAAATCCGTTGGCGCTGGTGAATATGAGCCAGTTATACGATTCTATGCGGGTTATGGCATCATCCAGTTCTTGATAACTTTCCGGAGGCGCTATTTTTATTGTCGGGAATTCGAATATTTCCGCTCCCAAATCCTCAAGCGGCGCATAGTCTTCTGTATATTCACGTGTTACCAATATCCTATGGCCGAAAAGAGGCTTGTTTTCATACCATTTTAATGTATCTCTTAATGTAACGACATTGCCGACGATCATTACCGCAGGCGGCCTGACGTTTTTCTCTTTTACTATATCCGCAATATTTTTTAAATTGCTTACAACTGTTTTCATGTCAGGCCTTGTTCCCCATCTCACAACCGCCGCAGGCGTATCCGGCGATTTCCCGTGCTCGATGAGTTTTGAGGTGATGGCGGATAAGTTTTTAACGCCCATCAAAAAAACGAGGGTATCGAATCCGCAGGCTAACTTTGCCCATTCGATTGTGCTTTCGGGTTTGGTAATATCTTCATTGCCGGTTATCACGGCAAAGGATGAGGAATATTTTCTGTGAGTTAATGGAATGCCTGCGTATGCCGGAGCCGCTATCGAGGAACTTACTCCGGGTATTATTTCGAACTCTATGCCTTCTTTTACAAGTTCTTCCGCTTCTTCGCCGCCTCGGCCGAAGACAAAGGGGTCGCCGCCTTTGAGCCTGCAAACGATCTTGCCTTCCTTAGCTTTGTTCACGAGCGCCTGATTGATTTCGTCCTGTGTCATTGCGTGGTGGCCGCCGCGCTTGCCAGCGTATATGAATTCCGCTTCGTGGTTTATGTAATTCAATATCTGGGCGTTGAGGTGAAAATCGTATACAACAGCCTCCGCCTTTTGCAAACATTTGAATCCCTTGATCGTTAAAAGGCCTATATCGCCGGGCCCCGCTCCTATAAGATAGACCTTGCCTTTTTTCATTTTAACTTGCTATTTCTCCGTTTATCGTAGGAGCGCATCTGCCATAGACTTCATCGAGTATTTTTTTCGCGCCTTTTGAAAGAAGGTCTTCCGCCAGCGTAACTCCGAGGGATTCCGCATTGTCCGGTGCGCCTTCGATCCTGCTTTTTATTATCCTGTCTCCTGAAACGCTTCCTACAAGCCCCTCCATGACGATCTTATCATCAATAAGTCTCGCGTATGCCGCAATCGGAACCTGACAGCCGCCTTCGAGTTTTTTCAGGCAGGCGCGTTCCGCTCTTACGCATACGGAGGTTTCAGGATGGTTTAACGGAGCTATGAGCTTGTTTATGAATTCGTCGTTAGTCCTGCATTCTATGCCTACCGCTCCCTGTCCGATGGCAGGAAGGCTTATTTCAGGTTCGAGTATCTCCGTAATCCTTTCAGCCCAGCCGAGCCTTTTCACGCCCGCTGCCGCTAATATTATTGCGTCGAATTGCCCCTCGTCGAGCTTTCTCAATCTTGTGTCCAAATTTCCTCTAAGCTGCTCGATTTTTAAATCAGGCCTGAGACCGAGCAACTGGCATGAACGCCTGAGACTGCTTGTGCCGATTGTAGCGCCGTTAGGCAGTTCTCTAAAATTTGAAATCCTCGAAATGAACGCATCCCTCGGATCTTCCCTCTTGGTAATTACCGCAAGGTAAAGCCCTTCAGGAAATTCGGTGGGCACGTCCTTCATGCTGTGAACCGCTATATCTGCCTCTCCCCTGAGAAGCGCCTCTTCTATCTCTTTTACGAATAATCCCTTGCCGCCTACCTTTGCAAGGGGGACATCTAAAATCTTGTCGCCCGTAGTCTTAATTTTATTAAGCTCTATCTCGAGGCATGGGTTCAATTTTTGAAGCTCCGACTTTATCCACTCGGCCTGCCAGAGCGCGAGCTTGCTGCCCCGCGTGCCGATTATGATTTTATTTTTCATGAATATTAATGCCTCCGATAAACTTTTTTACTTTTTGTTTTTATAATGTTCTATCAGTTTTATAATTTTCTTTTGTGTAGTTTGGGTAGTGTCTTTTTTGGGCATCTCTCAACTCAATTCTTCATTTTCAAACATTGCCTTTATCATTTGTATAGCTTCTGATTTGTCTTTCTCGATATCTTGCACTGTCAGGTCGGATGAAATGAATGGAGGATATCGTTCAACAAAGTAATAAGCAGTAACCCGTTCGCATAAATCTCTGAATGTCTCAAGGGCAGGTTTAAAGTCTACAGCAGAATCAAGCAGAGATACGAGGTCATGTATTTTTCGTAATTTCCAGCCATTTTGCAACAGAAATGCTTTGAGATATTTCTCCACTGATTGCTGAATGAAAATAGCAGCGCCATCAGCATCTCCGTCGTCCAGAAGAACAAAAATTCTGTGCCAGTCCTTTCGTGCAATGTTTTTCCAATCTTCAGGATTTAGTGACTCATTAGCAGATGTCATATCCTTATTCCTCTTTCTATAATTTCTTCAATAAACTGATTGTGTTTTTTTAGCTGTATTTCCAATTCATCAGGTGTTAATACTATCGGGGAAAGAGGAGTATATCGTATTAGTCCTCTCAACAGTTTTAGTACGGTTGCTATTCTCTCATGTAGCCTTTCTTTTGTATCCGCTATTACGAGCAGGTCAATGTCGCTGTCCTCATGAGCCTCGCCCCGCGCATAAGAGCCGAAAAGAATAACTTCTTTTGCCCTATACTCCTCTTTTAACTTTTTTGCAATAAGGCTTACAATGGACATTATGTTTTCTGTTGTTACAGTTGCCATAGATTTTTCTATTTTCTTAATAGATTTTACAATAAATGAATATCGTAAGTCTCTTGCATCCTTTATTCTTCATTGTCGTCTCCGTTTATCCTATACAATTTTTTTATCATCGCGATTAACTCGTCCCTGTCTTCGGTATCTTCTTTGAGCGCGACCGTCGGGGGATGGATAAGTTTGTTAATGATTGCCGCTGTGAGATATTCCACGGCCTTTATCTTTTCATCATCCAGCTCAGGGAATTTATTTTTAAATTTTTCGAATTCCTCGTTTTTAACTTCCTCCGCCTTTTGCCTCAGGGCAACGATAGTCGGAACGGAATCGAGGGAAGACATCCATTTCAGGAATTTCTCGACCTCTTCATCTATTATTTTTTCGGCCTTTTCCGCCTCTTTTTTCCTTTCGAGCATATTCGTATCCACGACTCCCTGAAGGTCATCCACGTCATAGAGATATACGCCGTCTATCTTGTTTATTTCGGGGTCTATGTTTCTCGGCACGGATATGTCTATGATAAAGACAGGTTTGTGTTTTCTCTCTTTCAAGACCTTCTGCATCTGTGCTTTATAAAGCACGTAGGTCGGCGCTCCTGTTGAGCATATTATAATATCGGTATTTGCCAACTCCTGTAAAAAGTCTTCAAAGCGCACCGGCTTGCCGTTGAATTCATTCGCAAGCTCGCACCCGCGCTCGTACGTCCTGTTTACGACCTTGACGTCCGTTACTCCGTTGCCTACGAGGTGGCGCGCGGCCAGTTCCGCCATTTCTCCGGCGCCCAAGAGCATAAAAGACTTGCCTGAAAGATCCGTGAATATTTTTTTAGCGAGTTCAACCGCAGCAAAGCTTATCGAAACGGCATTCTCCGCAATCCTCGTTTCGGTTCTTACCCGTTTCGCCGTTGATATCGCTTTTTTCATAAGCCTGTTTAACAGGACGCCGGTGGTTTTTTTTGCGAGCGCAAAGTCGAATGTGTCTTTGATCTGCCCGAGTATCTGGGGTTCTCCGACTACCATGGAATCGAGGCTTGAGGCTACCCTTAAAACATGCCGCACGGCGTCGGAATCGGTGATGAAGTATAATGCCTTTTCAAAATCACTTCTCTGTATGCCGTGAAAATCGGAGAGGAATTTTTTTATATTCTCGACTGCGGAAGATGGATCGGCGACACAGGCGTATATTTCAACCCTGTTGCATGTGGAAAGCAGCGCGACTTCTTTTACTTCCGGTATCTCCCTTAAACCGAATATCCCGTCTTCGAGCTTAGGCCCGTTGAATGCGAGCTTTTCCCTTATCTCCACAGCGGCTGTTTTATGATTTAATCCTATGACGAGTATTTTCATGAGAATGAATGCAGGCTCTTTAAAAGCAGATTAACCCCGAAAAATGTAAAGAGTATAGTCAAAAAGCCTATTATCGATAAAATAGCCGCCCTTCTCCCCCTCCATCCGGCGGTAAGCCTTACGTGAAGGACGAGCGCGTAAATGAACCATGTTATCAGCGACCAGACCTCTTTCGGATCCCACCTCCAGTAGCTGCCCCAAGCGCTTTCGGCCCACAGCGCGCCTGTGATTATGGCAAGGGTAAGCAGCGGGAACCCTATGGTTATAAGCCTGTAATTTATTTCGTCCAGCACCTGAATGCTCGGCAGTCTCTTAAAAAGTCCTCCGAGATGTTTTGATTTCAGGTAATGCTCCTGAAGCAGATACATCACGCCTATGCCGGCTGCTATCGCAAACGAGGCGTTGCCTAAAAAAGCGAGGAATGTGTGTATGCCGAGCCAGTAACTCTGGAGCGCGGGGCTGAGGGGGCGTATTTCCCTCGGAAGCACGGATGATGAAAGCATCATAATAAAAACCATTGGCATGATAAACGAGCCCATCAGGCCTATTTTATAGCGGTATTCGAGGAAGAAGAAAATAAGGACGATGCACCACGCGAAAAAGGATGACGCCTCGTGCATGCTCGCTACAGGAAGGTGCCCGGCAGCAGCGTATCTGTAGATTATGCTTGCAGAGTGGATCAGAAAGCCGGCCCCCGCGATAAAGAGCATCGGTTTGGATGATTCCGTGCCGCCCTTGAATATTTCGATAATGCTTATTATCGTTGCGGCGAAATAAAAGGTAAGGGCTAATTCAAAAAGTATGGTACCCATCAGAAGCAGCCCAACTCGCAGTTCTTTATTTTTATTTTCAGCTTATTGGCTGTTTTACCGACTTCTTTATACTCGACCCCGAGTTCTTCGGCTATTTTCCGCGCCTCGCTGCAGGTAAGCCTGCCTTCATCCGATTTTTTCCTTAGGAGTTCTTCGATGTTTTTTTCTTTTATCGTCATCTCTATTAAATTTATAAGGAGCTTTAATGTCTTCTTATCGGCAGGGGCAGGGGCTAAACAATAACGTACGGATTTATTTGCATTCCGGTCCCTGACCTCCGGTCTTTGATCCTCGTCCCTCAACGCGATAATATCGGCCATTTTGAGTATTCTCACGGCAGAGGGCTTTATTCTACCGCGAGAGTCGTCAAATAAAAATATTACAACATCCGGCTTTAAAAACTCAATCGCGCTGTTGCCTTCGACTATGACGCAGTCAAGGCCGGAAAGCCTGTCTACCGCAAGCGGCAGTATTTCATCGAGTTCGTTTTGGGGCGACTGAACCCACAATACATTTTCGGAACCGGCATCGAGGAGTTTTTTTGTATCCTTGTTTTCCTGACGGATAATGGTCTTATCGTCGACAATGGACGAATAGAAGGCCGTTTTAGTGTATTTTATAGCCCCTATTTTCGGCGGATGTGAAAACGGATAAATAGGATGGTCTGTTAAATGGGCTATGACTGCCGATGCTATGGTTGTTTTACCGATACCGCTGTGCGCTCCGCCGATGCCGATGAGAAGTGGATGCTTCATGAATCATGCTTCGCCCGGCGCTGTTTCTTTTTTTACATCTTCCTCGTAACCGCAGCCTTTAGTCATGCAGATATGAGATGCATCTCCGCCCTTATTCCATTTTTCCGCGAGGAAAGAAGCATTGCATTTAGGGCACTGCTTAGGCACAGGCTTATACCACATGGCGAACTTGCAATTCGGATAATTGCCGCAGCTCCAGAAAGATTTGCCTCGTTTAGACCTTCTTTCGACGATATCTCCGCCGTCAAGAGGACACTTGACCCCGGTTGATATCGGTTTGGTATTTTTACATTCCGGGTATTTCGAGCATGCTAAGAATTTCCCGAACCGTCCGCTTTTTATTACCATGGGTGCGCCGCATTTTTCGCAGACTTCTTCAGTAACGGTTTGTTCAACTGCTTGCCTCCCGTTGCCGCCCTCTATGGGTTTTGTATTCTTACATTGAGGATACCCGGTGCAGGCAAGGAACCTGCCGTGCCTGCCCCATTTTATGACCATAGGTGCGCCGCATTTTTCGCAGACTTCTTCGGTGGGTATGTCATGAGGCTTTACCTTCGCCATATCCTTTGACGCCTCTATCAGGTCATTGTTGAACGGAGTGTAGAAATCCCTTACTACCTTGACCCATTTCATTTTGGCGTTCTCGATGGCGTCGAGTTCGTCTTCCATTTTTGCAGTGAATCCTATGTCGATCAATTCCGGGAACTTTTCTACGAGCAGGTCGTTGACCACAGTTCCGAGTTCGGTAGGGGCGAATCTCCTGTCTTCATTTTTTTCGACGTATTTCCTGTCTTGAATCGTCGAAAGTATCGCCGCGTAAGTGCTGGGCCTTCCGATGCCTTTTTCTTCGAGAGTCTTAACGAGTGTTGCTTCGCTATATCTCGGCGGAGGCTGTGTAAAATGCTGAACCGGCTTTATTTCCCGCTGCGTAAGCGGATCGTTCTCTTTCATCGACGGCAGAATCCCGCCTTCTTCTTCCTCTATTTCATCCCTGCTTTCGGTATAAAGCGCCATAAACCCCGGAAATCTTATGACGGTGCCTGATGCCCTGAACTCGGTGCCTTCATGCCCGACGATTAGACCTATAATGTATGTGGTTTGTTCGAGCTGCGCCGGCGCCATCTGGCTCGCGATGAACCTGTTCCAGATGAGGGAATAAAGGTTATATTGGTCTTTGGATAAGAATTTTCTTACGTTTTCAGGGGCTTTGTCGGGATAGGTCGGCCTTATCGCCTCATGCGCTTCCTGCGCGCTCCCCTTGCTTTTGTAATGAGGCGGCTTTTCCGGTAGATAATCCTTTCCGAAATTTTTTCCTATGAGTTCCCTCGCCCATGCCTGCGCTTCAGGGGCTATCCTGAATGAATCGGTCCTCATATACGTAATTAAACCTACGGAGCCTTCTTCTCCAAGTTCTATCCCTTCATAAAGCTGCTGGGCTGTCATCATCGTCTTTTTGGCCGTGAATCTGAGCTTCCTTGCAGCTTCCTGCTGTAGCGTGCTCGTAATAAAAGGAGGAGAGGGCGATCTCTTCCTGAGTTTTTTCTCTATTTTCGAGAGATGGAATTCCTTGGCTTTAAGTTCGTCTGTGATTTGCTGCGCGGCTTCCGCTGTCGTGATAAGGAATCTCTTTCCCTCTTCGGCGTCGCGGTTTATTACGAGCGAGCCGTTGTATTTATAAAGACGCGCAGGGAATTGCGGAGGGGGCGCGGCGGTATCCGTAATATTAACGGCCCGCATGAGAGATTCTATTGTCCAATATTCTTCTTTATTGAACGCCTCGATTTCCCGCTCCCTGTCTACGATAAGTTTCACCGCAACCGACTGCACCCTGCCGGCGCTTAGACCTCTTCTGACCTTTTTCCATAGAAACGGGCTGAGATTATAGCCTACAAGCCTGTCGAGTATCCTGCGTGCCTGCTGCGCTTCCACCTTGTCGATATTTACGCTGCCGGGATTCTGCATCGCCTCTTTTACCGCCCGCGCCGTTATTTCATGAAAGGTGACTCTATAGATTTTTTTCTTCTCCTGTCCCTTTGCCTTAGAACCTTTAGCCTTGCCGTTAATCTCTTCGGCTATATGATACGCTATGGCCTCTCCTTCCCTGTCAGGGTCTGTCGCTATGTATATGATTTCCGACTTCTTTGCCTCGCTTTTCAGCTCCTTCAGCACCTTCTCTTTTCCGGGAATTATTTCATAATGCGGGGCAAAATCGTTATTTACATCGACCCCGAGCTCCTTCTTGGGAAGGTCCTTTACGTGGCCTACGGACGCCTTTACGCCGAAATCCTTGCCGAGTATCTTATTTATGGTTTTCGCCTTTGCGGGCGATTCGACTATAACGAGCGATTTCAATCTATTCCTCCATTAACTCCATGTTATCTGGCGGCCTTTACCGAATGTAAAGGCATATATATCTTCGGTATCGAGTTCGGTCTCTTTCATAAGCACGTATGAAAGCAGCGCCCTTATGGTATCCAGTTCCGCCTCGTCCACATACCGTGATAATTCGAGCGTTACAAGCTCTTCCTTGACCGTTAAAAAATCTATGTCGAACACGCTGATCTTTTTCAGCGCGTCGTCGGCGTCATAACCTTTTTCTATAAGTTCTTTTGCGAGCACTCTCAGCATATCTATAAGTCTCCGTGCCAAATCCCTTTCCTCCTGTTATGCCATGTAAAATCTTTTGCCTTCGGTCTGTTTTATTGTTCCTTTGATCTCGAGGCCGAGAAGCAGACCTAAAAGTTTCGCGGACGGAATTCGTGTTTCCCTCGCGATCTCGTCCACGTGCTTAGGCTCGCTCCCCAAAATATTACATATTGCCTTTTCTTCACCGGTTATTTCAAGTCCGGAGATATTTACGGCGAAATTTCTCTCCGGAATCTCTTTATGCGAACCCTTCAAAAGACCCTTGATTTGAGGCGCTAATTCTTCCAGTATATCATCCGCTTTTTGAACGAGTTTCGCGCCCTTTTTGATAAGGGCGTTTGTGCCTTCGGAATTCCCGGATGTTATGCTGCCCGGAACCGCAAAGACCTCTTTACCCTGTTCCAGAGCGTATCCCGCAGTTATCAGGGAGCCGCTTTTAACGGTCGCCTCAACAACGAGGACGCCTAATGAGAGGCCGCTTATCAGCCTGTTCCTCCTCGGGAAATTTTCCCTGTTGGGCGGAGTGCCGGGCGGGAATTCGCTGATAACGCAGCCGTTATTCGAAAGCTCATCGAAGAGAGCCGCGTTTTCGGCAGGATATGGATTGTCGAGGCCGTTGCCCAATACCGCAATGCTTCTTCCCTTTGCATTTAACGCCCCCCTATGAGAGCATGTGTCTATTCCGCGCGCCATTCCGCTCACAATGGTAAAGCCGTAAGAGGCAAGCCCCGATGCTATGCTCTCGGCGATCTTTTGGCCGTAGGGTGTCATGTTCCGCGAGCCGACCATGGCTATGGCGTATCTGTCTTCCTTTTCAAGCCGTCCCTTGCAATAAAGCAATACAGGAGAATCTTCTATCTCACGGAGATTTTCCGGATATTCGCTGTCAATGTATTTGATCATTCTTATGCCGTGCTCTTTCGATGCCACAATCGTCTTTTCCACGGCGTCCCATGAATCGAATCCGGCTATCTTTTTAAGCTTTGCCTCGCTTATATCTTCCACATCCCTGAGTTCATCGATTTTCGCTTCGAGTATCTTTTTCGGGGAGCGGAACGCGGACAGGAGCCGCCTTGCGGTTACCGGGCCTACGTCGTCTATAAAAGACAGGGCAAGCCAGTATTTGATGTCGTCTCTGTCGTGTTGTTTTTCCATGGACGAAAACTGCCTGACCTAAATGCGCCGTTTCCTGAGAAGGCTGTTTACCCTTAAACGGAGGGCATTCAGTTTAATGAAGCCTTCGGCATCTTTCTGGTTATATATTTTTTCGGCCTCGAAGGTCGCGAGTTCGGGATGATAAAGGGATTTCGGCGATTTTCTGCCCGCGACGATGCAATTTCCTTTATAGAGTTTTAACCTTACGGTGCCTGTAACGTTTTTCTGGATGTCATCCATCATTGTCTGGAGCGTTTCCCTTTCAGGCGAGAACCAGTAGCCGTAATATACAAGCTCTGCGTATTTGGGGATGAGAGAATCCCTGAGGTGAAGAACCTCCCTGTCCAATGTAATGGATTCCATTGCCCTGTGGGCCGTGTGCAAGACGGTGCCTGCCGGCGTTTCGTAAACGCCCCGCGATTTTATTCCGACATATCTGTTCTCCACGATATCTGCCCTGCCTATGCCGTTTTCTCCGGCTGTCTTATTGAGTTTTTCGAATAGTTCGACAGGTGATAAGGATTTCCCGTTTAATCCGACCGGATTGCCTGCCTTATATTCTATCTCGATATATAAAGGTTTGTCCGGCGCTTTTTCAGGTGGTAACATCATGGTATACATATCCTTGGTCGGTTCCGCCCACGGGTCTTCTAAAATTCCGCCTTCATAGCTTATATGGAGGATATTCCTGTCGGTGCTGTAGGGTTTCTTTTTTGTGACCGGCACGGGTATGCCGTGTTTTTTCGCGTAGTCGATAAGTGATTGTCTTGAGTCGAAGGACCATTCGCGCCAGGGCGCTATAACCTTTATATCCGGCTTGAGCGCGTAATAGGTAAGTTCGAATCTCACCTGATCGTTTCCTTTGCCGGTTGCCCCGTGCGCTACAGCGTCGGCTTTTTCTTTTAAGGCTATCTCTATCTGCTTCTTAGCTATCAGAGGCCGCGCTATCGATGTGCCGAGCATGTATGTGCCTTCGTAAATAGCGTTTGCCCTAAGCATCGGAAATATATAGTCCTTTACGAATTCGTTCCTTAAGTCCTCCACATACGCCTTTGACGCACCTGTTTTAAGCGCCTTTTCTTTTATCGACTTTAAATCCTCTCCCTGGCCGAGGTCCGCGCAGAAGGCTATTACCTCCGCGTTGTATGTTTCGATAAGCCACTTTATGATAACGGACGTGTCAAGACCGCCGGAATACGCAAGTACGATTTTCTTAGCCATAGAATTCCTCCCGATGTTTTATACACCATATCATAAATTCCGATTTAAAGTGAAGTGAGGGGGGATGCTATAGGGCATTAGAGCGACCCGGTAAGGTGAAAATTACCTTGACATTAATAGTGCGCTGGTATAATTTGAGAGCATACAACCCCCCTATATTGGGCGGCATTGCTAAACAAACTTCTTAGGAAGCGGAGGGACTGATATGAAACAAATCATTTGCGGTTTATTTGTTGTTCTGGCAGTCTTATTTTTATGTAATTTTTCTTCCGCAGAGATACCGCAGGAGGAGCTTAACAGGGCGAAAGCGCTTTTTGAAGAAGGACAAAAGCGACTTAATTCTTCGGATTTTCGCGGAGCGATTGAAAAATGGGAAAAGGCGCTTGCTATTGCCGAAGAGATCGGCTATAAAAAGGGCAAGGGAACTGTGCTTGGCAATCTGGCGGCTGTATACAGTATTTTAGGCGATTACAGAAAGGCGATTGACTATATTGAAAAGGCATTGGCCATTGCCGACGAGATCGGGGATAAAGAGGGCAAGGGGAGACATCTCGGCAATCTTGGGCTTGCATACAGTGATTTAGGGGATTACAGAAAGGCGATTGACTATTATGAAAAGGCGCTTGCTATTGCCGAAGAGATCGGCTATAAAAAGGGCAAGGGAACCGTGCTCGGTATGATGGGGAATGCATACTATGGTTTAGGCGACTACAGAAACGCGATTGACTATTCCGAAAAGGAGCTTGCCATCGCTGAAGAAATCGGCGATAAAAGTGGCAAGGTGCAATCTTTCGGTAAGCTGGGGAATATATACCATGGTTTAGGTGACTACAGAAAGGCGATTGACTATCTTGAAAAGTCGCTTGCCATCGCTGAAGAAATCGGCGATAAACAGAACAAGGGGCAATGTCTCGGCTTGCTGGGGCTTGCATACAGTGATTTAGGCGACTATGGGAAGGCGATCAGTTTCTATGAGAAGGCGCTTGCTATCGCTGAAGAGATCGGGGCTGAACATGACAAATGGAAACGTCTCGGCAATCTTGCAGACGCATATCTTGCCATTAACAGGGATGAGGACGCCTTTTCCATTTACAAAAAACAAGATCATGAAATCAGGCTTGGCAGGTATTATCTCAAGAAAAAAGATTTTAAAGAGGCAGTCAAGCAGTTTGAGCGGGACAGGGAAAAAAATGAAAAAGCCAAGAGCGCAGGACTCATAATACCAAAATGGATAGGCCTCGGAATTTCACACGAAGGGCTTAAAAATTACGAAGAAGCCTATAAATGGTACACAAAGGCAATCGCCTTCATGGAAGACCAACGAAACAGCCTTTCCCCTTCGGAGCGTGAACACTATTTTGAAGGAAATGAATTTGACTTTCCGAGGATAGAGGCATACGAAGGCGCTGTCCGTTGCGCTTTTATGCTCGGCAGATATGACGAGGCATTCTACTGGGCGGAAAACACAAGAGGCAGAATCTTCTCAGAACTCCTCTCCAAAAGACATTCAGGCAAGGGATACAAGATTCCGTCTCAGCTTGCCAAAGAGGAAGAAGACTTGACCAGCCAAATAATGATGAATAAGAAACAGCAGCAGACCGCCTTTGAAAAGAACAACCCTGAACTATTAAAACAGCTCGAAACAGAATACCCTTCACTTAAAGCAAAGATGGACAATCTTATCGACCGCCTGCGCAGGGAATATCCCCAATATGCCTCAATCAAATACCCACAGCCTGCAAAACTCTCCCAGCTTGCCTTAAACAAAGGAGAGACCATTATTGAGTATGAAGTAACAGACCCATACGCAATTGGGTTTGTAATCCGTGACGGAAAGATCATTAAGGCATTCAAGGTTGATAAGACAAGGACAGAGCTTTCAACAATGATTACAAAATACCGCTCTCCCTTTCAGGAAGGCGCTGATATAAACAGCTTTAACGTGAACCTTGGCGCGGACTTGACGGCGCTCTTACTTAAGCCGGCGCTTTCAGAGATAAATAGAGGTGAACGACTGATAATCGTCTCTGACGAGTCTTTAAGCCTGCTTCCATTCGAATCGCTTGTCCTCTCGATGCCGTCGGCTAAATCAAAGGACCACATCTATGCAATAGACGAATATCCTATAAGCTACTATCAGTCAGCCTCTGTATTATCTTTGCAAAGAGGCCTGCATACAGCCCGCACAAAAGAAAAGAGCTTTTTTGGATTGGGCGACCCAGTGTATGGCAAAGATGACGGCCGCATCGCATCTTTACGCGGGGTTAAAATCGTATCCAAAGAAACTCAGGCTATAACAGACAGTCAGGCCACCAAAGATGCCGGATATAAATTCGACCGCCTTGTAAACACAGAGAAAGAGATTAAAGAGGTGGGAAAGCTTTTTGGCAGTTCGAAACTGCTGATAGGCTCCGACGCCTCTGAAGCAAAACTGAAGGCAGAGGATTTAAGGACAAGGCGTTATATACTTTTTTCAACTCACGGTATACTCGGAAACGAGATCCCATACATCAAACAGCCTGCCTTGGTTTTGAATCTTATTGGCAATGACAAAGAAGACGGTTTTCTGACTGCCTCTGAGATATTTGAGATGGACTTAAACGCAGACATAGTGGGGCTTTCCGCCTGCAAGACAGGACTCGGTGTGCAATCAGCAGGAGAAGGTGTGGTAGGTCTTTCGAGGGCATTCATGTATGCTGGCACGGATACGGTGCTTGTGAGCCTCTGGAGCGTTGCGGATGAGTCAACATATAAGCTGATGGCCAAATTTTTCGACGGATTGAAAAACGGCAAGGACAAAATGACCGCGCTCAAAGAAGCAAAGAACTATCTGAGAAATAACGGCTATGACAACCCATTCTACTGGGCGTCGTTTATTCTAATGGGTGAGGCAAATTGAGCTGTGGGAGGAGGGTTTAATGTAAAATGACAATGGTTTTTAATAATTTGTTTGGTAATGTCAAAAGTTTCATGAAAAAAGAGACGGATTTATGAAAACAGTATGAGATAGGGTTCCGCTGGCGTAAGGGATGCCAGTTTAGAAGTCAGAAGTGGTGGACGCCGACGGCTCTGAGAGAG
>JAJYVD010000077.1 GCA_021792185.1 Nitrospirota bacterium | reverse complement strand
CTCTTTTTGCGTTACAATGTCCTTGTGTCATGGTGTTCCTCCTCTGGTTTTTTGTTTTCAGCGAAACTACATTACCAGATTCGAGGCCACCATGACTCAATTGTGCGAAAAATATTTTACGTTATCCTATTAAAACAAGCACAATGATCATACTTGCGACCAAATACATAATGTAAGTCTTCTTTAAAAAGCTCATCCGTTATCCCTCATACATCACTTTCCCCATATCCCTCGTATCGTATCCGCCGAGGGATTCGACTGTAGCCCTGAATTCCTTATCGTTCCTGACGATTTCGAGCAGGATCCTTATCATCTCCGTATCCATGAATTCGTACGGAATAGCGAGGTCATACCGCTCGTTCGCCACAGGGATAAAATCGAGGCCGAGCGCTGCCGATGAAGAATAAACGGCAAGGCCGGTATCCGCGAGGCCGGTAAGCACCGCCGACGCTACAGCCATATGAGTGTATTCCTCCCTGTCATAACCTTTGATCATGTATGGATTTATGCCGAGTTCCCTTAAATGTTCATCTAACAGAAGCCTTGTGCCGGAGCCTCCCTGCCTGTTTATGAAGATCACATCGTCCCTTACAAGGTCTTCAAAGCCCTTTATATTTTTAGGATTGCCCTTTTTCACCAAAAGCCCTTGTTGCCGGTAGACGAGATTCACAAGGACTATCTTCTTATCGGCAAGCAATCTCTTTATAAATGGAATATTATACTCTCCCGACTGCTCATCCAACAGATGGGTTCCGGCAAAATGCGCCTCGCCCCTCTTCAATGCCGTCAGTCCGCCCATCGAGCCTACGTGGGCCGATGAAAGTGAAAATTCAGGATGTTTCTTTTTTATAGCGTTTGCTAATATGTCCAGGGTATTGTCATGACTCCCTACGCATACGATAGTGTTTTTTATCTCATGTCTGTTTCTTATCAGTTCGATTTCAACCTCCGATCCCGCTCTTAAAGCCTCTGTACCGGCTGAAATCTTTATTATTCCGTCCGCCCTCACAAGGGACATTAATAAACCTGCGCCCCTTCCCACAGGAGTTGCAATGTATTTATTGTCAACAACGCCGACTTTTACCCTTATAAATTCATCTACGCCCATAGGAGAGGCTATCTGCCTCGATATTGTCGCCTTTATTTTCTCTTTTTCTTCTAATGCGACTCCCAGTAACCTTGAAATTACAGGCTTCACAAACAGTTGAAATGTCAAATAGGCAGAGACAGGATAGCCGGGAATTCCGAATACCGGTTTATTATTCACAAACCCGGCGATAAAGGGTTTGCCGGGTTTTATGGAGACCCCGTTTATAATCACATTGCCGAGTTCCTTTATGGCCGTCAATGTATAGTCTTCGGAGCCTCTTCCGGATCCTGCGTTAATGATCACAATATCGCATGTTTTTGACGCTTCATCTATCGCTCTTTTGATCTCATCCATATTATCCCTGACAATACCGAACCGTACCGTCTCGGCTCCCGATTCATACGCTAATCCTGAAAGAACCGAAGAATTATACTCGATGATCTCAGGCGACTTCGGCGGACGGCTCCTTACGACATCGGGTTCGATGATCTCGGTGCCTGTAGGAATAATCGCAATCTTAGGCTTCTTCCTCACCGATATTCCGGTGTGCCCGCCTGCAAGCATAGCTCCTATGTCTATATGTCTGATCTTGTGATTCTCCGGTATAATCAACTCGGTCGCAACAATATCCTCTCCTATAGTCCTTACATGCTGATACGGCGTAACAGGCTCGTAAATCTCTATGCATTCCTCCTCCTGCCTATCGCCTATCGCCTCTCGCCTGATTATATTTACATCTTCCACCATAACCACCGCATTAAATCCTTCCGGCATAGGGTCGCCCGTGTCTACATAAATGGCATCATAGCCGATTTCAAGCAACGATGGAGACGTCTCCGATGCTGTAAATGTATCGGCGAACCTTACCGCGTAGCCGTCCATTGCCGCCGAATGATAGAAAGGGGATGAATACCGCGCAAACACCGCCTCTGCGGTAATACGCCCTATGGAATTCCTTACATCGATGACTTCGGAAGGGATGCCGAGAGCCGTCGAATCGAGACGATTAAACAAAAGCTGAAAGGCTTCTTCAAGAGATAGAGCATCGAGAAATATCTGTTTCATGATTCTATGATAAATGACCGTTCATCTATTATTCAATGATAAGATTTACGCCATCCGTATCATTCCGATGGGATTCGGCGAATGCCTCTTGTAACTCTTGCCCTGAGCGATGATGTCCAGCGGCAGGCTTACAAGATCCGCCACGTCGGGATTCAGTTCGTTTATCAACCCGCTTTCGACGGTCTTTACATAAGAATCGCATGAATCGCAGGTATCGATCCTGAAGCCCTTTTCATCCTCAAGAGTAATGATATTAAGTTTGGATGTATCTGAACTGCGGCATACGGGACATCCTATGCGCTTATAATAACCCGATGCCCCGCAAAACGAGCAAAATAATTTTCTCTTGTTCTCTTCATCTATTGATCCGAGAGAGTGCTTAGCGCTGCAGACAGGGCATTTGCCGTCTTCCCATACATCGCTGCCGGTTTTAAAAGAATTCCTCAAATGAATAAAATACGGCCTGCCTATCAGGAAGAGGATCGTCATCAGCTCATCCTCGTGATACGGAAGCGAAAAAGAGGGCAGTTCGTTCATAGGGAGTCTCGTGAAATCCACATGACCGAATTTCATCGCTTCCTTTAACGGGACGAGATTTTCCGCAGGCAGGTCGAAAACCGACGAAAACGCCTCGAAAATAGGCTCCACAAAATTCGCGGCATAGGCTATGCCTTCGAGGATGTCATTATTCCCGATGCCTTGCACGATATTGTTAAATTCAACCGCCTTTTCGTAAAGCCTCAACGTATCCTTCAGATGCGCTTTCTTTGTTATGATATCGTTAATATCCGCCATTTTATTTACGGCACCTCCGGCAATATCTTCTCAGCCCAGCGCTCCCGTAAGGAATGTTGTGCCTTCTCGGGTACCCTAATATCCGATCCTCTGGACCCATTTTGCGTGCCTCTTTTTTGCCCACTCCAAAGGCACTGTGCCGGTAATCATTATCCTCAGTGTTCCCGGGTTTGCGAGTGTCGCAAGGTAAATATGAAGAGGAACGGCTATAATCATCAGATCGAAGGCTATGTTATGCACAAGATGCGACAACACAACCAGCTTTCTTATGTCCGGCACCTGCGGCCTGAGCCAGACGGCAAAGCCTGAAGCGGCAATCGCCAGTCCCGACAGGAGTATCACGATATAATAAAGTTTCTGTCCCGCGTTCAGTTCATCCTGAGGAGGCACTTTCGCCTTTTTCGATAAATAGCCGCCGCCCTTTAAAAACCACGCTATGTCGTCGGCGCCGAATTTAAGAGAGACCGGAAGGTAGTGAAATATCGTAAGGATAAGGGATGCGGTAAATACTAAACCGGCATAGTTGTGAACATCCTTCATCACATTAAAGCTTCCGAATACGGCGTTTAACTGTTCGAGGTGAAAGAGAAACCCGAACCCGCTTATTGCAAGTATAAAAAAGCTTGCGGCCAAAACCCAGTGGTTCAATATCTCAAACGCGCTTGCCTTTCTGATAATTGTCATGGCTATTCACCTCCCTCGTCTTTCTTAGGCCCTATCACAAGATAATGCAGAAGCGACACCGCTGCCGCTCCTCCAAGCCCCCAGTATGCAAGGGGCTTTAAAACCTTGTGCCAGAAGACGATTGTTTCGGGTATCGCAGGACTCTCGTCCATACCGTAAACCTTCGGCGTATCTTTAAAGGCGTACATTATGCCGAGGCCTCCGAGGTCTGTCTGGCCATAGAGCTTCTGATAGCCTGCCTTCTGCGCCTTTCCGATTATAGCATCCCTGTCCCCGTATGCGATGGCTCCTGTCGGGCATGTCTTTGCACATGCAGGCATAAGTCCTTCCGCTATTCTGTCGGAGCAGAGATGGCATTTCGACACCTTGTCCTTTTCATCATATCTCGGCACATCGAACGGACATCCCGCAACACAAAGCTTGCAGCCGATGCATTTGTCCTTGTCAAAACCTACCGCTCCTTCCTTTGTCTTAAAAAGGGCTCCCGGCGCAGGACATATCTTAATGCACCCCGCATCGTCGCAGTGCATGCACCTCTGGCTTACAAAGAGCCACCGAACCGTGTTGCTGTTGGAAGGCATCTCGACATACCTTATTTTGTTGTATAAATTCGGGGTGAGATCAGGAGGATTCTCAGCACTCCCCTTATTTACCGTCTTTGTCGCAGGAAGCCGGTTCCATGACTTGCATGCGGTCTGGCAGCCCCTGCATCCTATGCATAACTCCGGAGATATTAACAACGCCTTTCTTGCCATATCGTCACCCCCTATGCCTTCTCAACATTGACCATAAAGGCCTTTGATTCCGGTATCATTGTATTTGCATCGCCGATGGTCGGAGTAAGCAGGTTGGAACTGTCTCCGCCGCTTCCGTCCTCCGGATGCTGCCATCCATAGCACCACGGCAACCCTACCTGATGAACAGTGGTGTTCATCACCTTAAACGGCTTAAATCTGTCCGTTACCCATGCAATTGCCCAGACCTTGCCGCGGGCGGAAGACACTATAACCTTACTGCCGTTCTCTATTCCTTTTTCGGCCGCAAGCTCCTTGCTTATTTCAACAAACTGCTGCGGCATCATCTCAAGCTGCCACGGCAGGTGCCTTGTAAGAACTCCTGTTTGCCAGTGTTCGGTGACCCTGTAGGTTGTGGCAACATACGGATAGCGTGTATCGCCGCTGAGAAATACATCCTCCGGCAAGCCGCCCTCCTTTGTATAAAAGAGTTTTATTGTCGGGTTTATCCTCTGCTTTTTGGACATTGGATTTTCTGAAAGAGGACATTCCAGAGGCTCGTAATGCTCAGGGAACGGACCGTCTGCAAGACCGGGACCGAATATCGCCCCCATGCCGTCCGCTCTCATGATAAACGGATATTTGCCTGCCTTTTCATCGGCCATAGGAGGCGCAGGCCCGTCAGGCACATCTCCATCCCATCCCGGGGCAGTCTTTTTTGTCTTCGGATCCGGTTTATTGGGATTCCATTTGATAACGGCTCGCTTGGGATCCCATGGATTTCCGTTTAAATCAACCGATGCGCGGTTATAGATTATCTTTCTGTTTAAAGGCCATGCCCATGCCCATTCGGGATAAAGTCCGAGACCGCCGATATCCTTCTTGCCCCTCCTCGCCATCATATTTACAACCTTATCGTCTTTTTCGGTATAACTTCCGCTGTATATCCAGTTTCCGCATGAGGTTGTGCCGTCTGCCTGCAAAGTGACAAAGTTCGTGCAAAGATGTCCTTTCTTGCCTACTTTCAAATCCTCAAGATAATAGCCGTTAATCTCTTTCGCCACATCGTGCGTATTCACTTTTCTAACCTTGCCGGAAGCGTCCTTTTCTCCGTAATTCCATGTGAGATTCATTATAGGCTCGGGGAATTTGCCGCCCTGTTTTTGATAAAGCCTCTTTATCCTGAAATAAAGCTCGTTAATTATCTCTGAATCGGGTTTTGATTCTCCGATAGGCTCTATCACCCTGTATCTCCACTGTGCAAGACGACCTGAATTAGTAACGCTCCCTTCTTTTTCCGCAATAGTAGTAACAGGGAGCTGGAATACCTCTGTTTGTATCTTTTTTGGATCCGCATCAGGGCCCCTCCAGAAAGAGCCTGTTTCATCATCAAATAAAGTTACATTCACCATCCATTTTAATTTTGACAGTGCCTTTCTTACCTTTCCGGCATTACCGCTTGAACATGCAGGATTCTGTCCCCATACAAAGAATCCCTCGAACTTTCCTTTAAACATCCGGTCAAAAAGCATGAGCCATGAGCAGTTCATGCCTTCATCGAGCTTCGGGAGATACGAATAGCCGAAGTCATTTTCCGTCGTTGCGTTATCTCCGTATATTGCCTTCAGATAGCTCGTTATATACTTAGGCCTGTTTCCCCACCAGTTAACACTCTTCGGGTCTTTTGCCTTCGGAGTAAATTTTTCGATATATGTCTTAAGATCAACAACAGCAGCGCTCGGCACAGGGAGATAACCCGGCAGGATATGGAAAAGAAGTCCGTGATCTGTTGAGCCCTGAACATTTGATGCGCCTCTAAGCGCATTTATGCCCCCCCCGGCCACCCCCATGTTTCCGAGTAGGAGCTGTATTATAGACATTGCCCTTATGTTCTGCGTCCCTACTGTATGCTGCGTCCAGCCCATTGCATAAAGCTCGGTCCCGGCCCTGTTGGGCTTTCCTGTAGATGCATAGGTTTTATAGACCTCAATAAGTTTTTCTTTCGGAGTTCCGGTGATGCTCGAAACCTTATCGAGGGTATATCGTGAATAATGCTTCTTAAGAAGTTGGAATGCGCAGTTGGGGTCTTGCAGCGCAGGGTCTTTCTTCGCAATTCCCCTCTCATCCATCTGATAAGACCATGTCTTTTTGTCGTATTTCCTTGCCTTATCATCGTATCCGGAAAATACGCCGTTTAATTCGCCGGGGCCTTTGAAATCAGGATTCACAAGAAATGAGGCATTGGTGTAATTAACAACATAGTCTTTGAAATAAAGGTTATTAGAGAGTATATAATTGATCATCCCGCCGAGGAATGCTATGTCGGTGCCGGAACGCATCTGAGCATAAATATCAGCCTTTGCAGCAGTCCTTGTGAAACGGGGGTCGACAACTATGAGTTTTGCGCCTTTTTCCCTCGCCTTCATTATCCATTTCATTGATACCGGGTGATTTTCAGCAGGGTTTGCGCCCATTACAAGAATAACATCAGCATTTTTAAAATCAATCCAGTGGTTTGTCATTGCGCCGCGCCCGAACGACTCTGCCAGAGCCGCTACAGTTGGAGAGTGTCATATTCGAGCCTGATGCTCTATGTATACAAGACCCCACGAGCGGAGTAGTTTCTGAAGCATATAGCATTCTTCATTATCGATATTTGCGCTGCCGATATGGGCAATGCCGTCTGTCCTGTTTACTACGAACTCCTTTTCGACCTCTTTCTCGGTGCCGTCAGGCTGTTTCTCTTTTACTTTCGATACGGATGTATGTTTAAAGGTTTTGTCGCGGGTCTGTTTTATCCTTTTTGCGATCTCATCGAGCGCCCAGCCCCACTCCACCTCTTTCCATTCGGTTGCGCCGGCGGCGCGGTATTTGGGTTTGGTCAGTCTCGTGGGATTATTCACGATCTGGTAAAGGGTTTGCCCCTTTGAGCACAGCGTCCCCTCGCTTATAGGATGATCGGTATCGCCCTCGGTATTTATGACCTTTCCGCCGGATGTATGAGCTATAATGCCGCATCCTACGGAACAGTACGGACAGATGGTCTGAGTCTCTTTCGCGCCCTTGATCCTGAGAGTCTGCGCGTAAGCCTTCACAGGATCGAGATTTACACCGAGATAGCCTGCCAAAAGCGTCCCCCCGGAAATCTTCAGAAAGTCCCTCCTCGATACCCCCATGACAAACCTCCTACTATTAGTTTTTTTTATCAAACCATCAATGCAGGAATAATAACCCTATGAGAAAATATTGTCAAGATTAAAATGGATGACGTGTCAAGCCAATTTAGAAATGTCCTATTTTTACCAAAATAGAAATGTCCGGTTTTATGCTGCTGCCTCCAAAGGAGGATTATTTATCATTGCCGCCGTTTTTCTATATGTCTTTCTCCACGGATGA
>JAJYVD010000021.1 GCA_021792185.1 Nitrospirota bacterium | reverse complement strand
TCCTTGTTGGTGGGTCGCACTACTAACTTAACCCTAAACAAATAGGGGGAGGCAAGCTTATTTGAAGCAATGTATTACTGGACAAGGGTTTTAAAGCTTTTAGCTTAAAAACTTTTGACAATACGTTAGAACACAATGGGAGGGATGATTATGGAAAAAGCGAATACTACGCCTTTGTTGGAGTTACGGCAGGTTAACAAGGCTTTTAATTTACCTTCCGGTACCGTGACTGCTCTTGAGAATGTTTCATTAACGATCAACAAAGGAGAGCTGGTTGCCCTTGTTGGGCCCAGCGGTTCGGGCAAGACGACGTTATTAAATATCATCGGTTCTCTGGACCGGCCCAGTGCGGGAGAAGTTATCCTTGAAGGGGTTAGAATAGATGTATTGTCGGAAGAAGACCTTGTTCATTTCCGGAGAGAAAAATTCAGTTTTATCTTTCAGGACGCAAAACCGCTTCGAATGTTAAATGTTTTGGAAAATACTCTGTTGCCCTTCAATTTTTTTAAACCGAAGAACCGCAATGGGAATATAAAGAGTGAAGGGATAGATATTATTAAGTCGCTGGGATTAGGCCATCGAATATATCATATGCCGAGTCAACTGAGCGGCGGTGAAATACAGAGAGTTGCTATTGCGCGGGCTCTCATAACGCATCCTGCAATGATCCTGGCGGACGAGCCTACGGCAAACCTTGACAGGGATAACCGCTTATTTGTGGTGGATACATTCCGTAAGCTCTCTAAGGAAAAAAGCATCGCTATAGTCTTTTCGACACATGACCTTGAAATAGCAAATAAGGCTGACAGGATTGTGCACCTAAAAGACGGCGTATTCCTGAAAGACGAAGCCGTATGCTGCACTCCCTGCCCGGCTAATTAATGGAACCAGTAAGAAAAAATAGTATGAGAAAGATACTTTCACTACTCATGAGCCGGAAGGCTTTGCTCTTATTGCTGGGAGCAGTCATTATTGGGCTGGTGATTGATTACTATGTTGGCGAAAAACAGGAAGCGGTCATCAGGGCGAGAGAAGCAAAAATAAAGCGGCTTCAAGAGCAGGCCTTTTATATGCTCTCTGTCGATGTGCGCGATATACGGGAAACTAAAGATATCCGGAAAAGCTGGAAATATATTGCGACAATCAGAATAGATAATGTCGCAGACGAACCGGTGTATATAGGTTATCCTGAAGTCAGGGCCTTCATGCAGGTCGGCACTATTTCATGGAGGGAAATACCCGTTGCAGACGCGGGCTTGGAAAAAAAGGAACAGATGTATAAACTCGATACCGGCCCGCATAGGTTTCATAGAATATTGACCATAGATCCAAAGATACCGTATAACCGTTATCTTATTCCGAAATATATGCATATCAGGTTCCTTGTCAGGATGTCGGTATTACCGGAGAGCGGGTTTAAGGAAGGAGAGGTATTCGAGCGGAAAAGCGATACGTATGTTTACCTTAAGCCATTCTGGATAACGGAGAGAGAAATCAGGGAGGTGATGGACTGGGGCGATACCAAGGTGCCTGTTTACATGCCTATAACAGGATTCAGAAACTGGAACAAGTAATGACGGAGGGAATCTGCTGAGAAGAGAATGAAAAAATATTTGATGCGAAAATCAAGATAGCTTGGCGAAGCCTTTATGAGATTTTTTTCGGGCATGATGAGAAAAAGAAAGTTGATCATTGCGGTTTTGTGCACAATTGCGCTTTTTCTTATCGGAGACTATTATATAGGCCAAAAACAGGAATCAATTATAAGAGAAAGAGAGGCTAAAAAACAGCGTCTTGAAAGATTGGCATTTTATATGGTCTTCCCTGATATACAGGATGCCGGGGATATTGCCGGTTCTCCGGAAAACTATGATGTAACCCTAAAAGTTGATGTTCTCTCCGATGAACCGGTGTATGCTACCTATCCTGAGACCAGGGCCTATGTTCAAACCGGAACATTTTGGACGGAAGTGCCGATTCGTGAGAAAGAAAAAGAGAGGCACGAACAGATCATTAAGCTTGAGAAAGGGCAACACATATATAAGAAAATAATTACTGTAAAACGCGATATCAAATACACTTTTTATCAGATGTACGGGTATATGCATGTGCGGGTTCATATCTCTATGTTTGTCGTGCCGCAGAGTGTTTTCAAAGAAGAAGAAGTGATTGAAAGGGTAAATGATGTGTATATGTATCTGAAACCATACTTCATCAGCGATCAGGAGATTTTGAAACAGGCGGCATTCTCGAATAATAAAGTCCCTACCATGATTCCAATGCCGCCGCACTAAACATTAAAAGGGGGATAACATGATTGAACGAGCATTTAAACTCAGGCTTCCTGCAGTTTTACTTGTGATCCTAAGCTTCTTTTTGTTTGGACTAACCGTGCAGCAAAATAAGACCGAGCAAGGGTTGTATTTTGTTTCGCTTGAATTCACAGGAACACAGGTGAAGGTTGGTAAGAACAGCATGAAACTATTCATTGGGGACAGCAAGACAAAGGCGCCCATAAAGGATAAACTGGATATTGAAATAGTCCCGTGGATGCCGTCACATGAGCATGGGATGACCGGACAAACTATTGTTAAGGGAATCGGCAAAGGAGTATATCTCGTTGAGGGACTGAACCTCAGTATGCCGGGATCATGGGAAATATATGTCAGGATAAATAAAGGGAAAAAAGGTGAAGATACCGCGGTATTTAATGTCACTGTCAAGTGAAAACTTGTACAGCTTTTTTGCAACCGCACTGCTTATTGTTATGGGTACAAGTAACTGTTTTGCAGTCGGTCTATCTGTCGAATATCTCGATATAACAGTCGAGAATATTTCATATAAGGGCGATGGAAATTACAAAGTAGATATAATGTTATATAATCGGTCGGACAAAACCATTGTCTTGAAAGAACATCGTGAGAACTTTTATGCCCAGACAGAAATTCTCGGTCGATGGAAGGATTTAAGCGCTTTTCGGCTTGGGAGTGCGGATAACGCCCGAATCCCTCCGCTGAAAGGGCTGCGAATGGCGTATATCGTGAATATACCGCTTAATCTTTCATGCCTATATACAAACAATGAGGGCGCTGTTAATGTGATGTTTAAGTATCTGATACGATTCGTTTTTAGTTCGGAAACCGATATGCGTAGTCATTATGGCGAAAACTCATATTGGATAACCCCGAAGACAGATATATGGATTCTCAGAGAGGGGATGTAAAGGGATTGTGGCTGTTTCGCGTTTTTTTTCTGCGGAATATTGCATAATGAGAATATATGCCGGATGTTTAAATGAAAAGAAACTGCTGGGAGTTTATGAATTGCTGGAGGGAAGTTGGCGGGGAAAAAGCCAAGGAACTTGGAGTCTGTCCCGCGGCGACCTACACAAAGCTCGATTCTGCTCATGGCGGCAAGAACGCCGGCAGAGTTTGCTGGATAGTTGCCGGTACTATGTGCGGAGGCAAAGTAGAAGGCAGTTTTGCAAAGAAATATGAAGACTGCAGAAGATGCGAATTCTACCAGAAAGTAAAGGAAGAAGAGGGGCAAAAATTTCTTCTTACAGTAGATTTGATTCAATGGTTCAAATAGCAATGCGCAGTATTTATTGAAGGTTATATTTTTTCATTTTTCTCCAAAGTGTAGTCCTGCCGATTTTCAATTCGCTGCATACTTTGGTGAGATTGCCCGCATTTTTCTTGATGCTCTCAATAATTATCTCTTTTTCCCATTCCTCGAGACTACCGGGTTGCGTATCATCTTCTGGATATTTTTGCATTTCAAAAAGACTGCTTGTGAGAGTTAGCGCTAAATCCTGATCGGAAATAATATTGCCTTCTGAAACAGTAACCGCTCCTGAGATAGCATTTGCAAGTTCTCTGACATTTCCGGGAAATTTATAGTTTTGAAGAAAGTCGAGCGCTTCAGGAGAGAATCGCATGTCAGTTTTATCCAGCTTTCCCATAGCGGATTCCAGAAAATGCTTTGCGAGAAAAGGAATGTCTTCGGTATGTTCCCGGAGAGGAGGCATATGAATATGGCCGACTTTTATTCGATAATACAGATCGCTCCGAAACGCTCCGGTATCTATCGCTCTATTAAGGTCTGAATTCGTGGCGGCAATAACCCTTACATCTATAGCTTTACTCTTGTTGCTGCCTATTCTCCGTATCTCCTGTTCCTGAAGAACATCCAGTAATTTCGCCTGCATTGAAAGAGGCATACTTCCTATCTCATCGAGTAATATCGAACCGCCTTCAGCCGCTTCAAACAGTCCTTTTCTTTCGAGAAGTGCGCCGGTGAAAGCGCCCCTTTCGTGACCGAAGAGTTCACTCTCGAGTAGATTTTCCGGGACAGAAGCGCAATTAATTGAGATAAATGGCTTGTTAGCCCTGCGGCTAAGACTGTGAATTGTCTTGGCGATGAGGCTCTTCCCTGTTCCGGTCTCTCCGGTGATTAATACTGAAATGTCTGTTTTCGAGATTTTCTGCACCACAGCCACTATTTCTTTTATTGCCGCGCTTATACCTAAAATGGGAATCTTATTGTTTTCTGCGCCTGTTCTTTTTTGAAAAGAAGGCATATCCTTTACTATTTCAAGGTGATTCATGGATTTTCTGACTCTATGCAGTATTTCCTCGTTGTTGAACGGCTTAGGGATATAATCGAATGCCCCCATTTTCATGGCCAACACAGCGGAGTCCACTGTGCCGTATCCGGTCATAATTATTACGTCCGTTTGCGGATGCCGTTCTCTAACATAGTAAAGAATATCCAAGCCCGTGCCGGGCGACATTTTCATGTCTGTGATGACAAGGTCATAAGAACTCTTTTTTAAATAGTCGATCGCTTGCTCGCCATTTTCAGCCGTGTCGGCATGAAAACCCTCTTTTTTCAGCAGTATGCTTAGGCTTTTTCGCATACCAATCTGGTCATCGATAACAAGTATTTTCGTCATTTCAGTCATTTGTTAAGCTAATGTTAGGGATTGTCCCCTCGTTATTACGCGCGTCCGGCTGAGGAATTTTGGGATTTATTGGAAAGCTCAACTTAATTTCTGTGCCTTTACCCTCTTCACTTGATAGGGCAATGTATCCACCATGCTCTTTAACAATTTTATGAACAATATTTAGCCCCAACCCCAATCCCTTATCCTTTGTCGTATAGAAAGGCTGAAATACCTGCGAAAGCACATCCTCGGACATCCCTGTTCCCGTATCTATAAAAATTATCTCAACCTCATCCTCGGATTTTTTATAAAGCGTCTGGACCGAAATCGTTCCTCCCTCAGGCATTGCCTGAACAGCATTCATCAGAATGTTAATGAAAACCTGCTTCAGCTTACTCTCGTCCAGCATGAGAAGCGGAATATCGGGCGCGAATAATTTCTGAAATATAATTCTGCGGCTTTTAGTGTTTTCAGTATCCATAAGAAAGAGCGTTTCAGCAAGCAATGAATTCAGATTCGTTTCATTTCTTCTGAGTTGCGATGGCCTAGCAAAACTCAGGAAATCTTCGGTAAGCTGGTTCAGCCTCTCCGTTTCGCCTTCAACAAGGCCGAGAAGTTCATTGTTTTCTTCAGTATGTAAATTGTAATTCTTTAAAATGCCTATTGAATTAGAGATCGCGCACAGCGGATTCCTGATTTCGTGAGCCAGAACCGCCGCCATTTTCCCGATTGAAGCAAGCTTTTCAGATTCACTGAGATACTTCTGTGTCTCCTTCAAAGTGACATAGGCTTTCTCTATTTCAATATTCTTCCCTTCGATTTTTTCAAGCAGATTTGCCAATTGCGTTTTAGATGTGTAAAGCCTGTAAAAGGTCTTTGTAAATCCATAGGCAAGTCCAAGGAGAAGGCCTCCAAAAATAATCACTTTTATGACATGCCAGTACCACCACATAGGGTCCCATAAACTTGAAAAAGCAAAAAAAAGCTCGCTCATAAAAAAGAGGAGCGCAGATATCCCGAAAATAAGGTAAATGACGTCATTGGTTTTAAGAAAACCCCTGATGAAAAGAATTCCTGCGGACAGATAAAGCACGCAGGAGGTGTAATTAACCGCATAGATAAAGGAACTGAACTTGCCTTTTGCCAAGGAAACATGGGTATGGTGAGGCAATGATACTGATAGAACGTCGGGGACGTGTGAATAAAATGCGTGGGACACAACTGCAAAGAGAAGAATCATAAAGATTCCGGAAAAGATCGAGAATTTTCTTATCCAGCCCAACTGGTCATCATAAGATTTATCGGCACGATAAACAAACATTGAAATAAAAAAGAAAAAGGCCCCAAGCAGGGCGCCTGATGAGTGATACCAGACGAACAAGTTATGGCAATGATTAGAGAAGGCATAGAAGAAATCGAGAATGCCGACTGAAAAAAAAGCATAGACAAGGAAGAGGATGTTTTTTTGCCTGATGTGGAATATTCCCATGACAATATGATGCCTATGATAATTGCGATGAAACCGCTGAAAGTTTCGAAAAGGGTATGAGTTGCTTCACTCACCCAATAGGTATCGCTCGGAAGAAAAAATTTTCTGGTTAAGAGCACTGTCAGGGATACCGCCGCCGCAAAGAGCAGAATGCCTTTTGTGTAAAACAAGAACTTTTTCCTTCTCGCTGATATTGAGATATTATCTGAATCTTCAAGCCGATAAACGATGTACTTAAGCAGTGACTGACCATCTCTCGAGGGAAGCACTTTCCAAAGATCGTGTAACCAGGTTCCGAAGGATTTTCCTGCACTATTGACCTGCCTTTGGATGTTATGAGTGAAATCCTTTGTGTCAGATCTGTTCAGAAAGTACTCCTTATCTTGCGCAATGAGCTTGCCTATAAAAACCTTGGACAATAAATCCTATAGCTTCTCTATGATAACGCATTTTAAATCGAAAAAGGTATAAAAAGATAAAAAATAATCAACAAAAGTTTTGACAAAGTTTAGCAGATTTTTGTCTTTAATACCACATCAGCGTTTCATAATACGGCGTGGGGACGGTTACGGTTACATGCCCTCTCCACGGGCATCTCTCGATCTCATCTCCGTCTCGCATTATCTCGACCGAGAAATGTATTTCGTCGTTCTCCTTTGTCTTCATGTCCGAAAAAGGTATCTCTATTTCGAAAATATCCTGCGCCGCCACATTGTCTATGGTCTTCACAATAACCGATTCCTCAAATACCTTTTCGTAAAGCACGGCTCCATGCGGGGTTTTCCGCATATCGAATACGACTCTGAAATTGAACGGATGGACGATATTTATGTGGATAACGATGTGTTCCTGCATTTCGGTGAAGGGCATTGCAGGATCTATCCTGATGTAGAGATTGTCTTTATTGAAACCGTAGTAAAGCGCGGATACGAAGCTTTCGGATTTATGCATGCTGCCGCCCGATCTCTTAACGTCGAAATAAGCGCCCTGATACCACTCGAAATAGCTCGTCACAAAGCCGTCGATCTTCGGATAGATAAAACCGCGCGACTGCGTGACCGGCATGACCTTTCTGTCCTCAAGCAGTATGGGAACATGAAGATGCGGAGGTATGTCTTTGCCTATGACCTTATAGACCTGCATGAGGTAGTTCCTGAACAGTTCGTCGAAATCTTCCTGCGTTTCGGTTGTGTGCTCGTCTCCGTACCACCAGTTCCAGTCGCTGCCTTCCGCCGCATAGATGGCAGCCCATGCCTCGCTGATGTCCATGGCCGGATTTGCCTTTGCGAACGCATCGAGGTCTTCCCTTGTTTGCGAAAGATAATCCCATGCCAGGTTATCTTCTTCATGGCCTATCCATATGCCGAAGTTTGCATTTATCCATGAGCCTGTATGAAGCCCCGGCAGGTGGTCTCCTGCGTCGTGATCTTTAATGAATTCAGATACTGTTACGGTCTTAAACCGGCAGTCATTGCTCAGCGCGTGATACAGTCCGCGCAGGAAATCATGGCCGTCGTTTTTATAATATTCCCACGCGTTTTCTCCGTCGAGGATTATGGGTACCAGATATGACCTGTCTCCGGGCAGATTGTTACGCGCCTGTATGAGTTTGCCGATGAAATCTTCCACGGCCTTTTCAGGCTTCCATCCGGAATACACAAAACCTATCAGGTCCGAGAGTTTATGGTCTCTGAAGATTATTGATACATCGCTGAATTTATGAGGCCTGTATAAACATTTGGCGTCGGTCAGATAGCCTTCAGGACTCCTCAGCGGTCTTTGAAGGGAGCGCGCCAATACTTCCTCGTCCGTTGCGATCCATTTAATCCCTTCGGCATGCATCGCCCTTACGACGTCTTCGCTCACCGAGCCTTCGGAAGGCCACATTCCCGACGGCCTGTATCCGAAGATCTCTTCGAAGTAATTCAGCGCCATTTTTATCTGCCTTACCGCGTCTTCGGGGTGAGAATATCTTCTCTGCGGCATATTGACATGCGGCATTGCTATACGCGCGGAATCGGTATCCCATAATAACGGCAGTATGGGGTGGTAGAAGGGCGTTACCGAAAGCTCGACCTGACCGGTTGACGCCATTTTTTTATATTCAGGGATTATATCTTTAAGCACTTCAAACTGTTTATTTATTACAAGTTGTTTCTCATTTTCGGTAAAGCTGCGGCCTTTAAGTATAAGCTCTTTCATAATAGGGTCGCTGTCCCTGAACATGGGGTCTATCCAGCTCAAATTAAAAAGAACCTGAAGGTCTCTTATGTCGTAATCGGTAAAGTATCTGGATATCCTTGCGAGGTCTCCTTTCGTGAAGCGGAATCCCCTTTTTATGAGAAGTTCGTAGTATCGGGGGAAGGGTTTTATCATGTTGTCCCAGTTCGCGAGGAAGAAGTTTTCTATGACGAATATCCTTTCCTGTTCCGTGAGGTCAGAAGGGTCTTTCCGGGTAAGTTCGAGATACCTGTCTTTCGCGCCGTTTTCTATGTAGTCTCTCAGTTGTTCTAAGAGCGAAGGGACGAGATTGAACGTCTGCCTGATATCCGGGAACTCATCGAGTATCCTTACCATATCGAGATAATCCTTTGTCCCGTGCAGTCTTACCCACGGCAGACGGTAAACGCCTGTAAAAGGGTCTTTGTAGTAAGGCTGGTGCATATGCCAGAGAAAGGCGATATAAAGGGGCCGGTCGGACATTTTATCTGATATTTCGGTTGTTGTCGTTCTGGAACTGGAAGATGTATTCATCCGGCTTTGCCAATCCGAAATCTTCCCGCGCGTGTTTTTCTATGTAGTACGGATCATGTTTTAGGGAGTGTATTTCCGCTTTGAGACGTTGATTTTCAGTTTCGATATGTTTCATTTCGGCCTCTAATTTATTTTTAGTCTTCTGGATCCCGAAATATTTTATAAGTCCCATATTCCCGAAGAGCAGGGATGCGCCCATGTACAGAGATGCTAAGGCGATGACGGTAAAAAATATTACATTACGCCTTTTTTTTTCGACAACGACCTGCTGCCTGAGATTTCGCGGCTGTATCATGGCCCTCATCATTTAATTATCGGTGTTTTCGCTATTTGCTTAAATTGTAAAACGCCTGCCGGCCTTTAAATACCGCTGTCTCGCCCAATTCTTCCTCTATCCTTAAAAGCTGATTGTATTTCGCTATCCGTTCGGTCCTCGATAACGACCCTGTCTTTATAAAGCCTGTGTTGCAGGCTACGGCAAGATCCGCGATTGTCGTGTCTTCCGTTTCTCCGGACCTGTGCGATATTACCGCCGTATATCCCGCTCTTTTAGCCATTTCAATGGCATCGAGGGTTTCGGTAACTGTTCCTATCTGGTTGAGCTTTATCAGTATGGAATTGGCGATGCCCTTTTCTATTCCCTGCTTCAATATCTTTGTGTTTGTGACAAAGACGTCATCGCCTACGAGCTGAATTTTTTTGCCGAGCCTTCCGGTGAGGAGCTTCCAGCCTTCCCAGTCTCCTTCGGCCATGCCGTCTTCTATCGAGAGGATAGGATATTTTTTAACGAGCTTTTCGTAATAAGCTACGAGTTCGGAGGATGTTATTTTTTTGCCTTCAAAATTATATTTTCCTTTTTCGTAGAACTCGGAAGACGCCGCATCGAGGGCGATAAATACGTCTTTGCCGGGCTTGTATCCGGCGTCTGAAATCGCCTGTACGATTATCGCGATAGCCTCTTCATTGGTTTTGAGATTAGGCGCGAAGCCTCCCTCATCGCCGACCGCCGTATTCAGCCCCTTTTTCTTGAGCAGTGATTTGAGTGAATGGAATATCTCCGTGCCTGCCCTCAACGCGGATGCAAAGTCTTTGAAGCCGGCGGGCATTATCATGAATTCCTGAATATCGAGGTTGTTATCGGCATGAGCGCCGCCGTTCATGATATTCATCATCGGCACCGGGAGTTCCTTGGCATTGCATCCGCCGATGTATCTGTAAAGCGGCATTCCGGCTTCATTTGCCGCGGCGCGGCATACGGCCATCGAAACGCCGAGTACCGCGTTAGCCCCGAGTTTGTTTTTGTTTTCGGTGCCGTCCATCTCTATCATGGCGTTGTCGATAAGCGTCTGATCCCCGGCGTCGAATCCCCTTAACCGCGGCGCTATTTCTTCCATTATATTTTTAACGGCCTTTATTACGCCTTTGCCGTGAAACCTCTTTTTATTGCCGTCCCTGAGTTCCAGAGCCTCGCGCTCTCCTGTTGACGCGCCGGAAGGAACCATGGCCCTGCCCATTGCGCCGCTGTCCAGAACGACATCTACTTCAACCGTCGGGTTGCCTCTCGAATCTATGACCTCCCGCGCGTATACGTCTAAAATTTCACCCATGGTTTCCTCCTGCCTTCCCAATTATTTCTTAGGCGCGTGTATTGCCTCACCGTGCACATCCTCCGCAGCTTCCATCAGTCCTTCTGCAAGCGTGGGATGCGCGTGTATCATGTTTGCAAGCTCCCTTACCGTTAATCCGGATTTTATAGCGAGAGCGCCTTCATGCACAAGGTCCGAGGCATGAGGCCCGATTATATGCACTCCCAAAACCTTATCGGTATCCGCGTCGGCTACAATCTTAAGCATTCCGGCTATCTCTCCCATAGCATGCGCCTTGCCCAATCCCCTGAACTGGAAATGTCCGGTCTTTATCTTCATCCCCTTCTCCTGTGCGTGATGCTCTCTCAAACCCACAGAACCTATTTCCGGAGATGTGAATATTGCCGCAGGCACGACGGAATAATCTATTTTCTTTTCGATGCCGCACGCGTTATATGCCGCTATGATCCCTTCCTTTGAAGCCATGTGCGCGAGGAGTATCCCTCCGGTTACGTCGCCTATGGCGTAAATGCCTCCGATGTTCGTCTCCATCTTTTCATCTACGGCTATTTCTCCCCTCGATCCCTTTTTGATCCCCAAGGCTTCAAGGCCGATATTTTCGGTATTGAGCGATCTGCCTATGGATACGAGGAGTTTTTCCGCTATAAGTTCTTTGCCGTCCGCAAGATAGACATGGATGCCGTCATGTTGGCCTTCGACCCTTTCCACCTTTACGCCGGTCATGAGTTTTATTTTTTTCTTTTTCAGTTCCTTTTCGAGCACCTCGGATATCTCCGGGTCTTCGGTGGAAACAGCCCTCGGCACCATTTCTACCATAGTTACATCAGTGCCGAGTTCCCTGAATATGCACGCGAATTCGCAGCCTATTACTCCGGCGCCTATAATTATCAGGCTCTTAGGTATTGATTTGATGTTCAGGGCGTCGTCGCTCGACATGATATGCTCGCCGTCAAAGGGGAAGATGGGTATCTGCGCGGGCCTCGATCCTGTAGCTATAATGAGTTTGTCGGTTTCTATAACGTCTATCGAGCCGTCCTTTTTCTGCACTTCCACTTTCTCCGGGGTGAGTATCATGCCCCTGCCTTCTACGAGGGTTACACCCCAGCTTTTGAACAGGGAACGGATGCCCTTGACCTGTACGGATACGACCTTATTTTTTCTCTCGATGATCCTGGCGAGATTAGGGATGATTTCGCCTGAGATGTCGATGCCGTAATCATCGAGGCTGCGCGCCTTGTGCAGGGCTTCCGCCGATGCTACAAGGGCCTTTGTCGGAATGCAGCCCCTGTTCAGGCATGTGCCGCCCACTTCGGTATCTTCGATGACCGTTACCTGAGCGCCGAGCTGCGCCGCCTTTAGAGCTGCTACATAACCTCCGGGACCGGCTCCGATAATCGTTAATCTCATTTCGCTTCCTCTTCGATGTATTTTTCGTAATCTCCGGCGTCCATGAGGTCGTCAAGTTCGGATTCGTTGGACATTTCTATTACGGCTATCCATCCCTTGCCGTAGGGCTCTTCGTTGATTATCTCGGGAGAGTCTGCGAGTTTTTCGTTCGCCTCGATGATCGTGCCGCTGACCGGAGCTATGACGGCCGATGTCGCCTTTGTCGATTCGATCTCGGACATTTCGGTGCTCGCCTCGACTTCCGTATCCGCTTCCGGAAGGTCGATGTACACGATATCTCCCAGCGCGTCCTGCGCGTAATCGGTTATACCCACAGTTGCTTTTTTGCCGGATACCTTAACCCATGTGTGCTCTTTGTGATATTTGAGATTGTCGGGATTCATACTCTCCTCCTTTAAGGCGTGGAAGATACTTCATTTCCCCCACGAACTCCTCTTAAATTTTTAAAAGGACAAAGCCCTTTAGTGTGATTTTTCTAACATAGTTTTCTTTCTTTGTCAAGCAAGAAAAATGCTTGTTACTAATTAGAGCATATTAGAGCATAATTTTGCCGTGTTCGGCAAGTATGTTATCATAGGTTGGATGGAAACGGCTAAAAATAAGGCGCTTCTTTATCTCGGGATGATAAAGATATCCCATTCCGTCTTCGCGCTTCCCTTCGCGTTCACGGGCGCGATACTGGCCTCATCGGGTTTTCCGCCCCTCAGTCAAATATTCTGGATCACGGTTGCGATGGTCGGCGCCCGATCGGGCGCAATGGGCATGAACAGGATAATCGACAGGAATATCGACGCGCTGAATCCGAGGACCGCAAACAGGGAAATACCTTCCGGAAAGATAAGGATAACTGACGCGGCTGTTTTTACATTCATCTCCCTCGTCGTATTTGTATTTGCGGCATATAATTTAAATCCGCTTTGCCTGAAGCTTTCTCCGGTCGCGATTGCCGTTTTATTCATTTATTCATACACTAAAAGATTCACATGGCTGTCCCATATAGTGCTCGGCATCGCCATTTCCGCGGCTCCGCTCGGGGCATGGATCGCCGTGAGGGGAACATTCGATTGGGAAATTATGCCGTTGAGCATTGCCGTAGTATTCTGGCTTGCCGGCTTTGACATACTCTACGCCCTTCAGGATATAGGGTTCGATAAAAGCCACGGACTGCATTCCATTCCACAAAGATTCGGCGTTAAACAGGCATTGATACTTTCAAGGATTTTCCATTTCACGACGTGGTCTTTACTGGGCGCGAACGGCATTATTTTCAATTTGGGAATTGTTTACTGGGCAGGCATATTTTTTGTCGCGGGGCTGCTTATTTACGAGCATTCCCTTGTTAAACCGGACGATTTAAGCAAGCTGAACATGGCGTTTTTCAATATGAACGGCTATATAAGCATCGCGGTATTCGTGTTTACAGCGATAACTGTATTGATGTAAAGTTTTATAGAAAGAAAACCGATATTGACACAGGGGGAATAAGGCTTTTTGCAATAAAAACCGTAAATGCTGAAATCCTATCTGAAAAAAATATTCGATGTTGCCGATAGAGGCGATGCAAGGGAAGAGAGCTACTATTCCATTCTTGAAACCCTTTTAAATAACTATTCGGAATCATGCGGCAAGAAAAATATCCATATCACAACGCTCCCCAAAAAGACCGAGGCAGGCAATCCCGACTTCAGGATATGGGATGGGAAACAGCATATAATCGGGTATATCGAAGCCAAAGCGCCTACAGTTGCGAATTTAGACAGCATCGAAGACTCCGAACAGTTAAGACGTTACTTGCACACATTTCCTAATCTGATACTTACTGATTTTTTTGAGTTCAGGCTTTATCGTAACGGTGAATTGGTTGATAAAGCTCTTATCGGCAGACCGTATGTAGTGCATAAACTTAAGACGGTTCCTCCCGTAGAAAAAGAGCAGGATTTCATAAAGTTGATGGAAAAGTTTTTCTCTTTTTCTCTGCCGAATGTTTACGATGCCAAAAATCTTGCTGTTGAGCTTGCAAAGAGGACACGGTTTTTAAGGGATGAGGTTATAGCTCAAGAATTAAAAGAAGAGGAAAAGATAAAGAAGGGACATATATTCGGATTCTATGAGGCATTCAGGACTTACCTTATAAGCGGACTTTTAAAAGAGGATTTTGCAGACCTTTACTCGCAGACCATCACATACGGTCTTTTTGCGGCCCGCACACGCTCTCAGAACGGGTTTAACAGGAAGCTCGCATACGACCATATTCCGCAAACAATCGGAATTTTGAGGGACGTTTTTAGATTTATCTCTCTCGGAGACCTTCCAAAACAGATGGAGTGGATTGTAGACGATATCTCGGAGGTCTTAGCGGTTACCGATGTTTATAAGCTGCTCGATACATATTTTCATCAGCATAAGGGTAAAGATCCCATAGTTCATTTCTACGAGACATTTCTTGCGGAATATGATCCCAAGACCAGAGAGAAAAGGGGCGTTTATTATACGCCGGAGCCTGTAGTCTCTTACATTGTCCGCTCTCTGCATCATATGTTGAAAGAGCATTTCAACAAGGATGAAGGCTTTGCGAATCCTTCTGTAACGGTTTTGGACCCCGCGGCAGGCACGCTTACCTTTTTAGCGGAAGCCGCAAGACTGGCAACGGATGAATTCACATCCAAATATGGCGAAGGAGCAAAAGACAAATTCATCAAAGAGCATGTGCTTAAAAATTTTTATGCGTTTGAACTGATGATGGCCCCATACGCAATCGGACATCTAAAGATGTCTTTTCTGCTCGAAGAGCTTGGATACAAACTTCACGAAGACGAGAGGTTAAAGCTCTATCTGACTAATACCCTTGAGATGGAAGAGCTTGCTCAGACGGAACTGCCGGGAATGTCATCCCTCTCGGAGGAATCTCACCTCGCGGGAAAGGTTAAGAAAGAACAGCCTGTCCTGGTGATTTTAGGCAATCCGCCGTATTCCGGACATTCTTCGAATATTGGAGAATGGATATCAAGTGAGATCAAGGCTTATTTTCAGGTTGACGGGAAACCTCTCGGCGAGAAAAATCCAAAATGGCTTCAAGACGATTATGTAAAATTTATTCGTTTCGCCCAATGGAAGATAGAACAAGCAGGAGAAGGCATCTTGGGGTTCATTACAAACCACAGCTATCTTGATAACCCCACTTTTAGAGGTATGCGTCAATCATTGATGCAGAGTTTTGACGAGATTTATATTCTCGATCTTCATGGCAATAGCCTGAAAAAAGAACGGTGTCCCGACGGCAGTAAAGATGAAAATGTTTTCGACATTCAGCAAGGCGTTGCCATTGCCGTGTTTATAAAGAAAAAGGGCTTGAAGAAAAAGATTTCGCACTCTGAGCTATGGGGCGTAAGAGAAGATAAATACGATTGGCTTAACAAACACGATATTAAAACTACAAAATGGAAGAAGATTAACCCCGCGTCGGAGTTTTACCTTTTCATACCGAGAGACGAAGGACTTTTAAAGCTATACGACACATATCCCAAAATAACTAATATTTTTCCGGTGAATAGTGTCGGAATAGTGACTTCAAGGGACGGCTTTGTGATCGACAATGACAAAGAAGTCCTCAAACGTCGTATCAGAATGTTCAAGGATAAGAAATTACCCGATGAAATTATAAGGCAGACATTCAAGCTGCACGACACTTCAAAGTTTAAATTGGAAGATGCGCGCGAAGCCGTAAGGAAAGATGACGATTGGGAGCAGGCTATAACAAAGATTTTGTATCGTCCTTTTGATGAAAAATGGATTTTTTATCATGACGCTGTTATAGAGCGTTCCCGCAAAGAAGTTATGCGGCATATGATGAAAGAAAATTTAGGCTTGATGACAAACCGTCAAGTGAATGGCAAATTTAGACATGCACTTTGTACGGATACGATTATTAACGATTGCACAGTATCTCTGGAAACACGCGAGCGATCATATCTTTTCCCTCTTTACCTTTATCAAAAAGAAAGAAGCCCACGGGAAAGGTTTACTTTTGGCCGTGCCATAATGCTTTTTGAACCGCAGGCTGAATATGATGTAAAGATGCCTAATTTATCTTCTGCCCTGACAGAGGCATTATCAAAGATATTCAAGAAAGAGCCGGCGCCGGAACAAATATTTTATTACATTTATGCTGTTCTTTATTCGGACATTTACCGCACAAAATACGCCGAGTTTTTGAAGATAGATTTTCCTCGAATTCCTTTTGCAAAAGATTACAAGCTGTTCAGCAAGATGGCTGCTTACGGAGAGAAGCTTGTTAAACTGCATCTTTTCAAATCACCGGAACCTGATAAGCCTGCGGTTAGATTTAAGGGCAAAGGTGACAACAGGGTCGAGAAACTAAAATACGAGCAAAGAAGGCTTTACATAAACAAGGAGCAGTATTTTGAATTCATAGAGCCGGAAATCTGGAACTATCAGGTAGGCGGTTATCAGGTATGCGAGAAATGGCTGAAAGACAGAAAGGAAAGGATTCTATCCCTCGACGATATAAAACACTACTTAAAAGTTGTAACCGCAATTGAAAAGACCGTGAAAATACAGAACGAAATCGACAAAATCTATCCTCAGGTCGAAGAAGATGTTATAGAACTTAAAAACAAATGAACTTTGGAGATTTTGTGCAAACAGTAGATTACATTATCTGCGGCGATTATGTGATTACCATGAATGAAAAGCTCGATGTAATCCGTAACGGCGCAGTGGCGGTTAAAGGCGAAAAGATAATCGATGTCGGCGGCTCGGACGAGATAATGAAAAAATACTTTTCCGGCAATCTTATCGAAGGCAAGGACAGGATCGTGATGCCGGGACTTATCAATACCCATACTCACGCAGCTATGGTCTATTTCAGAGGTCTTGCGGACGACATGCCGTTGAAGGATTGGCTTGAAAGACATATCTGGCCTGCCGAAAACAGGTGGCTTAGCCCGGAATTCGTTTTCGATGCGACCAAGCTCGCATGCCTTGAGATGTTGAGGGGAGGGGTTACCGCATATAACGATATGTATTTTTTCGGGGAAAGCGTGGCGGCTTCAACCAAAGAGATCGGGATGAGGGCGGTTATCGGAGCCGGCATTGTGGATTTTCCGACAAAGACCGGAAACTCGGCAGACGATTATATCAGAAATGCGGAAAGATTTATAAGCAACTGGAAAGGCGACGACCTGATAATTCCTTGCATTGCGCCTCATTCCGCCTATGCTTGCTCGCCCGAGACATTGAAGAAGATAAAGGAGACCGCTGAGAGGCTCGATGTGCCTTTAAGCATCCATCTTGCCGAGACCGAATGGGAGGTGGGCGAGATTATATCGAAATACGCCAAAAGGCCCGTAGAACACCTCGATGCCATAGGCTTTCTCGACAAGAATGTGCTGGCAGCCCATTGCGTTTGGGTGGATGACAACGAGATAGAATTTCTCGCCCGGAAAAATGTCGGCGTTTCTCATTGCATCGAGAGCAATTTAAAGCTTGCATCGGGCATCGCGCCTGTGCCGAAAATGCTGAGTTCCGGCATAAAGGTTTCCTTCGGCACTGACGGGGCCGCGAGCAACAATGACTTAAGCATTTTGAGCGAGATGTCCACAGCGGCCAAGGTGCATAAGACTTTTTCCGGAGATCCTACGGTTATAGACGCTAAAACTGCGCTCCTTATGGCTACCAAATGGGGCGCGGACGCGCTCGGTCTTGGAGACAGGATCGGGAGTATCGAGAAAGGCAAACTTGCGGACATTATAAGCTTAGATTTTAAAAAGCCCCATCTTATGCCGATGTACGATGTTTATTCGCATATTGTTTATTCAGCTATGGAGTCGGATGTCGAAGATGTTATGGTGAACGGAAGGTTGCTTGTCAACAGCGGAAGGCTGATCTCGGCGGACGAAGACGAGATACTGCGAAAGGCGTCTGAATGGGGGAAAAAGATAACCGGATGATTTGTAGCCTATGCATGGAAGGCACGACTTCAAAGCTTTTCATAACACAAAGTGCAAATCCGCTTCAACGCCTTTATAAGTGTTATTTCTTGTGTAAAGCAAAGATAATATATGTTTCATCAAAAATAGATGCCGCCGATGCGGATGACGGGTATAAGAGAATGTTGTTTAAAAGTTTCGTCGATAAAGTCATTGAAGCGAACCCGCGCTTTGTGTTGAATTTTTCAAATATTTGATTACAAGTTATGGGATGTGAGGCGTGCTGAAAAAGCCTTTACTCATATGGAATATCATCACAACATTCTCTCTCCCGTGAGCTACAGCATTGCTCTCTTATTGAATGAGGCAGAGGTAGTCTCCGGATTGCACTGGTAATTACACTTAGTAAAGGCTTTTGAAGTATGCCTCACATCGATAGTTGCTGTATAAATTTGACATCATCTATTTTAGTGATAAAATATTCTTATCAACAGAGGGGACGGTCCCCGATTAGAGGTGGAGGAATTAATGAGTCAAATCTTTGAAAACGCCGATGCGTGCTGGAAGGTAATAATGGCCGATGCGTCAAAGGGAAGGGAGCTTTTGCCTGTTATCGAGAAATTTGCGCGGGACAATACAAGCCCGGCGAAAGTCGTATTCGGCACTTCGGGATGGCGCGGCGAGATAGGCACTGATTTCACGTTCAATAATATACGGATCGTAACGATGGCGATAATAGAGATGTTCAAGGGCAGTGACGCCGCTGTTATGCAGGCTATGGGGGTAAAGAATTTTGACGAGATAAAAAAGAGGGGAGTTATTGTCGGGCATGACAACAGGTTTTTAGGCCCTGACTTTGCGATGGAGGTTATAGGCATTCTTCAAAAGGAAGGCATAAAGGCGTGGTACGCTGGAGAGGCTGTAACGCCTGAATTTTCCGCAGGTATAGAGATGATGAAAGCCGCATGTTCCATAAACCTTACGCCGTCTCATAATCCGGCAAATTATGCGGGATTCAAGTTCAACCCGTCAGATGGCGGCCCTGCAGGCTCGGAGATTACGACAAAAATAGAAGAGATAGCCAACAGGATGATGAAAGAAGGGTCAAGGGTCAAGGATCAGGAGTCAAGGGTTGTTGCTGAGAGGACAGATTTAACGGAACTCTACATTGAATATATAACGGAACGAAAGACCCTCGATATCGGAAAAATCCGCGATTTCATAGACGGCAGCGACTGCATTATATGCATAGATAATGTTCACGGAGCCACGAGAGGCCGCATTCAAAGGATTATCGGCGAATCTCCTAAAATCAAATATCTCAGAACAGAGGACGATTATTTATTCGGCGGCGTTGCTCCGGAGCCTTCAGAGAAAAATATGGCCGGGGTCGAAAGTGTTTTAAAGCAAAGCAATGCCCGTTTCAAACTCGGAGCTATTATGGACCCCGATGGCGACCGTATAAGATTCGCTGCCGGATACGGCGACAGTATAGTGCAGATACCCATGAACTATTTCGGAGCTATGGCGCTTCATTTCCTTAATAAGCATAAGGGCATTAAAGGTGTAGTAGCAAAGTCCGTAGGGACAAGCAATTTTGTGAACGCAATCGCTGAAAAACTCGGTATTCCTATAAAGGAGACGAAAGTAGGATTTAAGAACTTCAGGCCATACATGCTTAAGGCATCAGGCGAACGGGCGATAGTAGCTTTTGAGGAGTCCGACGGCATATCCGGCTACAACCATACGCTCGAAAAAGATGCGATCTTCGGCCTTCTTTTATCCATAGAGATGATGGCCGTAACAGGGAAAAATCTTAATGAATACCTCAAAGCTGTCATGGATGAATTCGGATATTATTATCCCGACCGTTCGGGGATCGCCGTTGATTCGTCCCTTATCGGAGAGCCTCTTATAAAAAAACTTTCGGTCATTAAGGAGAATTATAAAATAGGAACGGTCATTGATATTGGAGGCAAGGCAAGAATTGTAAAGGACATGATTACGGTTGACGGCACAAAGATAGTATTTGATGACGGCTCGTGGCTTATGATAAGGCCGTCCGGCACGGAACCGAAAGTCAGGTTTTACATAGAGGCGAGGACCGAGGACGGCAAAAAAGCCGTGTTTGAGACGGCAGAAAGGATAACAGAAGAGGCGCTTAAATAGGCTACATCTCCCTCCGGCCTTCGAGGGCCTTTGCGAGAGTCACTTCATCTGCGAACTCTATATCGCTTCCGATAGGCAGGCCGTAGGCGATCCGCGTTATTTTTATATTGAACGGTTTGATAATTTCGGTAATGTATTGGGCGGTCATCTCTCCCCTTGTGTTCGGGTTGGTGGCTAAGATGACCTCCTGAACGCTGTCGGACTGAATGCGCTTTGCCAGTTCTATTATTTTCAGCTTATCGGGCGTGATTCCATCGAGAGGTGAGAGCGCTCCGAGCAGGACATGATATGTTCCTTTGAATCCCGTCCTCTCTATGGCAATGATATTGCTCGGTTCTTCAACGACGCATATCCTCTCTTTGTCCCTCGATGTGTCGCTGCAGATATTGCAGGGGTCGGTATCCGTGATGTTGAAACATACGGAACAGAATCGCGCCTTGTCCTTTATGTCGATAATAGCGAATGCGATGCCCTTCGCGTCGTCAGGCGTCATAGTCAATATAAAGAACGCGAGCCTCTGCGCGCTCTTTCTCCCGATGCCCGGCAGTTTAGTGAGCGCTGTGATAAGATTTTCTATGATCCCCTGTGTCATTTGAACATGTTGCCCAGTCCGCCGAGTCCGGGGATCTGCATACCCATCGTCAGCTTTGACATATCTTCGTTTACCATCTGCTGAGCCCTTCTCAGCGCCTCGTTCGCGGCTGCGAGTATCAGATCCTGAAGCATATCCACATCATCCGGATTCACGACATCCTTTTCTATTTTAATGGATATTATTTCTCCCCCGCCGTTCGCTACCACGGTTACCATGCCGCCTCCGGCGCTCGCCTCAACGGTCTTTGTCCGCGCCTCCTCCTGCATCTTCTGCATCTCTTCCTGCATCTTCTGCGCCTGACGCATAATATCACCAAGCATTTTCTTAGACATTATCTCCTCCTGATTTGTTATTTATAGGTATTACATCTACAATCCTTCCCTCGAATAATTCAAGCGCTTCTTTGACTATTGGATTGTTCAGCGCGTCCTCTTTTAAATCCTTTTTGCTCGCCGACTTTTGCTTGACTGTCTCTATCTGTACGGCTATATTCCTGCCGGATAAATCATGAATTAATTTTTTTATAAGCGGAAGGTTTTCCTTTACCGATTCTGCATGCACGGAAAGCCCGCCGTTGAAAACAATCTTGATCCCGGCATCGCCGAAAGAGACAACTCCTTCTTCAAGCTTGGACGCGAGGGGATGATTGGTCTCGTCTATTTTCTTAAAGGCGGAATTCCATATGTCTGTCAGCGGCGAATCGGCGACCCGGTGAACCGGCGTTTTCTCTATGCCTGCGGTTTTCCGCTCTTCGTTTTTATCGGAACCGGATTCCTGTTTTTTTGCTTTTGATCCATGGGTTTTGCTTTCAGGGTTGCCGGCTGCAGGCTGATGACCGCCGACTATTTTCAACGCCTCGTTTATCGACGTAAGATGGCTCAGCATGCTTAATTTAATAAGCGCCATCTCAAGAGAGATCCTCGGATAAAACGCGCTTCTGATTCCAGGCTCCGCCTTTATCAATTCCGAGAGCAGAAGCGCCATATGTTCTTCGGCCGTTTTATCCTTGAGCGTATTTATCGCGCTTGACTCCTGTTCGCTCAGGTCTATGATCCCTTCTGTCTCTCCGGCTATCTTCGCTATCAGCAGGTTTCTGATGAACAGCAAGAGGTCTTTGGTAAATACCTTAATGTCTGTTCCCGAATTCGCGAGGTCCGCGATTATGTTTATTATGGCCTTTCTGTCCCCTTCTATTACCGCAGTCGTAAGGCGCGCGAGGGTTTCGATATCGGTAATGCCGAGGAGGTCGTTAATCTCCGATTCCGTTATGTCCTCCGAGAACGACGCTATCTGATCGAGGATGGTCAAAGAGTCCCTCATGCTTCCGTCCGCGGCGCGGGCTATCATCTCGAGGGCTGAATCCGTTGCCTTTATCCCATCCTCGGTCGAAATGAATTTCAAGCGTTCCTTGATCTTTTGTCCCGATATCCTTCTGAACGGCAGATGCTGGCATCTGGAGAGCACAGTGGACGGTATTTTCTTAGGGTCGGTAGTCGCAAGCACGAATATTACATGGGGAGGGGGCTCTTCGAGGGTCTTTAAAAGGGCATTGAAGGCGGATGTCGAGAGCATATGCGCTTCGTCGATTATATAAACCTTGTATTTCCCTCCGGAGGGCGCGTATCTCACCCTTTCCCGAAGGTCCCTGATGTTATCGACGCCGGTATTGGAAGCGCCGTCGATCTCGGATACGTCTATGGATGAGCCGTCTGCGATTGCCATGCATATCTGGCATTTGCCGCAGGGCTGAGGGGTAGGGCCGCTTAAGCAGTTCAATGCCTTTGCGAGTATCCTTGCCGTCGTTGTTTTTCCCACGCCCCTCGGGCCCGAGAAGATATAGGCATGCGCTACTTTATTTTGGGTAACGGCGTTTTTGAGGATGCGCGCGATAGGCTCCTGCCCTATCAAATCCTCGAAGGTCTGGGGTCTCCATTTCCGCGCTAAAACAAGGTATGACATTTTGCTCCTAAAATTATTTTTTCTACACCCGGGGACCGGCTTACGGAACCGGCTTGCTGCGGCACCCAGACAAAATGCTTACCGTTGCTTCCTTCCGGACCTGGCGGGATTCACACCTGCCTGCTGCGCAGGGCCGGCCCCCGGCTGTAGAAAAAACCGTTCAAACAGTTCAAATCGTTCAATGTTGTTTAAAATGGCGGAGAGGGAGGGATTTGAACCCTCGGTGAGTTTAACCCCACACACGATTTCCAGTCGTGCACCTTAAGCCGCTCGGCCACCTCTCCAAAAAAATATAACTATTTAGGTTAATGTAAAGTTGTAATTAAAATCAACCGACTATCACGGGAAATATAATCTTGCTTTCAGCTTCTTCACTCGGGGAAATAATCTGTTTATGATTTAATGATGACAGATGAATCATGCATCTCTTTGACCAGGTCTCTTAAGCCTACAAATCTTACTTGCACGTTATCATACTGCCGGGAAAATGCTCTTTGCACATCTGAGGCGACTACGAAATTATTTCCTTTAGGATACTGCCTTCTGAATGCCTTGAGATTCGTCGCATCAAAATCGGATGCCGACCACTTGCATTCGATTGCTGTCGGCTCCGATTTGCGCCTTGCCAGCACAAAATCTACTTCATGACCGCGCTTGTCTCTCCAATAGAAAATCCTGTGGGATTGCGTCTGTGCGTGTATTTCGTTTAAGACAAAATGCTCCCATAAGGTTCCGAAGTCGTCATTGCGTAATTCATGCCAGCCGCGGTAATAACACATAAAACCCACATCAAAGGCATATACCTTGGGGGCTGAGATAATCTCTATGGGGCGATGTGAGCTGAAAGGACGTATTACATGGACGACAAAGGTCGCTTCAAGCACGGCCAGATAATTCGCAATTGTCGCGCGGCTGACTTCGCATGGTCTGGCAAAGGCTGTTGCCTCAAAGATTCCACCGCTTTGGACCATAAGAAGCTCTGCAAATTTCAGAAATGAGTGCCGCCGTTCGAGCCGGAACATCTCCTGAATGTCTTTTGCCCAATACGCGTCCATCCATTCCTGAAAGTCGCGCTCCGGAACTCTCTCCGCAAGGAAAAACGGAGGCAGCCCTCCGTGTAAAAAATAATGGGTGAGATTCGTATTGCCGAAATCGGCGAGGTCTGCCGAGATCATAGGCGTCAGCCATAGCTCATATTTCCTGCCGGACAGCGTATCCTTAAACTTTGCCGAAGCGCCGAGCGTTGAAGACCCTGTTGCCAATACCTTGGTATCGGGATAATGGTCTGCGGCGATTTTAAGGATTTCAGAGGGATTATCGAGGCGATGGATTTCATCCAGTACTATCGTACGCCCTTTAAAATCGTCCAGAAAGAATTGCGGATCATCCATCATGCGCCGAACCCTCGGCAACTCGCAATCAAAATATTCTATTTTAGGAAGGCTCTTGCAGAGCATTGTCTTACCGGCGCGGCGGACGCCGGAGAGCCAGAGCACCGACCGCTCTTTCAGTCCCTTTTTTACCCTGTCTATCCAAAAGTGCCTATGTACCATATGCAACCATATTAGCATATAGTGCTACTAAATGCAAATCTACTTGCATTTAGTTCTTCCGTATATTATCTCCAGAGGGAGACGTATCCCCCAAACCCTTGTCTTTAACAGGCATAACGTATTATCATTAAGCAGTTTTTGGGGGACGGGGGGGAGAAGATTATTAAAATGCCTTCTAAAAAATTAAAATTCCTGGCAGATGTAAATATAGAAAAGCCGATTATTGATTTTTTTTAAAATAATGAATGGGATATAAAGTGGGTTTCTGATTTTAGCCCGAAAATGGATGATGAAGCCCTGATAAAACTTGCAAAGACTGAAAAAAGAATATTGCTGACTAATGACAAAGACTTTGGCGAGCTGGTATTTTTACAAAAGAAACTGTCTCACGGTATAATACTTCTGAGAGTTAGGGGGCAGGAAACAGGCTTGAAAGTAAAGCTGATAAAAAGGGTGATGGAAGAGTATTCTGGAAAACTCTCCGGTCATTTTGTGGTTGTAACAAAGGAAAAATTCAGGTTTATACCTCTGGAGGCGAAGAAATGAAAGAGGAAAATCTTCTTAAAAGGATAGTAATAGATCCGAAGGTCATGCTCGGAAAGCCGGTGATTAAAGGAACAAGGCTTACCGTGGAACTTGTACTCGAAAAACTTGCTTACGGTGCAACCTATGAGGACATTTTCAAAGATTATCCTTTCTTGACCAAGGATGATATCAGAGCAGCAGTTCTTTATGCATCTAAGGTTGTTTCCACCGAAGAAGTCTTTGCGGCATAATCAAAAAGTCATCTCTTAACCCCTTGTCTTTAACGGGCATAACGTATTATCATTAAGCAGTTTTTGGGGGACGGGGGCGTTCCCGCATCAGGAGGGGCAAATTAAGGAATTTGTTCCAGCTTAGATGATGGATAGCTTGAAATTACGTCATGATAGAAGGGGAAAGGATGTGTACGAATCCGCACCTTGAGCAGATTATAGGCTGACACCATTTAGATCTATGCCGATTCCTAATGATCCTGAAAACCGTTACTGGGTTGATATTTCAAGTGCCAATCCTAAATTTGTAGACGAGCTTCGTCCTTGTTTGGTCGGTTTTTTGGCATTTGATTATGGACGAATGCCAGAACTTGCAGGTACCGGTTTTTTTATAGGTGCAGGTACTGGCCATGCCTTAGTCATCACTGCAAAACATGTCCTTACTGAAGGGGTGCTAAATATTCAGCGCCCCATACCTCGGCATGCACCTTCAGCATTTTTTATACCTGATAGCTCTAAAAAACCTTTACTGCATGAAGAAAAAGTAAGAGCAATTTGGATGGGTTCTGAGATTGCTGATATGTTATTCGTAAGGCATTTGTCTTATCACGGCTCGGAAGATATAGCATGCTGTCTTCTTGCCCCTCAAGAATCATATGCAACTCATTTCAAACCAGTTTCGATTCCATTAGATACAACCAGACCTTCTGTTGGAGACGTTGTTGTTATGGTATCTCAAGGTGGAATGAAAATTTATGATCGCTTGCCCCCAACAGATGTTACTGGAGTTGGACAGCAGTTTGTAATACATCGTCGTGTTAGCATTCGTATCGGCACTGTAACTGCCATATATCCGCAAGGGTTTCGTCAGTATCCATGGCAATGTTTTACAACTTCCATACCGGCTGAACCTGGAATGAGTGGCGGTTTTGTTTACTTGCCACGCGATGGCGCAACTATTGCTGCGTGTGGAATTGTATGTGCTGACAACTCTGCACCTGAAGCACGCACTGATTATTCGCTTTGCGGCGAATCGGTTGTTGCTTGTGCGTGGGTAGCATTATCTCTACCTGTCCCCAAGTATCTTGAAAATGATTCTCCTATGCGTACTTTGCTCGATATGATGAAGGTAGGCGAGATGCCACTTGCTATTGGAGGCATTGACCACATTCAAATAATCGACCGAGGGAATGGGGATAGGACTATTATGAGATTGGATAAAAATTGGGGTTAAGAAAAAAGTAACGATACCTTTATCCCGCCAATAAACCGCCCACGCGGGCAAAATCCAACCCCATTAGAAAATCATACGGAGATGTTTTCTAACTGGCTCAAAAGCGAAATAGTCATTCCCTTTTTCTTTCTCTTCCATCCAGATATCTTTTAAGCGCTTCTTTTGACGACAGCCAGTTACGCCCCTCCTTGTACGCATCGAGCTTTCCGCTTCTCGCCAAAAGGTTAAGATATTTTCCTGTGAACTTTGAGTCTTTCGCGAGATCTGAGAGCGGAATAAAACGCTCTCTGCCTCTCCTTGCCGGAGTCAGCACCTTCAGGTAGATATTGAGCGACCGCAGGACAGCCTGCGCTATAAGCCTTACAAAAGGCGGATAGCTTCCTTTGTCGGCCTCGGCAAGCATCCTATAATATTTCTTCCTGTCGTTCTTTAGAATAACCGCCAGAGGAAATCCAGCCTGCATCAGGATTATATTCATCGCAAGCCGTGCGGTACGGCCATTGCCGTCTAAAAAGGGATGGATGTTGACGAGCCTGTGGTGCAGAATAGCAGCCAATTCAACGGGATGCAGGGCCTTCCTATTTTGTCGCGCCCAATTTATAAGTTCCTGCATCAATGACGGCACGTCGAGCGCATCCGGCGGAGCATGATCCGCGCCGCCGATAATCACATTGCTGTTTCGGTATCTGCCCGCCCATTTTTTATCGATGTCCCGCATAACAATAAGGTTCAGTTCTTTTATCAGCCGCTCGGAAATCGTGCTGCGGCTGTCTTTGTCAACCAATTCATAGAGATACTCCAGCGCTTCTGTGTGGCTCTTCGCCTCAAGGTGGTCATTAAGCGGTTTGCCCTTTATAGTAAGGCCTTCGCTGATAACGAGGAACGTTTCTTTGAGCGTGAGACTGTTTCCTTCAATCGCGTTTGAATTGTATGTCATTTCCATCCCGAATTGCTCCCTCAGTTTCCGGACTGATGCCTGCGGAAGCGGACGATAGGAATTCAACAAGGACAATTTTTCATCCAGAACGGATATTATCTTCGGGTCTAAATACCGCATAATTTCTCACCGCCTTCTTAATATGGCTTATTCATTTTATTCTATTATACCATATTAAGAGTCTTTGAGGGCGGCACTCACTTAACCGCGTTTTTCTCGATTACCTCGGCCATAAGTTTTGCGACGGATTTCGCGAATTCAGCCGGATTCTTTGGTTTCGAGCCTTCGAGGATAAGCGCCTGATCGTAAAGCAGCCTTATATTCTCCGCGAGTTCCGCGCTTCCGGCGCTTTTTTCATAAGCCGCCTTCATTGCCGAAAACAGAGGATGAGACGCGTTTATCTCAAGTATTCTCTTGCTCACTGGAGGCTCCTGACCCATTGCCCTGAAGACCCTTTCCATCTGCGGGTCTATATCTCCCTCGTCGGCCACAAGGCAGCAAGGAGAATCCTTAAGCCTCGATGAAAGCCTTGCGTCTTTTATATCGTCCTTCAATATATCTTTGATGAGGCTGATGAGTCCGGCAAATTCTTTTGTTTCTGCCTCGCGCTCCTTTTTATCCTTTCCTTCAAAGGACACGTCTCCCTTTATGACTGACTTGAGTTTTTTGCCTTTGTATTCAAAACCCGCCATGAGAAGGTCGTCTATCTCGTCGGTCATGATAAGGACTTCATATCCTTTATCGAGAAGGTTTTCGAGGTAAGGGGACTGGAGCGCCTCTTCCCGAGTAGGTGCGGATATGTAATAAATTTCATCCTGCTTTTCCTTCATGCCTTCGACATAGTTCTGCATTGTGGTGTATTTATCCGGCTCTGTTTTCGTGGATTCAAAGAGAAGCAGGTCTGCTATGGACTCGCGCCTCGAAAAGTCGTAATGGAGGCCTTCCTTGAGCACCCTGCCGAATTCTTTATGGAAGGATATGTATTTTTCGTAGTCGTTCTGCTTCATCTCGGAAAGGGTATCGAGTATTTTTTTAGTGATGCTTTTTTTGATGACCTCGACCTGCCTGTTGTTCTGGAGCATTTCGCGCGATACGTTTAGAGGCAGGTCGGACGAATCCACGACGCCTTTTGCAAACCTGAGATACGGAGGGATGATGTCCTCGCAGTTGTCCATTATCTTGACCCTTTTCACATAAAGCATGGGCCCTATCTTGTAATCCCTGAAGAGGATTCCATGAGGGGCCTTTGACGGTATGTAGAGAAGAGACGTGAATTCCGAAGTGCCTTCGGCCTTGTAGTGTATTATCTTTGCGGGGTCAGCGAAGTCATGGGATATATGGCGGTAAAATTCGTTGTGCTCCTCATGGGAGATTTCGTCCTTTCCCTTGAGCCAGAGCGCTTTTCTGGAGTTGAGGGTTTCCTCTTCTTTTACCTTTATTTTTTCACCCTTTTTAAGAGACGACTCCTCTTCTTTTTCGATGTCCATGACAATAGGATGCTCGATAAAATCCGAATATTTTTTTACGATACTTTTTATCTCCCATAGTTCGAGATATTTTTTGGCGTCTTCTTTAAGATGAAGGATTACATCCGTGCCTCTCGTCTCTTTTTCAGCGGTTCCGACTGTAAAGGAGCCGTCTGCGCTTGATTCCCATTGGACTGCCTGTTTATCTTTAGAGCCTGCCTTGCGGGATATTACGGCGACCTTATCCGCAACCATAAATGATGAATAGAATCCGACCCCGAACTGGCCTATGAGTTCCGGATTGTCGTTGAGTTTCGCGTCCTGCAATGCCTTGATAAATTCCTTTGTTCCGGAGTGGGCTATTGTGCCGAGCGCCTTGATTATTTCTTCCTCTGTCATGCCTGTGCCGTTGTCGCTGACTGTGAGAGTGCCGGCGTCCTTATCCGCGGTTATCTTTATTTTCCATTCGGCTCCGCCTTCCATGATATCCGGGTTTGTAAGGGATTCGTAGCGTGCCTTATCTATGGCGTCGGAGCTGTTTGAGATTAGCTCTCTGAGGAATACTTCTTTGTGCGAATAAAGCGAGTGGATCATTAAGTCGAGGAGTTGTTTGATCTCGGTTTTGAATTCGTGTTTTTGCATTGTCATGGTTATTAATCACCTCTCGATAGGATTTTAGCACTCTCGCAAAGAGAGTGCTAAAATCTATTTTTTGACAGAATGGCGGAAAAAGTCAAGACTGCAATGCTTTGAAGTTTTTATTTGACCCGCTTCCATTTACATATTACAATAAGCATGAGGGTTGATGTCATGGGAAAGATAGCAGCGAGACATTACGCGATAATCATGTTTCTCGATATCCGTGGGTTTACCCAATGGAGTGAAAGAACCGAGGCGTCGTATGTCATTCAGGAGTTTATGTCGGATTTCTACGGTATTTTTAGTTCAATGCCAGGACTCGATAAAAAAAAGACATTTGTAAAACCCAACGGCGACGGTGTCGTGATAATTCACCTTATTAAATCCTCAAGAGAGCGCTTCGATAACCTCAATACGATTTTGCATGAGACAATACCTCATATTAATGATCGTTTCAAGGATGTTCAGTTGAAGTATCTATCAGACCTCGGATATTCTATAAATCTTAAGCTGGGATACGGTATAAGCGCGGGATATGTATTTCAGATAGAGCTGCATGAGGGGCGCAATAAAAAAACTGATTTTCTTTCGAGTGATATCAATAAAGCGGCGAGGCTGTGCAATGAGGCGAGACCCGAAGGCATCATAATCAGCCGCGATGCCTTTTATGACTTTGACTTTACGCAGCACGGATTTTATGAGCATGAGCTTGCCGTCAAGGGGATTGCGGAGAGAATCAGGGTAATGGCGTCATCCGAAACCGATATCGTTCAAAAGAGAATTCTTCCGGCGGAGGTAATGAGTTTTCTGGATGGAGTGTTATATGAGTATCATTTCAGCTTGAAACGGTCTCCGGGCGACAGGGAGAGAGATGTAAAGTTCCTTGCATCGGAATGGAAAGTTATAAGGGAGCACCAGAAGATCAATATAAACGGCACTCACATTGCGGACAGACAACGTGATATAAAACTCTCATATAGCGGCCTTGCCCGTGAAACGGAAGACGGTTATATGCTGATAAGCCTCTATTCAGCAGGCGAGATGCCTTATAGCGCTGTTCACGAACTCGGATATCACAAAGAGGAAGTTTACTGCCGTTATCAGAATCCGCTCGCTTCGTCAGATGCCCGGCAGGTAATCGGAATATACACCGCCATAGATCATATGAAAAACGCTATTTCAGGGCCTACTCTTTTGTCGAAAGACAGGCTGTCCGATGATGAGGCAGCACATTTGCTTAAACGAAATATTTATTGTTTCCATGATTTCCGTGTGATTGGTTTTTATTCCACAAAATTCGATAACGATTTTAAAACGCCATGATTCCTCCGGAACCCCCAAGATTTTTTTCTCTCGATTTCCATTTACGGTTTTTTCCTTCGATCCTTTTTAATATCTTAGCGCCTAAAAAGGATGAATATGAATCTCCTTTTAAAAATCATATCCTGATTGAACTGCCTATTCTTGCGGTAGTTCTGTTCATTGCCGCTGTTTTAGGAATATCTTCAGGACTGTCGAAAGGCTCGATACTCGGATGGCTGCTTGGAGGGCTTGGAGCCGCAGGTTTTTTGGCCTTATTTATCCAAAGTATTTGTTCTAAGGCAGGATACCGTCCTTCTTTTGAGGCGTTTAAGGTTACTATTTTCTTCTTTTTTGTAGTTTTTGGAGTTGTAGCCGGAATAACTGTCGGGAGGCTTGGGTTCGATCATTCGCTATGGATGCGTGTAATGGATGGTCTTGCAGGATTAGTTGCAGGGTATTTTCTTGGAATATGCGCAGGGCTCTGGATTCAAAAGCTGGGCTGGATCGGCGGATTGTTCGAGGCTCTGGCAACTGCAGGCATTGCAGGCATGGTAATCGTCGGCATAATTATGATGCTTTAAATCTGCAAGGAAAATTTATATGGAACAAGCGCCTAATATGAAAGATTACAGGAAGGAATACGCCGAGTTTTCATGGCATGTCCCTGAAAGATTTTCTTTTCCCCTCGATGTTTTCGATAGATGGGCTGAAGATAAAAATAATACAGCCATTTTATGGACAGACGGTGCTGTCGAAAAGATGTTCTCGTTTAATGAATTGAAAGTTCTATCATCAAAGGGCGCAGACGCTTTTAAAAAGATGGGCATTCAAAAAGGAGACAAAGTCCTCGTAATGCTTCCGAATATTCCGGAATGGTGGGAGATAATGCTTGCGCTCATGAGGCTCAACGCCATACCTATTCCCGCGACTACTATTTTGACATCGAAGGACATCGAATACAGGCTTTCGGCAACAGATATAAAGGCTGTTATTTCAATGGAAGAGGACGCTCAAAAGGTGGAGGAGGCTGTAAATAATTCGTCCTCAAAGCCGCTTCTCATAATCGTGGGAAAGAGGGAAGGAATGCTTGATTATATTGCCGAGAGGGATAATGCGGATGCCTTAGAAGGGGAGAGGGCTTTATCTCACGAGCCTGCCCTGATCTATTTCACCTCCGGCACTACAGGGCCTCCCAAGATGGTTCTTCATACGCAGGCATCATATCCGTTAGCGCATTTCGTAACAGGCAAATACTGGCTCGATTTAAGGCCCGGAGATATCCATTGGAACCTCTCCGACACAGGATGGGCAAAGGCGGCGTGGTCGAGCCTTTTCGGGCCGTGGCACATGGGAGCGACAATTTTTTCCTTCCATAAAAAAGGCAGGTTCGAGCCGTCGTCGATAATGGATATATTGCGGAAATATCCGGTTACTACATTATGCGGGCCGCCTACGGCATACAGGATGATGGCTAAGGAAATCCCGGCAGAAGAATTTCATTTTAAGGCAATGCGCCATTTTGTCGCGGCAGGGGAACCGCTGAACAGGGAGATAATCGAAATATGGAAGGAGCGAACAGGACGATACATTTACGACGGATACGGACAGACAGAGACCGTAAACATCCTGGCGAATTTCAGATGTCTTGGCGTAAAGTCCGGCTCTATGGGAATGCCTGTCCCCGGATTTACGGTAGATATTATCGACGAAGATGGGAATCTTCTCCCTCCGGATACGGAAGGCGATATAGCAATAAAGATAAAGCCAGAAAGGCCGGTAGGGTTATTCAGGGAATATTCCGGAAATCCTCACGCTACTGAAAAGACCATGCGCGGGCAGTGGTATATAACAGGCGACAGGGCATATAAGGATGAAGACGGCTACTTCTGGTTCGTGGGAAGGGCGGACGATGTTATTCTCACATCCGGCTACAGGATCGGTCCTTTTGAGATAGAGAGCATCCTGATTAAGCATCCTGCTGTAAAAGAGTCTGCTGTTGTCGCAAGCCCCGATGAAGTAAGGGGCGAGGTGGTTAAGGCGTTTATTGTTTTAACTCAGGATTACAGACCGTCGGACGCATTGATAAAGGAGCTTCAGGAATTCGTTAAGAAAAACACTGCACCTTATAAATATCCCAGAAAAATAGAATTTGTCGAAGACCTGCCTAAAACCATAAGCGGGAAGATAAAGAGGAAGGAATTGAAGATGAGGGAATTCGGGAGGTGAAAAATCTCCTTGTTTCCTTGAATTTTTCAGCTTAGTTGGGATAAATTATAGGGCTTTTCTATTTTTCAAATTATATCCGGAGGGAATACATGGGAAAGGTCGTCAAAAAAACAAAAAAACCGGCAAAGGCCGCTAAGCCGGCAAAGTCTGCGAAGTCACAGAAGTATGTCTACTTTTTCGGAGGAGGAAAGGCCGACGGCAAGGCGGAGATGAAAAACCTTTTGGGGGGAAAAGGAGCCAATCTGGCTGAGATGGTCAATCTCGGCATACCGGTTCCTCCGGGCTTTACCATAACCACCGAGGTCTGCACCCTTTACTACAAAAATAATAAGAAATATCCCAAAGAATTAAAATCACAGATCGATGCCGCAATGTCTAAGGTCGAAAAGATTATGGGAAAGAAGTTCGGGGATACTAATGACCCGCTCCTCATATCGGTGCGTTCGGGCGCGCGCAGCTCTATGCCCGGCATGATGGAGACGGTTTTGAATATAGGTCTTACCACAAAGACGATTCCAGCGCTTATAAAGAAGACGAATAATGAGCGCTTTGTTTATGACGCATATCGCCGTCTGCTTATGATGTATTCGGATGTAGTTATGGAAAAGGCCGCAGGCATCGAGTCTGCTGAGGGCAATGCAATACGCCAGAAACTCGAACACGCGATGGAAGTGTTGAAAAAGGATAAGGGATGCAAGAGCGATACGGACCTTACGGTAGATGATCTTAAAATACTCTGCGATGAATTCAAGGTGATCATCAGGCATACACTCGGCAAGGAATTTCCGGACGACCCGCAGGAGCAGCTTATGGGAGGCATCGGCGCGGTCTTTCAGTCATGGATGGGCAAGCGCGCGGTATCGTACAGAAAAATAGAAAAGATACCGGATGACTGGGGAACGGCCGTCAACGTGCAGTCAATGGTATTCGGAAATACGGGAGGCAATTCAGCTACAGGCGTTGCGTTTACCCGCAACCCTGCCACTGGAGAAAATATGTTCTTCGGAGAGTGGCTGCCGAACGCGCAGGGCGAAGACGTTGTCGCCGGCATCAGGACGCCGAATCCCGTGAACAAGGCCGGAAAGACGGACGATACAAAGCACCTTTCTTCACTCGAAGAAGCGATGCCTAAGTTATATAAAGAGTTATTCAGCATCCAGAAGAAGCTTGAGAAGCATTATACAGATATGCAGGATATCGAATTTACCATCGAGGATGGCAGGTTATGGATGCTCCAGACAAGGACCGGTAAGCGTAACGGTCAGGCTGCGATCCGCATGGCTGTGGAGATGGGAAGGGAAAAGCTTATTACAAAAGAAACCGCAGTGTTAAGAGTAAAGCCGGAACAGCTCGATGAGCTTTTGCATCCGAGCGTTGCGCCTGTCGCGGAAAAGAAGGCAACCGAACTCGCTAAAGGGCTTCCCGCAGGACCGGGCGGCGCTATAGGGAAAATAGTATTTACCGCCGATGACGCAGAGGCGTGGGCAAAAAAGGGCGAAAAAGTTATCCTTGTCAGAAGTGAAACTTCCCCGGAGGACGTTCACGGAATGCACGCGGCAGAGGCCATTCTCACAGCAAAAGGCGGAATGACAAGCCATGCAGCCCTTGTTGCGAGGGGATGGGGCAAATGCTGCATAGTCGGCTGCTCGGCGCTCGATATAGATGTTCATAAGAAAACATTACATGTAAACGGCAGGACGTTGAGAGAGGGCGACTGGGTAACCCTTAACGGTACAAAGGGCCGCGTATACGAAGGCAAGCTCGATCTGCTGCCCGCGGATCCGGATCGCAATCTCTGGTATAAGGAGATTATGAAGTGGGCCGATCAGTTAAGGACATTGAAGGTAAGGACAAACGCAGATACCCCTGATGATGCGACTACGGCAAGGAACTTCGGCGCTGAGGGCATAGGTCTCTGCAGGACAGAGCATATGTTCTTCGGCCCCGACAGGATAAAGGCCGTGAGGGAAATGATACTCTCGGATACTGTAGATGAAAGGAAGAGGGCGCTCGCAAAACTCCTTCCGTTCCAGAAGCAGGACTTTGCCGGCATATTCAAGGCAATGGCGGGATTCCCGGTAACCATAAGGCTTTTAGATCCGCCGCTCCATGAGTTCCTGCCGCACACCGACAAGGAGCTTCAGGAACTTGCGGATGAGATGGGAGTTCCTTTTGAAAGGCTGAACGCTAAGAACAAGTCTCTCCACGAATTCAACCCTATGCTGGGACACAGGGGATGCCGTCTCGGAGTAACGTATCCCGAAATATATGAAATGCAGGCGCAGGCGATAATGGAAGCCGCGTGCGGTCTTGCGAAGGAAAAGGTCAAGGTTATTCCGGAAATAATGATCCCGCTCGTAGGGCATGTGAACGAGCTTAAGAATATGAGGGAGGTTGTCGTTTCCACTGCGGAAAGGGTTCAGAAGGAATATAAAGTTAAAGTCCCTTACACAGTAGGAACGATGATAGAGCTTCCGAGGGCATGTGTAACCGCGGATGAGATCGCGCAGATAGCGGATTTCTATTCATTCGGCACAAACGATCTTACACAAACGGTCTATGGCCTTTCGAGAGACGATGCGGGAAGGTTCCTGCCTTTCTATATAGAGAACAGAGTGCTTACGGAAGACCCGTTCATTACCATAGACCAGAACGGCGTCGGCGCTATGATGCGCATGGCTGTCGAAAAGGGCAGGGGCGTTAAGAAAGACCTGAAAATGGGCATTTGCGGCGAACACGGCGGAGAGCCGAAGTCCGTAGAATTCTGCCATAAGATCGGGCTCAACTATGTGAGCTGTTCGCCGTTCAGAGTTCCTATCGCGAGGTTCGCGGCGGCACAGGCGTCATTGAAGGGCAAAAAATAAAGTCAAACATCGACCCCGTCGGAAAGCGGCTTTCCAACGGCACTTGGTATAGACATACTTACCAGTGTAAAACGACTTAAGGAACATAGTAATTATACCAGCAGTTTTAAGCAAGTCCTCCATAAGCACGACAGGGAAGTTTATTACATGAGCATTGATAGAGG
>JAJYVD010000076.1 GCA_021792185.1 Nitrospirota bacterium | reverse complement strand
ACAAAATGGGGACTAAAACAATATTTGAAAATGGATCGGCTTGAGGAGGAGGTCAAAAAGATCGCGGCTTAAGGTAGACTGGATTCAGGTCATCTGATGAAAGTGCGAAATATTCTTGACACTATCACATACGATCCGAGATATAACATAGCTTATATAAGGCTGCATGAGAAAACAACAGAGGTCGAGACAATAAAGATAGGCGATGAAATTAACATAGATATCGCTCCTGACGGCACTATTTACGGGATTGAATTGCTTAACGCTAATGAACAACTGAAAAAAGAAGATGCAGGAAAGCTCTTTGTAGTCAATGAAGCGACAGGGGAGAAGTTTGAAATGGCATTGTCCTGATAATTATTGCGATAAGATTTCTTACAGCAGCGCCTCTATTTCTTTAATTATCTCAGGTTCGGTCCAGTCCTGCTCGCCGAAATATTTTTCGACTATAATTCCCCTTTTGTCTATCAAAAACGTGGTAGGCATCATAAAGACCTTATAAAGATTTCGTGAGACGGTGAGATTGTAATCCACAACTACCGGAAAATTTATCGGAGTGGTTTCGAGGAAATCCTTAACATCGATGACCGCCCTGTCCGTGGAAACGGCAAGTATGACAAAACCTCTGTTTTTAAGCTTCTGGTAAAGCTTATTCATCGACGGTATCTCTGCCCTGCACGGCGGGCACCACGTTGCCCAGAAATTGAGGAGCACAACCTTGCCTTTAAACGAAGACAGCGATACCGGCTTGCCGTTGATATCCTTCAGCGTGAAATCAGGCGCTCTTTGCCCTGAGAGCTTGTCCACGGCAAACGGAGACGGGGGCTGGGCAAAGCCTTCGGCAGTGAATAGTAAAAAGTGAATAGTGAATAGTAAAAGGCAATAGGCGATGGGCAATAGGCGATAGGTTCTATCCAATGCGCCTCTCGCCCTTTGTCCTTTGCCCTTTGCCTGTTTATCTGATAATTTTCGCATTCTTCAGTATGTCCTTTAATTTTTCCCTATTCGCCTTTGACATTTCGCAGAGCGGTAGTCTGAATTCTTCCTTTATCTTGCCCATCATTGCGAGGGCTGTCTTTACCGGTATCGGGTTTGTTTCGATGAACATTGCCGCGTTAACCGGTTCGAGCTTATAATGGAGTTCTCGGGCCTTTGCAATATCTCCTTTCTCCCATGCGTTATACATCCCCGCGGAATCGGCAGGCGCAACATTCGCTGTAACCGAGATCGCGCCGTGCCCTCCGAGCGCAAGGAGCGTCAGGGTCGTGAAATCATCCCCTGAAAGCACTGTCAGTCTTTTCCCGCAGAGCCTTATTATTTCGCTCGCCTGTTTCATATCGCCTGTCGCCTCTTTTATCGAAACGATATTTTTGCAAGCCTCTGCGAGACGCGCTACAGTTGACGGCAGCATATTTACGGCGGTCCTCCCTGGCACATTATAAAGTATTATCGGGACCTTCACCGCGTCAGCCACCGCTTTATAATGCCTGTAAAGGCCTTCCTGCGTCGGCTTATTGTAATACGGCGTTACCAACAATGCTCCGTCCGCTCCTAATTTTTTCGCCTTTTGGGTTATTTCTATCGCTTCGTCGGTAGCATTAGCTCCTGTGCCTGCGATGACCGGAATGCGCTTATTCGCGGCCTTGACCGCAACTTCTATTACCCTGTAATGCTCTTCGAATCCGAGGGTCGAAGCCTCTCCGGTTGTGCCGCACGGCACGATACCGTGGGTGCCTTTGGCTATATGCCATTCTATTAAATTGGCGTAAGCCTTTTCATCGAACTTTCCGTTTTTAAAAGGTGTTACTATTGCGACTATAGAGCCTTTAAACATATATGCCTCCTTATTTAAACTGTAGTCTCAAATGAACATTAAACCTATTCTGCGTTTATTGTCTACTTTTTGGTTCCATATTACAATGGCTGATTTACGAGCCAACGAGCCGGCTTTATCTTTAAAGGTAATAATCTGTCCTATTTCGAGCGCATAATCGGATATCATACCGATTCCCGATTCGCTTATATCCCTCGATACGCAATTATATGTCTTATTGGATTCTCCTTTTTTTGCGAATTCCAGCGGGATGCTCTCTTTGTGACGCGCGTACCTTCTATTTTCTTTCTCCCGGTTCGACAATGTTTTGATTTTTCCTTCAAATACCTCCATAGCAGGCCCTGTCATGTAGACGTGGTTGTTTTGATCCCACTCTATTTCGAGGTCTCCGCCTTTGAGGTGCATAATAACCTTTCTGCCGGTCAATCCTTTGAGCATCGAGGCCACGCCTGCCGCGGATGCGCCTGTGCCGCATGCTAAGGTCTCTCCCGATCCTCTTTCCCAAACCCTCATGGATACTTCGCTTTTGCTTTGTATATTCACAAACTCCACATTGGTCCTCTTCGGAAAGAGAGGGTGATGCTCTATGACAGCGCCGTATTCAGATACCGGGAAATCTGAGATATTTTCATTCAGGAAGATCACGGCGTGTGGATTGCCCATTGAAACGCACGTTATCTTGAAATCCCTGCCCTTAATATTCAGAGGGTAGTCGATTACAGGATTGGCGGATTTAATATTAACCGGAACATTTTCGGGTTCGAGCATAGGTTGTCCCATGTCTACCTTTACCATTTCCCCGGCGCGTTCAGGCTTTATAATGCCTGTAATGGTTTCTATGGAGAGTATATCTTTTTTTGAAATGCCCCTGTCCCAGATGTATTTGGCGAAGCATCTCATGCCGTTGCCGCACATTTCGACTTCTCCGCCGTCTGCATTGAATATTCTCATCTTGAAATCGGCAGCGGCCGACGGATAAAGCAGTAATATTTGATCGGCCCCTATTCCGAACCGCCTGTCGCAGAGTTTTTTGCTTATTGTTTCAAATAATAAGCCGCCCGCTTCAGGCTGCTTGATGCAGTCGATCAGTATAAAGTCGTTTCCGAGCCCGTGCATTTTTGTAAAGTATATTTCCATATCAGACAAACTCCGGTATTGCTTCTCCTTTTATAATATCATGATATGTCTCCCTTTTGCGTATAAGGGCGTATCTTCTGCCTTTTACCATGACCTCGACCGCCTTCGGGCGGCTGTTGTAATTTGACGACATGGTAAAACCGTATGCGCCTGCGCTCATTACCGCGAGGTATTCTCCCTTTTTTACGTTAGGAATCTCCCTGTCCTTTGCGAGGAAGTCCCCTGATTCGCAGATCGGGCCCACGATGTCGGCAACTATTTTATTCCTGCGATTTTTTATCACAGGCTGAATATGGTGATACGCACCGTAAATCGACGGCCTTATCAGGTCGTTCATGCCCGCGTCGACAATAACGAACTTCTTTTCATGACCATTTTTTAAATAAAGGGTTTTTGTTACGAGTATGCCTGCATTGCCTGCAATCGACCTTCCCGGCTCAAGGACTATTGTCAGCTTCCTGCCCTTAAGCAGCGGTAAAATGTTTTTTGCGAGCTGTGCCGGATCCGGCGGCGTTTCGTCCCTGTATGTTATTCCGAGCCCTCCGCCTATATCCAGGTAGTCTATGATTATTCCCTGCCTCTTCAACTCGTCCACGAGCAGCAATATTCTCTTAAGCGCGTCCACAAATGGAGATACCTTGGTAAGCTGCGAGCCTATGTGTTTGTGGATGCCCACGATCTTGATGTTTTTAAGGCTGTTCGCAAGCCCGTAATATTGCAGCGCGTCTTCTATCGGTATCCCGAACTTGTGCTTTTTCAGGCCGGTTGAAATGTAAGGATGTGTCTGAGGGTCTATGTCCGGATTTATTCTTAAAGCAATGGGCGCTTTAACTTTCATAGTCCCGGCAATCCTGTCTATTTGCAGCAATTCATCCTCAGACTCGACATTGAACATCAATATCCCGCTTTTCAGCGCGTAGCGTATCTCTTCCTCGGTTTTTCCGACCCCGGCGTAAACTATTTTTTCGGCAGGTATGCCCGCTTTTAACGCCCTGAAAAGTTCTCCTCCGGAAACCACATCGGCTCCTCCGCCATTTTTAGCCAAAAGCCTCACTATCGCCGCGTTGGAATTAGCCTTTAAAGCGAAACACACAATATGCGGCAAGCTGTCGAAGGCGTCTTCGTACGCCTTGAAATGGCTAAGGAGCGTGTTGTAACTGTAAATATAAAGAGGCGTTCCGAATTCTTCGGCAAGCCTTCTGACAGGCACGTCTTCGGCGTATAATTCGCCTTTTCTGTATTGGAAAAGGTGCATAAATCTCCTTAATTTTGTTTGATTTTTTTTATGTTTTTTTAACATAATAATTCGGATAAAGTCAAAATTTGAGGTAGAAATGGGAAAGAACATAGTAGAGAAGATATTTGAGGCCCATAAGGCCGCCGGAGATATAAAAGAAGGAAACCTTATAGGATTAAAAGTCGATCAGGTCTATACGCAGGACGCCACAGGCACGATGGCATGGCTTGAGTTCGAGGCCATAGGCATAGGCAGGGTGAAGGTTCCTCTCGCGGTCTCTTACGTGGATCATAACATGCTCCAGTCCAACTTCATGAATGCCGACGACCACCTGTTTTTGCAGACTACTGCCGCTAAATTCGGAGCGTATTTTTCAAAGCCCGGAAACGGCATCTGTCATCAGGTACATTTAGAAAGGTTCGCAGCGCCCGGCAAAATAGCCCTCGGCACGGACAGCCACACTCCAACAGGGGGCGGGATGGGAATGATAGCAATAGGCGTGGGCGGGCTCGAAGCTGCTACTGTTATGGCTGGAGCGGCCTTCGAGATAAACATGCCGAAGGTGGTAAAGGTTAATCTTACGGGTAGATTGCAGAGGCCGTATGTTACCGCTATGGATGTTATCCTTACGCTCCTGAAAAAACTTACCGTTAAAGGCGGCGTCGGCAAGATACTCGAATACGGCGGCGAAGGCATTAAAGACCTCGATGTCACGGAAAGGGCGACCATCACAAACATGGGAGCCGAACTCGGCGCAACAACTTCCGTATTTCCGAGCGATGAAAAGACTCTTTCTTTTCTTAAGGCAGAGGGGAGAGAAAAGGATTGGGTTGAATTAAAGGCGGACGATGACGCTGAATATTCCGAGGTTATAGAGCTTGACTTAAGCGGCATAGAGCCGATGATAGCCCAGCCGCACAGCCCGGATAATGTCGTTTCTATCAGAGAAATCGCGGGGAAGAAGGTAAATCAGGTCTGCATAGGAAGCTGCACCAATTCTTCTTATCAGGCCATGAAAACAGTGGCATCGATACTTAAAGGCAAGACAGTCCCTGAGTGGCTGAATCTCCTTATAAATCCGGGATCAAAACAGGTGTATGAAATGCTATCGAGGGAAGGACTTACTGCCGATATGATCTCCGCGGGCGCGAGAATCCTCGAATCGTCATGCGGGCCGTGTATAGGAATGGGCGGCGCTCCTGGGTCGGGTCATATATCCATAAGGTCTTACAACAGGAATTTTCAGGGCAGGTCAGGCACTAAGGATGCGTCCGTATATCTCACAAATCCGATAGCCTGCGCTGTAATGGCTGTCAAAGGAGAGATAATAGACCCGAGAGATGCCGGAATCAAAATAGACGACGTGAAAGAGCCTGAAAAATTCATTATCAACGACAACCTTATTATATCTCCGAAGGCCGACGCGAAGGACGCGAAGATAATAAAAGGACCGAACATAAAAGATGTGCCGGTAAAAGAGCCGTTTAAGAAGGATATAGAGGCAGAGGTTTTATTGAAGCTCGGCGCTAACATAACCACCGACGACATAATGCCTGCAGGCTCGCAGGTGCTCCCGTTCAGGTCGAATATCCCGGCGATCTCGGAGTTTGTCTTCAGGAATATCGACGACACCTTCAGCAAACGCGCGATGGAGGCAAAGGCGAACGGCGGAGGGATAATCATAGGAGGAGAAAACTACGGACAGGGCTCGTCGAGGGAACACGCCGCGATAGCTCCGATGTATTTAGGGCTTCAGGCGGTTATAGCAAAGTCCTTCGCGCGCATCCACAGGGCAAATCTTATAAATTTCGGCGTTCTGCCCCTGCTGTTCAAATCCGAAGGAGATTATGAAAGGATAGGGCAGGGAGATAGGCTATTAATAGGGAATATAAACGCTGTAATTAAGGGCGACCAGAATTTTAAGGTCGAAAACCTGACGAAAGGGTATTCATTTGAGGCTGTCGCGAATTTGAACGACAGGGAAAAGGAACTGATATTAAAAGGCGGGCTGCTGCCTTACGTCAGAGGATGATCGGAAAGCGGAGGTTTTGCAGGGATGACAGCCTTCCGCTTCATTCTCGAAAGGCATCCGGCCTTTCTCCGAAGCTACGACAGCCCGCTTAAACATCCATGTTACGCTTGGTCTGTCGAAGTCGCTTCAGGCAATCATCCCTGCCGTTTTCTTGTAGGCGATTGACAAAAAAACGGCATAAATTGTAAATTAATATTCTTCTTTTTCCGGCAGGGCCGCTAGCTCAGTTGGTAGAGCAACGCCCTTTTAAGGCGTGGGTCGTTGGTTCGAATCCAACGCGGCTCATATATGTCCCTATCGTCTAGTCCGGCCTAGGACATCGCCCTTTCAAGGCGGTAACGCGGGTTCGAATCCCGCTGGGGACGCCAATGAACTTAAGGGGTTGCGGAAACGCAGCCCTTTTCTTTTTCCTCCGGCTGGTTTAGTTATTTTGCTTTCTCTTAAATTCCTTTAACACATTAGGCTCAAATACTATGTTTTTACCAATCCTCTTATGCTTCAGGATGCCGTCCTTAGCCCATCTTCTGACCGTTATCTCTGCAACTTCAAGATATTCGGATGCCTCCTTAATGGTGAAAAGCGACTGTCTTATATCGCCGAATACTTCATCATGTGTGTAATGCTCTTTTTCAAATCCGCGCCTTGCGATGATCGAAAAGAGCTTCTCTCTTTCCATTAATGGCATGTTAATAATTTCTTTGTAAACCCTTTCTGCTGTTGCCATTGTTATTCAACCTCCTTTAGATACTGTTTTAGGTCGCGATAAAAATTTTCATGGGCATCTATCATGTAAAATATTATCCTCTTTGTCAATTCATGCAATGGTTTCCCGCTGGGGACGCCAATGAACTCAAGGGGTTGCGGAAACAGCCCTTTTCTTTTTCCTCGAAATCAGATACTCTCTCAGTGCAACTGCCTGGTTAAACTCGGCATCGTGTGCTGAAAAGAGGAGCGTCAGTCGGCCTTTCATCGCTTCATTAAGCAGTCTCGCCACGACCTCTGATTTCGCGTCAAGCTCCAAAAAGTAGCGGCTCTTGAATAGCTTCCACTTCGATCGATCATGGCCGAACCACTTTCGGAGGACGGTGCTCGGCGCCGCGTCCTTCAACCACAAATCCGCTTGCACCCGCTCTTTCGTCATTCCGCGCGGCCACACCCTATCCACAAGGACACGAAAACCATCCTCAGGATGTGCCGCTTCGTAAACTCGTTTAGTTCGAATGTCCATTATATTGTGGCGACTTCAGCTCAGTATTTTCTGCCTTTATGAAAAAAATATTATCATATTTAGTGATATTTGAGAAGGAAAAAGCGGCAAAGCTTGGCATTTTGTGGTAATACGGCCTAAAAGCCAAGGTGGTATAACATGGGGAAATTGTCTTAGCTATCGCACAAAAGTTAACAGGTCAAAATACATCAGGCGTGTTTCGTCGTTTTTGTCTTCACTTGTAAGAAAGTCAAAACCATTTTTCTTATAAAAAGATATAACTTCCTCACAATTATAAGCATCTACAGTAATGAAGCGGCATCCTGTTTTATTGGCCTTGGTGAAGAATACCTTTATGAAGTCAAGAATACCGGTTCCTAATTTATCAAAACTGCCAGAAAACCCCGAGCTTTTAAGCTCGGGGATGAATGGCTACCCGTAGCGAAGCCAGTGAAACTGGCGGAGTGGAGGTATCTTTTGGCATAATCTGGCCATGGCCAGATATC
>JAJYVD010000003.1 GCA_021792185.1 Nitrospirota bacterium | reverse complement strand
CATCCGTGGAGAAAGACATATAGAAAAACGGCGGCAATGATAAATAATCCTCCTTTGGAGGCAGCAGCATAAAACCGGACATTTCTATTTTGGTAAAAATAGGACATTTCTAAATTGGCTTGACAATGAGCCGATATTGAGTGGTAAATTTTTTTTTAATATGCTACTATACTGCAAACTATAAATGTGATATACTTTTTCTTAATAAAATTACAATAAAATTAATCCGTTACAGGGGGTTTTTATATGACGAGAAAAATAGTGAGACCGCTTATTTTCCTGCAATTGATTATAGCCATTACAATGGTAATCCCTTCATTGGCGTATACCAAGGAAATTGTCGTGAAACCGGGGAAATTCGATCACTTCAATGTCTCGATGCCCGACAGGATAGTTGCCGGAGAAGAGGCGTCCATAAAGATACAGGCGGTCGATGTATTCAATAATCTCATTACGAATTTCGGTGAAATACAAAAGGAGTTCCATGTATCTGTTTCGGGCTCGGCTGCGGTAAAGCCGGCCGTGTTTAAGTCTTCCGCCTTTGTAAACGGTACAATTACCATCGCAGTAACGGATAGGATTGCTGAGACCGTTAATTTATCGATACGGGAAAGCGGCATAACGATCCCCATTCTGTCGAAGGATTTATCCATAGTTCCGAACAAGCTGAACGCATTCTCCATAAAGGGGCCGCGCAGCGCGCAGGCAGGAGAAAGATTCGATGTGAAGATAATCGCAAAGGATTCTTTCGGCAATACCGTTCTTGAGCCTATTTTAGGGAAAAACCTGAATATCATTTTCAAGGGCAACGCCGATCCAAAGATCGATATGGCATCGATACCCGATTTCAAAGGCGGGGTCTGCACGATAGCAGTAACATCCCAGAAGTCCGGAACGACAACAATCGAAGCAAAGGATCTCATAACAGGGAGCATAGGGACGAGCGATAAAATAGATATAACAAGCGGTCCTGTTAATTCATTCAGGATGTTCGCCCCCAAAGATGTTATAGCGGGCGAGCCTTTCGAAGTCGATATAGTTGCCATAGACCGGTTTAACAATATCGTAACTAATTACGCTACTACCGGCGGCGGTGTAACTATAACATCATCGGGTAAATTAAAACCTTTCCCCTCGACCCTTGCTGCATACGAATTCGCGAACGGCCAGGTAAAGATCGATCTCCGTTATGATATCGCGGAAGACGTCACGCTTACCGTTACCGAGAGCGGCAAGGCTCAGAAAGGCACCACCAATATAATAAAAGTCGTTTCGCCGATCCCCGAGAGGTACGAGATTACAACCCCCGACTCCGTTGTCGCAGGGCAGAAATTTAAATTAAAAGTAACCGTCTATAATCAGCTCAGCCATGTGATAAGGAACTATAACCTTGTCGGCCCGGATGTTCTTTTAACAACTACAGGAAGCGGCATGCTGGTGCCCGACAAAATTCCGGCATCCGAGTTTATAAACGGCACTGCCGTAGTAGAGGTTCAGTATAACAAGTCCGAGTCATTCGCGATCTCGGCGTCTCCCTTAAAACCGGTACCGATGCCTGTTGCAAAGAAGCCGGCGCCGGCGGCTGCCAAGCCCGCTGTTACGGAGCCGGCAAAGGTTAAAAAGGCAAAAGATGAACCGAAGAAGGACAGGGAAAAGAAGGTAAAAAAGGAAAAAAAGGAATCAAAGTCTCTTGAGATAACAAATGTCTCACTCGTTGAGCCCAAGAAAAAGTCTACAATTACTATACATATACCGAATCTCGACAGCGCTGTAAAATACAACGCGTCCACTGAAACGGCCGCCGGGAAGAAATGGATTGTTATAAAGGTAAAACCCGTTATCAACAAGATAGACAAGGAAGTAAAGTTCGACTCTACGTTTGTCGGCAGCGTTGTTGTGGAAGACGATAAGAAGGAAAAAGGCGCAGTAATTGTCAAGATAGAGCAACTCAAACCGACACGCTTTCATGTAACAAAAGAGAAAGGCTCTCTTACCGTTACGCTGAAACACTAAATCGTTATAGCGTTATAGCGCTGTGGGTTATGGCGTAAAAACCATAACGCTCCACGCTATAACGCTCCACGCTATAACTCGAATGGGATTCTTAGACAAATTAAAAACAGGCATTGCCAAAACAAGGAAGAATATCGTCGAAAGGGTCGAATCGATACTCCTGAACAGGGCTATCGACGATGACGTTATTGAAGAGATAGAAGAGGTGCTCATAACCTCTGATATCGGAGCCGAAGCCGCAGATGAGATAATAGGCATCCTCAGAGAGAAGGTAAAGGCAGGCGAGATAAAAAGTTCCGATGATGTGAAGGCGCATCTAAAAAGAAAGATGTCTGCGCTTCTGGGCAAGTCACAGCCCCTCGTTATATTCGGAGAAAAACCTTTCGTAATACTTGCCGCAGGAGTAAACGGCGTAGGCAAAACTACAACTATAGGAAAGCTCGCTTCCCGTTTCGTAGCCGAAGGCAATTCAGTTATGTTAGCCGCCGCGGATACATTCAGGGCTGCGGCTATCGAGCAGCTTGAGATATGGGCCGACAGGACCGGCGCGGAAATAATAAAACACCGGAGCGGCTCGGACCCTGCCGCAGTTGCCTTTGACGCTTTAGAGGCCGCAAAGGCGAGGGGTATCGATGTGGTTATCATAGATACCGCAGGAAGGCTCCATACGAAAAGCCAGTTAATGGATGAGCTGAAAAAGGTTAATCGTGTCATTAAAAAATCAGTGCCTGATGCCCCCCATGAGATACTCCTGGTCGTGGACGCCACCACCGGACAGAATGCTCTTATTCAGGCCAGAATATTCAGCGAGGCGATAGGCGTTACCGGTGTTGCCCTTACAAAGCTGGACGGCACCGCAAAAGGCGGGATTATTTTTGCGATAAAAAAGGAATTGGGAATTCCGGTAAAGCTTATCGGCATAGGCGAAGGCATCGACGACTTGAAGGACTTCGATCCCGAAGACTTCGTTACTGCGTTGTTTGAGTAAGTATAGCCTTAAAGTTTTGACATATCTCCTTTCTGGTTGATAAAGCTCAGGTAAAATATGTATTGGGGAAAGATTTGATGCGTATTTTTTGAGTCTTTCTCTTATTCAATTTTTCATGCCCCTTACAACCTGGGCAAATGCGCCTTAATAAATTCCTTGCCTCGTTTGATACAGGCTCATCTATAGGGCTATATGCGCTTTGATTTTTTATAATATTTTTAATTGCTTTTTCAAAGGTACGTTTATCAACCTTATACATGCCGCCTCTAGCTCCCTCGAAACGACAGTTAAAAGCAGCCATTGCTTGTCCGAAGCGTAGCGCCTCAATAACCATCTCCTCTGTAATTTGCGTTACATCATTATTCCCATTCCCTCCGAGCATATGAATAATTCCCGCGGTACACCAATCACCAGCCCCGGCAGCATCGCGCAGATCATCAACGTGATAAGCTGGAATGGTTTTCCATGCTTTTGATGCTCTTGCGTTTCGCCGGAATTGGTATCGTAGGCCTTCTGCTCCTAATGTCTCTATCAGAAGAAATGGATATATACTTACTTTCAATCTATCAATATTGCAATAACGGTCATGAGCATACTTTACGATATGGCTCAGTTGAATAGCAGTAATATAATTTTTGTCGTCCTTAACGCTGGGAGGTTCAAATATCACAAGAGAGCCAGCTTTTCTTGCGCTCTTAGCTAATTCAAGTGCTCCAGGTGATACCCTATCAAAATAGAAACATTGAGGTATTGGCATCTTGTTCATTATATTTCGAGCTGCCCCTTGAAGGATAGCTCTATATCTTGGTAGCCACGTTCCACAGTTTGGGCAGACCCAATAGAATTTATGTGTGGGAATACCACCTATGTTCCGGATACGTTCTACAATTACTGGAGTATTCACGTTTTTATCATTATGAACATAATCAAGCCTAACCTTGAATCTATGAAGATCATCTGTTAATTTTATGGCAGCAGGATCTTTGCCTAAGCGAGCAACTGGAAAAGATTGCCATCCAAGATAAGACAGAACAGTTAAAACGTTGCCACAAGAGCCACCAGCCCAGTAATTAGGTTTAACATTGGGATTCCCATTAAAAACTACGTCAAGAGCCAATAAGCCAGTCCCTATACAAATAGGTGCTGGATTAGAAACTGAGAACACCTGATTATTCACGATAGCACTCTCCTGACAACCATAATGAAAAGAGTTCCACAGAATTCGGATCATATTGTATATTATTTGTCATTCGATAGCCAAATGATTCCACATGAGAAATACCTATCATATAGCCGGTCTTCTTAGCCTCATAAGCAGCCAACAGCGCTCCTATCGACAGTAATTTACTTGACACTGCAGAAACTACGATTTTACAGCCTCCAAGAACCTTAAGTGCATCCTTATAGCGCGTTATAGCTCGATAAATCTGCCTATATGCTTCAAATGAATTTCGCTCGGACGCATATATGATATTTTGTGCTTCGACGCGAAGACGATCAAATAGCAATTCTCTATACTCCAAAATTAAATTGTCAGCCCGTCTCGGATTTCGTGAAGGTGAAGGAAAAACAGGACATATCTCATCAGGCTTAATATGATCATAAATTCTTACTAATTGGGCTTCTTTTCCTCCTCCCAATACAGGAATCCATATTGTCGGAACACCAGCTGTAGCCTCACGCTCAAGATCGCTTGAAAATCCATGCATATATGTCGCATTTTCATCAATTCCTTCTTCCTGAATTATTTCGTCCAATTGAGTATCTTCGGAAATAAGAACATGGAGGTTCGGAGAGGAGTATCCATCTGTGTTGTCAAGACAATAGAGCACTTTCGTTATAATCGGGAAATATATCCCACGTGGCATTGAACTAATATCTATAACAATGTCAGTGAAGCTATTGAGCATCTTGGCATCAATGATCTCACTTGCACGGCGAGACCCTATTCTTCTGCCATCTTCTGACCACATTGACAATTTTTTGGGAACTATATCCCCTCGCTCCTTCATTATGCCGTCAAGCTGATTCCGATTGGCATCTATTTGTGCAGAATAATTTCTCGAAGGAGAAGCATCTCCTTCGTCATATTCAATCAGTACACATTGTCTTTTGCCATTCCCGCCAACATCGAGAATTGCTTTAAGGCCACAACACATCCTAGGATCGAACCCCAATCCCAAAATAAAGAGAAGATTCCTTTCCTTTTCTTTTAGCATATCAGCCCAGAATACGTTAAAATTTCCCCCTTTATGCATTAGGTAATGCTCCCATCGTAGCTTCATATTTCCATGCAGATTCATGAAAATAATTGCTCCTTTTTAGATGGTACAAAATCTTTTTTAAGCCAAATTATCAATTCTTTCAAAGTCTTTTCACGCCATCCACCATATTGCATGGGTAAATCAAAATGAACACAGAGCATTCGATTAAGATTTAGAACCATCCAGTATTGCCCTTTGCATTTCTGATTGAGTGTAACCTCCAAGAGATTATAAGCAATACATGATGTAAGAATACGCGCAAGCTGTGCAAGATCGGGGTCTTTACCTGTTTTATCAGGGTTCCGAAGAATATCTCTATCAGCCATTGAAATAGCTATACCGGTTACTCCTGGAGCATAAGGAGCATTTGGTTTATTTGTCTCCCATTGAGCAAATTTCCCTATCGATTCCAAGAACTTTTTCACCCCGTTCCCATATTTAACTTTCTGTGGAAGGCTTATCCACATTTCTTTAATAGTTTTTTTCAATATCGTTTCTTGTCGTTTAGGCGAAAGACTTAAGGTCTGTTTTAAAAGAGCAGCTGAGACCGATTCTTCGAAAATATCTCCCGCAAGCCACAGAAATTGTTCTATATTCGACGAAGCCATAGTTGCAAGGCGTGATAGTCCGAAATAATACGGCATATTAAATTCTTTGCAAAAGAAGAATTCTGCCGCAGCACGTACCGCAGAATCGTCACGATGTTCCAACTCATCCACACCAAGCTTAAAATCGAAGCCTTGCTGGGCTTTTCTTTTATCGCGCTCAATTAATATCTCTAATGTCCGCCAAGCAATGGCAATTTCTCTTGGCGTACCACTAAGATTGTCTCTTTCTGATACCCACTCAGAATATCTCTGTTGCCTTTCTGCTTGTTCTCGTGCCCGCTTCGCAACAGTTTCTGCGCCCTTGTGAAACTCCTCTTGGAACTCCGCTCCATCTAAAGAGTCTTGAAGGCATCCTGCGAACGAACCTATTTCAGCGTCCTTGGCATCACTCGCTCTTCGATCAGCAACATTTGAAATAGTTTTTTCAAATTTCTTACTCGCAGGTCCTCTCCAATAGTCTTCAATTGTAACAACACTACCGTAATCCCGCCCTTGAGATGCACCAAGCGACAACATTTCATCAACATCCAGAGCCTCCAGCCTCTCAGCGATCCATATTGATACCGGAAGACGAGAGGCGATGATGCTATCTAATAAGAACCGTCTCTGATTTTTAGTAAGGTGATGGACATCATCTAACATAATAAGAATATGTTTAGTGATGGGCATGCCATCATAGCTAAACGAATCTGGGTTTATGAAGTTAAGAGAAAATAATGTCTCATGGCCTTGCAAATTGAAATCCTCTAATGGTGCGAAGCTATCTAATGCATCACAAACTGTTTTTTCTAAATGTCTTGCCCAATCATAAAGCTCTTGACCATTACACGGTGAAGCTAATCCTAAATCTAATGGAATATCGTCTTGAAGCCTAATCGAAAGTTTTCCAAGATCATCAGGATATGAATGCTCTTTTAGCGTTAGGGCACCATTTAAAGCTGCTAAAGTTATACGTGCATTAAGTAATGCCAACAATAGCCTTTGTTTCTTAGTAGAATCGATATTCAAATCATCGAGTGATGCGTAACTGTATGAACAGCTCAGGAAGATGCCGAGTACAAGGGGCTTATCATCACTTATTGCATCAAGTTTCTTTAAGCGCTGAAAAATATCTTTTGTATAATCCCGCGTCCGTAACGCATGAACAGTCAAAAGTGATTTTGGAGTAAAAAGTCGACAAAGTGATGTTTTGCCGCCTCCCGGTGCACTTCTTATAATTTGATGTTTATCCCATAAATTATCTGGTAGCATATCCAATACATCAGGACTGAAAAGACGCACAAATGTCTCATCAGACTCAATATGCTCAGAAGCTCTCAGCCTAAACGGATTGCGTGGTTCTCTCATGAGGTACTCCGATGTCGGCTGATCCTTGGAAACAGACCCCTAGTCTTATATTTCTCTGCATCGGCCCACAATAAAAATACTGAATTGTTTGGAGTATTATGACTCAGCACAAGAGGAAGAGAGCCCTGTCCAAAGCCTCGTTTATAATCACCGCCACCTACCAGTGAATGTATGTCATTGGCGTTTTCATCAAAATATGAATCTTCCAATTTAAGAAAAGACCCATCAACCGTATCACTTAAAGTTACTTCATCACCAAGAATCTGAATCATATGAATACTCCATGCGATTTTATCTTTTTCAAAAAGAGTATCAAGCATTTCTTCTAAACGTAATCTGGATTTCTCAGTTGCCATATAAATAACTATACCTATGTGTAAGTCGCTAAGAGAAACAAGACTTCCCAAGCCACTTTCCTTGCGTTTAAGTTGCTCAAAAAACTTTGATATCTTGCCCGCAAACTCTCCTGTTGTCTCATCCTTGCGAAGATAGGTCACGCCACTTCCAGAAAAATCATCTAAAAGAAAAACCATCCGAAAAAGAGGAGTATCTATAGTGGATGCTGTCCCTGATAGACTTGCTAAATCTATCTGTAACTTATCATGAATGTCTTTAGCCTTCTCGGTAGACATCTCATATGTCTGCCAGATTTGCTCATGACTTAGCTCAGGGGTATTACGTCTAAATATATCTATTCTTGCGCCATCGCTGAGCCCTAAAAAGAGGCATTGCCTTCGGAGCATTCGATATTCATGACTTGCAGTTATCTTTATAATATTACGCTCAGGAATATGAAGCGTCTCGGCTGCGTGTCGAACAAGAAGAGGACGGATATAATCCGGATATGCTACCGATACAAAGTGGGACATTTCTGCATCTGAACAAAACACGAGCCTATTTTTAACAAAATCATAAGCAATCTGACGCTCATCCTTCTTCTTAAATTGGCTAAGCCACAAGGCAAAACTTTCCACAAAACGCATCCCTGGCGAAAATTGCTGGTACTCATCGTATTTAAAGGTCGCCATTGCTTGAAGAATTGGACGTTCCCGCGCGACATCCTCTGGGGTCCATTCCATCACCCGAGCTAATAGTCTTTCTGCCAGAGCTTCTCTCATTTCACAGATGACCTGGCTTTATTAAAACTTATCCGTAAGCCGTTCTTGTCAACTCGCATAGAATTCAAATAGTCCAGTGCGGCTTGAACTCCACGATAACCGGGTTTGGCAATATTCCAGCACGAATGCCGGTCATATGAAACTTCATCTACACTCAAAGATAACGGCTCTTGTAATAGTTCAAAGTCATTCCCAGGCCAACGTCCTCTGTCCCCTATGCAAAGGATTTGTTCGTCTGATTCCTTAAGTATCAATTTGCGAACTGCTTGAACAACAGATTTCTTGGAAACCTCTGGAGCCAATATGTCAACAGAATGGCTTGAAGTCACAACTCTTATTCCGGACGTTCCATATTGGTGAACTATCTGGTTTACCATATCCCAAAGGGCATCCAAATATATCGGTGATAGGGATTCTACAGTTATTTGTGACCTCCTCACAGTAATTTCGCAGATATCTTTTAGCTCTTGATTATTTGTTAGAGCAATTGCTACCGACTCCAACTCTCGGCAGGGCGTATCAGAACCATCCGGAATGTGATCGTCGCTCAATAGGCCACAATCCGCCCCATTGTAATAGCCCACAACAACTCGTTTCCAGAGCGATTTAGGAAGTACTTTTTGAAGAGAGTGTCTCACCGATTTTCCTCTCCCTGTTGCGATACCAATTCCTATACCTCCGCTAAGAAGACGCTTCAATTCCTTAGCCATCTCTCTATCTAAATTACCAAATCTATTTTCTCTGTCGCATAATGTTCCATCATAGTCAAATACAGCGGCAGAGAACCTCGCCCGCTCAAGCTTCTTCACGAACGTATTGTATGCATCTCTCCATGATTTGAGACTCATGCTCTCATCATGCCTTCTAATAACATTCGCTTTGCGCTGAACTGATATCTCGTGTTGAGTACGTATAATACCATTGAGGTTTTTTATCCCGCGCAGATGATAAATACGCCTCCCAAAGGCTGGAACGCCTGGTCTCCCCGGATCGATCCCCCTTGCCTCACCCGCAAGAGCAACGATATGGAGTGCTCCAATCAAAGCTGCTATGGAGGAATTCGTCGGCTCACCTGAAAAATATAGCGTAGCACTTGGTATATCATCGGGAAGTAGATGTATTGTTTTCTGTGCTAATTTTTTATCTGCATCCGTCGTTAAAGCTATCACAGCAGAAGTATTACCCCGCTTGGCTAACCAATGATGACGCCCGTGAGCAAAGTTCCGATAATCTGCAAGAAGGACAGGGCCAAGGGCTGCTTCTGTAAACTTGGACTCTATATCGTGAGCAGCAGGCTGTGTTGCAGGACCATATAGAACTACAAAATAATCACGATCCCACAATGGGGATAATTCATGTCGAAGATTATTAAAATAAGGATCTGCAGAACCGCTATGCCCTAAAAGGCTCAAGATATTTTCTGGAAGTTTCTTGGAAGGTGCAAAAAGCTCATGATATGCCCGAGCAAAAACAATTACAAAGGCAAGAAGCGAATTTGTTGCAAGAAAGCCATCTTTCCCAGAAGGAAGACTAAAATCGAAAATATCTGCGTATCGATACTGGCTTGCTACCCGCGATAAGGGACTCTTAGTCTGTGCACATGCAACAAGCAATCCTTGAGGTTCATTCAATACTGCTACTTTGAACGCATTATTAATATCTGAGTTCCTACCACTTGCGCTTAGACACCATACAGAGTTCTCTCGTTTTAAAGGAGTATTCTCCATCAATTCCAAAGGAGTTACAGCTTTTGCCATTTTTCTTGTAAAACGCTGATGTAGAGCGGCAACGAAATGTGCAGCACTAAGGGAGCCACCCGAACCTACTGCAACAAGCGGCATAGAAGAGGCTATTGCGACTGCATCTCGTAGCTTTCCAATGTCCATCTTCATTGAAGCTGCGTAAGTATCAGACAATTGTTGAAGTTCTATTTTATATGGTTTACCCAAGGCACACCTATATACAAAGTTCTTTGTTGCCAGCCTGCACTATAAATTCTGTCAAAAAATAGTTTTAAAAATTACTGCGTTGTTTGAGTAAGGCTGCCTATTTTTCTTATCTTCTTATACCTTTCTTCTATAAGCTTCGAAGCGCTTTTTGACTGCAGAGGTTCGAGCGCCTTAAAAATATATTCGACTATTTTTTTCGCCGTTGTCTCAGGTTCCCTGTTTGCGCCTCCGAGCGGCTCCGGGATTATATCGTCGATGATTTTAAAAGACTTCAGATCTTCGGCGGTGAGTTTTAAAGAATCGGCCGCCCTCGAGAAGTCTTCGGTGCCGAGTTCCCCGTTCTTCCTCCACAAAATGGCCGCGCATCCCTCCGGCGAAATCACTGAATATACGGAATGTTCCAGCATGTAGAGCCTGTCCGCAACGCTAAGTGCGAGGGCGCCGCCGCTTCCGCCTTCTCCTATTACGATGGAGATTATGGGAGTTTTCAGCCTCGACATCTCCATGAGGCTTGTGGCTATTGCTTCTCCCTGACCGCGCTCTTCCGCTCCTATTCCGGGATATGCGCCGGGCGTATCGATAAAGGTTACAACAGGCATTTTAAATCTCTCCGCCAGCTTCATCAGCCTGAGCGCCTTCCTGTAACCTTCGGGATTGGGCTGTCCGAAATTTCTGTAGATCCTCTCCTTTGTGCCTCTTCCTTTCTGGTGGCCGATAATAACCATCGGAATACCGTTAATCTTTCCAACCCCTCCCACAATGGCGGGGTCATCGGCAAATCTCCTGTCTCCGTGCAGTTCTATGAAGTCTTCCGCAATAATGCCGATGTAATCGAGGGTATACGGCCTTTCCGGATGGCGGGCTATAAGGGTTTTTTGCCAGGGGGTGAGACTCGAGAATATTTCGGAGCGCAGGTCTTTCGCCTTTTTTTCGAGACGCTTTATCTCGGACGCTATATCTATTTCCGTGCCGTCCGAAAGCTTCCTCAGCTCTTCTATCTTTGTCTCGAGTTCTTCAAGAGGTTTTTCAAAATCGAGATAATAACTCATAATACCTTTACTGTTTCTCCGGTTATTTTTTCCGCTTCAAAAGCGAAATTACTGACCGGCTGAAGCCGGGATGCTATGATAACACAATATTCGGGAAGATAGAATTTAAACGATACGCTGTCCTTGCCGTTCGGCGCATCGCCAAGCAGTTTTTTTATAGTCATGAGCTTTTCGGCGGTCTCTTTAAAATCACCGCACCTGAGCGCCACCTCATATTTCGTGCTGATCTCCATTTCCGTCAGGTTCTGTATTTCCCGCGCCATAACCTTCGCGCCCTTTTCGGACTTGAATACCTGTCCGCGTATTATAACCAAATTGCCTCTTTTCAGGCTGTCCGCGCTTTTTTTATAAAGGTCAGGGAAAACAAGAATATCGCAGCGTCCTGTTTCGTCCTCCATGGTCAAATAAGCCGTAATGCCCTTTTCCTTTGCCTTGCTCTTCATCTCGCTTATGATTCCGGCAACGCATAAATCAGCCCTCTCGTCTTTTTCTTCCACATAGGATAACGGCACAACATCCATAGACGACAATGTTTTCCTGTATCTTGTAAGAGGATGTCCGGATATGTAAAAACCGAGGGCCTCTTTTTCATTATTCAGCAATGTGTTCTCATCCCACTGTTTGGCCGCTTCATCGAAAATGCCGCTGTCTCCGAACAGTCCCGGGCCGAAGCCGTTCGTCTTTGAAGAAGATACAAGCTTATCCATAGCCTTTGCCCTTGCCGCAAACCTGTTATCGGAATAAATGGAGTCAAAGGCGCCGGCCTTAATAAGGCTTTCCACTACCTTCTTGTTCACCTTTTTATTGTCACCCCTCGACATAAAATCCTCGAAGGTTTCGAATTTCTTATTCTCCCTTTCTTTTAAGATTATTTCTATGGCCGCTGTGCCTACCCCTTTTACCGCCTCGAGCCCGAACCGAACGGAACTGCCGACTATCTTGAATTCCCTCTCGCTTTCGTTGATGTCCGGAGGCAATATCGAGATTGACATGTTCCTGCATTCGTTTATGAGCTTGACGATCTTGTCCGTATCCCCCATGTCTACGCTGAGGTTTGCCGTCATAAACTCCACAGGATAATGCGCCTTCAGGTATGCCGTCTGATACGCCACGTAGGCGTAGGCGGCTGAATGGGATTTGTTAAAGCCGTATCTCGCAAAGGGCTCCATGATCTCGAACAGCCTTTGAGCCTTTATCTCAGGAAATCCGTTGGCGACAGCGCCTTTAACAAAGACCTCCTTCTGCTCTTCCATTTCCTCCTGCTTCTTTTTTCCCATCGCCCTTCGCAGGATATCTGCCTGCCCCATAGAAAAACCGGCTATTTTATTGGCTATCATCATGACCTGCTCCTGGTAAATAATGATGCCGTAGGTTTCGTCGAGGATTTCTTTCAGTAGAGGCAGTTCATACTCCACTTTTGTTTCGCCTTTTTTCCTTTTTATAAAGTCGTCTATCCACGCCATCGGCCCGGGCCGGTAAAGGGCGACAAGCGCGATCAGGTCTTCGAACCTGTTCGGATGCATCCTAACGAGGATGTCCCTCATGCCGGAACTCTCGAGTTGAAATATCCCGGTGGTTTCTCCCGAACTTAAGAGCCTGTATGTTTTTTCGTCCACGATAGGAATCTCGGAAAGGACTATTTCGCTGCCCTGCTGTTTTATATAATCCACGGTTTTTTCGAGTACTGTGAGCGTTTTCAATCCCAAAAAGTCGAACTTTAAAAGCCCCACGCTTTCCACGGAGCCCATATCGAATTGGGTGGTAACGGTATCTTCCGAAGGGTTTTTATAAAGGGGCATAAAATCGGTCAACGGCTTCGGCGCTATAACAACTCCAGCCGCGTGCGTGCCCGCGTGTCTCGATAAGCCTTCGAGCCTTTGAGCTATATCGAGCAGTTCCTTCACCGCCGGGTTGTTGTCGTATAATTCTTTTAACTGGGGCTCTACCTTAAGGGAATCGCCGATGCTTATGTTATGTCCCGGCACGAGCTTGGCTATTTTATCGACTTCTGCGTATGGAATATCCATTACCCTTCCCACATCTCTTATTGCGGCTTTTGCGGCCATTGTTCCGAAGGTGATTATCTGCGTGACATGGTCGCTGCCGTATTTTTCCCCGACGTAGTTTATTACCTCTCCTCTCCTGTCTTTGCAGAAATCAACGTCTATATCCGGCATGCTGATCCTTTCCGGATTCAGGAACCTTTCGAAGAGAAGATTGTATTTAAGGGGGTCTATTTCGGTTATATCGAGACAATAGGCAACGAGACTTCCGGCTGCGGAGCCCCTGCCGGGGCCGACCGGTATGCCTTTTTTTCTTGCGTAACTTATAAAATCCCAGACTATGAGGAAATAAGAGGAATATCCCATCTTTTTTATTACCTGAAGCTCCAGCTTGAGCCTGTCGAGATAGTTTGCAGGCGGATTTCCTCTGAATTTTGTTTGTAGTCCATCCAGGGCAAGATTTTCGAGATATGAATCCGGCGAAACTCCGTCGGGCAGATCATATTTCGGCAGCAGGCTCTTTCCGAGCGCAAAATCGAAATTGCACCGCTCGGCAATAGCGCGGGTATTCAATATAGCTTCAGGCACATCCCTGAATGCATGCTTCATTTCATCGGGAGACTTGAAGTAGAACTCATCAGTAGACATCTTCAGGCGTTTTTCGTCCTTAACTGTCTTGCCGGTCTGTATGCAGAGGAGTATGTCGTGAGCCCGCGCGTCCTCCTTCTTAAGGTAGTGGCAGTCGTTGGTCGCAACGAGCGGAATATGGAGTTCCCGCGAAAGCTCCGCGAGGAGTTTATTTGCCTCTTCCTGCTCCGGCATACCGTTATGCTGTATCTCGAAATAGAAATTTTCAGGGCCGAGCATATGCTTGTATCGAAGCGCTACCTCCCGCGCCTTTTCCTTATTGCCGTTTCTGAGGTAATAAGGCACTTCTCCCTTAAGGCATGCCGTAAGGCCGATAAGCCCGCCGCTGTATTGTTCGAGGAGGTCTTTGTCTATCCTCGGTTTGTAATAAAAACCCTCCAGATACGCCTTTGTGACGAGGGTTGCGAGGTTTTTATACCCCATGCTGTCGCGCGCCAGCAGTATAAGATGAAATGCCGCGGCCTCGTCGGAAAGGCCGTTGTCGATGCTGGTCTTTGATCTGTCGAACCTGCTGTTGGGGGCGACGTACACTTCGCAGCCGATAATGGGCTTGATGCCTTTTTTCATCGCCTTTTTATAAAAATCGATAACGCCGAAGAGATTGCCGTGGTCGGTGATCGCGACCGCGGGCATTTTATAGGCGGACGCCTGCTCGACAAGCTCGTCTATCTTTATGGCGCCGTCCAGAAGGCTGTATTCAGTATGCAAATGGAGGGGGACGAAATCAGAGTGCTGCATGGGGAAATTTTACCCCTATAAAATAAGTTTAGTCAAATATAAAAATATGCTATCCTTTAAATTATGAGCGGCCTTGTCATATGGATAACCGGTCTGCCGGGAAGCGGCAAAAGCACAATTGCGGACGGCATAAAAGAACGGTTCCCTGACTTCATCATTCTTAGGATGGATGATTTGAGGAAGATCGTTACGCCCGAGCCTACCTACTCCGAGCAGGAAAGGGAACTTGTCTACCGTGTCATTGTCTATACGGCTAAAACGATTTCGGAACTCGGTCGTAATGTAATCATTGACGCCACAGGGAACATGAGGCGATGGCGGGAGCTTGCGCGGCATCTCATTCCCCGCTTTGCCGAGATTTACCTCAAATGTCCCATTAAGACTTGTACTGAGCGGGAAATATCGCGTAAAGAGACTCACGGTGCGCCTAAGGGTATTTATGAAAAAGGGATGGCCGGATGGCCTGTGCCGGGAGTGCAGGTTCCATATGAGGAGCCTTTGAATCCGGAACTGATAATAGAAACGGATAATGCCTCTATCGAAGAGGCATTATCCGTTATCTGCGATTTTCTGTCAAGCTTTATTCGAACTTAAATTCGTCTACCGTGCTCTTGAGCCTCACCGAAAGGCTGTTAAGCCCTTCGAATATCTTTTTCAGATTTTCGGTTGATTCCTGAGTCTTTTTGGCAATAAGGGATATATCTTCGATATTTTTAGCTATCTCTTCGGATGCGGCCGATTGCTGCTCGACCGAAGCCGCTATCTGGGATATTTCATCAGCCGTTTTCTGAACGGAGCTTACGATGCTGCCGAGGGATTGCTTGGCCGTTTCCATAAAGGAAACGCCGTCCGTTACATGGGTAAGCGCCTTTTCCATCGAATGCGCCGTCTGCCCCGAATCGTCCTGCACAGCCCTTATTTTGTCTGAGATTTCGGTAGTGGCTTTCATGGTGCGTTCGGCAAGCTTTCTCACCTCATCGGCGACTACGGCAAAACCACGCCCCTGTTCGCCGGCCCTTGCAGCCTCGATAGCCGCATTCAGCGCAAGGAGGTTTGTCTGGTCGGCTATGTCGCTGATTACGGAAACTATTTCTCCTATCTCGGTTACCCGTGAATTAAGCCTTTCTATCATGGACGCCAGTTCCTGAGTCGCATTGCCTGCGGAGTTTATCTTATCGACGGATTGGCCGACAACGTCCCTTCCTTTGTTAGCCACATTTATGGCATCGCGAGCGGAATCCGAAGCCGAGGAACTGTTTTTTGCGATCTCGGTTACAGTCTGGGACATCTCCTCGGCTGCGGCAGCAATCTGGGCAGCCTGCTGGGCCTGCTTGTTAGTGCCGTCTACCGTCTCTCCAACCGCGGTTTTAAGCACTCCGGCGCTGCTCGATAGATCGGTTGCGGCTTTCGCAACGTTTTTCATGGCATTTGCAAGTTCGCCGGACATCTTGTTTATGGACTCCGAGAGCTTTCCGATATCGTCGCGGACTTTTATCTCCAATCTCTTCCTGAAATCCTTGCCGGCCGCACTTTCAATAACAGCTATCACATTGTTCAGAGGTTTGCTTAGAGATATTCCGAGAACGAAATATATTAAGGCGATGCTCGCTATAGAAAGCAAAACAGTAATGACCGCTATAAGGATTACTGTTCTGGCCACAGCGGCTTCCGTCTTTTTAATGGAATCGCTCATGCGTATGGCGCCGATGACGTCGCCTTCTTTTACGCCTTCGGAGTGGCAATTAAGGCAGTTTGTTCCCATGTAATCTTTAACGTTTACGTAAGGAAATACTCCAGTTAAGTAGGTCTCGCCTTTGACCTTTTCGAGCTTAAATGCAGGTTTTCCGGTTTTAAACACCTCTTTTTCCAATTCGTCCTTCGGGTATTCATCAGCAGGCTTTTTGCCGTATTGCTTGTCCAGCAACTCGCCCCATATCATTCTTACAGGGAGCATTTTATTCATATGTTCGAGGAAGGGCTTTTTGTTATTTGCGAGCATGCCTGTGTTCATATATCCTGTCATTACGCCGAATACGGTTTCTGACATGCGGGTCAGGTCTTCCTTGCTTTTTTCGATAGAAAGTTCCTTTACCTTCATCCCCATCCATGTGCTGTTGGCAATACCGATGGTGACCATAATGACGATGACCGGAATCATAAGTTTCCATTTAATGGTCAGACTTTTGATTTTTTCCAATGTGATCATAGCGCCCCCCAAAGGTTTTTTTGCTTTTGCGAATTATACCACAGGAATGGCTAAAATAGGCAGCGGTATAGTAAATTAAAAACTAATTGACGCTATAGAAGGAGGCTTTGTGGACAGGTTTTATCTCGATAGAGGCGATGTATTGATTCTTATAGTCGATATTCAGGACAGGCTTGTGCCTGCAATGAAGCATGAGGTAAAAGATTCTGTAATAAAAAACTGCGGACACCTCGTCGAGCTTTCAAAAATGCTGAGCATCCCTATAGTTCTTACCGAGCAGTATCCAAAGGGATTGGGGCAAACATTGGCTGAAATAAAGGATGTTCTGCCGGAATATCGGCCTATAGAGAAGCGCACCTTTAGCTGCTGCGAAGAGCCGAATTTTTTGAGCGAGATTAAAAAGCTCAATAAGAAAACAATCATACTTTCCGGAATGGAAACTCACATCTGTGTGCTCCAGACATGCATCGGACTTTTAAAAGAAGGATTCAATGTCCATCTTGTAAGCGATGCGGTATGCTCAAGGGCTAAGGCGAATTGGAAAACGGCTATCGAGTTCATGCGCGATGCAGGGGCTGTAATCACATGCACCGAGACGGTTTTATTTCAGCTTTTGAAAGTTGCGGGAACAGAGGAGTTCAAGGCGATTTCAAAGAGGATTAAGTAGTAGTAGGTAAAGTATTGACAAAGGTATTACCATATGTTATCTTTTTAGTATGAAAACGGCTATATCCGTTCCCGATGAGCTATTCAAAGAGGTAGAAGATTTTGCCGCAAAACATAAATATTCCAGAAGCGAGGTCTTTGTTATCGCAGTCAAGGATTTTCTTAAAAGACTTGAGTCAAGAAAACTTTTAGACGCTCTCAATGCCGCATATTCCGAGGAGGAGACACCGGAAGAAAAAGCTCTAAGGGAAGCGGGCAAAAAACGCTATGTAAAAACGGTTTTAAAGGAAAAATATTGACAATTAAACAGGGAGATATTTTCTGGTTAGATTTAGGCATGCCGAGAGAATCGGAACCCGGCTATCGGCATCCACATGTTGTCATCCAAAACAACATTTTTAATGAAAGTAAAATTAACACGGTAGTTGTTTGTGCCCTCACTTCCAATATAAAAAGAGCTTCTGCGCCCGGCAATGTTTTATTGAAAAAGGGCGAAGGCAATCTCCCCAAAGACAGCGCAGTCAATATATCCCAGATCATAACCGTAAACAAATCGGACCTTGTTGAAAAAATCGGGTCTTTATCCCCATCAAAGGTTAAGCAAATAATAGAGGGCGTTAAACTCTTAATAGAGCAGATAGAGATTTAAAGAATAAGAAATCCTAAAGTGCTTTATGTTTCATGCGGCTCTTCCGGAGATTGTGCGCCATGCCATACTGCCACAATCCAAACAACCTTTCCTTTTATGCGATAGAAAAAACGATATGGAGCGATTATAACTTCTCGGAAAGGAAGGTCAGGAAATTCCGGCAATATCCTGCCGGAGTGAGGGAATTTCTTGAGTCTTGACAGTATCTTTTCTGCCTTGTGCCGGAAGGCAACTGCCGCCGCTGGATTTTCGCGATAGATATAGGCTATGGCAGCAAGGAACTGGGTGCGGGCAGAAGGGGTGAAGCGGACCGTCAATGTTTCATTCCTTCGAGTAGAGAGTCGGCCTCTGCAAGAACCACATCGAGGTCGTAGCCTTTGCCCGCCTCTATCTCCTTCTCTCCTGAGGCAAGGAGCCGAAGAATCTCAAGCTCATGCTGTGTGTGCTCATATGTTTCCATGCTGACCATTACTGCTGCTGCTCTTCCCCTCTGCGTTATAATGAGCGGATCGCGGGAAGATGTTACACGCTTTACGATTGAAGTTGCATCCTGTCGAAGATCGGTGATCGGAACTATATTCGGAATTTTAGCCATTGGTAATACCTCCTATGTTAGTTTTAACAATAGCATTAATGATAGTGAATAGGCAAGTTTTATTTTTCGCATAACATATAATATCCGAACTTCCTATTCCCCCTTGATTTCATTATCACTATAACATATTTTTGTGCTGTGCAAAGATAAAACCACTAAAAATCAATTATATGCCCTCGGTTAATAGAGAAAAATTTATGTCTTAACCCCTACCTTCAGCATTCTCTCTTTTAACTCCTTTATCCTATCCCTTATTTTAGCCGCGCGTTCGAAGTCGAGGGTTTTCGCCGCCTCTTTCATCTCCGCATCGAGCTTCTTGATGGTATCTTCGCTTAATTCATATTCCGTCTTTTCTTCCGCTGCCATGGGAACCGTAAAATAGTCGGACTCGTAGATGGAGCTTAAAATATCCTTTATTTCGCTTTTGACGGTTTCGGGTGTTATCTTCATTTTTTTATTGTATGCCGATTGTATTTCCCTTCTTCTCTCTGTTTCGTCCAGAGCCTTTTTCATTGAGCGGGTTATAGTGTCTGCATAAAGGATTACCTCTCCGTTTATATTCCTCGCTGCGCGGCCTGCGGTTTGTATCAATGACCTTTCGGAGCGGAGAAACCCTTCTTTGTCGGCATCGAAGATCGCAACGAGGGAGACTTCTGGAAGGTCAAGCCCTTCTCTTAACAGGTTAACGCCTATAAGCACGTCAAACTCTCCCATTCTCAGGTCTCTAAGTATCTCTATTCTTTGAAGGGTGTCTATGTCCGAATGCAGATACCTTGCCTTCACTCCGAGTTCCGTATAGTAGTCGGTTAAATCCTCCGCCATTTTTTTTGTGAGAGTTGTGACCAATATCCTCTCGCCTCTTTCCGCTCTTTTTCTTATCTCTCCGAGCAGGTTGTCCACCTGTCCCTTCACCGGCCGCACCGTCATCCTCGGATCCATAAGCCCTGTAGGCCTTATCACCTGCTCCACAATTATTCCTTCCGATTGCCTCAGTTCGTAATCGGAGGGGGTTGCTGATACGTATATAACCTGATTTACTCTGTGCTCGAATTCGTCGAACTTTAACGGCCTGTTATCGAGCGCGGACGGAAGCCTGAACCCGTAATCAATGAGGGTCTGCTTTCTCGAACGGTCGCCGGCATACATGCCCCCGATCTGGGGAACTGTGGCGTGGGATTCGTCGATTACCATAAGATAATCCCCGTTTGAAGGTCCGCTGATAAGGTAATCTATCAATGTATACGGCGGCTCTCCGGGGAGTCTTCCGCTTAAGTGCCTCGAATAATTCTCTATTCCGTGGCAATAGCCGAATTCCTTCAACATCTCCATGTCGAACCTTGTCCTCTGCTCGATTCTCTGCGCGTAAAGCATTTCTCCTGCATTCCTGAAATGGCGCATCCTATCTTCAAGCTCTTTTTCTATACCTTTAAATGCCTTTTGCAGTTTCGGCTTCGGGGTTATCCAGTGACTGTTCGGGTAAATCGAGAGCCTCCCGAGCCTCTTTATCCTTTCGCCTGTCAGGGTGTCGAATTCGTGCAATGCGTCTATATCGTCTCCGAAAAACTCTACGCGAATTGCCTTGTCCTGAGAGAATGCCGGATATATCTCCACAATGTCTCCCCTTACCCTGAAGCTCCCCCTTTTGAACTCCGCGTCGGAACGGACGTAGAGCATTTCGACAAGCCTCTTTAACAGGTCGTCCCTCTTTGTCCGCATGCCTTCTTCTACAAAAAGATGCATTCCCAAATAATCTTCCGGAGAGCCTATGCCGTAAATGCACGATACGGACGCGACAACGATGACATCCGTTCTTTCGAGGATGGACATGGTTGCGGAATGCCTGAGTCTGTCTATGTCGTCGTTTATCATCGAGTCTTTTTCGATATAAGTGTCTGTTGTCGGGATATAGGCCTCCGGCTGGTAATAGTCGTAATAGCTCACAAAAAACTCCACCGCATTCCCTGGAAAAAGTTCTTTAAATTCTCCGTAAAGCTGAGCCGCGAGAGCTTTATTGTGGGCAATGACAATCGTTGGCTTGTTCACGTTGGCTATGACGTTTGCGACGGTAAATGTCTTTCCGGAGCCGGTAACCCCAAGGAGAACCTGATGTTTTTGCCCTTTTAATATCCCATCCGTAAGCTGTCCTATCGCTTCCGGCTGGTCGCCTTTAGGCGTAAAATCGGTTTGCAATTTAAATTCGTTCATGAGTTTATGTTAAAATAAATCCAGATAAAGATAAAAGAGGATAAATTTGGATAGAAATATCCGTTTGCCATACGCCTTTCACGACATCCATGAAGAATGTGGTATATTCGGCGTCTTCGGACATCCCGAGGCAGCCAATCTTACCTATCTCGGATTGTACGCGCTTCAACACCGCGGACAGGAGGGAGCCGGCATATGTTCTTCAGACGGGGCCTCTCTGCATATAGAAAAATCCATAGGACTTGTCGCAGATATATTCAGCGAAAAAAGATTAAAGCGTCTGCCCGGCAATATAGCTATAGGACATAACAGGTATTCGACCGCTGGAGGAGGGGGGCTTAAAAACGTCCAGCCTCTAATGGCGAATTACGCATTAGGCTCTATTGCTATAGCTCACAACGGAAACCTTGTGAACTCGGAATATCTGAAAGAAGAGTTGGAGACCGAGGGCGCAATATTTCAATCCACATCCGACAGCGAGGTTTTTCTTCACTTAATCGCGCGATCAAAGAATGAAGATCCTTACGAGCGCATCATAGAAGCCGTCAGAACTGCGGCCGGGGCATTCAGCCTGCTTTTCCTGAGAGAATCCGAATTGATAGCAGTAAGGGATCCTCTCGGCGTGAGGCCATTGTCTATCGGCATGGTGGACGGCGCCTATGTGGTTGCTTCGGAGACTTGCGCCTTCGACCTCATCGGGGCCGAATATATCAGAGACATCGAGCCCGGTGAAATGGTAGTCATAAACCGCAACGGCATTCAATCCATCCCCGCTTTGCACAGCTTAAGGAAGGCCTTCTGCATATTCGAGTTCATATATTTCGCAAGACCGGACAGTTACATATTCAATCATACATGCGTAAATACCATGAGGAAGGAATTCGGAAGACAGCTTGCGCGCGAGTCTATGGTCGATGCGGACATAGTCATACCTGTGCCGGATTCCGGCGTTCCTGCGGCAATAGGCTTTGCGGAGGAGAGCGGCATACCCTTTGATTTCGGGCTGATAAGAAACCACTATGTAGGCAGGACATTCATAGAGCCGAAGCAGACAATCAGGCATTTCGGGGTGAAGATAAAACTCAACCCTGTAAGAGATCTCCTGAACGGTAAAAGGGTCATGGTCGTTGACGATTCCATAGTAAGGGGCACTACAAGCAAGAAGATCGTAAAGATGATACGGGAGCTTGGAGGTGCAAAAGAAGTTCATATGAGGATAAGCTCTCCCCCTACCGTAGGCCCATGTTTTTACGGTATTGACACACCTACGCGGCAGGAATTGATCGCATCGAGCCACAGAACCGAGGAGATCAGAAAATATATAACCGCTGACAGCCTTGCCTATCTGAGCATAGAGGGTCTTAAGAACATCGTTCCGGATTCCGCGAATTACTGCACGGCATGCTTTGACAACAACTACCCTATAATGTTCCCTAAAGAGAAATTGGAACAGATGGAGTTGGTCTTTGCATGATCACAAAAACACTCGCCTCCATTTATAAGACAAACTTAGGAGTCAAAAAGAACGAGAAAGTCCTTGTCTTCACCGACAGGATTTCTCCGTCCGAACTTCCAAACGGGAACGAACTCTGCAGGAGGGAAAGGCTCAGGGATATTGCATTGCTGGCGGCAGAGATAGGAAAGGCATTCACGAAAAAAATTTTTTATTCGGAATTTCCCGCAACCGGAAGCCACGGCGCGGAACCTCCGGAGGATTTATGGAAAGCGGCCTTTGGAGAAAAGACTGTAGGAGAACTGAAAAAATACAGACTCCTAAAACCGCTCCTTAATAAAAAAATCGACGACGCCGGAATAAAAAGAGCGGAAACCATAATCTTAAAGCATAAAAAATCCGTCGTGAACGCGGTTATCGCCCTTTCGAACTATTCCACGAGCCATACGAGATTCAGGGACTTTTTGACGAGGGTCTGCGGCTGCCGTTACGCGAGCATGCCGATCTTCGATGTGTCGATGCTCGAAAGTTCGATGAACGCGGATTGGAAAAGGCTTTCAAAAACGACAAGGGCTATAGCAAAAATAGTGAATACGGCGGAATGCATAGAAATAAAAACACCCAACGGAACGCATATGACTATGTCTAAGAAAAACAGGAAAGCGTTAGCCGACGACGGCATGCTCTCAATGTCCGGCTCTTTCGGCAACCTCCCGGCAGGAGAGGTTTTCCTTGCTCCTGTTGAAGGCACTGCAAACGGAAGGCTCGTTCTTGAGTGGGCTCCCACGCGGGAACTGACATCGCCTATTACGGTAATCGTTAAAGAAGGCATCGTAAAAGATGTGATGGGAGAGGAGCCTTACGCGGATTATCTGAGGGCAAAGCTCGATGAGAGAGAAGAAAACAGGAACATAGCGGAACTCGGCATAGGCACAAATGACAGGGCCAAAAGGCCGGACAATATACTCGAATCCGAAAAGATACTCGGGACTATACACATTGCCTTCGGCGACAACAGTTCGTTCGGAGGAAATGTAAAGACTCCGTTCCATCAGGATTTTGTGTTTTTCAAACCTACCGTAAGGTTGATAAAGAAGGATGGGAGCGGGACATACCTGTTGAAAAGCGGGGTGTTAATGCGCTGACTGCATAATTAATGTCATATAGGACGGGTATTCTTCAACGCCTTTATTAAGTGTTGTTTTTTATGCTATCAGAGATATTATACGCTTCATAAAATAGATGCCGCCGATGCGGAGGACGGGTATAAGAGGATGTGGTTAAAAAGTTCCGCCGATAAAGTCATTGAAGCATACCCGTCCTATATGTTGAAATTTTTTTGATTGTTGATTATGGTTGAGGATAAAGTATTGGAGCGACTTCGGCAGCCCATGCGTAACATGGATGTTTAAGCGGGGTGGCGTAGCTTCGGAGAAAGGCCGGATGCCTTTCGAGAATGAAGCGGAAATGTTTTATCCTCAACCATAATATATGATTATTATATGGAAAAGAGTTGTTGTCGCTGTCGGTATAGGGCTTATACTATGGGGCTACTATCAATTATTCGGCATAGAGCCTGATGCTTCTCTTATAAACAGGCGCGTAACGGCAATGGGCGACAGGGCTGAGATTTCAGGAGAGGTTGTAGGCATTAAAAAAGGGACTGTTCTTGTATCGAGCAGCCGAGGTATTGTCGAGGTAAGGACCGACAGCATTCTCAGGATCGGAGGGCTGCTGGTGAACGAATACGAAACCAGAAGGGCTATGAACGCGGTTTTTATTATCATGATCGGGGGCATCATAGTATGGGCCGCTTTTTTCCTGATATGAAAATCGGATTGAAGGAGGGGCGATGGAGGCAATTGTCGTATATATCACCGCGCCGAATGAAGATGAGGCTGCAAAGATAGCTAAAACACTTGTCGAACAAAGGCTTGCCGCCTGCGTGAATATCGTCAGAGGGATACGCTCGATTTACACATGGCAGGGTAAGATAGAAGACGACGCGGAAGTGCTGATGATTGCAAAGACTCAGCTGCATTTGTTCGAATCACTTAAAAACCGGGTTAAAGAACTTCACAGCTATACCGTTCCTGAAATTATCGCCTCGCCTATTATTGACGGCTCCGAGGATTATCTCAATTGGCTGAAAGAAGCAATCGGCTGATGAAAGATAAGAGTTACACCGAAATCATCTGCAGAAAGTTCTGCAAGTATTATAAAGAAGGCAAGGAGGAGCTTCTTTGCCGGGGATACGAAATTCTGAGGGATAACCTCACCGCTCATGAATTAGAGATGCTTGCCGGATCATTGAAATCCGGAGATGAAATTAAAAACCGCATTCCCCCGAAGAATAATGAGATGACAGAACTCGTATGCAGGAGATGCGATTTTTTTATAGACGGATGCGATTTCGCGGAAAACCGCTCGGGACCGCCGTGCGGAGGATATATCCTTATTTCAAAAATTATCAGCCGACGATTTTGCTGATCTGCCTTTCCCTTAAACGCTCCGGCCTTTCGGTATTCTCCCTCTCGGTCGCCCTGTTCGCATTTCTATAAGCCTGTATCGCGCGCCTGGATTCTATTTCCGGATTGCCGGTCTCTTCCGTTCTGCGGCCTCTTTCGACCCTTCCTGCGGCTTCTTTTCTGTTTGCCGCTTCTCTTCTGCCGCGTCTTGAAACAGATACCTTAACGCCTTCCTCGGCAGATGATTTTTCCTCGGCATTTTTTTTCTCTTTTGCCGCCTGGGGCTCCTGCTGCTTTATCTGCTCTTTGCCCTGCTTCTGCTGTAAACCGTATCTTGAAATTACATCTGCCTGAACCGGATCGTTGGATGTTTGATTAACCGCCATTTTAAACCTCCCTGCTTAATGCCCTCTCCTTATCCTTATAGTGTTTGCGTGGGCTTCAAGCCCTTCTATATCCGCAATTGCCTCTACGGTATCTGATAATAGCATAAAACCTTTTTTATCGAATTGCAACAGGCTCGTCCTTTTTATGAAGTCGTAAACTCCGAGTGGAGACGAAAACCTCGCTGTGCCGCCTGTGGGCAGGGTGTGGTTCGGCCCCGCGGAATAATCTCCTAAAGGCTCCGGCGTCCATTGTCCTAAAAATACGGCTCCTGCATTCCTGATGTGTTTTACATCTTTTTCGGGATTTTTTGTCATTATCTCCAGGTGCTCAGGCGCGATTTCGTTTGCCATATCTATCGCCTTAGCGATGCTCTTTGTTTTTATCACCGCGCCGAACCGTTCCAATGATTTTAAGGCGATATGCTTTCTTTTTAATACATTAAGCTGCACGCGCAATTCCCTGAGAACTTTTTCCGCGAGGATATCCGAATCGGTTGCCAGTATACTCGATGCCATCTCATCGTGCTCCGCCTGGCTCAGCAGGTCTGCTGCGATAAAAGAGGGGTTTGCAGTTTCATCCGCGATTATCAATATCTCGCTCGGTCCGGCGATCATGTCGATATCCACTTCTCCGAAGACAATTTTTTTTGCGAGCGCGACATAGATATTGCCCGGCCCCACGATCTTATCGACTTTTCTAACGCTTTTAGTTCCGTATGCCATAGCGCCGACCGCTTGTGCGCCTCCAATGCGGTAGACTTCCTTAACGCCTAAAAGCTCAATGGCCGCCATAACATAGGGATTTATCTCTCCATTAGGAGTGGGGACGCAAAGCGCTATATCTTCAACACCGGCAACCTGCGCTGGGATGACATTCATAAGCACTGTCGAAGGATAGGATGCCTTGCCGCCCGGGACATAAACGCCGATTCTTTCTATCGGCCTGATTATCTGGCCTAATAATGCCCCGTTTTTTTTGAACGACCATGATTTTTCCTTTTGCCTTTCATGGAAATCCTGAATCCTGCGGGCCGACAGTTCCAGCGCCTTGATTATTTTTTTGTCGGCTGTTTTTGCGGAGCGTTTAAATTCCGCTGATGTTAGTTTTAAGGTAAGGTTGTGGCTGTCGAACTTACGGGTGTATTTCTCTACCGCAGCATCTCCATTTTTTTTCACATCCGAGAGAATGTTCCTTACGGCCTTTTCTATCTCCGGATTTACACCAGATGCCCTTTCCCTGAGAATATTAAGGAAGGCTGTTATTTCCTTTCGGGTTCTTAGGATTTTCATCATTGGAAATTATAACATAATAGGGGATTGATGCCTTGCATAAGCAGTAAGAGAATGAGCGATTTTTTATCGGTTACTGTATCCGACCGGATACCGAAATTTTAGGGTCTCAACACGCAAGGAGGTTTATATCATACCCCTGGTTCTGGAACGAAAGCCTGAGTTCCCTTCGTTGCTCCGGTTTAAGAGATGCGTATATCTCTTTCACCTTTTCTCCGGAGCGCTGCGTGCAGTTGTATCTGTAAAGGCCGTCCTTTATTTCCTGCGACAAGCGCGTGCCGTTAAGTATTTTGCCCAAATCTCCGGAATCGCAGAGCATCCTGTAAAGCTCGTCCCTTTTCCCGCCGAAGAAATAACTCTTGCCATCCTTTGTTACTAAAAACGTATCCGAACATCCCCACAGCACTACTATACTCAAAAGTATTCCTATTATCATTTTTACGCTTGCTGTGACTTTCATTTTTTCCCTCCCAGAAGCCTGATAATTTTCCCCTTCATGTCGGGCGCATCCCACTCCCTTTCCCCAAGAATTTTTTCTGCGATGATTCCGTTTTTATCGATTATGAAAGTGGTAGGCAGCCCTAAAACTCCATATTCATCGAACGAAACCTCTTTGTTTTTATCCATAAGCACGGGGAATGACAGGTTATGCTTCTTTATAAAAGATTTGACAGGGTTTTCAGAGGTGTCTACCGATACGGCAATAACGGCAAGGCCTTTATCTTTGAACTCAATATATAGTTTATTGAGAGAGGGCATTTCAGCGCGGCACGGGCCGCACCATGTAGCCCAAAAATTAAGAATTACAACCTTACCTTTGAATTCCGAAAGGCTGACTTTTTTGCCGTTGATGTCCGGCAATGTGAAATCAGTGGCCGCACCTTGTGCGCCAAACGCAGGGGTGGAAGTGATGCTATATAGAACTAAAAGTATAAATATTGTGATGTAAGAACGGAGTTTCACCATGCCGACTCTCCCCAAGTGCATAGTTTATTGACTTCTGAACATTATAGCGCCACTCTTGTAAATAACGCAATGAATTTCTAACCAGGATTGGATTATTCGTGAACATCTTCGTAGCCTGCTCCACCGTGAAATATAGGCAAACAAAATAAGGGGAGGGGCTTTCGCCCCTCCCTCAACTGCGTAGGATTAGAATAAAACATCGAAGGTCAGGTAGATATCCTTTGCCGTTTTAACCGGCTGGAACATCTGCATTGTGCCGGGGCCGGTACGTGTTAAATCGGTTATCCTATATGGAGCGCCGAGCCAGTTCTGGCTGCCGGTGTATGTAAAGTCGTAAAGCTGGTAGCCGAGCCTGAAGAAGGCCTTCCCTCTCTTGGAGATGGGTTTCTTATTGAGCTCCTGGATGATATAAACTTCGTAGACGTCTCCCCTTGTGCCGAGCTTGGTCGTCCACATGTCATCCGATGCGGGCGCGAATGCGAGCCAGTTTTTAGAGCCGCGGTTGTATTCCAGACCTATCTTTGTTAGTGTAGATTTGATGTCGTATCTTCCGCCAAGATAGATCAGGTTGCCGGTGCGTTCCTTTTTGCCTTCATAATCGTCCCAAAGCAGACCCCACGTGTTATTGTATTTATGGGTATTGGGCTTGGTTTTGCTCGTGGCTCCTGCAAGGAAAAGATTTAGGTCTCCGGGCCCTACCTTGTCAATTTTGCCAACAACAATCGCGCCGTACTGATCTACATCTCCGACATTGGTGTTTGCAGTTCCCCTTACATCGGTAGCCGAAGCCATTATGTTATATGCCCTATTCCACTGAAGTTCGAAATGGAGATTATCCGTGTCGTAAGGAACCACATTCAATCCCAGCATATCCGTATCTTTCAGTCCGTTATTTGCCCTCAATCCGCTCTCAAAGCCCTTACCGTAACAGAGTTTTGCGTATGCGCCCGGAAGCATTTCTATGTCGGGAGCATAGCCTAAAGTTAATCCATCAAACGCCCAGTCAACCAGAAATCCCGGAACGCCTGCTGTGCCTACTTTTTCCATGTTCTGCCTTATGTTTGTCGGGATGCCGCCTGTTGAAGGCCGTCTACCGACCGAGAACCATACAGGAGCACCGCCGATATTGCTCCATGTGGCATAAGCCTGATCAACCCTGAGGGTATTGTCCTGAGGCGTGTGCCCGATGTTTGCATCGAATATGCTGTTCTTGTCGGCAAAAAATCCATTGGAGCCGTTGCCTGAATTCGTTACAGAGTCGGCCCTGTCCATACCCCACAGTTTGTACATAAGGAGTCGCGCTTTAACCTGAATGTCTTCCGTAGCCTTTGCTTTCAGGTTCAACCCGAACCTGTTGGTCAGAAGGGAATCGTTTGCCAGGTATTTGCCGCTAACCCCGGTTCCCTGCACATTCGCATCGTGGGTCTTACCTGTCAGATTATCCATCCTGAACCGGTAATCTCCGCCGATCTCTAGCCAAGAAGGCCCTGCGGCTTCTTCAGCCTTTTTCTCAACAACCGTGATTCTTTCCTCCTTTGCCGCCTCTTTCTGCTTCATCTCCTGCATCTGCTGTTTCAGGCGATCGAGCTCCTTTGAGAGAGCCTCCATCTTCTGGAGAATATCTGCCTGGTCGGCTGCTAATGCCGGGAGAGGGAGAATGAAAGAGAGAGAAATGAGAACTGCCAAAAACTTCTTCATAAACACCCCCTGTTAGAATTTTGGATAATTTAACATTCAATTAATCTATAAGTCAAGAACTTTTTTAACTATTTAACTCGTAAGCCTTCTTGTATGATATAATGAATGAAATGGAGCTTTTCAGAGAGATAAGGGCGTTCTATATAAAACTGCCGTATTCTTATAGAGCCGTCGATCAGGAAATTGTCGACGACCTGTGGAACATGTCTGCCGAGCTTCCCATGAATGCTATAGATATTACTATAAACGACGAGGTGCTGATACATTCTGAAATCGAATTTTCCCTTTCAAACTGGAACGAGGCTATAACGTATTTGCGCTCGGCGTTTAATGCATTAGGCGCGAAGAGCGGCTATCTCATCGTACGGAAGGTGGTAGCATTAGCCGATTCTCTTAAGACGGAGATGGAAGGCTATAAAGTCACGAAGAGGGGTGTCTATAATTCCGGATTGCCGGAATCCGCCGACTTTATTCTGGATGTGATGAGATTTTCCGGAAGAAATAAAAGGTTCCAGCAGATAGACGCGATGGAAAAACTCTTCAGATTTATCGAGGAGAAGGAGAAAGATAACGATAAGGCCGACGGGGGATAAATTGGCTCCCGGGGAGGGATTCGAACCCTACCCTTCATCTTAAAACCCCTTGAAATATAAGATTATTTTTTGGAGTTATTGACATCTGATGACGCTCCGCTGACGGGTGTTATATCCATGATCCCTCTTAACGATTCAAGATTAACATGACTGTATCTCTGAGTCGTTCTACTGTCCGTATGCCCAAGAATTTTGCCTATTCTTAATAAATCATAACCCATGCAAACCCGTTGCGACGCAAAAGAATGCCTTAATGCTTCATATGATTTTATGTTTTTTCCAACAGATTTGCGGGCTTTATTCCATATCTCCCAATATGCACTTTTACAGTAATACTTACCGGTTCGTGGATTAAGAAATACAAAATCCTCTCCAAACCTGCCTTTGCAGAGCTTTTTGATCGTATCTATCATCAAAGGATTAATAGGAATAACCCGTGTTTTTTTAGTTTTAGTATGCTCCACAAGGATATTATGACTTTTGCCGGAAAAGGTTCTTCTGATAATTACAGAGTTATGCGTGAAATCTAAATCCTTTATCTTTAAAGCCATGACCTCTGCCGGTCTGCATCCATGCAAAGCCAAGAATGTATATATATGTCTATCATTCTCTGGAATTGCCGATAATATCTCGTTTTGGTCGTCTTCGTCTAACCATTGCCAATCAGGCGTAATAACTTCAATTTTTGGAAATACAGGCATTTTTTCTACATGTTCAATAACCAGAAGCCATTTAAAGAATGCGTGTAACGCCCCTAAAATATTTTTCTTTGTTTTATTGTTCAACCGTTCGGGCAATTGATGGTAAAACTCATGGACATGAGATGTCCTTATTTCCCGGACATCTTGGCCTTTAAAGAAAATAAAATAATCACGGTTAAATTGTTCATATTTATAAATCGTAGCAATCCCTTCTTTCCCCTTCAAATCAAGCCATTGCTTAATAAGATTTTCGAATAAAAATTTCTGCAAATCGCTGCGAACATATTTTGTCTTATCAAACATGTGATTTTCGATCTCATAATGAATATGACTTAAAAGGGCGATAGCCCTTTGAAGGGTATCCAAGGGCTTGCCCTGCCTGTCGCTGAAAATGCGGACTCTCTCCCCCTTGTGATGAATATCAAGATAATATCGGATCGGAACAGTTAAACAGTTAGGACATCTGAAAGCTATATTAGAAGCATGTTTCAATGTAACCCGTTTAAAAGAGCCGTTACATTTCGGGCATATCTGATTGTCGGGAACCCTTATAACACCATGTCCATTAGCCATATGAAACCTCCTGTTTTAAACTGCCTTTAATGCTTTTAACGTCATCCCACGGGATAAGAATATACATTACCTTTGGAGGATATAAGCACCTGAACATTAGTGGAACATTCTTCCGCATAGGATCATCAACCCTTATCCTGAAAACTCTAATTAAGCCTTCCCTTTCCATGCGTTGAATAACATCACGCCCTAAGCCGGTGCCGCCGGGAGAAACAAGCCCGCAGCCTATATTTTTAATGGCTTCATCTAATTCGTCCCATGAATTACAAAGAACAGTCTTCGGGCCGTATTCTTCGGCTTCTTTACAACTATCTGCAAATATTTTTTTAAGAGTATTCATTTTTACCAGTTGATTCTATTTTTTTAATCTCCGAGATTGTCTCTCCTTGATATTCTCCATTATTAACTTTTGTTCATTCTGGTAGGCTTCCAAAATCTCCATAGCTTTATTGTGGATATCGTTTTCAAGCCATTTTTTCATATCAGGGTCAGCGTATAAAACATCAAGTTTTGGAGGGAAAAATTTAGAATCATTGATAATCTTATTTATAACCCAAGGCAGATCGACAACGATTTTTTCTCTATCATAGTAATCAAGAATACTTTTCAATTCATAATACAGATAAGCCAAATAATCGCTAATCAATTCTGATATGCTTATATCGCTCCCGGACTCCTTGATTTTATTAACAAGCCAATCGTATAGCTTGCCATCGGTGCTGAAAGATTTTATCTGCTTTAGTTTCTGCTCTTTTTTCGTTTTCTGCTCTTTTATCCTTTTCATAATAGCCATTATATAACCACTAAAAATAAAAGTCAAGCCCCCCCCGGAGCGCCCTACCGGAGCGCCCTGCCTGAGTATGTGCTTTCCCCGTCGGTCGCACACACTCAGGCAGGGCAGCTATTAAGCCTAATAAGAGTTATTTCTATTGCAATAATGGCCTATGTCGAAGATATTGAAAATAAACTATGGTGTCAATTTACAAAGCCGCTTCTATATTTAGCATCGAGGGACACAGCGGCATAGTAAATTGACGGGCTGAATCTCCGTATCCGCTATCAAATACATTGCATAGATCAATTTTGGATTTCCGGGTTTATTTGTGAAAATCGACTATGCAAAGTATTTGCACGCTTTTGAAAGGAACGATGAGGTATAACGACTGAGTTAATCCTAACGAATGAAAAAAATGAGCACCAGCGATGCTATTTTATATTTTTTGTCTGATCATGAGATGATTGTTACTCGTTCGTAGAGGGACGGCAATTTGTCTTGTCTAAGCCTGAATTTTGTGCCGTGATTATGTCCGGTTCTCGCGTCAAAATCTACCAAGACAGCAGCAGATTCTACGGCCTCAAGAAATTTTTCTAAACTCAGATTTTGCAACATCATGATTTTTTCATAGCTGAAATATTCATAACCGCCTTCATGTTTCACTTGCGCTTGAACATAGAAACAATTTAAAAGCTTTGTTCCTGCTTTATGAAATAAATCATCGAATCCCCAATATGGCTGAGGAGTTAGTTCACCTAAACCTATCCGTTTATCAACTGATTGCAGCCACGCAGAATGTTTTTCTGAAACAGAGTTAGCGTCAAATGATATCAGGACTTTTTTCTCTGCCCGATTGATTATGACCATAAAACCCCTATCGCTTCGAGACTGTCCATGAATCGTTTGCCGAAAACTCATTTCTGTATCTTGATATTTTGTGCCTGCTTCTTGATGAGACCAACCATATTTAGGGAGCAATATCTGCGGAACAAATTTTAATGCTCTCGGTGAAGGCTCCATATGAAATAAAGTCGTTAAAGATGTGGTATTAAGCCTTTGGCATTTTAACTCCCATTCGGCAGCATTTGGTATCGGCAGGTTATTCTCTTGAATACCGAGTAAATCTTCTAATGTATTACCTACTCCGCCAGCGTTTCCATGCCGCGCATTCTTAATCCAGCCTTTCTCCTTGATTTTTATCAGTTCCTGAATTAATTCTTCTTTTGTGTATGTTTTCACTTCGGCGGCCTCCAGAAGTCGAGTAAATACTCAAAGGTAACGCCCATTGTTATGTAGTTACTGGGCCAACCGAATATTCCGATTCGGTTTACAAGATTTGTCCTATCCCAGATAATTATATTTCGCAGTTCATAACCTCTCGCCCTTAACTCCTGAATTAAAGAAACATGAATGGTAATCCTTTGGTTTTCCCACCACATATCGGGAACATTTATAACACAATGACCTTTAGGCTTTAGCAATGGCAATAGTGATTCATAAATGTCGCCCATTACTCGGGTATATTCATCAAGCGACATAGTTCCTAAATCTCGTTCGTCTTGAGAATACTGCTCTATTTTCCCAAGCTGTTCATTATTTCTGAATCGTCTCGATTTGTTTTTTCTTTCTCTATTTAAAAGATTGGCGTAAGGCGGGGATGTCCAAATTAGGCTTATAGTCTCGTCTTCAAAATATTGATGAATATTTCTTGCATCGTCTTGAACTGCAATTTGCGATGAGGTGTTAAAAAAAACACCATTAGATAACCTTGATCTTGAAAGTTCAATATATTTTTCTTGCAAATCGAAGCCTACTGCATTTCTGTTGCTATCGTGTGCAGCAACAAGAGTTGTTCCGCTTCCAACAAATGGATCAAGAACAAGCTCTCCTTCATGGGTAAAAAGCTCAATAATTTTTTTTGCTAATGAGATAGGAAAGGTTGCAGGATGTGCTTGCTTGTCTCTAATATCCCTTTTTTCATAATTGAACTGCCATACTCCCAGTTGGCTTTTAAGCCAATCCTTTGGGGACATGCAATTAATATTAGTAGGCTTGCAGTTACAAGTCCTGTTGTAGCCTATATGGAGGAGTTTCTTTTCTGATACTTTCATAGAATTACATGATTATAGCATACCAACATAGCGTCTGGTCATTTTCTTTTATACCACATAAGGCAGGAACACAATCCTAAATTATTATGCCGTTTTGAGGCTTGATTGAGGTTGATATAGATGCCTTCCTGTTGCAGAGCTTGTTCTTACGGATGTGCTCTATGAATTGGCTGTGAACAGCGGACTACGAATCCGATGCGCATTGCCGGGTTATGGAGCTTGTTTAAACGGATAGCATCAAGCCGCAATCGGAACCTGATAATATTTATTGTCGGGTGATAGCTCTAATGTGAAATCATCGGGGAATCCGCGATTCACATTCGCGAGTCTTAAAACATCAGAGACAAAGGATATTCCACATTCTCTGAACGCCTTTTTAGCTCTGCTTAACTTATTTTTAGAATACTCTTTTCTTGCCTGTTTCATTCCTTGCGTAACAATAAACATATAGACGCCGTAAAAACTGTCTGCTTGTTCTATAGAGTAGGCTGATCGCAAAACTTTCTTTACATCCGCACTCTCCATGAATTTTGTTTCTTTGCCGTTCATAAACATTTCCTTTACACGCTCCATCTCATATTTTAAATCTACATAATGTTTTATATCCAACAGTTTCATATTACCCGACCATTGAGCTAATTCTAATTGCTCAATATTTGTCATATCCTTTTTAACATGCTCATCGAAAATATAGTTTAATCTTCCTCTAAGTTCGACCTCAAGCCTGATAATCCTTTTTGCAAATTCATGCAGACTTGAAGCCTCTGCTCTATTTAAAAATTTCTTCATGTCATGTGTTTTAAATTCCTTCCCTTTTACATAAATTTTAAAGGGATTAACACGGCTTGGAAAGAAAATGGTTTCATCCTTATAAATTATTGCGTTTCTTCTCGGATATTCCATGTTTTGTAAATGGCGTATGTAGTTTATCACCTCCTGCTCATCGTTCAGTATAAAATTAGCGCAAATATCAAGCCGGTAGCAGAACCAATGCGCTATTTGTGGAATTTTACAGTTATACAGCCTTTGAAAAGCCTGTCTGACTAACATGCAAGTCTCTAAAGCCTTATCGAAATCTATGCTTTCAAGATTGTGTCCATAAAGAATTTTAGGAGCGGAAAATTCAAGGCGAAGGTGATGGAATCCGGATTCTTTGACAGTCTTTTTTATGGTTGGATCATAAATCCACTTTTTATCTGAAAGGTTAAACCCTACCTTGTAACCATAGGACATGGGAGTATCAAGATTGCTGCGTTCAAATTCAATGCCGCCACTGCGTTTATCAATCCGGGAAGTGTATAAAGAATTATCTTGTAAATAATTAAATAAGTCCTCAGAGATAGGGGCAATGCACCCGATAGTATCAATCATAGCTTGACCCTATCGAGATAGCAAAGGTTCTACCCATAGAACCTTCGAGCGGTGTTACTATACTACCGCTCGAAAAGAGGACTAAGCGGGCAGGGCAGGACTTGATGACGGTTTGATGACGGAGATTTTTTGCCTGATATTCAGATAACTTCTTGGAATATAAACAAATAAAAAACTCCCGGGGAGGGATTCGAACCCCCGACAGGGTGGTTAACAGCCACCTGCTCTGCCGGCTGAGCTACCCGGGAATCCTAATATTAAATCAGAAAATTTGTGGAGTTGTCAAACTTGGGCGGGATTTTATCCCGCCCAAGTTTTTCTTACGATACCTCTATCTTTATCTCCTTGGGTTTCGCTTCTTCCCTCTTCGGAAGCACTATCTCGAGCACGCCGTTTTTGAAGGATGCCTTTGACTTTTCGCTGTCGACCTCCGCAGGGAGAGCGATGGTCCTTGTAAAGCTCCCGTAGCTTCTCTCCGACGCGTAATAATCTTCTTCCTTGATCTCTTCCTCTTTTTTGATCTCGCCTTTTAATGTGAGCGAATCCTTGGTTATTGTGAGGTCTATATCTTCCTTGGAAACTCCAGGAAGCTCGGCCTTCAGCACAATCTCGTTTTTTCTGTCGTACATCTCGATATTAGGGACTATTACTCCCATCTCCGGTTTCAGCCATCCCCTTCTCCTTCTGGTGACAGGGGAGAAGAACTCATCAAAGAGCCTGTCCATGTCTTTTCTCATCTCCTCAAGCTCTTTTAAAGGACTCCACTTTACTATTGACATAGCCAACCTCCTAATTTAGCGTTATAGTGTAAAAAAATAATCGATAAACGCTATAACTCTATAACCCTATAACGCAATTTTTATTGGGTCAAAGACCCTTATTAAACAACTTCGGCAACCGCGAGCCTGTCGAATACTACCTTGCCGTCTTCATAATCCACTTCCACTACATCGCCTTCCTTGAATGTACCGTCAAGAAGTTTCAAGGCGAGCGGATTAAGTATCTCCTTCTGCAAAGCCCGTTTTAAGGGGCGCGCGCCGTAGACCGGGTCGTATCCGGTCTTTGCAATGAACTCCTTTGCGTTTTCGGTAAGCGCGATATCTATCTTCTTTTCATGGAGATATTTCTTCATCCTATTAGCCTGAATCTCGACTATCTGCTTAAGGAGTTTCTCGCTCAGCGAGTTGAATATAATGGTCTCGTCTATCCTGTTCAGGAACTCCGGCCTGAAAAATGCCTTCAGGTCTTCCATCACCTTATGCTTCATCTCTTTTTCGTTATCATCACCCCAGTGCGCGACAGGCCTTTTAGACCTCTCTTCGAGGATTTCCTGTATATGAGAACTGCCGATATTCGATGTCATAATGACCACGGCATTCCTGAAGTCTACGGTTCGGCCGTGTCCGTCCGTCAGTCTGCCGTCGTCGAGGAGTTGGAGCAGTATATTGAACACCTCTTGATGCGCCTTTTCCACTTCATCGAAGAGAATTACCGAATACGGCCTTCTCCTCACCGCTTCCGTGAGCTGCCCTCCCTCTTCATAGCCAACATAGCCCGGAGGCGCTCCTACAAGTCTCGATACCGTATGCCGCTCCTGATACTCGGACATGTCGATTCTTATCATCGCGGCCTCGTCGTCGAAAAGGAACTCCGCGAGGGCCTTTGCCAATTCTGTCTTTCCCACGCCTGTGGGTCCGAGGAAAAGGAACGAGCCTATGGGCCTGTTCGGATCCTGAAGGCCTGCCCTCGCCCTTCTGATCGCGTCGGCCACTGCTGTTATCGCCTCATCCTGACCCACCACCCTTTGTTTGAGCCTGTCTTCCATTCTTATCAGTTTCTTTATCTCGGTTTCGAGCATTTTAGATACCGGAACTCCCGTCCATTTGGATACAACCTCCGCGATATCTTCTTCGTCCACCTCTTCTTTGAGCATTTTCCTTTTTGCCTGTGTCTCGATCAATTTTGCGTTTTCAGCATCAAGCGCCCTCTGGAGTTCAAGCAGCCGGCCGTATCTAAGTTCCGCCGCCTTTGCGAGGTCTCCTTCCCTTTCAGCCATTTCAGACTCTATCTTCGTCTTTTCTATCTGCTCCTTTATATCCCTTATTTTTTGAATCGCCTCTTTTTCGTTCAGCCACTGCGCCCTTAGGACGTCCCTTTTTGACTGAAGTTCCGCCATTTCTTTATTCAGTTTTCCGAGTTTTTCCCGCGCGTCGGATGAGCCGTCATCCCTCATCAATGCCTGCTTTTCTATTTCGAACTGCCTCAGCTTCCTTTCGATCTCATCCAGTTCCACCGGCATACTGTCTATCTCCATCCTGAGACGCGCGGCAGATTCGTCTATAAGGTCTATAGCCTTATCCGGCAGGAACCTCTCGGTTATGTACCTGTGGGAAAGCACTGCGGCGGCTATGAGCGCCGAGTCCTTTATCTTTACTCCGTGATGCACCTCGTATTTATCCTTAAGTCCCCTTAAAATCGAGATGGTGTCCTCCACGGACGGCTCTTTTATCAAAACCGGCTGAAATCTCCGTTCGAGCGCCGGGTCTTTTTCCACGTGTTTTCTGTATTCGTCTATGGTCGTAGCGCCGATGCATCTGAGCTCCCCGCGCGCGAGCGCTGGTTTCAGCATATTGGCAGCATCGACCGCCCCTTCCGCAGCCCCTGCCCCTACAAGTGTGTGAAGCTCGTCTATAAAGGTTATTACCCTGCCTTCGGACTGTTCTATCTCTTTCAAGACCGCCTTCAGCCTCTCTTCGAACTCTCCCCTATATTTAGAACCGGCAATAAGACTTCCTATGTCGAGGGATATTAATTTTTTATCCTTGAGCGTTTCCGGAACGTCTCCCGCAACAATCCTCTGGGCAAGGCCTTCGGCTATTGCCGTCTTTCCTACTCCGGGGTCTCCGATAAGGACGGGGTTGTTTTTTGTCCTCCTTGAAAGCACATGTATCACCCTTCTGATCTCTTCATCCCTGCCTATAACGGGATCGAGCTTTCCTTTTTTCGCCAGATCGGTAAGGTCTTTAGCGTACCTGGCAATGGCCTGATATTTTTCTTCGGGATTGGGATCTGTAACGCGGTGCACGCCGCGGATTTCCCTCATTGCCGACAAAGCGTTATCAGCCGAAACGCCGTGCTTTTTCAGGATATCAGCAGAAGGGCCGTAGGTATTTATTATCGCGAGCAATAAATGCTCCACGCTTATGAACTCATCCGTCAGATGCACGGACTCATCGTAGGCTTTTTCCAGAACAGTCTTCAGCCTCGGAGCAATATAGACTTGGCCGAGAGGGGTCGCGCCGGACACCTTCGGGAATTTTTCGATTTCTTTGTCTATATCCGCCTTTAATGCGCTTATGTCCACGCCGAGGCGCTTGAGTATCTGATATGCTATGCCTTCTTCGTCCTCAAGAAGCGCGTACAGCAGATGCTCTGTTTCAAGCTGCTGGTTTCCTTTATTTTCCGCAATCCTCTGCGCCTCCTGCAGCGCCTCCTGGCTTTTTACGGTCAATTTATCCAATCTCATATGGGTCCTCCTAATCTTCGCTGAATATCCTTCTCAGCCTGTCTTCAAAATCCCGGCGTATATCGTCCTCGATGAACCGCATCATTTCCCTTATCTCGCCTTGCATCGCCTCCATGCGGTTTCTCATTCTCAAAATTATGTCCACGCCCGCTTTATTGACTCCCATCTCCTTTGTAAGCTTTATGACAAGGTTGAGCCGTTCTACGTCCTCCTCAGAGTAAAGACGCTGCTGGTTTATCCTGTGAGGGGATACAAACCCTTCGCGTTCGTACATCCTCAATGTCTGCGGATGCACCTCCAGTATTCGGGATACCACGCTTATCATGTATAACGGCCTGTTCTTATCTTCTTTCTTTCTCGGCATCGTTTATCTCACCATCCCTTTTCTCGGGTCTTCCTTGTAAAGAGATTCTATGGTTTTTATCGCTTCCTTTGCCTTTTCGGGCACATCCTTTGGAACTGCGATTTCTATCTCAACGTATTCGTCCCCTCTCTGTCTCGACCTCGGAGAAATAAAGCCTTTTCCCGAAAGCTTGAACCTTTGCCCTCCCTGTGTTCCGGCAGGCAATTTCATCATAGCGGTGCCGTCGATAACCGGAACCTCTATTTTCGCTCCGAGGGCAGCTTCGCCGAACGTGACAGGTATCTGAACGTAGATGTCATCCCCTTTCCTCTTAAAAACAGGATGAGGCTTAATGGATATTTCGATGTGCAGGTCTCCGGCAGGCCCGCCGCCCGCGCCCGCGTTACCCATTCCGCGCAGTTTTACGATAGAGCCGTGATCGACCCCCGCCGGGATCTTCACTTTTGTAGTGTCTGTATGAACAATCTTTCCTCTTCCCCCGCATTTTTTGCAGACCGAAGTGATTTTTTTCCCTGTGCCGCCGCATTCATGGCATGTCTGGGCAATCTTGAAAAAACCCTTTGCCGCTTGAACTCGCCCGGTTCCCTTGCAGGCAGGACAGGTCTGCCATGATTCGGCTCCGCTTCCTCCGCACGCGTCGCAATTCGTTGTCCTCGTAACAGTTATAGGCCTCGTTACCCCTGAGAACGCATCCTCAAGGGTGAGTTCAACGCCCATGAGAATATCCTCTCCGCGGGCATAATGACGCTCCGTTCCGAACCTTGTGCCGAATACATCCCCGAATATATCGCCGAGGTCGAAAGCCTCTCCGAAGTCAAAGCCTCTGAATCCCTCAAAGCCGCCGAACTGCTCGAATGTGGTGCCTGCCCTGTCGTATTCCGCGCGTTTCTGCGGATCGCCTATAACAGCGTAAGCCTCGTTTATCTCCTTGAACTTTTCCTCGGAACTTTTATCGCCCTGATTCAGATCAGGATGGTATTTTCTCGCAAGTTTTCTATAAGCCTTTTTGATATCATCCTGAGGCGCGTCCTTGCTCACGCCGAGTATATGGTAATAGTCTTTTACAGCCGCAGGCATTTTATCACCTCTTGTTATTCATATGATAAAACCTTAGTCGTATCTTGTCAAGTGTTTTTATTGGAAACGGGTTAATATCTGCTGTTTGTGATCACTGCCTTTACCGAGCCGAGCGCAACCTTTGTCTTCAGGAGCATCGGTATTCTCTTTTCGTCATCGGTAAGCCAGATGAGGATGTCCCCTTTTCGGTAGAAGATGCCCTCGGATCTCATGACCGGCTTTACGAGGATGGTTTCAAATGTGCCGGAAGGCGTTTCTACCGTTTCTTTTCTTAAAACCTGCACTTCCATTTTGTATAATTTCTTGCTGTCGAATACATCTATGAAAACGGGCTTTCCGACTTCCAGGCGTATGCCTCTGAGATAATAAAGGCTTGAGAGCGGATCGAATGTCGAGCCGCTTATGCCGGATTCAGTTTTTTTATTGTCGAGATGGTTTATGTATACGGCCTTTTTTGCCGCGTGGTCGAAGACAATCTCCCTGTCTCTTTTGTGTTTACCCTCTCTTACCTTTAAGCGGTAGCTTTTCGGCGTAAAGGCGAAATTGCCGTACCCTTCCTTTTTAAGAATGCTTATCACATTATCCTCCACCCTGTAAAAGACCGATACCCATCCTGCGGAAACTGCTTTCGATATGAATTGTATATGGGAGCCGTTGTCCCTTATCTCAAGTGAGGCCTCGCCGGTCTTAATTCCCGCCCACGTGAGGTCGTAGGAGAGCTTTTCTGGAATGTCGAAAGATGCAGCATATGGCGGTTGCGCCAACGCACCCACCATAAAAATTAAGGCCGCGATGAAGCATATGTTTTTAGATTTTTTCATAGCGCCGGACTGACAGAGATTCTTTATGTTATATTACCCTATGATAGTGATTCCTGCAATAGATTTGAAAGACGGGCTGTGCGTAAGGCTCCTTCAGGGCAAGAAGGAAGATGCCACGGTTTATTCCGACGATCCTGCGTCAACCGCCGAAAAATGGGAGTCGTGCGGCGCAAAACTCCTTCATGTAGTTGACCTCGACGGAGCGTTTACAGGCAACCAGAAAAATTTCGAGAGCATACGCAAAATAAGGGAAGCCGTAAGCATGGATATAGAGGTCGGGGGCGGGATAAGGGATATGGAGAGGATCGACCGCCTCGTCTCATTAGGCGTAAACCGTGTTATCCTCGGCACTGTGGCGATAGAAAAACCGGAACTTGTCAAAGAGGCCTGCAAGAAGCATCCGGGTAAAGTGCTTGTCGGAATAGATGCCAAAAACGGTCTTGTTGCAGTCAAGGGATGGGTTGAGGTTACAGAGGTCAAGGCAAAAGACCTCGCAATAAGAATACAGGATTATGGCGCGGCGGGCATTATTTATACCGACATATCAAAGGACGGAATGATGACAGGCCCTAATATTGAAGCGACCCGCGAAATGGTCGAATACCTGAATATACCGGTAATAGCATCGGGCGGCGTATCGTCCATAAATGACATAAAGAATTTGCTCGGTATAAAAAACCTCTGGGGAGCTATAACAGGAAAGGCCTTGTATTCAGGCGCGGTAGATCTGAAAGAGGCGATAAGAATTACGGAGGCTTAATGCTTGCAAAGAGAATAATCCCGTGTCTCGATGTAAGGGACGGAAGGGTTGTAAAAGGCGTAAATTTCGTGAATATCAGGGATGCGGGAGACCCTGTTGATAACGCCATATTTTATGACGAGCAGGGCGCGGATGAGCTTGTATTTCTCGATATAACAGCATCCCATGAAAAGAGAAAGATAATCCTCGACGTAGTCGAAAAGACAGCAACCGATGTGTTTATGCCGCTTACCGTCGGCGGAGGCATAAAGATACTCGACGATATAAGAGATTTGTTAAATGCCGGATGCGACAAAGTTTCGATAAACACAACAGCGGTGAATAATCCCGAGTTCATAAAAGCGGCGGCAGAGCGTTTCGGGAGTCAGTGCATAGTCGTTGCCATAGACGCAAAGCGTGTGCATGACTCAAGATTTGAAATAGACCAAAAAAGAGAAGTTCCGGAATGGCTGAATGCTTCTTCCGAGTTAAAGCAGAGACTTTTTATCGAAAACCCATCTGAAAAGGCATGGGAGGTCTATACTCACGGAGGCAGAAGGCCAAAGGGAATAAATGCAGTTGAATGGGCTAAATACATGGAAGAGCTCGGCGCCGGAGAGATACTCCTGACAAGCATGGATAGGGACGGGACAAAGGAAGGGTTTGACCTTGAGCTTACCCGTGCGATTTCCGAATCGGTATCTATTCCAGTAATCGCATCAGGAGGCGTCGGAAATTTAGAGCATCTTTATGAGGGTATTTCAATCGGCAAAGCAGACGCGGTGTTAGCAGCATCAATCTTTCACTACCGCGAATATACGGTCAAACAGGCAAAGGAATATCTGAAAGATAAAGGCGTGGCCGTAAGGCTGTAGTACTAACTTAACTGGAAATTTTTCTGGTATACTTACCTTATGGGAATAAAGCAAAGATGGAGCAGGCATCGCCCATTACCCGATGACATTCTTGAAAGAATACATGGGCTCAACACTATTTTTAAAGAGAAAAATGTAACCCTTGCCTATCTTTTCGGCTCTTTATTGAATAAAAAAGGTGAAGATGTCGATATTGCGCTCCTGTACGATGGGGACTTCCCGGTTCTAAGGGAAGAGATGCAGAAAAAGCTCGGGACATGGAGACTCGACATCGTAAATCTTAAAGAAGCGCCGGTCTCAACCGCATTTGAGGTTCTTCAATCAGGAAAGCTCATTTACAAAATAAATACAGAGAGCGAAAATCTTTTTGAATTGAGCGTGATAAAACAGTATCAGGATTTACGCCCTGTAAAAAGCAGGCAATTAAAACTCCTAAAGGAGAATCTCGGCGTTGGTCTTTAAACCTGAAATCATACAGGAAAGGCTCAAAGAGCTGGACACAGTAACAGAAGAACTGTCGCTGTATAAGGAGATTACACAGGAAGATTTGGATGCTTCCCTTTCTAAGCGCTGGGTTATTGAAAGGGGGCTTATAGCTGCCGCAAATATAGTCTTTGACATAGCCGACCATATACTTGCATCAAGATTTCATGTATACCCTGAAACATATGAGGACTCCCTGCATCTCCTGCGAGAAAAGGGGGTAATATCAAAAAATCTTTTTGAAAAAATTGAAGGGTTCGGGGGCTTCAGAAATATTCTTGTTCATGAATACCTCGGCATAGATATAAATGAGGTGCACCGGAACTATAAAAAATCGCCCGCTATTTTTAAAGAGTTCGCAAGGGAAATACTGTCTTTTATGGAAGGACTGCAATAACTTTCAGATTATCGTTTCAAATTTTTTCTTTATCGGCGTGGCTGTAAGATTGTAAGAAACAAGGAGTTTAGATTCGAAGATAATAATGTAACTGTAAATAAGAGCGGTTGGGAATCCTTATTTAATAGCCTTGATAAGTTTTCCGATGACTTTATGTCGGAAAGAAAACAACCGAGTGTGTCTGTTTGAAACCCAGACAAGCACACAAGGCTGACGCCCTGGGCACTTGAAAAAGTAATAGGCTATTCCCGGTCACCGTCGAGCCGCTTGATAACCGTAAATCTTTAGATTACAACAAATTCATCCTTTGCTATTGCAGTAATTACACGAGATGGAGAGCTGTTACTGCCAAACTCTATGACCCAAATCCCACCAAACCCTCCATCTCGAATTACTGTAAAGTGCAAAGACAGCAAGGTCCTGATCTCGTTGTAGATAGCTGGTAATTCTTTAGCCAAATTTAGATATCCTTTATCATTATCCCATGGATTGTCAGAGTGCAAGTATTTACCGAGACGATCATAGACGCGCTCAAAACGTTTCTTTGTTAAAAAATCCTTTTTCTTTCTTTCAAAATGCCACTGATTTGGACTGACTTGACTGGGTTTTTCCAAAGGAATTGGATAAAAATCTTTATTGATCATTGCTAATTGTTCAAGAATCTTGCGCCCATTATAGTCCTTTCTGAAATCGACTGGCTTATCTGAACGCGCCCTAAGTTCGGAATATGCCTTTTTATTTGGCGCGATTGAAGCGTAAGCTATGCTTTCCAGTACTTTACGGAGATGTAGGATCGAGTTTTCCAAATAATGCAGGTTTTTAGTTTTACCGTAATCGAAGAGCTGTTGCTCGGAGAAGGCTAAACGACGCTTTACCTCTTCCATTTTTGCCAGATATATGGTGATCGCATTATTGTCAATCATAATTTATTATCTCAGTTAATGCGCTAAATCAGCAGCGCAGGTTAACATATAATCTAAAAACAAAAAACGGTAATCTCGCATATGCAGGATTTTTGTGTTAACTATGTATTTATATAAAATCATTGGTAACCCAGGTTCTTAATTTATCCGCCAGCTTTGCAAGTTCAGGAAAGATAAGTAGAGATGCATAGACAGTGTCGGGCGTAACAGGATCAACGCTTGTTGGATGCCCAGCATCATTTCTTACGGCCCTAATCTGTTGTGCGAATGCTGTCCAATAAGCTTCAAACTCATCACGTAGTTCAGGTACAAACTGCGATTTATAGCCATCAAGGAAATTGTACAAGGTGTCTGATACAGTTTTGATTTTCCAATCATTCATTTTTTTTGGTATCGGCTTGCCAAGCGAAATTAATTTCTGAACCGTAACGTCGCGGAGTTCAAGAATGATATTTTCTGTAGCCCCTCCAACCATGACCGCGGCAGCTTTATAAAGCCCAGCCATATAGCACTCAAGCCCCTCTTTCAAATAGGAATACCCAATGGGATTAAGTGTCGCGATGGCTGCTAAATGGCGCAAATAGCCAGCGGGGTTACCCGGATCGCGGCTTAACGATGCAAGAGCACGTCTGCCGCTCTCTGACACATGAAAAAAAGGAGAATTAGGATTTGTGATATTTAACCCCCATGCTAAGTAACCAGTTCTAAAAAGATCATGCCAAGTCGTGAGAATAGCCTGTTCTTTCGTGAGGTCATAAGTTACGCCTAATCGGCGTTTGGTTTCTTCAAGGACAGAGCCTTGTTGCAATTGTCTGTCTGTTGGCCCTTTTGGCTGCTGATCGTGAATGACCTGAAGCATTATTGTTCGTATATCGTATGTGTCTTTCATAATCATGTATTACCGGTTAACAATTATTAATAACCACCTTGATATTTTCTCCCCCCATGATAAAAATATTATCATATCACGCAATATTTGAGAAGAAAAAAACTCTGCAAATCAATCACAGCATCCAATGTTTTGTGGTAATATGTGAATAATAAAAAAGGGTGGATACACTACCCATTGCACAGAGAGTAGGAAGAATGAAAAAATCTCAACGCTATAAAACGTCGCATTTGGTTGAAGACCAGTTCGAGCCCGGCTCACGGGGAAGGGTGCTGAAAAATCTTCTGCATATCACACGCAGACGCGAGCTGGATGTTGTCGAAGTAGAGAAGTATGCACTTGCAATACCTGTTCTCATGGATATGTTCTCAAAGACCCACTGTTTTACTGCAAATGACATTTGCCGGATGCATAAGACATGGCTCGGCGATGTATACGAATGGGCCGGCCGCTATCGGCAAGTAAACATTACAAAAGACGGTTTCCCTTTTGCTGCGGCAGCCCAACTACCGAAGATGATGCAGGAATTTGAGAAAGGACTATTGCGGAAGTATACGCCCTGCTTGTTCGCTAAGGATGATGATTTAATAACAGCGCTGTCTGTAGTCCACGGTGAATTGATGCTGATTCATCCTTTCAGAGAAGGGAATGGGAGGGTCGGGAGATTGCTTACTGTTTTAATGGCATTACAGGCAGGGCTGCCCGGCCTCGACTTTGCAGGGATTAGCGGCAAGATGAGAAAGGCATATTTTGCTGCTGTTCAAGCGAGTGCAAGTCAGGATTATGAGCCGATGAAAAAGGTTTTCAGCGCCGTTCTTTTGAGAACGAGACGGACGCTTGGGAAATAGCGGCGCGTGTTTTAGAAAGCGCCTCCTCGACAGCAATATGAACTCCTTCAATTGATGAAGAAGAGCGCACAACAGTCTCGATTATTTCCCTGCGCTTTTCCGGATTTTTCAGATAAGGGTTTGTCTGGAGTAAAGATTTTTTATGCATGTCTATATTATAGCTTATATGGAGGCGGTTTTTAATTTTTTCTCCGGCTGCACCATATGTTCATTCAAAACCGCATTATCGGCGGACGGTGTTTTAATCGTATATTTAACCCCATTAGCCGATACTGTTACATCAACCTCCGGCAGTTTTTTAGCGTCCGAATAACGCGCGCATATCGATGCCGCAAGATTTATATCGTCTTCTGTCGCGTTGCCGCAGATAATCGTCAGCGGGCTGCCGTATCCTTCAACCCAAAAGAGATGGTCGGTTTTTTCCGCTAATCCTTCTATGACATTATTTTCCCGTTCATTCCTTCCTACGATGACCTTCATATTTTCAGAAATCCTGAAATGCCTGCCGAGCCTTAAAAGGCTTATGTCTTTTATTGAAGGGTCGGGGTTATGCTTAAGCAATTCCTTCAGGCGATAAGAAAATATCGGGTCGGTTAAAAGGCATCCACCTGCCGGGGCAGGGTATTCGGTCAAGCCGAATTCGTTTGCCAAAGCCATCTGTGGCTTCCTTGACCTGCCGTGAAAACCGCAAAGTTGTTCCCTGTCAACAAGCCCGGATTCTTCCGCAATAGTAGGCTTTAAAAGCCTCGCGCTCAAAGGCCTGAGAACATAACCCTTCAACCCTGCTTCCCTGTCTATTTTCGGGAATGTGTCTCTTCTCTGGCTCATCGGCCTTTGCCCAAGAACCTCGCCTGTTATGATAAAGTCCGCGCCGCGCATTTTCATTAGTTCCGCGGCTTCTCTCAGCATCAATATCCTGCAATCTATGCAGGGGTTCATGTTCTTCCCGTGTCCGAACTTCGGGTTTTTCACGATATCCATGAACTTATCCGCAAGATGGCAGAGCTTTACCTCGAATCCGAATTTCTGCGCTGCTGAAAACGGATCCTTCGAGCATGAGGATTTGTCTGATATATCGCATCCGAAGTGGTTGAGAAAAGTTATAGCTGTAACCTCTATCCCCTGCCTCATGGCTACCAATATGGCAAGGGTGCTGTCGAGGCCTCCTGAATATAACGCGATTGCTTTAGGCATTTTTTAATGATTTAAGAAGCGTCTCCGGGGTTGCGACCGCGGTTCCTACTTCTCCTACAACTATGCCGGCGGCGTGGTTGGCTATTATTGCCGCGTCTTCGAGGGATGCCCCTGCCGTACTGGCGAGGGCTATGGCTGCTATTACCGTATCTCCGGCGCCGGTAACGTCGAAAACCTTCTGAGCTACTGTGGGGATATGCGTAACTTTAATATCTTTGGATGAAGTTCTCTCAAACAGGCTCATTCCTTCCTCGCTGCGCGTAATAAGGACGGATTTGCATGCGAGCCTGTTAAGCAATGCTTTTCCGGCCTTTAACAGGCTTTTTTCGTCTTTGATCTCGATGCCAGAGCCATGCGATGCTTCCATGATGTTCGGCGTTATCAGCGAGACGTTTTTGTAAAAGTGGAAATGCCCTACCTTGGGATCTACCGCCACAAACGTATTAGCCGGTTTTGCGTATTTCACCACTGCCTTAATCAAGGATGAGGATATAACACCCTTCTTATAATCCGAAATAATTACGGCGTCGTGCTTTTTAATAGCTTTTTTAATATAATCCGTGAGATACGCAAGGCTTTTCCCTTCGAGCCTTTTCCTGTCTTCCCTGTCGAATCTTACAACCTGCTGGCTGTGAGCTATGACCCTCGCTTTGACCGTGGTAGGCCGCTTGTCCTCTATGATTCCTTCTGTGTTTATATTCCGATCTTCGAACAATCCCTTCATTATTCTTCCGGCGGTGTCTTTTCCTATGATCCCGGCAACGGATACCTTTCCGCCGAGAGCGATAATGTTGTTCGCCACATTTGCAGCCCCGCCGAGAAGGAAAGATTCGCTGACCACATCGACCACAGGAACGGGAGCTTCCGGAGATATCCTGCTGACCTTACCGTATATGAACCTGTCAAGGATAAGATCTCCGATAATGAGTATTCTTTTGTCTTTGAAGGAGTTGATAATTTTGGCAAAACCCATTATTAAAAATAACTTACGCATTGTTGAAAAATCAAATGCGATTTGACATTTTATGCAAATATTAGATAAAGTTTTAGGAATTCGGGAGGCATATGGAACACTCTGCAATTCAACTCATACTTCAGGCAGGCTATGTCGTAAAGGCTGTCATCGCCATCCTGCTCTTTTTTTCAGTGGTATCGTGGACAATAATATTTTACAAGTGGAGGCATTTTACAAAGGCCGACAAAGAGAGCTATAACTTCTTAAGGGTATACGAGTCTATGCAAAACCCCAAGGATCTTTTCTCCTCGTCTAAAAAATTTACTGTAAGCCCGCTGTCCAGCTTGTTCAGGTCGGTATATTCCGAAAAGACCTATACCGAGCGGGACGAGCTTAAAAGAATGCTCAGGCGTTACTCGGCCCTTGAATCCGCAAAGCTCGAGAGGTATCTGAACTTCTTAGCCACAACAGGCTCTACAACACCGTTCATAGGCCTTTTCGGAACCGTGTGGGGAATAATGAATTCATTCAGCGGAATAGGCGCGGCAGGCTCGGCATCCCTCGCGGTTGTCGCACCCGGCATTGCGGAGGCGTTGATAGCAACAGCCATCGGTCTTGCAGCAGCCATCCCCGCTGTAATATCTTACAACTACTATTTAAGCAGGGCGAACCGCATGATTATAGAGATGGAAGATTTTGCTGAAGAACTCGTCGATTATATACTGAAGCATTAATAATGGCATTTAAACCTACCCGACATAGAACGGCCTTATCGGAGATAAACGTTACTCCCCTCGTCGATGTAATGCTGGTGCTTTTGATAATCTTCATGGTTACCGCGCCTTTGCTCCAGCAGGGCATTGACATAAACCTGCCGAAGGCAAAAGGAAAGGATTTGCCGCCTCAGGAAAGGATAAACATCGTTATTAAAAGGGGCGGGGCAATTTATATGAACGACAATCCCATGTCCATGACCGAGATGAACAAGAAACTCGCGGCAGTCAGCAAGCTTAACCCTAACGTATTCCTCAAGGCTGACAAGGACGTTCCCTACGGATTTGTTGTGGAAGTGATGGGAGAGATAAAGGAGGCGGGGATAGAGAAGCTCGGCATGATAACAGAGCCGAAGATAACATTGCCGTAATTTTTTATCATGAAAACCTCCGGCATCTATACTGCCTTTACCGGTTCCATTTTTTTACATGTCTTAATAATCATTGCCGCAATGCTTATTGCGCGTCATTCATTCATAAGCAGGGTTTCGACGCCGTATCTGGTAGACATCGTGGATGGTTCTTCCGCTGCCGTTCCCGAAGTAAAGGCTGCTTTGGAAGATAAAAGCCCGGCAACTGAAGATGCAGGAAGCAAGTCCTCCGATTCCAAGACGAAAGATGCCTCTAAGAAACAGGATGCTAAAACAAGCGATAGAATAGTCAAAGAAAGCATAGGGGCGCTTCAGGCAAAGAAACGAATAGAAAAGATGGCAGCCTTGAGAAAGGTTGTTGATATAGGAGGTAATAAGGCTTCATCTCAGGGCAGGGCAGCGGTAAGTTCGAAAGACACTAAGGCTGGAGCTAAGGATTCGGGCGGAGGAGATTATTACTCTATGGTCGTAGGTAAAATAAGGCAGCAGTGGATATTCCCTGAGAGCATAGATAAGGATTTAACGGCAATAATCAATATAAAGATAGCGCGGGACGGAAGCGTAACGGTCGATAAAATTGAGAAAGGCTCGGGCAATCCGCTCTTCGACCGTTCTGCTCTAAGGGCCATAAGCAAGGCAAGCCCTTTGCCGCCGCCGCCGCGGGAAATGGAGATGGGGGTGAGGTTTAAACCGTGAAAGAGCAACAAAACGGCTTGAACAGTTCAAACGGTTTAAACGGTTCAAACCGTTGCTTATTGCACTGCTGCGTTATTGCGCTTATTTTACTCTTTACTCTTCACTCTTCACTTCTCCCTTCTCATGCCGAGAAGGTCTACATCGATGTAACATCTCCGGGCATGAAAAAGCTGCCGGTTGCCGTTCAGAACTTTATGGGCGGCAAGGAGATATCGGACATAGTAAAAGACAACCTCAATTTCACCGGCCTTTTCGACTGCATTGACGACGCCGCGCAGATAGAACGTCCTGACCAGCAGTTTAACCCCAATAGCTGGAAAGGTCTCGGAGTGGAACTTGTGGTAAAAGGCAGGGTTGTCGCGGGCAAAGGGCTGACTGTCGTCGTCTCCGCATATGACGTTTCAAGCGCGGCTGAAGTTTTAAGAAAGGAATATTCCGGCTCTGCCGATCTTTTAAGGCCCCTTGCGCATTCCATTGCTAACGACATATACAAAACTCTTACGGGACAGCAGGGAATATTCAGGACAAAGATAGCATTCATAAAAAACTCCGAAATATATTTAATGGATTGGGACGGACATCGTGCGTACGGACTCGGAATAACAGGAGGGATTTTATTGTCTCCGAGGTGGTCATCCGACGGGACAAAATTGCTTTATTCCGCCGAACGAAACCGGAGCTGGGACATATACGCGCTCGACATGAGCACAATGAAGGAGAAAAATATCGTGAGGCTCGGCGGGTTGAACATGTCAGGAAATTTTTTCCCGAACAACAGGGAATTTGTCTTCTCGTCATCAAAGGACGGCAAATCTAATATACACATTGGAGATATTTCAAATATGAAAGGTTGGAAGCTTATATCTTCCCCATGGATAGACGTATCTCCGTCAGTGTCGCCTGATGGAAACCATGTGTTGTTCGTTTCCAACAGGTCCGGAAGTCCGCAGATATATATATCGAATAAGGACGGAAACGGCGTAAGGAGGCTTACCTTCGAAAGCTCATATAATACTTCTCCGGCATGGTCTCCCAAAGGGGACAGGATTGCCTTCGTAAAAATGATCGGAGGGAAGAATCAGATATTCATTATTAAGCCTGACGGCAACGGTTTGACGCAATTAACCGACAGAGGAAATAACGAAGAACCTTCATTTTCCCCTGACGGCAGGCATATAACCTTCACATCTGACAGGGACGGCGCAAAAGGCATATACCTGATGAGGGTGACGGGCGAAGACCAAAAGAGGATAACGCCTAAGGGGATTAAGGCGACCGGTCCGAACTGGTCGCCTTAATCCCCTTTTAGGTGATAGAAAATTAAGATGTTATTTACAGCCTGCCTTTAAGAAGCTCATCCACGACCGAAGGGTCGGCGAGGGTGGATGTGTCTCCGAGATCCTCGACGTCTCCACGTGCAATTTTTCTTAAAATTCTCCTCATGATCTTGCCGCTTCTCGTCTTCGGCAGACCGGGCGCAAACTGAAGTTTGTCCGGCGTTGCTATAGGGCCTATGACGGTCCTTACATGGCCTACAAGTATCTTCTTCAACTCATCGGAGGGCTGTTGGCCGTCTTTGAGGGTGACATAGACATAAATTCCTTCTCCCTTTATTTCGTGAGGGAATCCGACCACCGCAGATTCGGCAACGGCTTCATGGCTGACAAGAGCGGATTCGACTTCCGCTGTGCCGAGCCTGTGGCCGGAGATATTGATAACATCGTCTATCCTGCCCATAAGCCAGTAGTCGCCGTCCTTGTCTACCCTCGCACCGTCCCCGGTGAGATACTTGCCGGCGAATCTGGAGAAATAGACCTCTTTTATTCTTTTGTTCTCGGTGTCTCCGTAGGTTCCTCTTATCATGCCGGGCCAAGGTTTTTCGATGACGAGGTATCCCCCTTCATCCACACCGGCTGAAGAGCCGTCCTCTTTTAATACTGCGGGAACTACGCCCGGAAACGGCCTGTTGGCGGAGCCGGGCTTCAATGTCATAGCGCCCGGCAGAGGCGTTATGAGGATTCCGCCTGTCTCGGTCTGCCACCATGTATCGACTATCGGAAGCTTTTCCTTGCCGATGTTGACGTGATACCACATCCACGCCTCGGGGTTTATCGGTTCGCCCACTGTGCCGAGCACCCTCAAGGAAGAAAGGTCGTGCTTTGCGGGCCATGTTTCGCCTTCCCGCATCAATGCCCTTATGGCGGTCGGCGCGGTATAGAAAATATTCACCTTGTGCTTGTCGCATATGTCCCAAAACCTCCCTGCGTCCGGATATGTCGGGATGCCTTCAAACATAAGGCTTGTGGCTCCGCTGCTTAACGGGCCGTAAACGATATAGCTGTGTCCTGTGACCCATCCGATATCGGCGGTGCAGAAATGGATGTCCTCGTCATGATAGTCGAAGATCCATTTGAAAGTGAGATTTGTGAAAAGCAGGTATCCGGCGGTAGTATGGAGAACGCCTTTGGGTTTGCCGGTTGAGCCGGAGGTATAAAGGATGAAAAGCGGGTCTTCCGCGTCCATCTGTTCCGGCTCGCAGAAATTGGATATGTCGGCTGCCTTCATCTCCTCGTCCCACCAAATATCCCTTTTGGGCTCCATATCTATATTCTGGTCTGTTCTCTTAACCACTATGACCTTTTCAACCGTAGGGCATTCCTGCAGGGCTGCGTCGGAATTTACCTTGAGGGGAACGAATCTGCCGCCCCTGACGCCCCGGTCGGCGGTGATCACCATTTTAGCCTTGCAATCCTGTATGCGGTCGCGCAGGGCCTGCGAACTGAACCCCCCGAATACGATGCTGTGAATGGCCCCGATGCGGGCGCAGGCGAGCATCGATATGGCCAATTCCGGTATCATCGGCAGATAAATGGTCACCCTGTCACCCTTTTTCACGCCGTGCTTTTTCAAAACATTGGCGAACCTGTTTACTTCATAATGTAACTGCTGGTAAGTATATGTCCGGTATATCCCGCTGTCGGCCTCCCATATTATGGCTGCCTTGTTCCTGGTGGCCGATGTCAGATGGCGGTCAAGGCAGTTATAGGAAGCATTGAGTTTTCCGCACTGAAACCATTTGATCTCCGGTTTGTGAAAGTCCCATTCCAGTACCTTGTCCCATTTCTTGAACCATGTTATATTTTTTTCAGCCATTTCCGCCCAGAAGCCTTCAGGGTCGTCGACAGAGCGCTTGTAGATTTTCTCATACTCCTCCATGCTTTTGACATGCGCCCGCCTGCTGAACTCCTTCGACGGCGGAAATGTCCTGTTCTCCGCCATCAAGACATCGATTTTTCCTGCTTCAGACATGATTGCCTCCCGTGTTATGAATGTAAAAAAGCTGCGCCGGAGCAGAGGAATCTGCTCCAGCGGATAATTATAATCAATTATACTATTATTCGGCTCCTATGCCAACATATGTCCTGAGTTTTTCTTCTTCAAACTTGTCCTCTGCCGTTTTCTCTCTGCCGGCGAGAGAGAGGAATATGCCGATCAAGAATGCCGCACCCATCGATATTATGGCCGGGTTTTTCATCGGGAAAACAGCCTTTGGCATTGCAGCCTTTAATTCCTTTGTTTTTGTCTCAAGAAGCGCCTTTTCCTGCCCTGCCTCAAGTGCCCTGCCCTCTTTTTCGAGGGCCTCTATTTTTGGCTTTGCCTGGGTCTCGATGTCCTTTATCTGTTTTTCTACGGCAGCCTTCTCTTTTGCATGGAACACATCAACCCATACGGTAGGGCTCATTATTATAAGACCTACTGCAAGTATAAGGCCAGTATATATGCTAGCTACTGCGCCCTTCGTGGTAAATTTCTTCCATGTGATTGACAACAAGAGCGCCGGGAAGTTTGCGCTGCATGCAACCGCAAAGGCAAGGCCCACCATGAATGCGACATTCTGTCCCTTGAAGAGTATTCCAAGCAGTACGGCTGCGATACCGAGGAACAGGGTGGCAATCTTTGCTACCTTTACCTCTTCCTTTTCGGCAGAGACGCCGCGTCTTATGACACCCACGTAAAGATCGTGAGAAAGCGCCGATGCGCCGGCAAGGGTCAACCCTGCGACAACAGCGAGTATTGTGGCAAAGGCCACCGCAGCCAGAAATCCGAGGAATGCCGTTCCTCCAAGCGCCTCTGCAAGAAGGGGCGCTGCCATATTGCCGCCCTTGTCTATTCCCATAATAATTTTTTGTCCTACAAGCACTGCCGCGCCGAAGCCTATTGTGACGGTCAGGATATAGAAATAGCCGATAAATCCTGTTGCATAAAACACAGACTTCCTTGCTTCCTTTGCATCGGGAACGGTATAGAATCTCATGAGTATGTGCGGAAGTCCGGCTGTTCCGAACATAAGAGCAAGTCCGAGGGAGAATGCCTCAAGCGGGCTCGTTACAAGACCGCCCGGCTCAAGGAATTTGGCTGTATAAAGTTTTTCCGCCTGGCCGAACAGCTCTCCATAACTGAAGCCGAACTGCGAAAGGGTAAGTATGACAAGGATTGTTGCCCCGCCTAAAAGCAATACTGCTTTTATAATCTGGACCCATGTAGTCGCGAGCATCCCTCCAAAAAGGACATAGGCTATCATAAGCGCACCTACTGCTACAATGGCAATCTCATAAGGCAGGCCGAACATAAGCTTAATAAGCGTCCCCGCTCCTACCATCTGGGCTATCAGATAAAAGAGTACCGTTATCAATGAGCCGGTCGCAGCAGCAGCCCTTACTGGCCGCTGGTTCAGCCTGTAAGCGACAACATCCGCAAATGTATATTTGCCGAGGTTCCTCAAAGGCTCTGCAATAAGGAATGTGAGAATCGGCCATCCAACGAGCCACCCCACCGAGTAAATGAGGCCGTCGTAACCCTTTGTCGAAACCAGACCTGCTATGCCGAGGAACGACGCGGCGCTCATATAATCACCGGCAAGCGCAAGCCCGTTCTGAAAACCTGTTATGCTCCTGCCTGCCGCATAGAATTCCTTTGTTGTTCTTGTCCTCTTTGCCGCCCAGTATGTAATGCCGAGGGTAACGGCAATAAAGAGTATGAAAAACAGTATCGATGTTGTATGCACCTGCCCTATGGTAGTCTGTACGGTCTGCTGCATTGCTAACCCCCTATTTTATCTTTGACATTTTTTACTAAATGGTCATATTTGGTGTTTGCCCAGCGGACATAAATCCCTGTAAGCACCCATGATAGAACGATGGTTCCAACTGCTATTGGTATGCCAAAAGTTATAGCCCCCGAGAGTTTTGAAGATAAGAACGGCTTGTTATAGGCGATGAGGGCTATAAATCCGAAATAAAGGAACAGTTCCAGTATTGTCAGAACCAGCGATATAGAGTTCTTCCGAGCTGCAAGCGATTTGAAGTCCTCGTCTTCGAGGATTTCATGTGCGGTTTTTTTGGTCATTGTCTTGTCCTCCTTATATTTTTTTCAACGATTTTAAAAATTACTTATCTCGCCTGTTACCCCGAGCCTATCACCTCCCCTTAAAGGATTTCCCACTCTTAAAAGGTCATGTATATCTTCTATCCCTGCCTCTACGAGCATCGGGATGAGCCTCTGAAAGACCTGCGCTGTAGTAAAGGCGTCTATTATTGCGTTATGTGCGCCGTTGACAGGAACACCGAGGCATTTCGCTATCTCGTATAGTTTGTAATGACGAGGACATGCTATTTGCTTCTTTGTCCTGAGCCATTCGTAAATAACGAATGTGTCAAGTACAGGATTTTGTATAAGCGAGCCGTAAGCCCTTTTCGCCTCTCTGTTTATGAAGCTCAGGTCTATCGACGTGAAATGGCCGACAATAATATCCTGTCCGCAAAACAGGAGGAAGTCATGGAGCGCCTTTTCGATTTCCTGCTTTCCCATAACCTCCGAAGGAGTTATTTCATGCACGATTATGCTTTCCTTTGTGATTTTTGTCCTCGGTTTAACGAGTCTGTAAAACGTATTCCCCATGTCTATTCTTCCGCCGTGCATTTTTATGGCGCCGATGGAAATAATCGAATCCCGTCTTTCATCGAGCCCTGTGAGCTCCGTATCGACGACGACATAATTCGCTTCCGTGAAGGGTTTTTGCCTCTCCGTGCGCATATTTTTCTTCTTTATTAAACCCAGCATGTCCTCACCATATCATTGACTTATAGAGATCTATTACCATGTCCTGGATTTGTGATATTAGATGAAATGCCTCTTTCAGGCTCTTCTTTTCGAGGTTGCTCAATTTGTTCGGATTTATGAAATTGTCAGGGGTCTTGCCTGTTTTTATCTGTTCATACTGGTGCTGGATCCTTAGAAGCATAATGAACTCAAATGCCTGCTCGAGTTCGTCTCCATACTCATGCACTATGGTATGCCTGTCTCTTAATGCATTTATCCTTTCGATGGTGGATGTCTCTTTTACGCCCTTTTCGAGGGCAAAGAGCCTCACGATGTCTACTATGGGGGCAATGCCTTTTACCTTCAGATTAAGCTCGTCTTTGTGCTCGCCGCTCTTTTCCACCACAAAGGTCTTCAAAAATCCGATGGGAGGCCTGTTCTTGATGGCCATATTCGCCAGATACCCTAAAAAGACCTTCTGGTCTTCGAGCATCGATGGCAGGGAATCCCTTAATGCATCGGAGATCCCCGCATCGCCGTAAACATGCCTGAAATCAAAGAAGGTTACGGAGTTTAATACGGCATCGGCAGTCGGTGTGGATATCCAGTTCGAGAAGTATTTTTTCCAGACCTTCAGAGGCTGGCGCCACTTTGGGTTGGTTGCCATATAATCAGCAGGGCATAAAGGGAAACCGCACTTAAGAAGGCTTTCCCTTACAAAGAGAGTGAATTTACTGAAATATTTATTGACCTCGGCTTCTATTTCGTTGGAAGCAACGTCAGCGTAGATTATGGCATTGTCCTGGTCGGTCTTGAATGTCTGTTCCTTTCTGCCCTCGCTCCCGAATACTATATAACAGTAAGGAACCGGAGATGCCCCGAATTTTTTCTCCGCGATCTCGAGTATCTTTTTAACAAGCCTGTCGTTCAATTCCGTAATAATCTTCGTGATGTTGCTTGCCTTTGCCCCTTCATTCAGAAGCAGGCCGATTATCTTGCTTATCTTTTCCGATACCGGAACGAGCCCTTCGATAGTCTGCTGGCTCTCTATGTCCTTTGCAAAGGATAGGGGAGAGGCGCCCTGAAGGAGCATGAGGTCGTGATTTGTGAGAACGCCATCGAGATTGCCGTCCTTAATAACAAGGATATGGTGGACATTATGCCTTATCATCTTCAGAACAGCTTCAAAACAGTAATCCCTGTAATCCACCCTTATGAGGGGCAGGCTCATAATATTCCTAACAGGCTCCGATACATCACGGCCTTTTGCTACAACCTTTTCTCTCAAGTCCCTGTCTGTTACGATTCCAACCGGAAGGGTTTTAGTATCGACGATTATCAACGAACTGATTTTGTTTTTTGCCATTATCCGGGCCGCTTCCTGAATTGTGGCATCATCTTTAACAGTAAAAACCTTTTTGGTTGCTGTCTCGCCAACTCGAGTCGTAAACAGAAGACGGTCGCTTCCTCCATAGAAGAGGCTCTTGTCGTGCATTTCCTTAAAAGTCCTGTCTATGTATTTTGTGAGGTAGGATTTAAGGAAATACTCTGTAAATACAGGGTTTGAATCGAGGAGTTTCAGGGCTGTCTCCTTGTCTAAAAGATAACATAAGGTGTCATCAACGGCCGTTACATTTGCCCTTACCTTGTCTTTGCCTACAAGAGAGAGAAAACCGAATGTATCGCCTTCACCCCTGTAATCGATGATCGCCTCCTCTCCGTCCTCCGAAACCCTGAAGACCTTTACCCCGCCTTTTTTTATTATCCGGAGGCTTTCGCTCGGGGGGCCGTCCTGTCTAAGAATGAGTGTATTCTTCGGATAGAATTCCATGGATATGCTGCTCGCCACCGTTTTCAGGACGGGTTCGTCGAGGAACTGAAACGGCGGGGCCTTTTTTAAAAACTCTATTACGTCTTCTAAAATCATTAGCCTTCTCTCCCCTTAATGAAAATAAATAGCAAATAAAATACCAGCCTGATAATAATTTTAAAAACAATGAGTTGTGCGGATGATATAGCCGTATCGGCTACAATTTTGTAACGAAAAGTAATGATTATTTTGCGGATGTTACCTAATGTAGCGGTTCGAAATAGATATAAATATTAAGGAGTTTGTAATCGGCAGCGGATTGACCATGAAGCGTACAGAAGGGGTGTTACTGATGTGAATAATAGATGAACTAATCGAATATGTTATAGTCGTAAATATTATTATGATGCCCTATAAAGCGGAACTCGGCTGTATCTTTTCTTGTGAATTTAAATACAATCCGATAATGTATATCAATTCTGAAACTCCAAACATCATGTCCTTTAGGATGAAGTTTCTCGGTACGCAAGATAGGGTTAAATGGATTTTCTTTAAACAGCCTTGTTTTTTCATCCGCTTTTGTCTGGATTTTAGGAGGAAGCTTAAGAAAAAGCTCATCGAACGTAGCAGTTGTATAAATTTCTATCATGCGTTTTCGCAAATTTCCAGAAGAAATTTTCTCTTTGTTATACGGCCTGCCCGGTGGTCTGCCTCGGATTTTTTCAAGGACTCGATAAATTCTTTTTTATAAAGGCCCACGGCATTGCAGAATGACTCATAGTTGTCTTTTGTAATTTCAAATCTGATTCTGTCTCTGCTTATCTTCTTTAATTCAGCAGGTAAGGTTTTCTGCATTTTTACCTCCACAAAATAGAATCGCATCCCTGCGCTTTGATGTAAATATTATAACATCTTTATTCTCTTGCGCTTAAGAAAATCCCACCTTCAGAGAACTCCAATAAACCTGAGTTCAGCTTTGTAATACTTCAATCTAATCTGTCAATGACTTTAAAAATTATTTCATCAGTTACCTTGTTTACCCATTCTGGATCAGTTGCATCCCAAGTGAACTTTATCCCAATTATATCGATGGGGATACCAGGAAACTTTGTATCATCTAAATATATAGGAATTACTGCTTCTTCGTCTACTCGTGGTTGGAAACATTCTCGTTCGAATGTTGGCCAGATTTTCTCAAGATGGTTGGAATCCAATAAGCAGATCACTAACCTGCTATCTTCCGAAAAAATACGTTTGAATTCCTTAGACCAAGTTTTTCCTAAAAAGTTTGTTTCAAAATACTCGTCAAAAAACACAGTAGTATCCAAAGTTTCAAGTTGCTCTGCAATACATCTTGCAAGATCACTGACCTTCAATAATAACAGGTTTTCCAGCTCTCCTGATGTCAACAAGTACTTCGTTGTAATTTGAAGGTTTTACGAAAGTGTATTCTGGTACCCCCTCAGTTACGAAAACCTCTTCGACAGGATATTTATTTTGCATAATATTTGCTCCTTAACATTAGATAATGCCTAAAATAAACCGTATAGCATGCTTGTAGCGAAAATCCAATAAGGTTTATTTCTTTTCTTCTTCCACTTCATTTTTTAATATTATCCCCCCTTTTCTCAGAAATCCTACTTTCTTCTCCAACTCATTTCCGTTTGTTCGCTGTGTTTTTGAAACTGCGGGCATTGCTGGCTTTTACCCTTATCTTTAATCCGCGGATAAGTTTGCCGTCGAGCGCCTTTATAGCTGCCGCGGCTTCGGAATTATCAGGCATATCAACAAACCCGAAGCCCTTTGATTTGCCGGTTGATTGGTCGATGACTATGTTATGCGACTTTATGGTTCCGAAAGGCTTGAACAACTGCAACAGGTCATTTTCAGTTACTCCCCTATGTAGATTTCGCACCAGTATATTCACTTTTGACTCCTTATCTTTATTTTACCCTTTATTTATGCCCCACCGCTTTCTTTTTTCCCAGAGGGACTTGCGGGTAATGCCGAGCATGTCGGCCAACTGCTGTTCGTTGAACTCATGCTGGTATTTCCGGATAAACGCCTTTGTGTAATCCTCGATTGAAAGCTTATCCGCGAGTGTCTGGCATGGAAAAGATTCCACGGTCTTTACGCCTTCGGGCAAATGCTCGACGCGGATAACGCCGTTTTCCGATATCAATATCGCCCGTTCGATTATATTCTGGAGTTCCCTGATATTGCCGGGCCAATGATAGGCGGTGAGATATTTCAGCGCAGCTTCGTCTATATCGTTTACTGTCTTACCCAGTTCATTGGAGTATTTCTGAATAAAGTGCCTTACCAGAAGTTTTATGTCTTCCTTCCTCTCGCGCAGAGGCGGGAGTTTTATGGCTATAACATTTATCCGGTAAAAAAGGTCTTCCCTGAACCTGCCTTCTTTTACCGAGATATCTATATCTTTGTTGGTAGCGAAGATAAACCTTATATCGACCTTGATACTCTGCGTGCCGCCTACCGGTCTTATCTCATGGTCCTCCAGCGCCCTGAGAAGTTTTGATTGAAGTGCCATGCTCAGGTCCCCTATCTCATCCAGGAATACGGTGCCGTAGTTCGCCTCTTCAAAAAGCCCTTTTTTCGAGGCTACAGCGCCGGTAAACGCGCCGCGCACATGGCCGAAGAGTTCCGATTCTAAAAGGTTTTCCGGAATAGCGCTGCAGTTTATAGGGATAAACGGCTTATCCGCCCTGTTGCTGTTGAAATGTACTGCGCGCGCGATGAGTTCCTTTCCTGTCCCTGTCTCTCCGAGCAGAAGCACGTTGCTTCGCGCGTCCGCTATCTTCTTAACCTCGGCCAGTATCTTATGCATAGCGGAACTTTCCCCTATTATCCTGCCAAAGTCGTATTGCCTTTCTATCTGCTTTTTTAAAAGGGTATTTTCTATCTGAAGCGCCCGCTGTTTAAGGGCGTTTTTGACTATCTGTTTTATCTCTTCGTGGATTATGGGTTTAACCACATAATCGTAAGCCCCTGCCCTGAGGGCCTCGACAGCGGTCTCGAGGGAACCGTAAGCGGTAATTATTATTACAACCTGATCTTGTGACCTTTCACGTATTTTTCGGAGGAGTTCGATACCGTCTATCCCGGGAAGGATTATGTCTGTGATTATAAGATCATAGGAGCTGCCTTCAACAATCTTTAAGGCAGTCTCGGCGCTGACAGCAGACTCAACCTCGTACCCCTCGCGCACCAAAACCCGTTCGAGAGATTCGCGCAAAGTTTCTTCATCTTCAACTATTAGCAGTTTTTCAGCCATCTCCGCCCTTATGGCTTAATGTTTAACCAACGAGGGATAACCTTATTTCTTTAGCGCTTTTCTGACGACAAGTTTTATGTCATCATGAACAATAGGCTTAAATACAAAATCGCACGCCCCTGCCTTTATTGCCTCGACAGCAGTTTCGAGGGACGCGTACGCCGTCATTATTATCACCTTCTGGGACGGATTCTTCTCCCTGTACTTCTTGAGAAGCTCGATGCCGCTGATGCCGGGAAGAATCATATCCGTTATTATAAGATCATAGGTTTTTTTCTCCAGGCAAGTGAAAGCAGACTCGGCACTCTCAGCTATATCAACCTCGTAGCCTTCCCTGATAAATACCCTTTGCAGGGATTCACAAAGGGTATCCTCATCTTCAACTATAAGCAATCTCTCTTTCATTACGCGCTCACCTGTAACTTAATCGTAAAGGTCGTGCCTTTGTTCTTCTTGCTCGTGACTGTAATCGTACCATTGTGTTCCCTGATTATACCATAACATATACTCAGGCCCAGCCCTGTGCCTTTCCCAAAAGGCTTTGTTGTAAAAAACGGGTCGAATATCCTGTCAAGCACGGATTCCTCTATCCCGGCCCCTGTATCTGAAAACGCTATCTCAACGAATGAATTGTTTGACTTCATCGAGATCCCGAGATCTCCTCCGCCCGGCATCGCATCTAGGGCATTAAGCATCAGATTTAAAAATACCTGTTGTATCTGGTCGGGGTTGACGTACAGTTCAGGAGCGCCCTCTATTTCCGTAACGAGATTGATGTTCTTGAAGCGTTTATCGTACTTCACGAGTGTGATGGTGCGGTCGAGGATTTCCGCGATGTTGCAGACTTTCTTCTCGGCCGACGCCACTCTCGCGAAGTCTCCGAGGCTCCGCACTATGCGTGCGATCCTCTCTATGTGGTTGTTGATTGTCTGGAGGGATTTTTCGGTAAAGTCTATACCCTGGGGTGATTTCATGTCCAGCGAATCCAGTTCCTGCACGAGAGACGATATTGAAGCGAGAGGGTTGCCTATTTCATGCGATATGCCCGCGGTCAATTTGCCTATGCTGGCGAGTTTCGAGGCCTGAAGAAGCTGTTCCTCCATTTTTTTATTCTCGGTTATATCTTCGAGGATAAAGACAAAACCTCCTGACGGGTCTTTGAACGGGCTTATGTTTATTTTGAATGTCCGGCGTTCCGGCGTCTCGAAAGATATTTCTTTCTGCTCGTTTTGCAGTAATATGTCGCCGGGTATCCACGGCAGCAGGAGCACTATCGAGTTGTTGAATGCGTCCGGTTTTTTAATGCCGGTAATGGTCTCTATCCCCTTATTCCAGTATTTGACCTTTAATTGGGCGTCGATTGTCGCGATGCCGACCGGCGCGCTTTCAATGATATTCTCGCTGAATTCCTTTAGATACGAAAGCTGCCTGTTTGCGTCAGCCAGCTCCTGCCGCGAAAGCCGAAGACTTGCGGTTATGTGTTTGATGGATTCGGAGAGTTCTCCCCTTTCCTTCTCTGTCAGCACGAGTTTGTCCTCAAAGATAATGGCGGCTATGGAAGAGCCGATGGCCCCGGCAAGTATTTTTTCGGCCTCGTTCCTCAGTTCGAAAAGCTCCTTTGCCGCAAGCTCGTCCCGTTTTTTGATCTTCTTTGATAAAAAATTTCCTATCGCGTCGCGCGCCTCCTGCCTGCCGAGGTACTGCGCGAGGATATTTTCGATATCGCCTACAGTATAAGAACTGCTTAAGGTAAGCTCCCTGACGTTTTCGTAGGATTCCACGAATATGAGGGACTGTATCTCCTCTTCTTTTGACTGCCGTGTAAATACGGAGACGCCTATATAAAACATCAGGTTGAAGGACAGGCTCCAGAAGAGGGAATGCCCCCACTTGCCGAGGCCCTTAATGCCGAAGAGGCTGTTCGGGTTAAGCATTTCCGAATTGATAAGGATTCCTATTATGCCGGAACTGTCGATAAGTCCGGCCTTGGTCATGGCCGGTATGATGAGAGTGTAAAACCATATGCCGAATCCCGCCATAAGCCCTGCTATCGCGCCTGCCTTAGTGCCTCTTTTCCAGTAAAGCCCCAGAAGGAACGCGGGCGCGAAAAGGGTCACCGCTTCAAATGATTTAAGCCCCATGTCAACAAGGCTGTAAAATTCGCCTATGGAGGTGGCGAAGAGATAGCCTAAAAAGACTACCCCCAGTATCACGAGCCGCTTTATATTGAGCACCGCCGCCGGGAATTTAGGGGCGTCATGAAAGTTTATTAAGGCAGGCATGATGATGCTGTTCATAACCATAGTGCTTAGGGCTAATGATTCCACTATGACCATTCCGGTTGCTGCGGAAAAACCTCCGATAAACGCAAAGAGCGAGAGATAACGTTCTCCGTGATTCAGGGGCAGGGTGAGGACAAAGTAATCCGCCATTTTTTCGCTGCCTCCCAGCAGAAGCCCGCCGAAGGCTATGGGCAAGACGAAGATGTTTATAAGGAAGAGATATAAAGGGAAAAGCCACGATGCCTTTGTTATGTGAGACTCGTCGTAATTTTCCACAACGGCCATCTGGAATTGTCTCGGCAGGAACATGATGGCCATCATGGATAGAAAGAGCAGGGCGAACCATTCGAAATATGCGGTTCCTGTGCCTGTGCCCAAAAAGAGCAGGATTGAATGTTCGGAGTTCTTTATCCTGTCGAAGATGTCGCCGAACCCGTTAAATAGATTGTATGTTACAAAGATGCCGACCGTGATAAAGGCCACCAGTTTGACTATGGATTCAAAGGCGATCGCGAACACAAGGCCGCCGTGCCTTTCCGAAGAGTCGAGCCTCCTCGCTCCGAACATGATGGCGAATACGCCGAGGATGAATGTGATGAAAAGACCCGCGGCGGCGCTTCCCGTAGTCTCTCCCGATATAATGACGAAGGTGCTTATGATAGCCTTTATCTGCAGCCCCACATAAGGCGCTATTCCCACCACGGCTACTATCGCAACCAAAGCGGAAAGAAAGAGGGATTTGCCGTATCTCGATCCTATAAAATCGGATATGGTCGTTATCCTGTTCGTTTTTGCGAGCCTTACTATCTTTTTAAGAACGACAAGCCATATGGCGGCCATGAGCGTGGGGCCGAGATATATGGTAAGAAAGGAAAGCCCGGATGTTGCCGCCTTTCCCACGCTTCCGTAAAACGTCCATGATGTGCAGTATACCGCGAGAGAGAAGGAATAAATGTAGGGATTGTTGACGATGCTCTTTCCCGCCTTCTCCTTTCGCTCCGCGTAATACGCTACGGCGAACAGGAGCAGGAGATAGCACAAAACTATAAAGAAAAGATTATACGGTAAAAACATTTCTATATTCAGGCAAAAAAGAAAAAATCAGTTTTTTTGCCTTTTTTCTTCGGCCTTAAAAGCCCCGCATGCTATAAGGAGTATAAAAAGGAGCCAGAACACGAATAAATAAGCCACCGCGTCCGTATGGAATATCTCAAGCAGAGGCCAGTTCAGGCCCAGTAGCCCGAGTGCGAATATGAAGAGCCATATTTCGGTGTTTTTCATAATCTCACCCTGCTTAGTTTACCCTTTCCCCTCGCACAATCTCAATCTCCTGTAAGTTGAGGTATTCATTCCGCTATAGAGCCTTCGGCTGGTTGGATTTTGAACTCTCTCTTTTAAATCGCCAACCTAATCGCCAACCTAATCGCCAACTATTATGCAAGCACATAATAAACTGCCCGTCCTTTACCTTTGCTCTTTAAAACGCCATTTTCCGTGAGTTTGGTAATCTCCTTTCGCACAGCCTCGTCAGAGATTTTAAACATATCCCTTACATCGCGATTCGTTATTCTTCCATTTTGATTTATGAACTCAACAATTTTCATCTGCCTCTCGGTCAAAGCAATCTGCCCTTTTTTAGCCTTTCTCAGTCTTTCGCTGCTGAGGCGAACAACGCTTTCCTTAACAGCGGCTATGCTCACCTTCACGCCTTCAACAAAGTATTCAAGCCATTTGGTTATATCAAGGGTATTCTGATTCACACTTTGCAGGGCGCGGTAATACGATGGCCTGTCAGAATCATAATAGTCATCGAGGCAGAAGAATTGTTTTGCGTCAAATCCCCTCAAATAAAGTATCAGCGTGGCAAGGACGCGGGCAGTTCTCCCGTTCCCATCTATAAAGGGATGGATTCTCACAAATTCATAATGAGCTATGCCGGCTTCAATAACAGGGTCAAGAGCCTTTGCTTCTGTAGAATTCAGCCACATAACCAATGCCTTCATTAATTTTGGGACATCTTCGTTTGAAGGCGGTCTGAAAAAGACCTCTCCTGTCAGCCTGTTCCCGACTATGACATAACGGTTCCTGTAGGCGCCGCAATCAGAAGGATTTTCAAGCGTATCTTTAGTTACTATTTTATGAATTTTTAGAATGTCTTTTTCTGTAATTTTTTTGCTGTCTGTCAATTTATCAATGGACTGAAGAACTTTGAGATAATTCAAGACCTCCTGCCTGTCTTTCCGTGTAGCCATAATTTCACGGCCCTGTGCGAGATCACTGACTTGATCGAGGGACAGTTTATTTCCTTCAATTGCCGTTGATGAGTGGGCAGCCTTGATAATAGCTTCCCGGCGGAGCGAGACCTCCCATTTGGGAATAAAAGGAGAATTCAGCACGAGTTCCCTTGCTGCGGCTATCTGAGTAAGATCGCCGACAATTTTGTCCGTATACCGAAAATTAGGTTTAAACATCCTCATCCCGCTCTAAACGAGCCTTCGGCCAGTGTGAAGCATTTTGTAGATTGTATTTGAACTCCACATTTTGCAATTCAAGCGATTTTAAAACCATATTTCCTTTCTCTCTTTTCAAAAGCCTCTCTGCCTTCTTTCTCCTGCCCCCGTCCTGTAATCGTTGACTCAATAGGCGGGGCGTGAGTATGATGCCGTGATACTAATAATACTCTTTAATGTATTCATATGCCTTATTGAAAAGCTCCTCATCTTTAATGATGTATTTTGTCCAGAGAATTTTCCGCAATTCTTTTTTTACTTCTCTTTCACCGACAGAAGAATTTTGCCAGCCGTCAAAGCGAACAATTCTCACAATTTCATCAATGTCATTTACGATTCGTTCAACGATTGCGGGCGTCTTGTCCGTTTTCATTTCAAGGAAAAGTTCGGTCAACGCCGCTTTAGCAGTTGTCCGTTGCTCTGTGGTTTCGTATTGTTTCTCGGCTTGCAGAGTTTCTTTTGCAATCTGGCAGAGTTCTTTTATGAACTCAATGGAGTTTATCAATCCTTTTTCGGCTTTGTCTCTGACGGCTTCAAGCCGTTCACTGAGTTCTTTGAACACCAACATTCCTTTGTGCTTGTCCAGTCGCGCAATCAATATTTTCAAAACCTTCTGCGCCTGCTTTGGGTCTTTCTTGTTCATCAAATCATCAATCACTTCTGCATTCAGCACCATTTCTTCCATGTCAGTTGAAATTCCTGAAACTACAATGTGGTCATGAATGAGTTTTGTGGTTTGTGCTCCCAGGGCATGCCACAATAGTTTTCCGTTATCGCCTGATGTGGGTTTCACCGAGGTGTAAACCTGTGAGAGCCATTTGTAATCCTTTTGATATTGATTTAAAAGAGGGTCCGGTGAAAGCGCTTCCCAAAGTTTTGACAAGCTGCTGAAATCTTTTGCGAAAGCGTCACGCTTTTCATTCGTGCTGATGCAATCCTGTGCCGCCTGTAATCCTTCAAATCCTGAAATGCTTCTGTCAATGTTTGAAAAGTGCGCTAAACATTTTGCAATAACTGCCGGTAATTTATCTTTTAACTCCTGCAAGTTAGTGATGACTTGCTTTATCGTTTCCTCATCAAAAGCCAATGCCTTTGCCGTATCATCAAAGACACCGAAATAGTCAACTATTCTTCCAAAAATCTTATTTGGGAACAAGCGGTTCGTTCTGCAAATAGCCTGTAACAATGTATGGTCTTTAAGTGATTTGTCCAGATACATGGTTTGCAAAATCGGTGAATCAAAACCAGTCAGAAGTTTTGCCGTTACAATTAAAAATTTCAAAGGAGAATCAGGGTTATTAAATCTCTCCATAACTTTTTCCTGTGTATCTTTATCCATTCCCCAACGCTGCTTGAATTCAAGATCGTCACCCGCTGATGTGCTGATAACAACTTCGCTTGCATCCTCCGGCATCAGTTTGTCCAATTCCTCTTTGTATTGTATGCAGGCAAAGCGGTCAGGCGTGACAATCATGGCCTTCAATCCTTCCGGTTCAACATGCGCTCTGAAATGGTCGACGATGTCTTTCACTATTGCCCTCACCCGTTCCGGTGATTTCAAAAACACATTCATGTTGGTTGCCTTTTGGCTTAACGTGTTTCTGTCTTCTTCGCTCAAATCGCTTGTCAGCTCTTTGAAAGCAATATCCAGATCTTCCTTGCGAATGTGATAGTTCGGCAATCGCGGCTCAAAGTGTAAAGGCAAAGTTGCATTATCACGAATGCTTTCCTGAAATGTATAACGACTCATGTATCCTGCCGTGTCCTGCTCCGCGCCAAAAGCCCAGAAAGTATTTTTATCTGTTTTGTTTATTGGTGTTCCAGTCAAACCGAAAAGAAAGGCATTGGGCAATGCTGCTCTCATTTTTCTCCCCAAATCGCCTTCCTGTGTCCGATGTGCTTCATCCACCATCACAATAATATTATCCCGCTTGTTTAAGTCGGGATAGGCTTCTTTGAATTTGTGGATCATCGTAATGATAATTTTCCGCGAATCTTTCTCTAATAAGTCGTGAAGTTCTTTAATGTTTTCAGTCGTAACCATGTTCGGAACTTCTGCTGTGTTGAAGATTGCTGTGATTTGTGTGTCCAGATCAATTCTGTCAACTACAATGAGCACCGTCGGATTTCCCAACTCCTCTTGCTTGCGAAGTTTCTGCGCTGCAAACAGCATGAGCAATGATTTGCCAGAACCCTGAAAATGCCATATCAAACCTTTCTTAACTTTTCCTTCCTTTACACGCTGCACAATGGCGTTTGCGCCTTCGTATTGCTGATAACGGCAAACAATTTTTATTTTCTTTCGCTGATTGTTGGTTGCATACACCGTGTAATACTGTAATATGTCAAGCAGTGTAGACGGCTTGAATAAATGTGTTAGTTGTTTGGAGACATCTGTTAGTCCTGCAAAATGTTCCAAGTCGTTTTTCTCATCTTCCAATCTCCACGGAGCCCAGGATTCCAATGGAGTTCTCACACCACCGATGAAAACTTCTTTGCCTTCGGTTGAAAAAGAAAAAACATTCGGCACAAACAATTGCGGAACTGAATTTTCATAAATTACATGAATATCGTGAGCGCCATCCAACCAGCTCACTGCCGGTCTCACTGGGGTTTTTGCCTCGCCAATTACAAGCGGAATTCCATTGACGAAAAAAACAGTGTCGGGAATTTTTGTTTCTCTTGCCCTCATTTTAAACTGATTGGTAAGGATGTAAGTGTTGTTCTCTAACACTTCAAAATCAATCAAACGAATAGGGACGTGATTTTCATTTTTACCGAAAGGCAAGGAATGTTCACTTCTCAGCCATTTTGCAAATTCTTCGTTGGCGCGAACCAAGCCGACATTTCCAACTGTTATGAGTATTGCGCGAAGTTTATGAATTACCTCATCGGCTCTTTCCGGCTGTGCAGCTATTTCAGGGTTCAATCTGCATAAGGCTTCTTTCAATTCATTTTCCAGGAACACATCGGTAATTTCACGCTGTAATAATTCACCCTGCACATATTTCCATTTCACGCCATCACCATATTCAACAGCCTCTTCCGCCACCATTCCGTCACGAACATTATTCAGGTTCACGCCTGTGAGGCGGTGAATGATGAAATGCTCCACGCTGTTGAGTTCGTTGAAGGTCATCCTAAAATCTCATTCAGTAGTTTCTGTTTCAGATTTTTTAAAGTTTGTTTTTGAGTTTTGATTTGTTCCAATATTGTTTGAATATGCTGAAACACTTCTACAATTTTTTCCTGTGTTTTCAAATCAGGAATTGAAATTTCAAATGATGACAAATCTCTCCACTTCGTTCTTGGTGAAAGTGAACCTGCCGATGTGCTGACTGCATGTTGAATGAATGCATCGACGGAAACATAAAATGGCAACAACTCCGGCAATATCTTTTTTTCATTTGCTCTCAACACTAAAATATCTCCTGAACAAATTCCATCAAAATCTGCAACGGCAACTTTCTTTAAGTATGCCCTGCGTTTGCCGAACAACACATCGCCTTTTGAAAATCTTTTTGTAAAGGTTGTTCCATCAGCAATATTTCCCCATGTCGTAATCTTCAAATTCTCCGGTTCAATATTTTCTAAACCGATAAAGCGGTTTACATCTTTTTTCTGTTTATCGTGTTGCTCAATGCAATCAGCAACTCCACCAAAATTTGTTGGTGTGCAATTTTTCCTGTTCAGCAAATTTCCAAACACAGGTTCTTCACTCACTAATCCGTTGCTCAATGATTTTTGCAACGCTCTTAAATTCTTCTCCTGCTGCTCGGTTTGTTCAATAGCGGTTTCTATGGTTTGAAAAAGTGAGACAATGCAGTTTTGTTCTTCAAGAGGGGGAAGAGGAATTTTAAAAGATTCAACATAATGCTTTATCAATCTCCTTCTTCCTGTTGTTCCGATCAAACTATGTTTCCCTTCTTCTAAAAACTTTTCACTTGAAATAATAAAGTAAATCCAATCAGCAACAACTTTTCCGTTGCTTCTTAAAACATAAAATTCGGTTGAACCAAAGCCAATTCCATTTTTAAGATTTAATGCAATTCCGCTTTTACCGTTTTCAAAGCATGGTGTCATCTTAGCAAGCAGCACATCATTCTCTCTGAAATAGCTGTAACCGCCTTTTGTTACTTCACTTATTTTCTTTATCTCGATGGGAGAAAAATATCGCTTGTGCTCTGGCAAATCTGCCATCATTGCAAACGAAACCTCCATACTTTTATCAATTCCGTTTAATTCCCTTTTTGAAGGGTCAATCTCACAAACATCGCTTATCCTCACAGTATGCCATGAAGATTTTTTCTTCATTAGGTTTATATTTACTGCAACTGTGTTATTCATTTTTCAATTCCTACTTCTCGGAGTTTGTTGAATAATTTTTCCATAGAATCATTTATAGATTGATGAGATTTTTTGAGTTCTTTTAATATTACTTTCATTGATTCCTGCTGAGATTCATTTGTAATTTTGACATAAAGAGGGATGCTAAGATTACCAGCATTCTCAAGAACCTCTTTTATCGTTACAACTTTTGAAAATCCATCTTCTTCTTTGAATGAACGATAGGATGAAATAATTCGCTTGATGTTACTTTGTTCAAGCCAAGCAAAAGCTCTTTCTAATTTTATTTCATTCACCGCATTAATAAAAATGATTTTCCCTTTTCTGTCTTTCGGTTTTCTCATGCGGCAGACGAGCAAACAGCTTTCCATGCTGCTATTGTAGAAAAGGTTTTTGCCTAAACCGATTACAGCATCAACTTTATCTTCCTCAATCATTTTCTTTCGTATGTCGCTTTCAGCATCACGAAATAAAACACCGTGCGGCCACAGCACCACACATCTTCCGGTATCCGGTTTTAAACTCTTAATGATGTGCTGCTGAAAAGCGTAGTCTGCGCAGCCTTGAGGCGGTGTTCCCCAAATATTTCTGCCAAAGGGGTCGTTCATAAATTTGCTCTGATTCCACCGCTTCACGCTGTAGGGCGGGTTTGCCATTATCACATCGAATTTCCGCAATTCATCATCTTCCAGAAGCTGCGGGTTGTCCAAGGTGTCACCTTGCCAAATCTCAAATACATCCACGTTATGCATGAACATATTCATGCGTGCAATGGCAGAGGTGATGAGATTCAGTTCCTGTCCGTAAAGTTTCAGAGTTCTGTATTCTTTCTTTTGTTCTTTCAGGTGCAAAGCGCTGTTCAATAAAATTCCTCCGCTTCCGCATGTAGGGTCATACACGCTCTCGCCCGGCTGTGGGTCGGTAATCATGGTCATCAGTTTTACCACGGTGCGGTTGGTGTAAAACTCGGCAGCGGTGTGTCCACTGTCGTCAGCAAATTTTTTAATGAGGTATTCGTAACCCTCACCCATAATATCGTGAGGGACATTCTTCACACTCAAATTCATCTGCGAAAAATGCTCAATCAGGTCAAGCAGTTTTTCATCACTTAACCGTTTCTTGTTTGTCCATTGTGCATCACCAAATATGTCATGGAACAAATCGAAATTGGCGTTCTCAATTTTTCGCAAGGCATTTTGCAGCGCCTTACCTACATCAACTGGTTTTTTTCTGACATCTTTCCAACGGCATCCTTTCGGAATTTGAAAACGATGCTGCTCGCTAAACTCAGCATAGTTCAAATCACCGCCGCTTTCTTCCAATGCCTGTTGATATTCTTCTTCCCAAACATCAGAGATGCGTTTGAAAAACAATAGCGGAAAAATGTATTGCTTAAAGTCGGCAGCATCAATCATTCCTCTCAGAATGTTGGCCGCTCCCCAGAGATAATCTTCAAGCTGTTTTTTAGTCATGGTTTAAAGTCTTACCAGCAGTTTTTTGGTTTTCGGCTCCGAGGTATTGTTTAATAAGGCCAGCCCGACAGGCACAGTATTTTTGCATTTGTCCGTTTCATGCCGATAGACTTCAATATCGTTATTAACAGAACCGTTAGCCTTTCTCCCTTTCTCCATGCCGCCCCCTGTTTTATATGAGGATCAAATTCTTTTTGATATCTTCGGCAATGTGTTTGTATCTGGGGTTGCGAAATCCCCCCTTAAAACAATCAAATGTTACGACATCCGTCTTTATGCCTAACAATTGTTCAAGCTTGTCGGCGAGTTCCACGAAGCCAAGCCCTAAAGGTTTTTTAAGGTCAACGAGTATATCGATGTCGCTCTTTTTTTTCTGTTCGCCCTTTGCATAAGAGCCAAAAACAGCTATTTTTTTAACGCCATACGCCATTGCTAAAAAAGGCATTTCCTTTTTTAGTAATTTAATAATCTCTTTTTGTTGCAGTGTTTTCATTTATTTCATTTTCATGCGGATAGGCTTAAATTACCTCACTCTTCCTCCACAACCCTTCCTATGCTTACGATCCTGTCGTCAGCCTCGAGATCCATGAGCTTGACTCCCTGCGTATTCCTGCCCAGTAACGAAATGTTGCCGGCCTTTGTCCGTATCAGCTTCCCTGAATTGGTTATCAATACTATTTCGTCCTCGTCCCTCACCTGGAGCAGGCCTACAGCCTTTCCGCCCCTTTCGATGACCTTGATCGAGATCACTCCTTTGCCGCCCCTGCCCTGAACGCTGTATTCATCGGTCTTTGTCCTTTTGCCGAGGCCCTTTTCGGTTATCGTAAGAAGGCTCGTCCTTTCCTCGACAACATCGGCAGAGACAACGTCGTCTCCGTCTTCGAGCCTTATGCCGATAACTCCTCTTCCGGTTCTCCCTACGGACCTGACCCCATTCTCTTTAAATCTTATGGACAGGCCGTTCCGCGTTCCTATTATAAGGTCATTGCTGCCGGTCGTCTTTTTTACTGCAATCAATTCGTCCCCTTCGTCGAGGGTTACCGCTATAATTCCCTTGCTCCTCGGGTTGCTGTATTCTTCGAGGGCGGTCTTTTTAACGATGCCTTTTTTTGTAAACATCACGAGGAATCCTTCCTTGAAGTCCTTAACATTAAGGGCGGTGGTAATTCTCTCTCCCTCGGCAAGCGGCAGGAGATTGATAAGGGCCTTTCCTTTTGCGGTCCTGCCCGCTTCCGGTATCTGGTATATCTTCTGCCAGTATAGCCTTCCCATGTTGCTGAAAAAGAGCATGTAGTCGTGGGTGGAACCGATAAAGAGCTGCTCGACATAATCCTCTTCCCTCGTCTCCATGCCGATAAGCCCCTTCCCGCCCCTGCGCTGGCTTCTGTAAATAGAAAGCGGATTCCTTTTGATATAGCCGTTGTGGGAAAAAGTAATGACCATCTCCTCCTCTGTTATGAGGTCTTCGATTGTCAGTTCGGCTGTTTCGGCCAATATCTCTGTCTTCCGCTCGTCTCCGTATTTGTTTTTTATCTCCGTAAGCTCTTCTTTTATTATCTTGGATACGAGAGCCTCGCTTGCGAGGATCGCCTTCAACCTCTCTATCTCTTTCAGGGTCTCTTTGTAGTCGTTTATTATCTTGTCCCTTTCGAGGCCGGTGAGTCTCTGGAGTTTCATGTCGAGTATGGCCTGCGCCTGTATCTCGGTTAAAGGATAGTTTGTCATCAACCCGTTCTTAGCCTCTTCCGGGCTCTTCGATTTTCTGATGAGGCTTATGATCTCATCGAGATGGTCGAGGGCTATTTTCAGCCCTTCGAGTATATGGGCTTTTTCTTCCGCCTTTCTTAACTCGAATTTCGTCCTGCGCAGTATGACGTCTCTCCTGTGCTGAAGGAAATAATCGAGCATCCTTTTGAGATTGAGGATATGAGGTTGTCCTCCGACGAGAGAGAGCATGATGATGCCGAAGGTGGATTCCATCTGCGTATGCTTGTAGAGATTGTTCAGGATTACCTGAGGAACCTCGTTGCGCTTGAGTTCGAGGACTATCCTTATCCCGTCCCTGTCGGACTCGTCCCTTATATCGGATATGCCTTCGATACGCTTTTCCCTGACAAGTTCCGCTATCTTTTCTATGAGCCTGGCCTTATTGACCTGATATGGAAGCTCGGAGACTATTATGCTGTCCCCGCCCTTTGCCTCTCTCTCTATCCTTGCCTTTGCCCTTACCTTGATCAGGCCCCTGCCGTTGGTGTACGCGTCTACTATTCCCTTTGTTCCGTAGATAGTAGCGCCGGTGGGGAAATCAGGGCCTTTAACGGCGGCCATTAAATCCGCAATTGTAACCTTCGGATTATCGAGGAGCATAATCAATCCGTCAATGACCTCTCTTAAATTATGGGGGGGGATGTTAGTAGCCATTCCGACCGCAATGCCCGAAGAACCGTTGATGAGAAGATTAGGAACCTTTGTGGGCAGCACAAGGGGCTCTTCTGTGGTCTCGTCGAAATTTGGCGTGAAGTCAACGGTCTCTTTGTCTATATCCGCCAGCAGTTCTTCGGCTATCTTGGCGAGCCGTGCCTCTGTGTACCTGTATGCGGCAGCCGGATCTCCGTCTATCGAGCCGTAGTTTCCCTGACCGTCAACAAGTTGATAGCGCATGTTGAAATCCTGCGCCAAACGCACCATAGCGTCATAAACGGCCGAATCGCCGTGCGGATGATATTTCTTTAATACTTCGCCTACAACACCGGCGCTTTTAGAATACTTTTTCCCGGGAAGAAGTCCTTCCCTGAACATGGCGTAGAGTATCCTTCTCTGGACAGGCTTAAGCCCGTCCCTTACCTCCGGCAACGCCCTGCCTATGATTACGCTCATGGCGTAATCAAGGTAGCTAACCTTCATCTCTTCTTCTATGCTTACGGATAAATTATGAATTGTCATAAAGACTATACCTCGCTTAATCAGTAATTAAAAGCGTTATATTTTAACACATTATGCATTTTTGGTACCGGATTTCAGCCCCTTGATAGCAGCCTTCAACCTCTTTATTTCTTCTTTTGTGAACTTCCTGTCCCTATAATAAATTCTCTCGAATTCCTTAACAAATTTCAATGCCGCCTCTTTGAGCTTTTCGTCTTTAACTGATTCCGCAAATTCCTCGAGGCCCTGAGATTCTTCCCTCCTGTACCCGCAGCTTTCCATTCTTCCCTGAAACATTTTTATAAGCCTTGCTTCAGGATATCTTCTGCCTGACAAAAAGGCATATCCGGCGAATATGGTTATGGCCGCGGCAACCAGCCCGATGAAATACCTGACGAGCATTTCCCTGTCTACGGACAGATTTAGAGCGGGTTTTTTAATCCCCATCCGTATCTTATTGAAAAGAGATATCTGCTTTTCGAAGTCATAGTTGATAACCGCGATGTTCCAGTAATAATTTATTAAGTCTATGGTAAGCCTTATTTTAAAAAGCATACCCAGTTCCCGCTGAGACACGAATCCTTCAATAGGCGCCGGCGTAGGGTCGAGCCTTATCCAGTTGTTGTTTACATATGCCTCTACCCATACATGAGCGTTCTTCTGAGGCACAAGATAATATTTCCCCATATCGTTGTAGTATCCGCCCCTGTAACCGCCTACAAGCCGCGCCGGTATTCCTGCAGCCCTTAGCATAACTGCCATTGCGGAAGCGAAATATTCGCAGTTGCCGTATTTATGTTTGAATAGGAAGTCTTCGAGGGGAGTTTTTGTTATCGGGAGGTTTTGGAGGGAATATTTGTAATTTCCTCTGCTTAAGAAATTCAAAATAGCAATCGGTATTTGAGTCTCGGATTCGGCTTTGGATGCCGTTTCTTTTGATAGCTTCACTATCTCCGGAGATATGTTTTCAGGCAGTTGCAAGTAATTTTCTTTATTTATATTTTCTTCTGTTATCGCGTCTGACATAACGGATACCGCTTCGTACCGTATTCTCCTGTCGATTGTTTTTGGCGTTGTGAAGGTGAGATCTCCGTGTTTTTTTAAATCCTTTAGCGCGATGGAATAAGGCTTGTCCAGAGCAAAGATATAAATATTTTCATATGGTTCGAGATATAAGGTCTGCGTTATTTTCCTGCCTGTTATGCCTAATTGATACTCCCCTGAAGAGCCTTCTCCGGATTGTGTCCATGATGCCCCGTCAAAGTAATCCAGGACAATGCCGCGCCAGTATAGGAGCCTGTCGTCAACTTTGTCCATGTGAGCCCTGAATATTGCTGTGGCGTCTTCCTGAATGCCCGATATCCCGCCGAGTTTCACATTATCGGTAAAGCCGGTTTTTGCCTTTTCTCCCCTATTCAAAAAGTCGAATAAGGGATGACTTGTTCTCGGCAGCGTTATGAAAAAAAACAGCGTCAGCGGCATGGCTATGAGAGGTATGAGCAGGGATTTTGAGACTATTTTGACGACCGTGCCTTTTGCAAGCTCGAGGTCCGGCTCCTGAGAATAGTATGTAAGTAAAACTATGGCTGCCGGCAGCAGGAATACAAGACTCATAAAATATACCGAAAACGCTATGTCTATAGAAAGCAGGGCGGAACCGGCAAGGAGAAACAGGGATATGGCGTATATCTGCATGTAGTCGCGGAATTTTTTTTCTTCGAGGAATTTAACGCAAATGAGCATCAAAAGCCCTTCCACTGTCGGGGTCACAAGGTCTTTGGAATCGAGCCTTAAAAAGGAGAATATTATTACTGCCAGCGCCGCAAGGTTCAAAAGCCAACGCTGCGGATGGGCGCCTTTTTTGTATTCGAGATATAGAGAGAACGGGAACAGCAGCATGAACAGGGAAGAATAAATAACGTTTATATATTTTGCGACCGAGAGGAATCCTATCAGCCCTATGAGCGCGGCCGTTATCTTTACGGCGGTTTCTATTTTTATGGAGAGGATGTTATTCGGAGTCATATTTTTCAATACCGTATAAGGCAAGTTCGTTCAGAATGGAAATCTTATGGGCATTGGATATGTCGGGCTTATAAAACCTGCCGCCTATCTTGATCCCTACCGGTATATTTTTCCTTAAGAGCTGCAGGATCATGTATGTGATGCAAGAGATTTTCTCTTCGATATTCTTTATGTCTATCTTTTCAAAGTCTATCACGATCGGCTGATATGCGAGGGACGAAAGCTCTTTTGTCTTGAGACCTCCTGTTTTTGCCGTGGCCTTCCAGTTTATATATTTAAAAGGGTCGCCCAGGATATATTCCCTTATGGAGAGCATTTCGGATTCGTATCCGGTCTTGTCTATTTGTATTTCACCCTTTGAAAGCCGCTGCCTTTCAAGGATGTTTAAAAGCGCCGACTTTTTAGGTTCGGGAAACACGATAAAATCAAAAGAAGCGCCGAGTCTTCTGCACCTCACAAAAAAATTAAAGGGGAATACCGAGCATATGTATATCTCTTTTATGACGTGCCTGCCCCTTTTTTTGAAAGATATGTCCATATATCCGGACGAATAGCTTTTTTTATCGACAAACGGGAACAATGTCTCGCGAAATAAGGGGACAGTCCCTTTTTCAGAGAGGGACTGTCCCCTTATTTTCACCCTCATCAGAAAGATCGGGAAAAACCCCTTCAGGTTTTTAAGGCTTATTTTCAGCGGAAATTCTTTATTTGCGAATATCTCCTGCGGAATTTCGGCATCTATATCGATCCTCGAGAGGTTTCTTTTTCCGAAAAAGCCGGAGATGGCCATAAAACCGAGCAGCGCGGACACTATGAGATAAATGAGGTTGTTTGACGTGTTGACCCCGGCAAACCCCAAAAAGAGGGTTAACGCTATGTATAACCACCCGGCATTTGTTATCTTTATTACAGGCAAGGACTGCTTTTTAAACACGATAGTTAAATGACCTCGTTTAGACAGGAACAGGTATTGTTTCTATTAATGACTTTATTATCTCCTTTTTGTTGAGGTTTTCGTATTCTTCCTTGAACATTACACGGTGGGTAATGGTATATTCAGCCAGCTCTTTTATGTCCTCGGGTATAACGAAGTCCCTTCCGTGGAAATACGCGTTTGTCTTTGCGGTATAGGTCATGGCCAGCGCTCCCCTCGTCGAAAGCCCTGCATTCAGATATTTGCCGCTCCTTGTGGCCTGTATTATTTTCATGGCGTAATTTAGCACCTTATCCGACACATAAATATTGTCTTTGACCTCTTCCTGAATCAGGGAGGCTTCTGCGGCTGTTATTACTGGCTTCATCGCATATAACTCTTCCCTTTTGCTTCCGCTTTTCAATATCTCTTTTTCGGATTCACCCGAAGGGTATCCTATGCTTATCTTCATTATGAACCTGTCGAGCTGTGATTCGGGCAGGGGGAAGGTGCCGAAGTGCTCGGCGGGATTCTGCGTGGCTATCACAAAAAATGGCTGCGGCAGTTTATAGGTTTTGCCTTCCACGGTTACCTGTTCTTCTTCCATCGCCTCAAGCAGCGCACTCTGCGTTTTGGGCGTAGCCCTGTTTATCTCGTCCACGAGCACGATATTGCTGAAAATAGGGCCGGGATGGAATTCGAACTCTCCGAGGCTTTTGTTATAAATGGACAATCCCGTAATATCCGTGGGCAGCAGGTCGCTTGTGCATTGTATTCTTCCGAAGCTCAATCCGAGAGCCCTGGCAATGCCGACGGCTAATGTGGTTTTTCCGAGCCCGGGCAGGTCTTCTATCAGGAGATGGCCTTTTGAAAAAAAGGCGGTGAGCGAAAGCCTCAATGCATGCTCTTTGCCCTGAAGGTATGCTGAAAGCGATTCTATAATGTAATCGATTTTATTGTTTGTGTTTTCGGCTGTTGCAAGCTTTTTCAGTTCCATGTTTATAGTTTAACGCTTGTAACGGCTTATATTCAAATTACCCGAATATCTTTCCCGGATTCATTATGCCCTTCGGGTCGAACAGTCCCTTGATGCCTTTCATCAATCCGAGTTCCCGCTCTTTTATCTCCATTCCGATATAAGGGGCCTTTGTCATGCCTATGCCGTGTTCTCCGGAGATGGAGCCGCCGAGTTTGAGGGTGATCTCGAATATTTTTTTTACAATCTCCATGCCTTTGGCGTATTCCTCTTTATTATTTTTATCGACCATTATGTTTACATGGAGATTTCCGTCCCCGGCGTGTCCGAAGCTGATAATCATAATGCCGCTTCCCTCTGAAAGCCTTTTTAAATCAGTCAATACCAAAGGGATCTTATCCCTCGGCACAACGATGTCTTCATTTATTTTTGCGGGCTTCAGGTGATAAAGTGCCGGAGAAATAGACCTCCGCGCCTCCCATAACCTGTCCCGTGCCATGTCGTCTTCGGCGACTACAGCCTCTCCGCCGAGGGTTTTACATATATCCACTACCCTCTCCGCCTCTTTTTTTATTGTTGCGTGGTAGCCGTCGAGTTCGATAAGGAGCAATGCCTCCGCGTCTGACGGAAGCCCGGTGGGTTTGTAATTTTCTATCGCCTCTATGGCAAGCCTGTCCATGAACTCCATGGTTCTCGGTATTATCTTGGATGAGAGTATCTTTGAGACCGCCATGCCCGAAGATTCGAGATTGTCGAAGATGACAAGAAGCGTCATTACATCTTCGGGAAGCGGCAGCATTCTTAGTCTTATCCTTGTCGCAACGGCAAGAGTTCCTTCGGAGCCTATCAGGAGGTTTCTCAGGTCATAGCCTACGGCTTTTTTGTATGTCCTGCCGCCTGTGTTTATTACGCTGCCGTCTGGAAGAACCGCTTCGATTCCCATCACGTAATCTCTTGTAACGCCGTATTTCAGCGCCCTCGGCCCCCCCGCGTTAGTCGCCAGGTTCCCGCCGATTGTGCAGATATTGAGGCTTGCGGGGTCAGGGGGGTAGAAGTAACCTAAATATTCCAGCTCCTTCTGCAGCCTGCCGTTTATGATGCCCGGCTCTACGGTTACGGTCATGTTTTTTGTGTCCACGTCGAGCATTTTCCGCATCTTTTCGAAACTGAGGACAATACACCGGTCCCCGGAAGGAACCGAGGCCCCTGACATACCTGTTCCCGCGCCCCGCGGTATTATAGAAAGGTTGTTTTCATCGGCATATTTGATTATCTTTACGACTTCATCCGTATTTTTAGGCCATGCAACAGCATAGGGAACGGCCGCATCCGCAATGGACGCGTCGAAGCTGTAGCATATGAGGTCTTCCTTGTCCGTGGAGATTTGAATGCCGGGAAGCGGGGAATTTTTCATATGATGAGATTATACTAAAACATGATTACCTGAATCTTAGGGCCTTCATCCTTTTCTTTCTTGCGTCTCTTTGTTTCCGTTTCTCTTTCTCGGAAGGCTTTTCATAGAAGCTCCTTTTCTTGATTTCTCTGAAAAGCCCGTCCTTTTGCAATTGACGCTTAAGCGCCCTCAATGCACCTTCAATATCATTGCCGTGAACCTTTATATCCAAGATAAATTATCTCCTTCCTCTTCCGGGACCCCTGCCTCCGCCGAAACCGCCTCCGCCTCTTTTCCTTTCAAAACCGTGCCTTTCTCTGGGCTGTTGCGGTTTTGCCTCGGCAACGGAAAGCGTCCTTTCCATAAATATAGAGCCGTTAAGGGATTCTATCGCCTTCTTGGCGTCATCCTCTGTTGCCATCTCGACAAAGCCGAAACCTTTAGCGCGCCCCGTGTGAGCGTCCGTTATTAAGTTGACTGTTTCTACTTCCCCGTGTTTTGAGAATAGTTCCTTGATGTCATCCGTTGTTGCCGTAAATGAGAGGTTGCCTACATAGATTTTTTTGCCCATAATTCGTCTCCTGTTCTTGTTTTTTTGATGGAATAAAAAAATCCCCGGAGCTTCTTCTAAAGTCTGCGGGGATTCCTAACTTTAAAAAGCTGCTTATAGTATAAAGGTAAAGCCGGCTAATTGTAAATCTTTATTTTATAGACGAGTTATCCGATATTGCCGACTTCGGTGAATTGAAGCGATATTGCCTTCGATACCCCCGGCTCTTCCATCGTGATGCCGTACAGGTAATCCGCAACTTCCATTGTTGTCCTGTTGTGGGTAATAACGATGAACTGAGTTTCCTTCGATAGGTCTTTTATCATCTGCGCGAATCTTACGGTGTTTGATTCGTCGAGAGGCGCATCCGCCTCGTCGAGGATGCACAAAGGGCTCGGTTTTATCAAAAATCCTGCAAATAAAAGCGCAAGGGATGTGAGCGCTTTTTCGCCGCCCGAAAGCAGGTTGATGTTCTGGAGTTTTTTGCCCGGCGGCTGGGCGATTATATCGAGGCCGGCGTCGAGGATATTATCTTCATCCGTGAGGATTATGTCCGCCTTTCCTCCTCCGAAAAGGACGGTAAAGACCTCCGAGAATTTTGTCCTGAGCGCGTCATACGCCTCGCGGAGTTTTCTCCTCGTCGTTGAGTTTATCCTGCTTATGGCCTCTTCGAGTTCTGCTATGGACATCGTGAGGTCCTGCTGCTGTTTTGTAAGGAAGTCATAGCGTGTTTTGAGTTCTTCGTATTCCTCGATCGTGCCGAGGTTTACCGGTCCGAGCTCGCGTATCTTGGTGTTGAGTTCGTTCACTTTGTTTACGTCATCTTCCGGATCGAAGCCTTCAATCTCTACCGCCTCGGTCTTTATTTCGAGGCCGTATTTCTGAGATATGGAGACTTCTATGTTCTCTATTCTCAGCCTGTTTTCTACTGCCTTTGTATTGGCATCTGCGAGCTGCTGCGAAACGGAATCTATTTCGGAGCGGATTGCCTTAAGGGAGGCGTCCTTTGCAATTAATTCCTGTTGTTCGGAGGAGATGGTTTCTTTTAACCCGGCTTTCTCGGTTTTTATTCGATCTGCCTCTACTATTATAATCTTGATTCCTTCCTCCAAATCATGGAGTTCATATCCCGATTCTTTTATCTTTTGTTCCGCATCCTGAATCTCCTGCACTGCCTGTTCTTTTCTGCCTTCGAGTTCTGCGAAGGCATCGTTAATGTTATCCCTTTCTTTCCTGATGGCATCAGTTTTTTCCCGGTACGAAGCCAAAGAAAGCTTCATGTCCGTAAGCTGAGAGCGCGCCTCTTCGTATTCTTCCCTTTTTAACGAGAGGGATTGCTGCATAGAGGCTATTTCGTCATCTATCGCTGTTCTATCTTTTTCGGCAGTCCCGATATCTTCGGTCTTTGTTTGGACCATATCTTTAGTCGATTCCATTTCCTGCGAGATTGCGGATAGTTCGGTGTCGAGGAACGAAAGCTTCCTCGTTTTTCTTTCGAGTTCCTCACGGTGGTTCTGGAGGGAATGAGCGGAGAGGGACATCTCCTTTTCAACGGCGATAACCGCGTCTTCCGCGTTTTTTAGAGATTCCTTTTTCGCAGCCAATGCATCAATCAGGGAGTTGAGATCGTCCTCGAAATCCCTTATTTTCAACTGCTGTTCGTCTATCGCATTTTGAAGCTCCTTTATTTCCCTTTTCCTTTTCAGGATGTCCTTCCCATGACCCGCGAATATCCAGCCGCGGCTGTTTACAACCTCTCCGTCGAGCGTAACCATGATAAGTTCGGAGTTTTTAGCCGGGAGTCCGGAGTTCAAGACCCCGAACGCGGCCTGAATGTCTTTTACTATATAAGTGTTTTCGAGCGCGGCATGCGCCGCTTTTTTTGCGTCGCTGTTTTCAGATGTTATGAAGTTTGAGGCCGGTCCTATGACTGCCTCATGGGTTATAGCGCCGGGCTCTTCCCCGCCGGACGCCGGATGCAGAACATTAAATCCCTTATAAAGAATGGATGTCCTGCCGAGATGCTTTTCTTTGATGATCTTTACAACCGACATCACGTCGTCGAGGTTATTGAAGATCAGGGAATTGATTTTATCCGAAAGGATCGCTTCGATTGCCGCTTCAAAGTCCTTGTCGGCTGCGATAATATCCGACAGCACAGTCGTCTGCTGCCCTTCCGTCAGGAAGTCGGCAAGTGATTTGTCTATAATCAGTTCTTTCAATGAACCGAGTCTCGATGTGTTTGAGGCGAGGTCTTCACGTTCCTTGGCAAGGAGCGTCTTTTTGTCTTCGATCCCGTCCGTGAGACGCGCTATCTCGGAGTTCATGGCCTCTTTTTCGGCTTGAAGCCCCAGCAGCGCTTCGTTTTTAGTTTTTAGAGCTTCCTCAGCTTCCTTCACAGCCGCTTGCAGTTCGACGATATTGTCCTTGATGGTTTCGCTGTCTTGTACCGCAACCGATTCCCTGTAAATAAGGTTTTCAATGGCCGACTGGAGTTTGGCGAGCTCATTTTTTCTATTGCTTAGGTCCTCGGATGCCTTAAAAAGCTCCTTTCTCATTTCTTCTATGGCCGATTCCTTTTCTCCGATGGCCGCCTCGATCCCGGATGACCGCTCCTTCTTTTCGTCAAGCTCTATGGATATGCTTTCTATGCTCGACAGGAGGGCATTTTCCGCGTCGCCGAGTTCTGAAACCTTTCCCGATAGTTCGGCCTTTTTTGCCGTAATCTCTTCTTGCAGGTTTGTAAGCCGTTCTATATCGAGCCGCTTGTTTTCTATGTTGGCCTTTAATACCGCTATGCGCTTTTCCGAATCCGCTATTGACCTTTCTTTTTCATTGAGAGCGCCTTCAAGTGCGGCAAGGGCCTTCTCTTTCTCGGCTATCTCGATCCTCTTTGTTTCGATAAAGTTTTCGAGCGTCGAGAGTTCGCCCCTTTTTGCGGAATCGGTTTCCCTCAGTTTTTCTATCTCCGAGAGAAGGGCGGTCAATGCCCCGTTCAACGACGTATATTCTTTTTTCGCGATTCTAAGCTCGATCGCCTTCAATTCTTCGATAAGCCTTTTATATCTCTCCGCCTTTTTTACCTGCCTGTCGAGGCTGTTTATCTGGCGTTTGACCTCGTATACTATATCGTTTATGCGTTGCAGGTTCTGCTTTGAAGATTCGAGTTTGGACAGGGCCTCCGCCTTTCTTACCTTGTATTTCATGACGCCTGCGATCTCTTCTATAAGGAACCGTCTTTCATGCGGCTTTGTATTGATGATCTCTCCTATCCTGCCCTGATCCAGTATGGAATAGCTCTTGACGTCGAGGCCCGTGTCGAGGAATACGTCCTTTATGTCCCTGAGCCGGCACTGCCGCCTGTTCATTAAATATTCGCTTTCTCCGGAGCGGTACAGTCTGCGGGATACCGTCATCTCGTCTGCGGCGTCTTCGCCCGATTCGCTTCCGTTCCCTGAGCCGTTTCCGGCTGAAGGCTTGCCGGACTGCGAGACCACAAGCGTTACTTCGGCCATGCCTTTCTGTTTTTTGGTGGACGATCCCTGGAATATGACCTCCTCCATTTTTTCTCCGCGCAGGCTCTTCGCGCTCTGCTCGCCCAGCACCCACCTGAATGCGTCAACGACATTGCTCTTGCCGCATCCGTTGGGGCCTACGATGCAGGTAATTCCGTTATGGAGGGGAAATAAGCTTTTGTCCGCAAAGGACTTGAATCCGATAAGTTCGATCTGCTTTATCTTCATAATGCCTTTCATTTTACGCATGAGGCATCGAAAGGGTCAAGTTAAAATGGCATTAATATAGCGATAAGTTTTTTTTATTTGACGATTTCCGTGCTTGTATATTAGGTTTTATAACCTTATTTATATTTTCAATGCCTTAAAATCAAAATAAAAAGAGGAGGATTGTATGCCAAAGAAGTATGAGACTCCGCTGCTCGACGAACTCGAGAAGGGTCCGTTTCCGAGCTTTGTTACGGAGATCAAGAAGGCGGCGGCAAGAAGCGACATGGCGGCCGATGAACTCGGCCAGCTCGAAAAGTCCTACAGGGACAAACGCGGTTACTGGAAGCACGGCGGTATCGTCGGCGTGAGAGGTTACGGTTCGGGTGTTATCGGAAGGTATTCGTCTCTTGCGGATCAGTTCCCCGATGTCGCAAACTTCCATACCGTCAGAATCAACTGTACTTCCGGATTTTTCTACACATCGAAGTTTTTAAAAGAGATGTGCGACATATGGGACAAGTATGGAAGCGGTCTTACAAATCTGCACGGCTCTACCGGAGACCTGGTTCTCCTCGGAACAAATACCGAAAACTTAGAGCCGATTTTTGCAGAGTTTTCATCACGCGGCTGGGACTTGGGAGGCTCGGGCTCCGCATTGAGGACGCCGAGCTGCTGCGTAGGCCCTGCAAGGTGCGAGTGGTCTAATATAGATACGCTTGGAATCACCTACAGCGTGACGCAGGAGTTTCAGGATGAAATGCATAGGCCTGCATTTCCTTATAAATTCAAAATCAAGACGGCGGGATGCGCTGTCGACTGTATAGCGTCCATCGCCCGCGCGGACCTTTCCATTATCGGAACATGGAAAGGCAAGATAGCGGTAGATCAGGGCGAGGTGGCAAATTATGCGAAGAAGGGCATGAAGATTCAGGAAGAGATAGTCAACAAATGCCCGAGCAAGTGCATGAGCTATGACGGCAAGGAACTGAAGATAGACGATGATAACTGCGTGCGCTGCATGCACTGTATAGCAAAGATGACAAAGGCACTGAAGCCCACCGGAGAAAAGGGAGCGACAATCCTCATGGGCAGCAAGGCGCCGTTCGTTATCGGCGCGACCCTTTCATGGGTCATCGTTCCGTTCATGAAGCTCGAAGAGCCGTATGACGAGCTTAAAGACCTCATCAGAAAGATGTGGGAGTTCTGGGACGAGCACGGAAAGAACAGGGAGAGGATCGGCGAGCTTGTGATAAGAAAAGGCATGAGGGAGTTCCTCGAGTTCATCGGGATAGACCCTGTTCCGCAGCAAGTAAAAGAGCCGAGAAGAGACCCGTTCTTCTTCTGGACTGAAGCCGACTTGCAGAAATAAAAAATCAGGAAATTAAATATATTATAGTTAAGGAGGAAAAAAATGGCAGCACCTCAGAGAAGAACGGATATAGGACCGCCTCACTTCAAGGAGTTTTTGCCGCCGGTAATTCAGAAGAACTACGGCGACTGGAAGCACCACGAAGTCTTAAGCGGCGGCGTAATGGTTCACACGGCAAACAGCGGCGATAAGCTATGGTCCGTAAGGGTTGCCTCGCCGAGGCTCCTCAGCACCGACACCATCAGAGACTATGCCGCTATGGCGGAGAAATACTGCGGAGGCTATATCAGATTCACTACAAGGAACAACGTGGAATTCCTCGTCTCCGATGAGAAAAATCTCGAGCCGCTCCAGAAAGAGCTGAATTCTAAAAAATATATGATGGGCGGCATAGGCCCGAGAATAAGCAATATCGTCCATACACAGGGATGGATTCATTGTCATTCCGCAGCGTCCGATGCATCGGGTATTGTTAAGGTGTTAATGGACGAATTTGCCGACTATTTCACAACTAAAGAGACTCCCAACAAGGTCAGACTGGCAGTCGCGTGCTGCGTGAATATGTGCGGCGCGGTTCACTGTTCGGATATCGCTGTTGTGGCGATTCACAGAAAGGTCCCTACCATAGACCATGATAAGGTCAAGAATATGTGCGAGATTCCGTCTACAATAGCCGCATGCCCTACAGGCGCGATCAGCCCGGAGCCTTCGAAAAAGAGCGTAAAGATCAACGCCGACAAGTGTATGTACTGCGGAAACTGTTTCACAGTATGTCCTCCGATAGAAATCCATGACCCTGAATACGACGGCGTGGCTATCGTTGTGGGCGGCAAGGTCGGCAACCTCAGGAGCAATCCTAAATTTTCCAAGCTTGCGATTCCTTTCATCAAGAATAATCCTCCGAGGTGGCCTGAAGTTACCGCGGCAGTGAAAAAAATACTTGATGCCTACATAGCCGGCGCAGAGAAACACGAAAGGGTAGGCGAGTGGATAGAGAGGATAGGCTGGGAGAAATTCTTTAAGATTACAGGACTGCCGTTTACCTTCCAGCACATCGACGACTTTGTGGTCGCGAGGGAGACGTTCAGGACAGCGGCAACATTTAAGTGGTAAAACAATAATCGGGTTTAAGGTTTAAGGCTGAGGAGATTAAACCTCCTTAGCCTTAAACTTCAGCCTAAACGAGCGAGGTGCGAGTATGGAAAAGGCAGAGGTAGCACAGAAAATTTACGAGTTGGTAGAAAAGTCCACGGGCAAAAAGAAGTTGAAATCGAGCGATATCCAAAAGACTATTTCAGCCGATTTGAACATTACGAGGGACGACGTAAAGGCCGCGCTTAAGGATCTGGTGGATGAAGGCAAGCTCATTTACACATACTTCGGCGGCAGCTTCGTAGAGATTCCCCCGAAATAAATATATCAGCGCATTTTTTTATTTTTTAAAGGGCAGGTTCCCTCCGGAGGGGATGGACTGCCCTTTTTGTTTTTTTATGAATCTTTATTGTTGTAACAAACAGAAACAAAATTCGGTATAATTAAGGCAGAACTTTTTTGTTAACATACCGAATAACGAGATTAAGAATGAAGCCTTTAAATATTGTGAACACGTCATTAAGAACAAAACTGATCATAGCGATTATATTGATCTTGGCATTCGTAGCCTTATCGAGCGTTACATTTTTCTATTACTATACAGACCGCGAACTTGGAGAAACCTATGCCCTGAAGATATTCACGCTTCCCCAATTCAAGGCGATAATCGTAAGGAATAGCCTGTATATTTATACCTTATTTGCACTTATCGCAACTGTGGGAATAACTGCGATTGTCATCCTGCACACTCATCGGATTGTCGGTCCGCTTGTAAGGATGAAGAGACTCATGGGGCAGATGTCTGAGGGTGATTTTGAAGATGCGGTGAGGTTTAGAGAGGATGACTTAGTTCACCCACTCGCTGATGCACTGCAAAATGCAGCAACAAAGTATAAGGGAAGATATTCCGTTATCAGAGAGTCGATCCATGAGATGCACAGGGATTCGGTTGAGATGTACGAATTTCTTCAAAATGGCGATATTGAGGCTGCAGAAGATAAAAGGCGAAATATTGTGAAAAAGGCAGGGGATCTCAACAAGCTCCTTTCCGAGATTAAATTATGAAGGTATTTTTAATTTTGGTATTTGTATCTATGATATTCATTATCATTGGGCATGCTGCTGTTCAATCCATTCATTCTTTCCCGGAAAATGAGTGTGCAAACTGCCATGCCGATTACAACAAGAATCCCAAATCCTTGACGGCTCCGATTACTCTGTTATGCAAAAAATGCCATTCGGACATAACAAGCATGTCATCCCATCCTTCTGATATTTACCCCGTTTCAACCAGGATTCCACAGGACCTTCCGCTTCACAGCGGGATGATTACATGCAATACCTGCCATAATATCCACAGGGAGAGATTTTTAACATCCGGGGAGAAGACATATTTTCTCAGAAGATCAAAGATAGGAAGGGCTTTCTGCATTTCATGCCATATGGTTAAGCCGGAAGGCCATATAGACACTGTAGTTGCGGCGCATTCGGGCAAAAAATACAAGATCACGGATAAGTCAAGAACCATCGATCCGGTATCCATGGAATGCATCGGCTGTCACGATGGAATACAGGGGAGCAATGTCGAGCATAGGTTAGGTCCCGGCATATGGAGACATGAGAGTTATTCCCATCCCATAAGTGTCGATTACAATAGCAGCAGGATGAAAGGTAAAAAGTTGAAACCTATTTCGATGGTTGACAGGAGGATAAGGTTCTTTAACGGAAGAATCGGATGCGGGACATGTCATGACCTGTATTCAAAAATACCGAAAAAACTTGTAATGAACAATGATAGAAGCAAGCTCTGTTTCGAGTGCCATGATATATGATTAAGCATGGAGGGCATGAAGTGCAAAGCAAGCGGAGACAGTACATAACCCACAAAAGTTATCAGAGAGGATTTGTATTGTGGATTATCTTGATATGCGCCATAGGTTTGCTTGTAAATCTCGGCATTTTCAACTTTTTTTCTTATAAGGAGATCGAATCTCTGAGATGGAGGATGCATATCCCTGTAGATACAGTCGGCGATATTATCGGGCAATATCTCATATATTCGACTATTCCGGTTGTAACCCTTGTTGTGACAGCGCTTTTAATCTTTTTCAGGCATATAATAAAGAAGACCGACCGGATGTTGTATGACTTGAAGAAGGATATCGATAATATCGCAGACGGAGATATTTCATTTAATGTCTCACTGAGTATGCATAATAAAGATGATTTCAAAGATTTATCGGATGGCTGCAATAGAATGGTAAGTTCTCTCAGGGATAAGTTCTCGGTATTAAAAATAAAAATGCAGGGCATAAATGAAACATTAGAAGGTCTTGAACATATTAAGGATAAACAACTTCTCAACCAAAAAACTCGGATGTTGATAGAAACATTCGAGCGTTTGAAGAAGGAAGTTTGAATGTTGATTGAATATTTTGTTTGCCCTCTGAATAAGCATCCTGTTTAAGTTATAATAAAAAACTTATGAATAATTATCCACGTCTTGTTATTGCAGGCGTAAGGGGCGGAAGCGGGAAAACGACGCTTTCGCTCGGTCTGATAGCTGCGCTTAGATCAAAAGGCTTGAAGGTAATTCCATTTAAAAAAGGGCCTGATTATATCGATGCAGGATGGCTGTCTGCGGCCGCGAAGAATCCATGTTACAACCTCGATCCGTTCTTTCTCTCGAGGCAAAAGATAATGGAATCCTTCGCAATGCATTTTACAGGCGATATTGCGGTCATAGAAGGCAATAGGGGGCTTTATGACGGGATGGATGTCGAAGGCTCATACAGCACTGCGGAGCTCGCAAAGTTTTTGCATTCGCCCGTAATATTGATCGTTGACTGCACTAAGATGACGAGGACTGCCGCCGCTGTGGTGCTTGGATGCGCTAACCTTGACAGGGATGTGAATATAAAGGGCGTTGTGCTGAATCAGGTTTCCGGAAGCAGGCACGAATCGGTTGTAAGGCAGTCGATCGAAAGATATTGTTCGTTGCCCGTGCTCGGCTCAATACCGAGATTGAAGTCCGGGGAAATGCCGGAGCGGCACATGGGGCTTACGCCTTATCAAGAGCATCCGGATACTGTAAAGGCCATCGTAACTGTGGAAGATATAGCAAAAAAATATCTCGATCTCGATGCGATTTTCGATATTGCGCGGTCAGCAGAGCCGTTAAATAATAGGCATGAGGTGATAGGCTATAGGCAAGAGGAAAAAGCTGAAAGAGCGGAGATAAATTTTTTATCGCCTATTGCCCATAGCCTATCGCCTGTGGTTAAGATCGGCGTCATAAGGGATTCGGCATTTCAGTTTTATTATCCCGAGAACCTCGAGGAATTAGAGCGTAATGGAGCAGAGCTTGTCGAAATAAATGCCGTCGAAGGGGAGCGGCTTCCCGATGTAGACGGATTGTATATAGGCGGCGGTTTTCCGGAAACGAACGCAATAAAACTGGCGGAAAATGCCGGTTTCAGGGAATCGGTGCGTAAAGCGGTTGAAAGCGGCCTCCCCGTATACGCGGAATGCGGCGGGCTCATGTTCTTAGGCGATTCTATCACAGTCGGAGGAAAAGCTTATCCGATGGTCGGCATATTCCCCCTTGTCTTTGAGATGAAGGAAAAACCGCAGGCTCACGGTTATACGATTGTCGAGGTCAAGAAAGACAATCCCTTTTATCCGGTTGGAACAGTGCTGCACGGACATGAGTTTCATTACTCGGCATTGGTCGAGGTGCGTGAAAAGACCGGCATATATATGGCGTTCGGCATGAAAAGAGGGCAGGGGATAAAAGATAAGGCCGACGGCATCTGTTATAAGAATACTCTTGCAACGTATACTCACATACACGCCCTCGGCGCCCCGGAATGGGCAGCGGGGTTTATTAAAAAGGCAGAGGAGTTTAAGGAGAAAAGATGAACAAATATACGCCGGAATGCCCGTTTTGCGGAAAGAGTATAACAGCGCCGGAAAAGACGAAAACCGATTTCGGAGAGATAATCGCCGGCAGGTGCGCGTGCGGGGCTGTTTATGTCTGCGATCCCACGGGACACAACATGGGAGAGGCGTATATGGATGCCCTCGCCCTTGCAAAAGGAGACTGGAAATTAGATGAGATGAACTCCGATGAAGCTTATCTCACCAATGATATGGATTATGACTTGAGGACGCATTCACGGCTCTACTCCAAAAGCACCGGCCAAAGCGGCGGTAAGCTGATATTCGTGAAGATATCCAAAGACGTCATGAAAGAAGAGATAGGTGATAATAGTCAAAAATCGGTTTCAAAAACCGTTGACGCAAAGAGAGGGCATATATCGAAAAAGGCGTTGAGAGTGCTGCTTGAACAGGGATTGTACGGCGACATTGTTAACGAGTCACTGGCTGATAAAGGTATTATCAGGAAGCTTATTTCATCGGCATACGATAAAGAGGATGTCGTTAGTTGGAGAGCTATCGAGGCCATAGGCATTGTGGCAGGGGCGTTAACCGAGGGGGGTAAGAGCGAGACTGTGCGGGACGCTGTCCGCAGGCTGCTGTGGTCCATGGGCGAAGAATCAGGCGGTATAGGATGGAGCGCGGCAGAGCTGATAGGTGAAATCATCAGAAACAATCCCGATGAGTTTGCCGATATAGCTCCGATTTTATGGTCGCTTCGCGAAGAGGAAATGTTCAGGCCCGGCATACTTTGGGCTATGGGACGGATAGCGGAGGTGAGACCTGACCTTGTATCGTTTATCGCAAGAGATATGCGGCGGATGTTCGACGACAAAAATCCGGCTGTGAGGGGTTATGCCGCATGGGTCGCCGGAATTCTCGGAGAGGAACATCTTTTGGAAAATGTCAAAGGGCTGTCGGGAGATGAGAGCGAGATTGATTTTTATCATAACGGCGAACTGTTGAAAAAAAAGGTTGCGGGTATAGTTGAAGATATAAGAAACAAGAAAGTTAATGAACCCGGCAAATAAAAATAGCAAATGTTTATATAATATTATTTTATTTGACCGGACATGCCGCTCTATATTATTTTCTTAAGCGCTTTTCTTGAATAAAGGCTGTTAATGATAGTATAATCATCAGAACTAAAAACAAAAATTAAAACAGAGAAAGGAGGTAGCAAAATGGCAACTATTGATTTTCAGGGCAAGCAGATCGAGGTGGACGAGGACGGTTATCTTGTAAACCTTGACGACTGGGTAAAGGATGTCGGTATCCAGATGGCAAAGGGCGATGGCATGGAACTTACAGATGCTCACTGGGAGGTTATCAACTTCCTGAGGGAATATTATGCAAAGTATCAGATTGCTCCGATGATAAAGATACTTGTAAAGGAAATCGCCAAGGTTATGGGCCCGGAGAAGGGCAATACCAAATATCTTTACGAGCTTTTTCCGGATGGACCTGCAAAGCAGGCATGTAGGTACGCAGGGCTTCCTAAGCCGACAGGATGCGTATAGTTTTAAAAGTTAAATGGTTGGGACCGGTTGCCCCTTAAAAACGGGGCACAGGTCCTTTAACCGGCTCAGACAGACGTACGACAAAGATACAATCCATTTCAACAGGCCATTTCAACGGGGAGGTGTGCTATACAGGAAATGAGTTTTAATAAACTCTTGTCGGAAAAGAAGCCGGCTATTCTGAAAAAGTGGTTCGATGCAATACTCGATACGTATCCCGCCGAGACAGCCGATTTCCTCAAAAAGCAAAAAGACCGGTTCGCTAATCCCGTAGGCAGCACTATTTACAGCGGAATGGATTCACTTCTTAATTCGCTTCTCAACGCCGACGATCCGGACACGATTTCAAAATACCTCGACGACATCGTCAGGATAAGGGCAGTTCAGGATTTCACGCCTTCGCAGTCCCTCGCCTTTGTTTTTAAACTTAAGGATGCAGTGAGGGAAGAAATGTCAGGCGAAAGCAATGCGGGTGATTTTCCGGGCGAACTGATCGCATTCGAGCGCAGGGTGGACGCCCTTGCGCTGACGGCTTTCGATATATACATGAAGTGCAGGGAAAAGATTTATGATCTCAAGGCCAACGAACTCAGGAATATGACCGTAAAACTGGTAGAAAGGGCAAACCTCATATTTGAGGCGCGGTATCGCGACATTGACCTTAAGGATTTAGTATTGGAAGGCAATAAATCAGAAAGAGGTGAGTAGATGAAAATCTTGTTTCCATTTTTTGCAGTAATCGCGCTTGTTCTGCTTGCCGTTGCAGGCACAGCGGCGAACTTGCATTTCCTCTTCGGCGTGGTTATCCCGTATGCGGCCCTGTTTATTTTTATCTTCGGCATGATTTACAGGGTCTTGAAATGGGCAAAATCACCCGTGCCGTTCTGCATCCCCACAACCTGCGGGCAGCAGAAATCGTTTTCTTGGATTAAACAGAATAAACTCGAAAACCCGTCAAGCACATTACACGTAATCGGCAGGATGGCCCTCGAAGTGCTTACATTCAGATCGCTTTTCAGAAATATTAAAGGCGAACTGAGGGACAGCAGTAAACTTGTTTACGGTTCCGACAAGTGGCTCTGGCTCGGCGGTATAGCATTTCATTACTCGTTTTTGATAGTTCTGCTCAGGCATATACGCCTTTTTGCGGAGCCGGCGCCGGCGTATCTGTTTATATTGGAGGCATTCGACGGCTTTTTGCAGATAGGGATACCGAGGCTTTTTGCCACAGGCGTAGTGCTTTTGGCTGCAGTTGCGTTTTTATTTTTAAGAAGGATTTACGTTCCTCAGGTCAGGTATATCTCTCTTGCCGCTGACTATTTCCCGCTCTTTTTGATCATGTGCATTGCGGCCACCGGCATCATAATGAGGTATTTTTTAAAGACGGATATCGTAGGGGTCAAAGAGCTTACTATGGGATTGGTTAGCTTCAGCCCTGTTATTCCAAAGGGCGTCGGCGCTATATTCTATGTCCATTTGCTCCTTGTGAGCGCGCTTTTCGCTTATTTCCCGTTCAGCAAGCTGGTGCATATGGGCGGCGTCTTCCTCAGCCCGACGCGAAATATGGTCGCAAACAGCCGCGAGTTCAGGCACGTTAACCCTTGGAATTATCCGGTCAAGGTGCATACCTACGAGGAATACGAGGAAGACTTCAGGGATAAGATGAAAATGGCTGAAATACCGGTAGAAAAGGAGTAAGTATGGCAAAGTTTACCGCAAAACCAAAAGATCTGATTCAAATAGACTTCAAGAATCCCAAAACCGGATGGATGGATACTCCCGTAGAAATAAGGGAGCATATGTTTTGCCATCCGGCAAAGGCAAAGGAACTTGAAACCGTAGGCTTCCCCAACATACATGAATGGAGGCCGCAGGACGAGAACTGGAATCTCCCGGAAGGCTGGAAAGAGACCGTTTTAAACGGCATAAAAGAGAGGCTGCAGAAATACCGTTCATTCCATGTCTTTATGGACATATGCGTGCGCTGCGGAGCCTGCGCCGATAAATGCCATTTTTATCTTGGAACAGGCGATCCCAAGAACATGCCTGTATTAAGGGCAGAGCTTTTAAGGTCTATTTACAGAAAATATTTTACCGCCTCCGGAAAGATACTCGGCAAGACAGCCGGCGCAAGGGAACTGACAGAGGACGTATTGAAAGAAATATGGTATTACTATTATCAGTGTACCGAATGCCGCCGCTGCTCCGTGTTCTGTCCTTACGGCATTGACCAGGCTGAAATAACCATGATAGGCAGGGAACTCACCAACCTGCTCGGATTACAGTTAGGATGGATAGGCGGGCCGGTGGCCAACTGCTATATGAAGGGCAATCACCTCGGCCTTGAGCCGCATACCATTAAAAGCAATATCGAGATGATGCTCGACGACATAGAGACCATAACAGGCATAAGGATAAATCCTACGTTCAACAGGAAGGGCGCTGAAATTCTGTTTGTTACGCCTTCGGGCGACCTGTTCGCCATGCCGGGTATTTATACTGCCATGGGATACCTCATGCTCTTCCATGAATTGGGTCTCGATTATACATGGAGCACTTACGCGTCGGAGGGAGGCAACTTCGGATTCTTCTCATCCAACGAGATGGCAAAGAGGCTGAACTCCAAGATTTACGCCGAGGCCAAAAGACTTGGCGTAAAGTGGGTACTCGGCGGAGAATGCGGCCATATGTGGAGGGTGCTGCACCAGTATATGGATACATGGAACGGCCCGGCGGACTTCCTCGAAGTGCCCAAATCTCCGATAACAGGAACGGTGTTCGATAATGCGAAATCGGCAAAGATGACCCATATATCGGAATTCACAGCCGACTTGATCAAACACGGCAAGCTTAAGCTCGATAAGAGCAGGAACGATCATCTCAAGGTCACTTTCCACGACTCATGCAATACCGCAAGGGGTATGGGAATGTTCGAGGAGCCGCGGTATATCATAAAGAACGTCTGCAACCACTTTTACGAAATGCCTGAAAACACGATCAGGGAAAAGACCTTCTGCTGCGGAAGCGGCACCGGATTGAACGCCTCTGAGAATATGGAGCTGAGAATGAGGGGGGGGCTGCCGAGGGCAAATGCCGTAAAGTATGTCCATGAGCAGCACGGAGTGAACATGCTCGCGAATGTCTGCGCTATCGACAGGGCTACCCTTTCGGCCTCCATGGACTACTGGGTTCCCGGCGTGGGTGTAGCCGGAATCTCGGAACTCGTCGGCAATGCCCTCGTCATGGAGGGTGAAAAGGAGAGGACAGCCGACCTGCGCGGTGAAACACTTCCGGGAAAGGAGGGCGCTGAATAATGTATAACGGCGGTAAGATTTTAATAGGGATTATAGTTTTTCTGCTCTTTGCCGCATTCCCGTTTTACAATAACATCGGGAAGGTGAGCGCCAAGCCGGAGCCTAAGCTGGATACTCCGGTTATACAGCAATTGGCCGAGAAAAAATGCGTAGAGCCCAAGGAATTCATGAAGGCTGAGCATATGCAGATGTTGAATGACTGGAGGGATGCGGCAATTCGCGAAGGCAAAAGGACTTATGTGAATTCCGAGGGAAAACTTTTTGCGATAAGCCTCCAGAATACATGCATGAACTGCCATTCGAACAAAAAAGAATTCTGCGACAAGTGCCACACTTATGCGGCAGTAAAACCCTACTGCTGGACCTGTCATATCGAGCCAAAGGAGAAGAGGTCATGAGTATGGATAGAAGAGACTTTTTAAAATTAGCCGGACTTTCAACCGTTGGAATAGGCGCGGGATGGGTGCTGAGCAGGCCAGGAGATATTCTTGAGGCATCCCAGTTCCTGCAGACAAAGGAACTCCTCCATGCTAAGCAGTGGGCGATGGTCGTCGATATCAGGAAATTTAAAACGGCGGAGGATTATAAAAAGGTAATCGATGCCTGTCACCGCGTCCACAATGTGCCTGATTTAGGCAATCCCAAGGACGAGGTCAAATGGATATGGTCCGATTCTTTTGAGCATGCCTTTCCGGGACAGGAGAGCGAATATATGCCGCAGGAGATGAAACATAAACAGTTTGTTCTTCTCTGTAACCACTGCGAAAATCCTCCATGCGTAAGGGTGTGCCCGACAAAGGCGACCTTCAAGAGAAAAGACGGCATCACAATGCAAGACCTCCATCGTTGTATAGGATGCAGATACTGCATGGCGGCATGTCCGTTCGGCGCAAGGAGCTTCAATTACCGGGATCCGAGACCGTTCGTAAAGGAGCCGAACGCAGAATATCCGACGAGGATGATCGGCGTGGTGGAAAAGTGCACATTCTGCGAGGAAAGGCTCGCAAAAGGCCTTATGCCGGCGTGCGTAGAGTCGTCGAACGGCGCGTTGATCTTCGGGGATATTACCGACCTCAATTCCGAGGTCAGAAAAGTCCTTGCCGATAATTATACGATCAGGCGTAAGTCCGAGCTCGGAACACGTCCAAGCGTTTATTACATATTAGACATACCGGGAGGTGACAGAAATGCTTGAGAAGGCGTTAGTCGGCACTAAAAGATACTGGACATGGGTGTTCTTCCTGTTTGCCGTTATCGGCATAGGCTTTATCACATATCTTCAACAGTTTAAACTGGGTCTGGGGATTACAGGACTAAGCAGGGATGTCTCCTGGGGATTGTATATAGGGCAGTTTACCTTTTTAGTCGGCGTAGCGGCTTCGGCGGTTATGCTCGTCATCCCCTATTATCTCCATGACTTCAAAAAATTCGGAAAGATAGTTATACTGGGCGAGTTTTTGGCAGTTTCCGCGGTCACGATGTGCATATTGTTTATATTCGTGGATATGGGGCAGCCGATGAGAATCATGAACGTTATGCTGCATCCGACGCCGAACTCGATCATGTTCTGGGACAGCGTTGTTCTCGGCGGTTATTTAGTTCTCAACATAATCATAGGCTGGGCAACGCTGCATGCCGATAAAAAGGGTGTGAGCCCTGCTCCATGGGTGAAGCCGCTGATATACCTCTCGATACCTTGGGCGGTCAGTATCCATACCGTTACGGCGTTTTTGTATGCAGGACTTCCGGGCAGGCATTTCTGGCTGAGCGCTGTAATGGCGGCCAGATTCCTTGCGTCGGCATTCGCAGGAGGCCCTGCGCTCCTTATTATCCTCGCCTTGATAGTACGGAAGTTCACTAAGTTCGATCCTGGCAAGGAGCCTATTCAGGCTATAGGCAAGATCGTTACTTACGCGATGGTCGCCAATGTCTTCCTTCTGCTCCTCGAAGTTTTTACAGCGGTATACAGCAATATACCGGGGCATATGCATCCATTTAAATATCTCTATTTGGGTCTTGAAGGGCACGGCAAGCTCGTTCCTTTGATGTGGACATCGAGCATCCTCGCCATAGTATCGCTTATTTTGCTCATATTCCCGGTACTAAGGAAAGATGAGAATATACTGGCGCTTGCCTGTATAGCGCTCTTTACATCGCTCTGGATAGACAAGGGCTTCGGCCTGGTTATAGGCGGCTTTGTTCCCAATCCCTTTGAGAGGGTTATGGAATACTGGCCTACGCTGCCCGAAGCGCTGATTACCATCGGCGTATGGGCCATAGGATTCCTTGTGCTTACAGTGCTTTATAAAGTGGCTGTATCGGTCAGGGAAGAGACCGAAGGCGTGGAGCTTGAGCATTAGACTTGAATTTGGACATTTATTGATTTAATCGGTTAACATTATAAGATATTTGTGAACGGGAGGTGATTAAATGTATCTTGTAGCAGTTGATGCCGCGAAATGCGAAGAATGCGAAGAATGCGTCAATAACTGTCCGCAGGCCGTATTCAGGATGGTAGACGGGAAGTCAGACCCCTACCAGTCTTCCGAGTGTGTTTTCTGCGAGACATGTTTGAGCGTGTGTCCGCCGGCGGCAATTACCATAACCGAGATGTAATTACAATAAAAAAAGGGCGCTGAGAATTCTCTCAGCGCCCTTTTTTGTGGACTAATCACCTCTTCTTTAGGTAGAGTTCCCACATTCCTTTGTCTTCGAGCTTTACGGATTCAAACTCATAACCCTGTTTTTCCGCAAACCGGGGAATGGAGTCCTCTGCCGATGCCGGCGCGTCGCATAGGATCTTAAGTACTGCGCCGCTGGGCAGCTTTTCCATCGCTTTTTTGGTCAGAACCAAAGGGTAAGGACATACCCTGCCCAGAACATCAACGGTTTCTGCTACTGGTTGCGATTTTAAATCAGCCATTTTATATTCCTCCTTTTATAGTTTTTTAAAAGAACATTACATGATTAGATGTTTCCATTAACTCCTGGATCTTAGCAAAAGGTACAATTTGGAGCTTTTTGTCCGCACCCATATCTTCAGCGTCAATGACCTTGTCTTCGCCTATACCGTATTTGTCGAGGTCTTCTTTGCAGGCGTAAACGTCCATATCTACCAGGAGGCAGTTTTTAAGGTGCATCTCCGTGCTGGTTATGCCGTAAGTCTCCATCGCTTTTTGGTCTTTTAGGCAGTTGAGTACTCCTTCGCCGACATAGCAAAGGGCCGGAGTAATGGTCTGACCGTCTTCAAGCAGAATTTCGACCGTCTGATACGACATTGCATGCGTTGCAGCGAGCTTAGGGTTCTCGCTTTTATATGGAAGCCTTTGCACGAGGAAAGCTATTTTTACATCCGACATATTATTCACCTCCTATGTGAAGGACTCTGTCTGAGACATATATCTTTGCTAAATACCAATGCATGGCATTCCATTTGACGCCTTCTATTGCAGTGGTTTTTTGAACGGCCCTTGAGACCGAACATGCCTCGCATGTGCACACCTCAACACCCTTTTCTATGAGCGCTCTTAAGGGTTTTTCGCCGTGCGAGTAATCTTTCAAATGCTTCTGTCCTTTCGCCGGAGAGCCTGCGGCATTGCCTGAAAACCAAAGGTTTACGACATGCCCCTTGTCTTTAGCCGCTTCTGCCAGTTTTAAGGCAAAATCATAGTTCATGGAACCTATAAGGGAAGAAAATAATCCGATAGTCAAAGTCGCCATCTTATAACACCTCCTATAGCCAGGCTAATTTTTCATAGTCGTTCATTACAAGGTCAACCACATCTCCGTAGCTGACGGCTTTTACGCGGCTGTCAATCCCCGAGGGATTAATGCCTCTTGTTTCAAGGTCTTCCTTGAGGGCATAGAAGTTCGCGGATTTGTCGAGAAGGGAAGATGCCTTTCCGTTCTCTTTGATGGATGCGTGATAAACGCCGTTAGACACAAGGATAATGCCGAGCTTTTCGGCTTTTAACCTGTCAAGAGTGTCAACGGTAAGCTTGTAATCGCTCACAAAAACGCCTAATTTCATGCAACACCTCCCGTTAATAGTTTTTTTCGAGTCTGGTATACAGACCGTATGTTTCAAGACATATTAAAGTGCGGAAGTATTACGAGTATGACGTTATACCAATTATAGGCTGCTCTTGTCAATAAAAAGGCGTAATTAATAGATTAAAAAAAGTTATAGACTTCAGGAATTTATGCTAAAATATAAACTATGCTTAATAAAGCCAAAGAAATAAACAGCCCCCAAGGCGGGTTTTTCAGGCCGATATGATTTTACTCTTTGCAGTTCTCTGTCTTTTAACGGCCGTAATTGTCAGCGCATTTAAGGTTAAAACGACCATTGCCAGATATCGGCAAATAGAGGAAGAACGCAGACTGGCTGAAAATGCCCTCAGACAGAGCGAGGGGAAATACCGGGGCATTTTCGAAAACATAGTCGAAGGTATCTACCATACTTCGATGGACGGCAGGCTTCTGAGCGTTAATCCGGCGTTAGCAGGTATTTTCGGCTATGATTCTCCTCAGGAAATGATGGATTCCCTCATAAATGTTAAATATCAACTTTATGTCGACCCTTCGGACCGGGATTTGCTTTTGAATATGCTGGAAGCACGCGGGGTCGTAAAAAATTTTCAAACCCGCATGTATAGGAAAGACGGCAGCATTATATGGGTTTCGATCAATGTCCGCATAGAAAGGGACGCAGAAGGAAAGCCTAAATATCTCGAGGGCATAATGAGTGATATAACGAAGCAAAAAGATTCTGAAGAGGAAAGAGAGAGGCTTATCTTAGAGCTTCAAAATGCCCTGTCCGAGGTAAAGACCCTAAGCGGCATGCTCCCGATATGCGCATCCTGCAAAAAGATACGCGCTGACGAGGGTTACTGGCAACAGATCGAAACTTATATCAGCGAACATTCGGGGGCCGAGTTCAGCCACTCCATATGCCCGGAATGCGCCAAAAAATTGTACCCGGAGTATTACAATAAAATTTGGGGGGAAGAGGAAAAATAAGGCTCATTAATTAATTTATGAGCCCGAACAAAAGGGCGTCAATTTCGTCTATTAGATTTTTAAACAGCCCTCCATGACTCTTTGAATTCCCGAAAAGCTCTGTCCGTATCTTCTTTATTTGAAGGTCATCGCATTTTTCATAGGTGATATGCTCGTCTTGCATGGCAAGCCTTTCTAAAATGAGAAGCTGTTTCGCCTTATCAACAAAAGGAATAAGCAGTTCTTTAACAGCATGCAGGTCTTGTTCTTTTATACATAATTTTTTTAGCTCTTTAATCATTACATAAAGAGTGCAGTATTCGAGTCCCCTTACTCCCCTCCGCCACTGAAGCAGCATCGGGTTTCTCCGGAACCAGAGGAAGTTCCTTATGCCGAGAGAGATTAATTCCTCAACTGCGGTCTCAAGGTCGGAGAGAAGCTCGGAAGTCTTTTTCTTTAAGTCTTCCGCTCTCCCGCTCTTTTGCTCTTTCGAACCTGTTAAGTATTCCCAAAGATTTTTTAAAACTCTTGCGCCGTTTTCATCTTCCGGAGTATCGAAATGAATAAGTGATAATATCACCCTGCCTTTTCCAAAAGTTCCTTCGACTACAGCAGGCTCATTGAGCAGCCGTTTGGGGTCGAGGTTAATCTGATAGAGATTCTCGAGTTCCTGCCAATTTCCGTTTGCCTCCACATCTCCTACATTCAGGTCAGAACTGAACGAGTCGGAAAGCGGATCGCCATATGTTGCGAGGATTTTTATATTTTTATCGGAGATGAGAAATTGCGAAGGCCACCAGGCGTGAAAAACATGGAGTGATGAGTTCCATATAGGATGGTCATTTATATTCAGATGAATCCTGCCGCTGAAGCTCGGCACTCTTTCTTTAGTCGGCTTTCTCTTTATATTCAAAAGCCCTATGCCGTCAAGCGTAGCAAGGCCTGCGCCTCCGCAGAAGCCAAGGTAATTGCCGCCCTTATTCACAAATTTTTTTATTTGACTAATGCCTTTATCTTCGAGCGCTTTTACCTTATTCGATGCCCATCCGCCGGGCACAAAGAGCATCGCGTAATTTTTGAGTTTTCCGTTTTTAATATCTCCGGTGCTTATGATTTCAAAGGGAAGGTCGTTGGCCTTTAATGCCTTGTATGCCATTAATCCCCAGAGAAAAGACTCATCCCATAGGAAAGCGGTTTTAGAACTCATATTTATTTTCGTAACCCCTTGGGGTTATCATCCATTTATCGAATACAAAGGTACGAGAATTGCCGATTATTACGGCTGTCTGCATATCAATATCATAATTGAGCATATCCCTTAGATTTGTAATGATGATGCTTTCGTTTTCCCTCATTGCTCCTTTTACTATGCCTACAGGAGTTTCGGTGCTGCGGTGTTTCAGGAAAATAGCGCGGGCATTATTGATATGTTCAGGCCTTCCCATGCTTTTGGGATTATAGAGAATGGTCACAAAGTCCGCTGACGCTGCCGCCGCAAGCCTCTTCTCTATCAATTCCCACGGAGTGAGCCTGTCGGAAAGGCTTATTGCCGCGAAGTCATGCATAAGAGGTGCTCCAAGGCGCGCTGCGCATGCGTTTAACGCAGAGATGCCCGGAATGACCTCTATATCAAGCGCGGAAGCGCAGAAGCGCGGAAGCACAGAAGTTTTTTCTTCGGTAATTTGTTCATCTTCTGATCTTCTGATCTTCTGATCTTCCTCTCTGAGTATCTCAAAGACGAGTCCTGCCATAGCGTATATGCCGGGATCACCTCCGCTTATAACGGCGACCGTCTTGCCTGTCGTTGCAAGCTCGACCGCCTTTTTGCACCTGTCAACTTCTTTAGTCATGCCTGTAGATACCACTTCTTTGCCTTCGGTCAACTCTTGTATCAGATCAAGATATGTGCCGTATCCTACGATCACATCCGAATTTTTAATGGCTTTTTGGGCGTATGGAGTAATGTGCTCTATGCCGCCGGGCCCTGTGCCGACGATATAAAGTTTGCCTTTTTGCTCTAATCTCTGCTCTGCAATAGCTACTGTCACATTTCCTCTCTTATGTTTAGGGATAAGCAGTTCCGAAGCCCCTGAAGCGAGCAATGCCGCCGGCTCCGAAACCGCATTTGCGCCCGTTGCCTTAAACACCGCGTCCGATTTTAATATTCCCTCAACAGTATTAAGCTCGTCGGCAGTGAAGGTGTTAATTTTTAAATTATATTTTTCCGCGAACGCCTTTAATCCCTGTTCATTGCCCTTTATATATATAGTTGCGATAGAATGGATTGCAAGGAATGACAGATTATTTTCATCCAGCACAGTCCTGACCGCATCTTCCATCTCATCCGATGAAGTATTGCTGTTGCAGCCGATGCCTGCAATAAGGTTTTTAGGTCTTAAATAAAGCTGCTCTTTTACATGACATGAGCCTGTTGAACATTCTGCGGAAGAGCATTGCGGATTTTTTAAATAAATGTCTTTTTTGTTTGTTACAAATACATCTGCAAATCTCGGATCGTTCACTCTTAAAAATTCATCGGGCAGGGCTATTTCTATTTCAGAATATATCCTCAATGCGCCGTTATTAATGTAGCGGGTTGCGACATGCGGCATTATTTCCATGTTTTCGATTGACAGGTTGTTTTCGTTTGCCCAAATATCTATGGCAGTAAGGTTATTCACATCAGATGCTGTAGTTATCACGGCCTCGCCTTTTAGAAACTCCGCTATATCTTTCGCCAAATCATTCGCTCCGCCGATATGTCCGCTTAAAAGGCTTATTGCATATTTACCTGTTTCATCGAGAACAACCACGGCAGGGTCTGTCTTTTTGTTTTTTATCAGCGGCGCAATTGTCCTGACAACAATCCCTGCTGCCATTATGAAAATAAGGTTTTTATGCTTATCCCATAGGTCGCTAACTTCATTAGAATTAAACTTTTCAATCCGAGCTTCAGGATATAGTCTCCGAAGCCTTTTCGCAAGATTCAGGCCGTTTTCTGTTATGTAAAAAATGACAGTGGACAAAAGTATCTCCTTATCGAAAGTTTATTATTATATCAAAAAGAGGGCAGCGGGGACTTTTTTGACGCTTCAAACCTCTTTCCACATGCGGGGGTCGTAACAGAACTCCTCAGGAGAACCGATTATTATTTTTTGAAAATCGGGATGGAGGGGATTCAGGATATAATTGCATTCCGAGGAAATCAAAGCGGAAGGGACTTTGAGAACAGCGCTTTCACCTCGCGCCAACCAGCCGGCGCCATATGCCTTTAGCGAGTCAGGCGCAGGGGTATCTTTCCAATTTGCCGGCAGCGAGGCAATGTCAATTTCTTCGATTCTCACTTCCTCCGGGATTGCCACCTTAAAACAGACGAATTTAATATTCTGCCCTTCATCGCCGAGTTGGACAAACTGTTCAAGCGCAGCCAAAGATTCGGTCTGAGCCGTATAAACAGCGGGAAACCCCTTTGGGGTCCAGCACCCGCCCCTTCTCTTAGAGCCTTCACCATCAAAGGCTGAATACGCATATTTCTTCTTGGCGATACGCCAGCAAAACACTAAATTAGAACCCCGAATTCTATTTTTTCAAGCAAGCCCTCGACCTCCTGTGCGCCCGCCTCTGTCTGGATAACTTGAATAGGCACTCTTCCTCCCAAGCCTCTCTGCTCCCTGTGCAGCCATTTCCGTGCCATTTCTTCACTCTCAAGAACCGAAACGGCGAGGGCAAATATCCTTGCAATTCGGAAGAGCCTGTCACCCTCCTGAATTGAGAGCTTCTCATGGGTATCCCGCTTCCTCTGCAGTGTCCTAAGGCTTATGCCCAGATAATCTGCAAGTTCGTTATCCGTCAGATTCAGGGCGGCTTTCACGAGGCGGACCTTTGCATAGGGGATTCCTTTCCGGATGACGGCATCAAAGGTCAGCATCCCCTTGTCTTTCTCCCGTGCCTTCATATCCGAATCCTTCAATCCCAGTGTCCCGATAATCTTTTTCTTTATTTCCTCATTTTCAAAAGCCAAAGCCGTACTCATTTGTTTACTCCTTTCCTGTTATGGTCACTTCACATTTATGCCTTTTGACTTTATTTTAGCGACAAATGGCAGTTAATGCAAGTTTTTGTTGCATGCATCAGCGGCTGAATTATTATGATATAATATCACAAACGGCATGATACCCTATTCTATAACCAATCTTAAAATATGAAGAATAGCGAACTTATAGATTATTGGATAGCCTCATCAAACAAAGATTTTAGGGCGATGGGGAGCATGTTCAAAAGCGGCCATTATGTATGGGCATTGTTTCTTGGGCATCTTGTTCTGGAAAAGCTATTAAAGGCTTTTTATGTTAAAAATGTTGATGCAAATGCGCCTTATACGCATGACCTCACAAAGATTGCAGAAAAGGCTGGTTTATCGCTCAACGAAGATCAAAAAGATTTTTTGGATGCCGTTACTGCCTTTAATATAAAGGCGCGGTATCCTGACTATAAAGGCAGGTTTTACAAAAAGGCGACTAAAAAATTTACGGAGAATTACATCAAAGAGATAAAGGATTTCAGGCAATGGCTCGCAAAGAAGATAAAAAAATAATTTACAGAAAGATTAAGGATTATATAAAAATCCTAAAGGGAAACGGCATTGATGTGTGGAGATTGTATCTTTTCGGCTCATATGCAAAAAACAGGTTTACCGCCGAAAGCGATATTGACCTTGCGGTATTCTTAAATAAGGATGATATAGATGCCTTTATGGAAGATGTGAAGCTTATGCGTCTCAGAAGGCAGGTAGATTTAAGAATAGAGCCTCATTCATTCGCATTGTCTGATTTTAAGGAGCCTGATCCTTTTATCAAAGAGATAATAACGACGGGGAAAAGGATTATATAGTTGCAGTTGCTAATACTTGGTCTGACGGACAGATAACGCCGAAGCTCAAGGGGAGCGCGGCAATTCCGCGCGATCCCTTGAAGCGTGATGTTATCAGTTCCATTCATTCTTTTGGAAGCAGCAATCCTTTATTTAAAATTACTGTTTTGTTTTGAAGACGTGTCATTTTTATTTCCGAAATATTGTCCTTTGCATTATAGATTAGCTCAAAAGCATCGTCCGGTATTAGCAGGAGTTCCCACCATATAAGTTTATAAATAACAATTCCTGTTCTCGCTCCGTAATTGGATGTTCTGTCTTGAATTTCGATTAATATTTCTTTTGTATCATTTGATTTGTCTAATTCAAGTTCTCGTATATCTTCATTAGTTATCATCCCGTTAGCAATAGTTACTTTCCATGTGAGCCGTTTACCCTGGAATAGAGCAACAGATATCTCCCCACTTTTGTCCTCACTGATCACGAGATGGTCTAGTTTATCGAAAAGTATTTCTTTATAAAAAGGCTTTGCTTCACAATAAGCAGGGGCAGTATTGATCATCAATGCCATGCATATGGCAAATACGATGCCGACAAGAAACGGAGTAGTAATCATTTTTATCATTTATTCACGCCTCTATTTCCCTGATAACATATAATATACCAACTTGGTATTTTCTCCCTTTATGAAGAAAATATTATCATATTTAGCAGCATTTGAGAAGAAAAAAGCCACAAAACTTGGTATTTTTCGGTAATAAAGACTAAAAGGCAGGTTGGTATAATATGGAAAAATTGTCCAATTCAAAAGAAAAAAGAGGGACGGCGACCATTTTACCTATCGATTACTGGTTAAATCAGTATTATCCCCTGTATTCATGTTTGAAATCCTTGTCATATAATTTCGATTCTTTGCCGAGGGATATCTCCGATGCCCTGAGAGACTCGCCTACATATATCAGCGCTGTCTTTTTTATGCCTGCGTCTCTGACAAGCGAGTCGAGGTTTTTAAGCGCTCCTCTTATCATTCGCTGTTCAGGGCATGTCGCCTTTTCGATAATCACGACAGGCGTATCTTCTGGATAGCCCTCCAAAAGCTCATTTTTTACCTTCTCAATCATTCCTACGCTGAGGAATATGACCATCGTTGCTTTATGCTTTGCGAGTTCGGACAATTTCTCTGTCTCAGGCACAGGGGTTTTCCCCTCAAGTCTTGTAAATATCACTGTCTGGCTGATTTCAGGTATGGTAAGCTCCTGCCCCAATATCGCAGCGCCTGCCATTGCTGATGATACCCCGGGAATAACTTCGTATTCTATATTTAATTCCCTCAGCCTTTCTATCTGTTCCGAGATGGCGCTGTAAAAGGATGTGTCGCCTGTATGCAGCCTGACAACCGTTTTTTTGTCTGCGATGGACTTTTTAATGACCGCCGTTGTCTCATCGAGCGTCATTGATGCGGAATTGTAAATATCTGCCTTCAACCCGTCAAGAAGCGCAGGATTTACAAGGCTTCCGGCATAAATGATAATATCGGCATTATCAAGCAGTTTTTTGCCTTTAATCGTTATCAGTTCAGGGTCTCCGGGACCAGCTCCTATGAAATAGACTTTATTCATTTTTTACCTTTTCTTTCGCAAATTCGTTCAAATATTTTATCGCGTTTTCTATTTCCTTTGTATCAGGCAGCCCTAAAGCAACCTTGTCTATATAATCCCTTTGCAGAAGCAGCCTGAAGGATGTTGTGAAATTCAGGTCGAACAGCCATGACAATTGCAGCAGCTTAAGATCATTTATGTTTTTCACGTCTCCGTGCGATACGACCTTCCCTGAATAAAGGCATGATAATGCCATTTCAGAATATTCGGGAGTATCAGGAAGGCCGAGCCCTGCCGCTGATGCCTTTTTTTCTGCCGGGTGTTCATAATATTCCGTAAACACGCGAAAGATGTCGAGTTTGTCAGCGTCCCTGATCAATTTTTTTAATAATATTGCACGGTCATTTTGAATGTCAGGCAGTTTAAACGCATTGTGGAATTTTACAGCCTGGATTATTAAATCCTGCTCGTCTTGGGGAAGATTTTGAATGATTTTATGTTCAAGGAGAATATTCGCTCCAAGCAAGCCGTGATTAACCGAAATGCTGTCATTAAAGGTTTTGTGCTTTGCGTATTGCGGAAATCTTCCGACATCGTGAAAAAGCGCTATTGTTTCGGCTAACAAGATGTCATTTTCGGTTGAAAACAACCCGTCGGCGACAGCGGTAATGTTTCCGCCTACATTGTGCGTATGCGTTTCTTTAAGGGATATGTTCCTCTGATCCTCTTCGTTCGCAGAATAAAAAGTTTTGCAATAACCGGAAAACCATTCCTTAAAATTATCCAAATCATGTCTGTTCATTTTTTTATTATCATAAGCGAAAAATAATTGAGGTCGCTTTCCTTTATATCCCGTATGTTTTTGAATATCCTCTCATCGTCCATTCCGGCCCTCGAAATATAAACCGCGTTGTCGATAAGGCCGGTTTCGCTGAGTATATTCACGACATTGCCGAATACCCTATGAACTTTCATAAGGATAATCGTGTCGAATCTTTCGAGCGTTTCTTTTATGCTTTCCGTATATGTTGCGGGCAATATCGCTATCCTTTCATCGGCAAGAGCTAAATACATGCCCGCCTTTGCCGCCGCAGTGGTTATGGATGATACGCCCGGAATTATTTCTATATTCAATTCCGGATTAAGCTCAAGAAGCCTGTCGTACAAATAGAAAAATGTGCTGTAAATTGTCGGATCTCCGATTGTAATGAAAGCCGTATCTATACCCTTGTTCAGCCTACTGTAAACGGTTTCGATAGTATCATGCCATTTCGTATCGAGTTCGCAGTTCTCGGATTGCTGATTATTTTTGGTCTTCCTCATCGGGAAATGGGCCTCGATAATTTCTTTGCCTTCAAGGTTCAATGTCTTTTGGACAATCGACAGGGCGAGGCTGCTGCCTTCCTCCCTGCCTTTCGGAACGCAGACGCACGAAACTTCCCTGAGAATCCTGACTGCCTTGAGTGTCAGAAGTTCAGGGTCTCCGGGACCTACGCCTATAACATAAAGTTTGCCTGTCATTTTTCTCCTGTTATTATGAATATGGGATTTAAGGCGCTCATATGCCTTTTGCCGCCGATTGTTTTCGCCCTTGATACTGATATTTCGGAGATCGATATATTGTAGCCGTGGTTTTCAAAGCATTCTACAGCATCATTCATGGTCTCGATTGTCGCGGCGTTTACTACAATAAGGCTAACCAGTTTTTTAATAACGTAATCCATTATCTCTTTTAACCTTTCGCCGCTGCCTCCTATAAAGACCCTGTCAGGCAGAGGAAGGCCATTCAATACATCGGGCGCTTCTCCCTTTACGATTTCGATGTTGGCCGCATTGAATCGAACCTTGTTTTCTCGGATATGATTGATCTGTTCCGCGTCTTTTTCCACGGCAAAGACTTTTAAGTCCGCATAAAGTCTTGCCGTTTCTATGGACACCGAGCCCGACCCCGCGCCTATATCCCAGAATACGCCTTTTTGAGGAAGCCTTAATTTATGGATTGTTACAGATCTAACCTCATCCTTTGTTATAAGACCTCGCGAATGTGAGATATCATCTTCTCTTAGTCCGAAATGGACTGTTGACGGCTGACCGCTGACGGCTGACCGCTGGATTATTACTATATTCGGCTCTCCGAATGTCATCGATGCGATCTCCTCAGGCATTCCCTCCGTGATTTTTTCATCTGGATAGCCCAGTTTTTCGCAGACATGCATGACGATTTCAAATTTCAAATTTGAAATTTCAGATTGAAATAGAACATTTGCAATCTCGGATGGATTATTTTGTTTATCCGTAAGAATGGCGATTTTATTATGCCTTTGCAATAAGGACGGTATATCGTCTGTCTCATACGGAAGCCGTCTTCTTTTCTCAGGATGAGGCCCGCCGTGCAGGCTCATGAGAAATGCATCATCCCAAGATTCTTTAATCCGTGAAAATGCCAGTTGAATGCATGACAGATCAGGGATTATCTCAACCATATCCTTGCCGAATTCCCTGACCGCCCTTCTGCCTATCCCGAAAAAGGTCGGATCTCCGGAAGCGAGGAGGACGATAGGGAGTGATGGAGTATCGGAGTATTGGAGTGATGAGTGTATGAAGTTAATTGTCTCGTCCACATTATTTATAATTCTTATTTTATCTTTAACGGTTTCATATTCTTCATACCCCTTAAAGACCTCTGAAAGACGGTTTGAAGCAAGGATTACACTTGAATTTAAAATAATCTCCTGCGCCCTTTTATCAAGGGGCTTATAACCTATGCCTATGACGTAGAGTTTATTACTCATTATTATCCTGGCCCCTCAAAATATATGTCTCCATTATCCAGCCGTTATTCTTTTTTGCTTCATTCCTTGTCCTTATAATCTCATCGAGGACTTCATTTAATCTGCCGGAAATGAGAATCTCTTCTTCTGTTCCGAGATAACCACCCCAATAAATATGGAGGTCTGTATCCGAGAAGTTTCTGTATGTTAGATAATTATCCAGCAGAACCACACTATTCTTAACATCATTAGGATGAATCTCTTTCAGTCTTCTGCCGGTAGTGATACGAATACTCTCGCCAATGAAATTCAGGGGAATCTTATGCCTTGCTGTCAATACCTGCATGCTTGTTATTCCCGGTATAACTTCAAATTCGAAATCTACCCATTCTTCTTTAAGGATATAATTGAGTATCTCTATATGGCCGTCATAAAGGGCAGGATCGCCCCAGATGAGAATGGCGCCTGTTTCACCATCAGCTATCTCCTGTTTTATTAAGTTAGATATAATCTCTGCTTTTTGTTTTCTCCATGAGGCGACCCTTTCTTTATAGACCTCTAATTCCCTGCCTCCTTTTTTTCTTTCAGGAATCTTTACTGTAATAACCCTGTATTTTCCATCAGGCAGATATCTTTGTAATATCCCTTTTCTGAGGTTAACAAGGTCTTCGTTCTTTTCAGACTCCTTCTCAAGAATAAAAAAGACATTCACTTTTTTAAATGTATTTATAGCCTGAATCGTAAGATGTTCGGGATTGCCGGTACCTATGCCGATAAGATATATTTTTTTCATTTTTAGTGCTCTATCCCCTTTCTTGCCTTTACACCTTTTTTGTAGTAATGTTTTATCTCCTTCATCTCGGTAACAAGGTCTGCCCTGTCTATAACTTTTTCATCCGCATATCTGCCTGTAAGGATAAGTTCTATTCCGGGAGGTTTTTTCTCAAGCAGATCGAGAAGCTCTTCGACCGGAATCAGATTATTATGCACGGCGATGTTTATCTCATCGAGGATGACCATGTCGTATTTTTGGGAATAAATCGCTTTTTTAATCTCTTCAAATCCTTTTTTTGCGGCAGCTATTTCGGACATTGTCGGCTTCCCGCTTTTCAGGAAGCCGGTTCCATATTGCTTCACCGTAATGAGGTCTTTAAATCTCTCAAGGGCCTTATGTTCGCTGCATTTTCTTTTTTTGATGAACTGCGATATGAATACCTTCAGACCGGCGCCCGCCGCTCTCAACGCGAGGCCGAGCGCCGCCGTGGTCTTGCCCTTGCTGTTTCCGGTGTAGACCTGAATATATCCTTTACGCATACCTGTATTCATACTGCATCTGTTCTAAAGAACCTTCTCTCAGGATATACCGGACCTTGTCTTCCGATATAACCTTAAAGGCATATTTTATCATCTCTTTATAAAACTCGCAAAACTCCGCCTTGCGGTACATATTGCCGCGGGCGTACATTTCCGCCGGGCAGGGCGAGCCGCATATATGCCTGAAATCGCAAGTTTTGCATTCGTCTATTTTCTCCACTGTCCTCGCTCTGATGGACTTAAACGATTTGGAATCCATCGCTTTCTCGATAGAGGTCTTGAAGATATTACCTCCGGAGAATTCTTTGAAGCCGATAAATTCTCCGCAAGGAACCATATCGCCGTTCGCGGTGACCGTCAGGAATGTGCGTCCTCCGCCGCATGGAGAGATGTCGCACATCATGCGCCTTGCAGCAGGAGATATTATCGCGAGTATGACATTGGCGAAGTTGCCCACTACAATTTGTCTGCCGGACTTCTTTGTAATATCTATCGCTGTATCGACTGCCCTGATCAATTCTTTTGCGAACTCTTTTTCGTCAGGTTTTTGCTTCAATGCCCTCGCTTGAGTAACCCTTACTGCATTTAAAAGCACGCAGGGAACTTTTTTCTTATGAAGGAATTTTACGTGCTCTGAAAGTGTCTTTACATTTGTTTTAGTGACGGTCGAAATCACGTTAAGCCCTTCATAGCCGTTAAACCAGTCCAGGGCATTTACCGCCTTTTCAAAATTTCCCGATCCTTTTCCGGTTACCCGCGAGAGGTTGTTCGTGCGGGCGTCCGGAGCGTCGAGCGATATGCCGACGCCTACCCTGTGTTTTTTCATGAACTCCACGTCGCTCCTTTCGAGGAGAAGCGCGTTTGTCTGAATGCCGAAAACAAACCTGTCGCTGAACTTTTTTATCGAGTTGAAGAGTATATCTTTCACCATCAGCGGCTCAGCAGCATGAAATACTATCACAGGCTTTTTAGGCGATTTTTTGAAATGAGCCGCAATTTTTTCGAGGGCCGCGTTTAACTCCGGCCCGGTCATCTGCGTGCCATGTTTTCTTATTTTTGCGGGGATGTAGCAATAAGTGCAGTTAGCGTTGCATCTGTCTGTCGGGTCTATGTATACGCAATTCAGGTCCGCATTGAACCTGAAGTCGTAAAGCTCTTTGTCGAGACGATTTTTTTTCTCTTTGTAAAGCGACATAAGGTCTTCCGGCAGCATGAAATCGCCGTCGCTGTTTTTGGGGATAAGCCCCCAGAAGACATTGTCGGTATCGAGCGCCAGCTTCCAGTCCGTGGTAATGTCCGAAAAAGAAAGACCTCTTTGATCTGCTCCCATATGTTATCTCCTTAACGATATTTTTTTATAACTCCCCAAACCCCCTCTTAAATTAAGAGGGGGCAAGGGGGAGTTATTTCTCATTCTTACAACGGCATCTTCTTGTCCGGCACGTCGCCGTACATTACAAAATGAGTCAGTCCGTTCGCTGTTTTCGCGCACTTCAGGTGGTAAGATATTGCGCTTACCTTCTTCTTATCCGCGCTTTCCTGTTTCTTCAAGATTTTTCACCTCCTTTCTCCTGCGAACTTTACAATCTCCCTCCTCGCCTCTCCGATAGTGAGGGGGATCTTTTCAAAGGACAGATTGTCCTCGTGTTTGAGCCGGTATATCAATTCCGCGATCTGCGGAAGCCTGAGCTTGACATTAGCCATATCTTCGGGCACGGTAAATACCTCTTCCGGGACGCCGCCTCTGATAATGCGTCCCTTGCTTAGGATATAAAGCCTGTCTAAGAATAAAGGCACAAGGTCTACGCTGTGTGTGGCCATGACGATTGTGACGCCGTTATCCTTATTCAGTTTTGTGAGAAGGTTCATCATTTTATATTCGCCCATCGGGTCTAATCCGGCAGTCGGCTCGTCGAGCAGCAGTATCTCATGCCCCATCGCTAAAAGCCCTGCTATGCATACCCTTTTTTTCTGGCCGAAACTCAGATTATGAATGGATTTTTCAGCGTATCCGTCCATATCGACATCCTTGAGCGCAATTGCAACGCGCGCTGCTGCCTCCTTTTCCGAAAAACCCATATTGAGAGGGCCGAACGCAACGTCTTCAAATACGGTAGGAGCAAAGAGCTGGTCGTCCGGATTCTGAAAGACAAGGCCGACTTTTTTGTAAATATCTTTCGGCGAAAGCTTTGCGATATCGCATCCGTCAAGGAACACCTGGCCGTCAAAGTTTTTCAACAGACCGTCCATGATTTTAAGAAGAGTTGTTTTCCCGGAACCGTTTGAGCCGAGGAGCCCCACGAACTCTCCTTTTTTTATCTCCATGTTCATGTCGGACAATGCGTGTGTCCCGTCAGGATATTTAAAAGAACGAATATCTATCGATAGTCTGACCTGACCGCTGACTGCTGACATCTGACTGCTTTTTATATTTTCCATACAACTCCCATTGCGGCTATGATTGCTGCGGAGGCGATTATCTCGGATGCCCTGAATGGTTTATGTTTCATCAGCGGCATGTTTCCGTCGTATCCGCGCTGTATCATCGCGGTTGTTATGTTCTGGCTGCTTTCGAATGCCTTTAATACCAACGAACCGGTGAGAGTGCCGAACGAGCTCAGGCCGCGCCTTATGCCCGAATATCCGAGACGATTTTTCTGGGCATTGTAAATGACCATCGCGTCTTCCAGAAGCACAAAGATATACCGGTAAGCGAACATGAGTATTTCTATAAAGCTCTTAGGGACCTTCAGCCATGAAAGGGCTGCCATAATCTCAGTAAATGGCGTCGAAAATCCGAGTACGGCTACAACGGATACGGCGCCCAAAATCCTGCCGGCTATCTGTAAGCCGTCCATGAGGCCGTCTTTGTGTCCCGTTATTATGACGCCGGATATTTTTATGGAAAACATGGCTTCCTGTCCTGAAAACAGAAATTTAAGCAATATTACGACTGATGCGATAAAAACAGGCTCTGAAAATCTCAGGAGAAACACTTTAAGCGGAATTTTTATCCTAACGCAGACTGCAAGGCTTACGCACAATATTAGCAAGGGGAATACAATCCCTTTATAGCTCAAGACCATAGCTAAGACAAGCAGGCTGACGCCAAGTTTTACCCTGGCGTCAACCCTTGAGAGCAAATGGTCTTTTTTAAATTGTTCGTTAAATATTTCCATGTTTTGCAGTAGAGGGGACAGTCCCGATTCTACGATGCCTGTCGGCATCCGTAAATCTGGGACAGTTCCCTTCTGTATACTCTCTTTTTTGCTCCAGCAAGACCCTCCAGTAATATCCTGCGATAAAACCGCCTGCTGTCCCTGCAAGTAGGAAGACAAACAAAAGCAAGTCTCCCTGATCCGTGTTTATGAAAGGCTCTCTTGCCTCCCTGCCGTGCTCTTTAGCGAATTTTTCGACTACGGATTCATCCACGCCAGGCCATTTGTCAGAGGCAAAGGCTGAAGGCTGAAAGCTGAAAAGTAGCAGCAGAGCAGCAGAGCAGCAGAGCAGTAGTTTTTTTATCTTAACTCTTAACTCTAAACTCTTAACTCTAAACTTCATATCGCCGCCTCCTCTGCCTTTAACACCCGCATTTTTACAAGCAGGTCAGGCCTCTTTTTATAAAGCAGAACAACCATGCCTGCCGTCATTGCGCCTTCGAGGATCCCCAATGGAAGCTGTGTCGGTATAAAGGCTATGAGTATCTTCCAGAAAAGGGGCATGAACTCCGAATCGCCTTTTATTCCGGAGGCAAGCTCTACAGATGTGGTGAAGTATGTTGCCCAGTCCGCGAATAATCCTGCCATAAAGCCCGAGACCGCCAACCCCCCGCTCCCCCCTTTATTAAAGGGGGGAATAAGGGGGGTTATTGAGCGCAAAGCCTTAAATGTAAGGTATCCAGCGAACGAACCCATCACTCCCATCGATACGATGTCCGCTCCCCATGTAGTCAATCCGCCGTGAGCGAGGAAGAGCGCCTGAATGAGAAGGGCAACGGCTGTTATCAATATGCTTATTGCCGGGCCGACGAGTATTCCTGAAATCCCTGTGCCGCACGGATGGGAGCATGTGCCTGCCGTAGGCACCGGTATCGGCATGCATGAGATGATAAACACTACTGCCGCCATCAAACCTACAAGCGGCTTGAATGAAAGGTCGATTGCCGACAGTTTTTTGAGCTTATATAATCCCCATGCAACAAACGGGACCGCGATAACAGACCAGAATAATGCCCAGTTAAAAGGCAGTATCCCTTCCGATATGTGCATTGCATGCGCATTGTCAACGAGAAACAAGAAGAAAGAAGAAATAAATAAAAATATAATTTGAAATTTGAAATTTGAAATTTGAAATTTCATAGTTACCCTCCTAAAATTTAAACGCAATTCCCGCAAGGAATGTTAAATCGGTTTCAGACTTATTAAGCCCGCCCTTTACACCAAGAGCAACGGCAATGCTTTCAGATATCGAATAAATCAGCCCGCCGAGTATGAAGGCGGGATGGGTATTGGATGTCTTATCCGGATTTCTCTCCATGCCGATATTGGCGACTGCCTTGAGGTCTTTGATAATCTCTACCTCGGAGGCGATAGATGCATGCCATATGCCTTTTCTGTTTGCATCTTTATCTGTCTGGAGCTTATATTCGTTGTTCGTATAGCCCAGATTGAAATGAAACGCAAAAGGCGCTATCTCTTTGGTTGTTATGAGAACAAGACCGTATGACATTTTTCCGTTGCCGAGTCCTTTATTTTCATCACCTGTCGGAAGGGTAATTCCCGGCTTCATCGCAAAGCTCAGCCCATCCTTTTCATAAAATCTCCATTTGACCTCTAAGGACATGTCCGCTATGCCGTCTCCCTGCTCGGTTTTATCGGTTGTTACAACCCCGTCTATCTTTGTCTTTTTCCATTGATACGGAAAACCGAGAACAATATCCACATTATCGGTTACGCCGTAAGAGAGTATTGTTGCCAATTCGCCGCCCGTCTCTTTTTTTGTCTCCCATTTTTCTTCATCCGTGTTGTATTGCCGCTCTTTTTCGTAGGTGAATTCGCTGTTCACCTCTACCTGATACTTGCCTTTTCCCTGAGTGCCTGTATCGTCCGTGATGAGAGGATGGGCGGCAAAGGCCGATCCGGACCACAGCAGCACGATCACTATTACAAGAATCCTTTTAAACATACCTTTCTCCTTTTTCATCGAGGTTTTGGAATGAGAGGTCTTCCGGCTTCAGGCATTTTGAGCACCGATGAAATTCGTTTTCAGCGCTGCTTATTTCTACTTGCCCGCCTTCCCGTCAATAAGACAGTGGCTTTATTGGGCTTTCGTTCCCTTTACGGCTGCGGGACAGCAGGGGATTCGCACCCCTTTCCGCTTCATCATTCCATGTTTTAATTTTAAATCCTAAATCAGCAATCTATAATCAGCAACCGTCAATCTCATGTATCACCCCCTTTTGCCATTTTTAACAACGCATTTACAATTGCTACTGCAACAGGCGTTCCGCCTTTCCTGCTCATATTCGTTATGAACGGGAAATTCTGTGCAGAAAGAAGCGCCTTTGATTCGAATGCCTTCACAAAGCCGACAGGCACGCCAACCGTTAAAATTTGAGATTTGAGATTTGAGATTTGAGATTTAGAATTGAAAATTTCGATAATCTTCAAAAGAGCGGTAGGCGCGTTGCCTATGGCGATTATTCCGATGTTGTTATTCTCTTTAAGGGCTTTTTCAACTGCTATCTCCGAGCGAGTCTTTCCCGTCTCTTTTGAGAGCCTTATAACATCCTCGTCATTAATATTGCAGATAACCTTTCCGCCCCACGGTTCAAGCCACCGCTTGATGATCCCTGTTTTAACCATTTCAATGTCGGTGAGGATATTTTTGCCCGACTTTATCGCTTCGATGCCTACCTTTATCGCCTCATGATGGAATAGGAGCGTGTTTTTAAATTCAAAGTCAGCGGTCGCGTGAATGACCCTGTGTATTATCGGTATTTGTTCGGGGGGAAATCCGGTCAGGTCAGTCTCCTCATCTATTATCTCGAAGCTCCTTCTCTCTATTTCTTCAGGCAAAAGTCCGTTTGCCGCATGTATCCTTTCGACTACCACCTGAACGAGCTTTTCATGTATTCCGAGAGGTTCCGTATAGATGAACTCCCTGTCCGGATATTGTCTTTCGGCTTCCTTTATTATTTCGGGTATGTCCTTCGTAACGTGCATCCCGCTGCTTAAAAAATAGGGATGGATAATTATCTTTTTCGCTCCTCCCTCAACGCATTTCCGTATCGTATCCGCGATTTCAGGCTCCGCGAACTGGAGATATGCCACCTTCACGCAGTCATCGGTACAATCCGGATGAATAGCGCTGTGTAAAAGCCTGCCTGCGAGTTCGATGTTGTTGGCGTCTTTTTTTGGACTGCCGTGTCCTATGAGTATGATGTTTTCCATGAGGTCTCCTTTATGAAATCGACAAAATTCACGGCCGCGCCCGGATTGCTTCCGAAATGGATATGCACATAGCTTGCGAGCGTATTTTTAAACTTATAACCTGCCGTATTAACAAACTCGCTGTGATTGTTCCTGACAGAATAGATTTCTGCCGATGGGGACAGTCCCGATTCTACGACTCCGCCCAAACTTATTGGTAAATCTGTCCGTAAATCCGGGACAGTCCCCTCAGTTATCTCCGAATAATGAAACTCATGCCCTCTCAGCCTGCCTCCTTTTCTGCCGAGGATGCAGTTATCGTTTAACTCGACTTCCCTGTAGCCGAGACTCGGCCTACCTTTTCTCATCCGCGTCGCAAACGGCAGAATATCGGCCATCGCAAAAAAGTTCCCGTCAAAGACATAAATGCCTTTTGAAAGGTACATCAAGCCTCCGCATTCCGCATAGATAGGTCTGCCGGCATCTGCCCAGTTATAGATAGATTCAAGCATGGATGCATTGCCTGATAATTCCTTTGCATATAACTCAGGGTAGCCTCCTCCGATGTATACGGCATCGGCTTCAGGGACGGTCTGATCATAAAGAGGGCTGAATTTTATTATCTCCGCACCGGCATCTTTTAACAGGTCGAAATTGTCTTCATAATAAAAACAGAAGGCTTTGTCATATGCAACGGCTATTTTTATTGCCGATGTCGGGGACAGTCCCGATTCTACGGCTGCGCCCGTAAATCCGGGACAGTCCCCTTTGGATGCTTTCCGAGAATGAAGCGGAAGGGAGTTATTCCTGCCAATTATAGCTTCAACATTCACATGCTCCAGAACCGCATTCGCAAGCCTTTCTATATTTTCTTTCGCTATCGGATTTTCTTCCGCAACCGTCAATCCCAAATGCCTGTGAGGAATCTCAAAACTCAGATCTCTCGGCAGATAACCGAGGACTTGGACATCCTGCACACTATTTTTTAGTCTCTTATAATGTTTTTCAGATGCAACGCGGTTGAAAATTACGCCTGCTATCAGTCCAGAAGTTAGGAAGTTTGGAAGTTCGGAAGCAAAGACTTCCATGCTTCCGCGCTTCCGCACTTTTGCACTATATTCAAGAAATCCTTTCACTATTGCTCCGGCACTTTCGGCCATTCCATAGGCATCGACAACAAGGATGACCGGAATATCGAGCAGTGCCGCAAGCCTTGACGTGCTGAAATCTCCGTCATGCAGACCCATAACTCCTTCTATGATTGAAATATCCGCATCCAACGAATTTTTATAAAAGCATTCTTTCACGTAATCCTCTCCGCACATCCATATATCGAGGTTTCTGGAATGCCTGCCTGTAATGACCTTATGCAGCCCGGAATCTATGAAATCGGGCCCGGCCTTGAAAGACTGCACATTCAATCCTTTTTTCCTCAAAGCGGCGAGAATGCCGAGAGTGACGGTAGTCTTCCCGCAGCCGCTGTGGGTTCCGGCTATTAGCGTACCGTTCATAGATTTGCAATCTCCTTTATAAGACGCATGTTTTGTTTGTTAGATTTCACCGCGACTCTCATATATGCTTCATCCAGACCCATAAAGTTTGAGCAGTCCCTGATCATAATCCCTTTTTTCTTCAGGTTTGCAATTATTCCCCTGGCATTGTCATGTTTTAATAAATAGAAATTCGCAAAAGACGGTATATAAGTAATACCGAGGATTTTAAACCCGTCTTCAAGGGTCTTTTTCTCATTGCGTATAACCTTGAATGTCTCATCCCTGTATGAACTATCATTGAGCGCTGCAATCCCTGCCGCCTGCGCGAGCGTGTTTACCGTCCACGGCTCCTTACATTTCTTAATGATATCCAGAATTGATTTGTGAGCCGCGCAGTAGCCGACCCTCAGGCCTGAAAGCGCGTAGAATTTTGTCATGGACCTTAATACGATGAGGTAGGGATTGTTTTCGACCTCTTTTATGACCGACTCGTCAGGCAGAAAGTCTATGAATGCCTCATCGACGACAAGATGGCATTTAAGGTCCTTTGCGGCATTTGCTATTTTCAATAACTCTTCTTTCTTGAGCAGCCGGCCTGTCGGATTATTCGGATTACAGAGAAATGCCATATCAACAGATGTGGTAAGAGATGACTTGTATGTTGACGATGAATTTCTCCCGGACATTGCAGCAATAAATTTATCGGGGTCGGGTTCAAATTTGTTCTTTTCCCAGAGTATGAAATATTCAATCTTCTTGGGATCGTTCACAGCCCGTTCGTACTCGGAAAATGTGGGGGCTGGAATTAATACCTTTTCAGGATTCAATGCCCTGACAACAAGATAGATAAGTTCGGTGCTGCCGTTGCCGCATAATACAGATCGCGAATCCATGCCGATATGCTGCGCTATCGCCCGGGTGAGATCTTCCGCGTCGGGATCCGGATAGTTGAACAGGTATCTGCCGTTCTCTTTTATCGCCGAAAGCACGCCTTTAGGCACTCCTAATGGATTTATGGAAGCGCTGAAATCGATAATATCGCGTTCATCGATATTGAGTTCCTCGGCAAGCCTGTATATATTGCCTCCGTGAGCAGGAGTTATGTTTTGTTCATCCATAAATCCCTCTTGCATATAGAACGAAAGCCGAAATCGCGACTGCTGCGACGGAAGAAAACATTATGACTTTTATTGTTTTTTCCGAGGCCGCGAGATAATCTACATCGGTTTCCGTTCCTATATAAGGTTTTTGTATGATAATGCCGCCGTATGACGAAGGCCCTCCGAGCCTAACTCCGAGTGCGCCTGCCATTGCGGCCTCAGGAATTCCGGCATTCGGGCTTGTATGTTTTCTGCCGTCCCGCAGCATGGTTTTAAGCGAATCTCGGACAGTGAACGGCGAGCGGAAAACAGCGGAGGATGAAACTGCTATAAGCGCCCCCGTAATCCTTGCCGGGATATAATTTGCAATATCGTCGAGGCGCGCGGCAGCCCATCCGAAATTTTTATATCGGTCGTTTTTATAACCGACCATCGAATCGAGGGTATTTATCGCCTTGTATGTCAGTGCAAGCGGCAGCCCTCCGATTGCGAGATAGAACAGAGGCGCAATAATGCCGTCCGAGAGATTTTCTGACGATGTCTCTATGGTTGCCTTTAGTATTCCCTTCTCAGAAAGGTTTTGGGTGTCGCGGCCTACAATCATGCCAAGATTGCTCCTCGCGGATTCTATATCTTTATTCTTTGCGGATTCGATCACAAGCCTTGCAGAACTGATTAATTCACGGACAGCTATTGTTGTGGATGTGAGATAGACCATCAGCGCAACAGAGCAGAAGCGCAGCAGAGCAGAAGTTTGTGTGTTTGCACCTACTATCACATAAACTATAAGCGATGCTATACCGAAGGTTAAACCAACAACTATGATTACTAAAAGGATGCCTCCCATTTTTTCCTGAAGCGGCGATTTGAAATATTTTCTCAGGGATATTTCGGTTTTCGTTATCGCCTTGCCGATAATCCTTACCGGATGCGGCAGCCAGCGCGGATCGCCGACAGCGATATCCAGAAGGAACGCCGCTGCGAGTATTGCAGGCGGAAGGCCGAATGCCGAATAGCCGGATGTCATAAGCCTATAATCCTTTTTATGAAATTCATGTCGATATTCTCTCTTACTATGGATGCGAGGCTGTCGATGGCTCTGTCTTTGATGCCAGGGTATGACGTTGTAGAATTCAGAGTGTCGAGTCCCTTTGCTTTCCGTGCTTGATCTATGATTTCTCTTCTGAACGTGTCGTTATCAAAAATGCCGTGAATATAAGTTCCCCAGCAGTTGCCGTTCATCGAGCCGTCCACCATATAATCAGAACCGTTCAAACCGCTTGAACGATTTATTCTGAATAGACCTATATCCCCCTTGCTGACTCCCATATGTATCTCATAGCCCCTTAATTTTGTATTGCCTAAACTCTGAACTCCGAACTCTGAGTTCCGAACCAACGTTGCCTCTACCTGAGATGTTGTCTTTGTTTTGTCGAAGGTCGTTTCTATATTCAAAAGACCGATGCCGTCGATCTCTTTGTGTTTGCTTTCAACGCAATAAGGGTCATATATTTTTTTGCCGAGCATCTGGTAGCCGCCGCACATGCCTATAATCCGTACGCCCTTTGAACACGCCCGCTTTATGCTCTCATCGAGACCGGTTTCTTTTAAAAGTATAAGGTCTTTTACGGTATTTTTCGAGCCGGGAATGATTACGATATCCGCGTTTTCTATGTCAGATGGATTTGATGAATAAACGAGATCCACGTCCGGTTCATGCGCGAAGGGGTCGAAGTCGGTGAAGTTGGCGATGTATTGCAGCCTGACTATGACAATTTTTATTTTCTCATTATTTGAAATTTGAAATCTGAAATTTGAAATTTTCTGAAGGGAGAGCCCGTCTTCTTCAGGCAGGCATATTTCTTTTATGTAAGGAAGCACTCCTATCACCGGCTTTCCCGTTTTGTCCCTTATCATATCGAGTCCGGGTTTGAGTATTTCGGCGTCGCCTCTGAATTTATTTATCACAAATCCTTTTATGTGTTTGCCGCTCCTTCCGAGCAGCTTTACCGTCCCATAAATCGAAGCGAAAACGCCTCCTTTGTCTATGTCTCCGACCAGGATTACCGGCGCCTTCGCGTATTTGGCCGCGGACATGTTTACGATATCGACATCCATGAGATTAATCTCTGCCGGGCTTCCGGCGCCTTCCATAATTATAAGGTCGTGCCTTTGAGAAAGCCTGTCAAAGGATTCTTTGACCGCAGCCCACGCCGTTTTTTTAAAGGCATAATATTCCTGAGCCTTCATATTCGAATGAACCCTTCCATGAATAATCACCTGAGAGCCCATTTCCCCCGAAGCCTTCAGTAATACCGGATTCATATCCGCTGCCGGCTCTATTCTTGCCGCCTCTGCCTGCAATGCCTGCGCCCTTCCTATCTCCGCCCCCTCCGCTGTTATGTAGGAATTCAAGGCCATGTTCTGCGCCTTGAATGGCGCTACATTTATGCCTTCGTCCCTGAATATCCTGCACAGGGCTGCGGTGATGAGGCTTTTTCCCGCTCCCGAGCCTGTGCCCTGAATCATTAATGCCTTAGCCAATGGCAACTCCATTTAAAAGTTTTACAACCGGATATTTGTCCCAGAATTCGATGATATTTACTGCCGCGTTATCCTGCTCTATCCTGAATATGTTTTCGAGAGGGATACCTATAACATGGCAGAGTATTATCCTATTGACTCCTCCGTGCGCTGCTATCGCTATGCTTATTGCCGGGGACAGTCCCGATTCTACGACTCCGCTTTGCTTAGTCCGTAAATCTGGGACAGTCCCCTCGCCGTTATGGGAGTTAATGATTTTTTCGAGCGCATTTATTACTCTATCTCTCACTTCGAGAGTGCTTTCTCCTCCCACCGGGCTGTATTTCAACGGATTGTTCGCCCACGTCTCGAACGCTTCTGGGTACTGTTCCCTGATTTCGTTGAACGACATGCCTTCCCAAACTCCGAAGCTCCTCTCGCGCAGATCGTTTATTACGACAGGGGTTAAATTATGCGGCCTTGCGATTATCTCGGCGCTCTTTAATGCCCTGTTTAGAGGCGATGTATAAACAGCAGCAAGTTCAGAAGTTGCTTCCGCGCTTCCGCGCTTCAGCACTTCAGTACTAATAAAAACAGACGCCTTTTCGACCTGAGCAATCCCTTTTTCGGACATTGGAACGTCAATGCTCCCTTTATAGCGCTTTACCTCGCTTCCTTCGGTTGCGCCGTGCCTGACTAAATATAGAGTCGTGACCATGTTATCGTCGCCAATAAAAATATTATCTCCGCAAGCTCGCTGACTGCTCCGAGAGTATCGCCGGTAAGACCGCCGAATTTTTTATTAAAAAAATAAACGGACGTAAAACAGAAAGAATACAGCACGACTGAGAAAATCGCATAAAAGGCATACTGATTTTCAAAGGCATAACGGCTTGCGAGCGTCTGCAGCGATATTATTATCAGGATAAGAAGCACGGTAGAAATCGCAAACTCTTTGAATCCGGTTTTGTTTAGAAAGATTTTCCCTAATCCATCTTGCCGCGCCGCTTTACCGTGGAGCGTGGATACAACCATCGCCCATTTGGAAAACATCGGCATAAAAAGCAATGACGAGTAATAGATAAATGGCAGAAAATGCGACAGGTTCTTAAGCGCGGCATATTTCAGTCCGAGAGAAAAGATTATCGCAGCCGCGCCGATAGGCCCGGCGGCCGAATCTTTCATCACAGCGAGCCTTTTCTTTCTGTCCGCGTCGATGTCGCCGGATGATTTAACAGCGAGCGCGTCAAAGGTGTCTGAAAGCCCATCGATATGGAATGCTCCGTTTAAGAGCACGGACGTAAGGATTACGAGGCATATGACGAGTTCCTGATGGAATAATAAGCCCGCTCCGTAATCGACTGCTATAAGCAAAATCCCCTGAATCAACCCGACTATGACGAAAAAAGACGCGCTTTTGGCTATATCGGCCTCATCCGCAGCCGTATCGGTTTTAACCGGGATTATCGTCAGGAACTGAAACGCAATCAACATCTGTTTTATCATTTAACTCCTAACTCTGAATGAACTCTAAGCTTTTTCTGAAACCCCGGCCTCGCCGAAGGTCGCCATCTCTTTATAGATTCTCAATCCCGCCTCTATCATGAGCATCGCCAATGCCGCTCCTGTTCCTTCTCCGAGCCTTAAATCAAGGTCAAGTATCGGTCTTAATCCCATTTTGTCGAGTATTGCCTTGTGTCCTATTTCCACGGAATTATGGGCTGCAAACATGTAATCCTTAACCTCCGGCTTGATGCAGTAAGCGATGAGCGCTCCCGCGGTAGAGATAAAACCGTCAATGACGACGGGTATTCTGTTCGCCGCCGCTCCCAGCACCAATCCGGCGATGCCTCCTATCTCAGCGCCGCCTACTTTTGAAAGAACATCAACGGCATCTTTCGGATAGGGCTTATTCAATTTTATGCCGTCTTCGATTACTCTGATCTTATTTTTCAGCGATTCGTCGGTTATGCCTGTGCCTTTGCCTGTAACCTCTGCAACCGGCTTGCCGGTGAGAATCGATGCAATAGCGCTTGAAGGCGTAGTGTTGCCTATCCCCATATCGCCGGTGCCGAATATTTTATATCCCTTTTTTGCATATCCTTCGGCAAGCTCGATCCCTGTTTCTATGCATTTCAGTGCTTCATCTTTCGTCATTGCAGGGCCCTTAGCGAAGTTTTTCGTGCCTTTTACCACCTTCATTTTCACGAGACCGTCTACCTCTCCGAAATCGTGGTCAACGCCTATATCCACAACTATGACCTCGGCTCCGGCGTGCCTCGCAAGGACATTTATCCCTGCGCCGCCTCTGAGGAAATTTAGCACCATCTGCGGGGTGACCTCTTTAGGAAACGCAGATACGCCTTCTTCGGTGACGCCGTGATCTCCCGCAAACGTAAAGATTACTTTCTTGTCCAGCAGAGGACTGTTGTTTGCCGCAATGGCAACAAGCCTTCTTGCGAACTCCTCGAGCCTTCCGAGACTTCCTACGGGTTTTGTGAGGTTGTCGAGGTGCTTCTGCGCGGACTCGTACCATTCACCGTCCACCGGTTTGATATTTTTCAGCGTCTTGCTAAGCAAATCCATTTTTTATGCCTCCTGCTTTATTCTTAAAGGAATCCCCGCTGTTACAGAATATACTTCATTCGCAATGCCTGCGACCTTTTGGTTCAGATAGCCTGCCGTGTCCCTGAACTTCCTGGATAGTTCATTATCCGGCACAATCCCCATTCCTACCTCATTAGAGACAGTGAACAGTGAACATTGGACAGTGGACAGCGAACTGCAAAAAGTCTCTATTTCCGTTTCGATGTCTTTACCGGCAAGCATCAGATTCGAAAGCCAGAGGGTCAGGCAGTCGATAAGGATTACATCATATTGCGCATGGATATTTTTAATCAGCGCCGTGATATTAAGCGGCTCTTCGATTGTTATCCACTCTTCCGAACGCTCTTTTTTATGCTTTTCGATGCGCTCTTTCATCTCATTATCCAATGCCTGAGCAGTGGCGATATAAGCTTTTTTGCCTGAATGGAGGGACGCCTTCTCAAGCGCAAACCTGCTTTTGCCGCTCCGCGCCCCGCCGATAATGAATGTTATCAATTCAGTCCTCCAAAACAAAAAATCCCCAGAGCAATATGCCCTGAGGATTGCACCCTGTTTCCTTCATCCCCGCCTTCCTCCACGAGAAGGCATTTGCTTGTTACCCGTTACGAGTCTTTCAGGCAGGTCTTCTGGCTCCCGGTTCACTCTACTCACCGGCCTTCCCACCCTTTGGGGCAGTGGCTTAGTCGGTTTTTGTCTCCGGTTACAGCGGCGGGACCGCTCCTGAATCCAACAGGATTCCCTATTACGCCTTTCGGCACCTGAATGCGTCTATTTTATCCGATTGGTTGCTGGAAATGTCAAGGCGAATGGAATAAAAAACAGGGTTTTTTTATATCAGGCCGGGCTGGGTTTCGATCCAGTTGACCTGAGCCGCCAACCGCCTGACAAGTTTTAATCTTTCTTCCGGCGAGAAGTCGAAATAAAGGGAGCTTTCCATGAGGATAGATATGATTTCTTTTACCTTTTGGTGTTCCATCAGCGGCCCCCTTAAATCCCTTCTTGCTTTAGTTATCGGGATAAAAGAGAGGGGCTTTAAGGAGGATTTTTTACTGCTTTGAGGATTCTATTCTTTCTTTTAGCAATTCTTCGCTTCTTTTTCCGTGAAGAATTGCCAGAACAACTACTGTTTCCCGATCTAAGATATAGACTATTTTGTATGGAAACCTTTTGGTGAGGTATTTTCTCGTTCCCTGATAGCTTATCGGATGTGTCTCAGGAGCTTTTTCTATATGTTTTAATCCAACTTCGACTTGTAAGAGGAAATCATAGCCCAGTCCTCGCCTCTTATCCTCATACCATGAAAATGCATCGGCTAAATCGGCTTCAGCCTCCGGCCTGATTATAAGGCGATATTTCATTGTTTACTCGTGATTCTCTTTATAACATCCTCCCATGCAGAGCCCTCGTTAGGATTTTTGTGATATGCTTCGAGCCGGGCATCTATTATTCTTTTTTCTTCCTCGCTCAGTTCTACAGCATCAGCCCCTGCGGCTATCGTGTCCCATATATCCTCAACCAGTTGAATTCTTTCAGGGATAGACAACTCAAGAGTATCGGTTGCTGATATTTTTTTCATGGCTTACACCTCCTCTTATTTTTTTATATTTTACCATTTACCTACCGAAATACCGATGCGGCATTTCAGTTGATCTTGTGCAGTGCCTTATTTATACATAGAGTGAAAGCTAAGGGGCGCGGCGGCCTTTTGCCGCGTCCCTCTTGAGCGACTGGTCATGTATTCCAATTTTTGTTATTTCTATCGAATCTACTATTCTCTGAACAGTATTAGCTGCACTATTACTATTTAGAGGATAGTTAATGATGATTGACCAAACTTCAGATTTTTCAGACAGAAGCACACCTTTAACAGTACCAGAGCCCTTTTTATTTTCATAGGTAGCAGTTAAAAGTTGCCCCTTGTAGTCATTTATTACTATAGGATTTAATGTCTTAATTCTAAACTTAAACTGCTTATCTAAAGAATCGATGGCTTCTTTCAGGTCAACGCTTATGCCCTCATCGTACCAAACCCAATAATAAATGATAGATAGCTCATTTGATGAGCAAACGTAATGGTCATATTGAATTATTCGATCTTTTGATTTTTCGATTGCATCAACTTTCTCGTAAATAGGCATACACGGTGAAAGGAATGAAATACCACTACTACTGGGCGGGGCGAAAATACCACCCGGATAAAATTTCTGCCAACCTTCAGGAATAAATTTAGCAGGAACTGGTTCGGGTGCTGAAATAGGCGCAGTTATGGTGGCTTTCTGATTGATTCTCTTAGAATAATATTCTTCATAAAGAATTTGCCCCGTTTTACCGAGGGCCAAGCCGAAGAAAATAAGAACTATAGCAGTAAGTTTTTTATTTATCATTCTTTCTTATATTTCGCCCCGCCTCTTCTGCTTTTTCGATAAGTTTTTTGTCGTTCTCGTATTGACATTCAGAGCAGTCCGATATTTCTTTTTCGAGAGTTTTGATTCTATTTTTCAGCGATGTATTTTCCGCTTTAAGCCTTATATTCGCTACATGAAGCTTTTTATTTATGATATTTATCTCCTTATTTATATCAATGACCTCCTCAAGATATACCTTTATATCTTTAAAGTATTGTTGTACCATGGGGACGCATGTTTGTATTTCCGGCGCAAGTTCTTGCGTTACCATAGGAAGATTCGCTATCGTTGTCTTAGATTCAAGGTTTGGCTTCGACCTCGACATGGAGGATTACCCCTTTCGTGAGCACTGAAGTGAAATATTTAGTTCTATTTGGTCGCATAACAAATGTTGTATCTTCCGAAAATTAATTAAAATATAGCACATCCGAAAGATTTTTGAAACAGAAAAATCGCATAAAATCAATGATTATTCATTTGAAGATGTACTGTAATATTTTTCTCCACGGATGAGGGCAAGCATGGTTATGTTTTTAAGCGGGGATTCTATCCTCTGGACTTACACTTTTCCAGCAGCCCGAAGTATTCCTCTCTTGCCATTCTTGCAGTTCTCATATTATTTAGGATGATGTCAACTTGTACTGCCTTGTAAGTAGGGATAACAACAGGCCGCAACACACCGTCTTTTGTATAACTGCGATGATCTCCCTTTTGGCGCTCATACTTAAACCCGTAAAGCTCAAAAATACATTCAAGAATTTTCCAGTTTACAGCCGTTAGGCGTGGCATACTGCGGGAGCTTTATGGGTGAAGGGGATCGGCACTTCGAGATAATTATTTTTTTGCGGGAGGGTTTTAGCGGACGACAATACAAAACCGCATTCTTTTAAGACAGCGTCAAGCGTTCCCCGCTCGAGGCATGAGGTAATAAAAAGCGATATCGCGGCATTCAAGTTTGTTTTTGCTTTGCTTATAGTTTCTCCTTGAGTGTAGACATCAAGAGCCGGGCATGACGCGATATACCACTTGCCTTTTTTCTTTATCGAAATGGGAAACTTGAAATTTATAAAAATTTTCTTTGACAAATTTATTGCCTCCGTTACCGCTTTATAATTGAATAGGATAGTATCTCTGTCTCTGGTGGAGGCGGCGGGAATCGAACCCGCGTCCGAAAGCACTACTCTCAAGCCTCTACATGCTTATCCAACCTATTTAATCTCGGATACCGGATTGCCGGCCGGCAGGCCTGCCGATACCCTATCCCCTTGATCTTTCGTCAGGTTTAAGGGAGTCGCCTGACGGCAGCCTGCTGATTGACGCTTTTTCTAAGGCACAGGCAACCTTAGAGAAGCGTGCTGCTATTGGTTAAGCAGCAAGTGCCAGTTCGTTGTTGGCGTTTGTGTTTTTCCCATCTTTTTAGGTGGTGATGGAGCCACCGCATGCCACTTGAGCCTCATAACCCCCGTCGAGCCCTATCGCCCCCGAGAGACATCTTAATTATAACATATTTAAGGGTATGCATATAAGGCAGGGCATGGTATTGAAGCGGCTTCGGCAGCCTAAGCGTACCACGGATGGTTAAGCAGGCTGGCGTAGCCTCGGAGACCGGCTTGGATGCCGGTCGAGAATGAGCGGAAATATCGTGCCCTGCCTTTATGAAACATTATCGCCTCTTCATAGCCTTCTCTATATCCCTCTTGGCCTCCCGCTCCTTTATCGTTTCCCTCTTTTCATACTGCCTCTTGCCCTTTGCGAGACCTACCTCCACCTTCGCGAACGGCCCTTTGAAATATATCTTTAGCGGGATAAGAGTGTAACCTTTCTGCTGCATCTTGCCCCTTAACCTCTCTATCTCCTTTCTGTTAAGCAGAAGCTTTCTTGTCCTTAAAGGCTCATGGTTCAGGATGTTGCCGTGAGAATAAGGGCTTATATGGCAGTTGAAAAGGAAGACCCCGGATTCCTTGATCAGCACATAGCTGTCCTTGAGGTTCGCCTTGCCGTCCCTCAAAGACTTCACCTCTGTGCCTAAAAGCTGGATTCCGGCCTCAAGCGTCTCTTCGATGCTGTAGTCGTGATATGCTTTTCTATTCTGGCATACTATCTTCATAATAGTATGATAGCAGTATTGTGATTGAACTTTGAAGTCTTGTTTCATTATAATTCAGTTCAGCTATAAAGGCGGCGGAGGTTTATTTATGAAGAGGCTTTTGATCGCAGCGATTATAATGGCGGTTTTTATTGCCGGGTGCGGCAAAAAGGAAGTTAAAAAAGTATCCGAGGATTCAAGGATAGCTACTGAGGCTTTCGCCCTCGCGGAAACAATAAGGGCGGCGTATGCGAATAGAGACATGTCCGCTATCGAGAAGAATTCTACCCGTGAGGGAGCAAGGGCGATAATAGGGGGCATAAAGGCATTCGATTCCGTAGACATGGCGTTCAGTCCGGCATGGGTCGAGATAGACGGCGATACGGTTCATCTGAATGTCTCATGGAAAGGGATATGGAAAAGAGGCGGAAAAACTACGGAAGAAAGGGGCATGGCTGTTTTTGTCTCAAAGGGAAGCCCTTTAAAGGTGGATAATGTATTAAGGGCGAATCCTTTTAGATATCCTCTGGATTAACCGGCAATATCCACTTCCCTTTTTTCGTGGGCATCTCCAAAGCTCGCTTTAGCAGGGCTATAAATTCGGAACGGGGCATCTCTCTTGCGCCGAAACTCATAAGGTGCCCTGTAGTAACCTGGCAGTCGATTAATTTAAAATCCCATTTCTTCAACTGCTGCACGAGCCTTACGAATGCAGCCTTTGACGCGTCCGGTCTTTTGCTGAACATCGATTCCCCGAAAAATACTCCCCCGAGAGACACCCCGTAGAGTCCGCCGGCCAGTTCGCCGTCAATCCGGCTTTCTATTGAATGCGCAACCCCTGATTTGTGAAGATTTATATATGCATCTATCATTTCCTCTGTAATCCATGTGCCGCCGTGTTTTTTCTTGTGCACTTCCGCGCAATTCCTGATGACCTTAGCGAAAGCGCTGTCCATAGTTATCTTGTAAATGCCTTTATTGATAGTCTGCTTCAGGCTCCGTGATATTTTCAGTTCTTCGGGTATTAACGCGAGCCGAGGATCAGGAGACCACCAGAGTATAGGAGAGCCTTCCGAATACCACGGGAAAATCCCGAGAGAATACGCAAGTAAAATGCGCTCCTCCGAGAGATCGCCTCCTACGGCAAGGAGGCCGTCTTTTTCAGCGTAATCCGGAGGAGGAAAAATAAGTTCGTCGGGCAATCGAAAGATAGGCATAAACGGTATCGGCTTATTTGCAGGAACTGCATGAGCCTGAACTGCAGGAAGAACATCCTGAAGATGTCTGATGCTCCACTCCGCTCATCCCGAACACGGAGAATTTTTTTCTGACTTCCGCGGATTCGCATTCAGGGCAATGTATTTTCTGATCCCCGAAAACGAGTTTTTCGAACTCATGTCCGCACTTGCCGCATATATATTCATAAACCGGCATTTTCAGCGCCCTCCTTATTTTTTTAATATAACATAGAGCTTGCATTATTATATAAAATCTTTTAAAGTTTAAGTAATTTGCGAATGCCATACGTGGAGGGTCTATGGGAGTGAACAAGACTCAAAATCTTCAGGACAGCTTCTTGAACCAGTTGCGGAAGGAAAAGGTACCCGTAGTCGTGTATCTTACGAACGGCGTGCGCTTGAAGGGCATAATCAGGGGATTCGACAGTTTTGTCGTTCTCCTTAAAGAAGCCGGCGAACAACTCATTTACAAACACGCGATTTCAACTATCGTACCCGAGAAGATCATTGATATAAGGATTGAAAATCCCGACAGTTAGAAGTACAGTTCCCGACCTATGAAGGCATTTTTTAACGCAGAGATATTTTTAACCGGAGGTAGTAATTAATGCTGAAGATGATGAGAACTCATGCCAAGTTTTTTTATTTTCTATTTGTTATCGTTATCCTGTCTTTTATATTCTGGGGGGTCGGAACGGACAATGACGCCTATAAAAAGAGGGTCGTTGCCGAGATAGGCAAGGAAACGGTTACGGAAGAGGAGTATTGGAGGGCATACGAGAATGTGCGGCAGCAGTTCAGGGATATGTATAAAGGCAAGTTCGACGAGGACATGGAAAAGAAAATGAAGCTGAAAGAGGCTGTGCTCAACAGCCTTATAGAAGAGAGGGTGCTTTTGACTGCCGCGAATGAATCCGGAGTGACCGTAACGGATAAGGAACTTCAGGATGCGATCGTAAGCAATCCCGTGTTCATGAGAGACGGCGTTTTCAGAAAGGATGTTTATTTCAATGCGCTTCAGAGGGTATATAGGGTGACGCCGGAGATGTTCGAAAACTCCGTGCGCCGGCAGCTCATTCTGCTGAAGATGAGAAGGCTTATCGAGTCCGCCGTGGATGTGAATCCTTTGGATTTAAAGGACGTATCCGGAGATGAGAAGAAGATGAATGAAACGAGGCAGGCGCTTCTTATTGAAAAGAGCAATGCCGCCGTGAGATCATACGTGGAAAGCGTTAAGCAGAAGATGAAGTTCAAGGTAAATATGGATATTATTTCGTAACATCACGATCCTTTTGCAAAGTCCCCGAAACATGTTATAATTCCAATTAAATTTTTGAAGGGGTAAGCAGATGCTCGACGATAAGTTGCCGATAGGATTAACTTTTGATGACGTCCTTTTATTGCCCGCCAAATCCGATGTACTTCCGAGGGATGTAGACATAAGCACAAAACTGACAAGAAATATAGCGCTTAATATTCCCATAATCAGCGCGGCTATGGACACCGTTACCGAAAGCGGGCTTGCCATGGCGATCGCCCGGGAAGGCGGTCTCGGAATAATGCATCGGGCCATGTCTCCGCAGAGGCAGGCGCTTGAGGTCGATAAGGTCAAGAAATCGGAAAGCGGCATGATAGTCGATCCCGTAACCATAGCGCCGGACGCCTTGATTTCAGAGGCCCTCGCGCAAATGGAGAGATACAAGATATCAGGAGTGCCGGTTACGATAAAGGGAAAGCTCGTGGGAATTCTTACCAACAGGGATTTGAGGTTCGAGACCAATGTGAAGAAGAAAGTCTCGGAGGTCATGACAAGGGAAAAGCTCATTACGGCCCCTGTCGGCACCAACCTCGATAAGGCGAAAAAGCTGCTTCACGAATACAAAATAGAAAAGCTGCCTATCGTGGACGACGATTTCAACTTGAAGGGCTTGATCACGATAAAGGACATCGAAAAGAGGAAGAAATATCCCAGTGCATGCAAGGACAGGTTGGGCAGGCTTAGGGTAGGAGGCGCTGTAGGCGTAGGGGAAGACGCCCTGCACAGGGTGGAGCTTCTTGTTAAGGCCGGCGTCGATATAATAGCCATAGATACGGCGCACGGGCATTCGAAAGCGGTTATAAACACACTTAGGGAGATTAAAAAGAAATTCGATATAGATGTCATTGCCGGAAACGTTGCTACCGCAGACGGCGTAAGAGACCTTATAAAAGCGGGCGCTGACGCGGTGAAGATAGGAATAGGGCCCGGCTCTATATGCACTACCAGGATAGTCGCAGGCGCAGGAGTGCCGCAGCTTACCGCGATTAAAAACTGCCATGCGGTAGCGTCAAAGGCGAATATACCATTGATCGCCGACGGCGGCATAAAGTATTCCGGCGACATCGCAAAAGCGCTCGCTGCAGGGGCGCACTGCGTTATGATAGGAAGCCTTTTTGCCGGAACGGCCGAATCTCCCGGAGAGATAATCCTCTATCAGGGCAGGAGCTACAAGGTTTACCGCGGCATGGGATCCCTCGGCGCAATGGAGCAGGGTGCAAAGGACAGGTACGGACAGCAGGGAGTCGAAAAAGAAAAACTCGTTCCCGAAGGCGTTGAAGGAAGGGTTCCATATAAAGGCCCGCTTTCACAGAGCATACATCAGCTTGTCGGCGGCCTGCGTTCAGGCATGGGTTACTGCGGATGCAATACTCTCAAGGAGATGCGCGAAAAGGCAAGGTTCATTCAGATAACCAATGCCGGATGGAAAGAGAGCCATGTACACGATGTCATTATTACAAAAGAAGCGCCTAATTACAGGATAGAACAGTGATTAACGATAAAATATTAGTTCTCGATTTCGGGTCGCAATACACCCAGCTTATTGCTCGAAGGATAAGGGAAAGCAAGGTTTATTCGGAGATTTTCCCTTTCAATGCGTCCATCGAAAAGATAAAGGCGTTCAATCCAAAAGGGATCATCCTTTCAGGAGGCCCTTCAAGCGTATATGACGAAGGAGCGCCTGTGCCGGATATGGAGGTGTTCAAACTCGGACTACCGATTCTCGGGATCTGCTACGGTATGCAGCTTATGGCCCATTACCTCGGAGGAAGGGTTGCGAAGGCTGTGAAAAGGGAATACGGAAAGGCCGAGTTGATTGTTGACGATAGTTCAGACATCTTCAAAAAAATATCCGGAAAGACAAGGGTCTGGATGAGCCACGGAGACAGGATCGAGAAACTGCCAAAGGGATTTTCCGCCATCGGACATACGGACAATTCACCAATAGCTGCTATGGCTAATAAAGAAAAGGGGTTCTATGCGTTGCAGTTCCATCCAGAGGTTGTCCATACAGATGAAGGGAAAAAGATACTCCAGAGCTTTGTATATGACATATGCGGATGTAAACCCACATGGACAATGAAATCCTTTATCGAGACCGCAAAAAAGGAGATAAGGGAAAGGATCGGAGACGAGCGCGTTATATGCGGAATAAGCGGTGGAGTGGATTCTGCGGTTACAGCAGTCCTTGTGCATGAGGCAATCGGTGATGCCCTTACATGCATATTTGTTGACAATGGCCTGCTCAGAGCCGGTGAGGCAAAGAAGGTTGAAAATACCTTACGAAAGAGTTTCCATATGAACATCCGTGCTGTGGATGCATCCGAGAGATTTCTAAAAAGGCTTAAGGGAGTTAAAGACCCTGAGAGGAAGAGAAAGATTATAGGCAATGAGTTCATAAGGGTATTTGAAGCAGAGGCAATAAAGATTAAAAATGTAGGATTTCTCGCTCAGGGAACACTGTATCCCGATGTTATAGAGAGCACGTCTTTTAAAGGCCCTTCGGCTGTTATCAAAAGCCATCACAATGTGGGCGGCCTGCTCAAGAAAATGAAATTGAAACTCGTCGAGCCCTTGAGGGAGTTATTTAAAGATGAAGTCCGTCTATTGGGAAAAGAGCTTGGAATGCCCGATGAGATAATTTATAGACATCCATTTCCGGGCCCCGGACTGGCAATAAGGTGTATAGGTGATATTACCAGAGGGAGAACAGAAGTCCTCAGAAAGGCTGACGCCATTGTTCTTGAGGAGATAAAGGAAGCAGGGCTTTACCGCAAGATATGGCAGGCATTTGCAGTAATACTTCCGATAAAGAGCGTCGGAGTCATGGGCGATGAAAGGACATATGAGAATGTTGTTGCGGTAAGGGCGGTAACGAGCCTCGACGGGATGACCGCGGATTGGGCGAGAATCCCCTATGAAGTGATGGAGCGCATATCCAACAGGATTATAAATGAAGTGAAGGGCGTAAACAGAGTTGTTTACGACATAACCTCAAAGCCTCCCGGAACCATCGAGTGGGAGTAGATTTCCCGCCGTTTTATTTCTATCTTTAGGCCGTATCCCGCAAACATATACTCCTCTTTAAATTTATCGTGTATTTTGTTATAGTTATTTCATCTGAAAGGCAGAATGGATAGATAATTTTGATAAAGCTGAATTCCAAAACCAGCGATAAGAGCTAGTTTTGGGTAATAGTAAATTATGTGATATAAATTTGATCGATTGAACCGCACAAACTAAGTAAGTGTCGGATTATGGGGAAGCAATGTAGCCAGATTTTTGATATGGGGAGGAAAAAATTATTACACCGTGGAAACAGCAAAGGTTGAAAATCTATTTCGGGTTGAGGAAGATAAGAAAGATAAGCCTTTAAAAAAAAGGCTTGAGAGAAGGCTTTCAGAACAAATTATCATAGCATTTTGCGGCCCTATTGGAAGTAATATAAAAGCAGCCTCTAAAGCTGTTGAGGACGCTCTGCGCAAGTTCAAATATGAGGTAGTAAGAATCAAAGTAAGTGATCTTATCATTGAGAATTCAGAGAAAATATCAGAATCAATTGGCTATAAGATACCTCTTAAGAAAGAAGAATTAAAAGGTGCTAATCGTTATTTTGCATTGCAAAATGCTGGAAATGAATTAAGAAAGCAATATGGTCATAGTATTCTTGGGGAGTTGATTATTAAAAGCATAAATCATGACCGAGTATCGCGGGCAAGAAAAGGTGAAACTTCATCTGATAACGTAATCGAATTAGCAGATATTAAATCGTCTCATCGCGTTGCTTATCTCATTGACTCCCTAAAACACCCCGCTGAGGTTGAAATTCTAAGAGCTGTATATAGGAATTCTTTTTACCTTCTTGGAATTTTATGCGTTGAGGATGTAAGGGTGGAACGTCTTAAAAGAGATAAGGTAAACGGAGAGAGGATAAAAGCTGATGAGGCAGATATATTAATTGCAAGGGATAAAAATGAGGTCTATGATTATGGCCAGAAGTTAATAAAAACCTTGCAGTATGCAGATTTTTTCGTTACGAATAATAAAGATGAAAGTGAACGACTTCAAACTCAATTATCCCGATTTTTTGACTTGGTTTTTGGTGTGAAAATAATAACTCCGACGAAACACGAATATGCTATGTATATGGCTCAGTCTGCTGCCGCAAGCTCTGGATGTATCTCACGACAAATCGGTGCTGTTATATTAAATGATCGTGGCGACATTACAGCTTCTGGATATAATGATGTTCCTAAGCCATTTGGAGGACTTTATGTCTCAGGAGATACGAATGATTCAAGGTGCTGTGTCAATGGTAAATTTTGCCGTAATGATGACCATAAGGATGATATCAAAAAGGATATTCAAAAAATTTTATCAGAAGAGCTATCACCTTATAGAAAGAAAAGTGGGAAAAAACTCGAAGATTTAGCTCAAAAAATCAGCACAAGAATTTCAAAAGAAACTCGTTTAAAAGATTTAATAGAGTTTTCTAGAGCCGTGCATGCTGAAATGGAAACAATTATTTCAGCAGCAAGAACCGGCTCTTCTACGATAGGATGCTCACTATATACAACCACGTTCCCATGCCATAATTGTGCAAGACATATTATTGCAGCAGGGATTACTAATGTTTATTATATTGAGCCGTATGAGAAAAGCCTAGCTTTTGAATTGCACAAAGATTCAATTGTGCTAGAGCCTTTCTTAGAAAATGAAGGGTCTAAAGAAGATGAGAAACATGGCAAAGTAATTTTTGCTCATTTTGAAGGAGTGGCACCTCGTCAATATTTAAACCTATTCTACTCAAAGGCTGAACGCAAAATGAATGGGAAAGCGGTAGAACTTCCCCCGAGTGCGGCTAAGCCAGTAAATAATGAGTATTTAGAATCATGGCTTGAAATTGAATTGAAAATAAGTGGTGAACTCGAAAAACAAGGATTCAGAGAAAAAATAAATATAGACAATTAATTCATTTTATTGTAAACTTATAACCAGCAGAGTAAGAAAATAGATAGCCATTGATTTCCAACGGAGATTATATGGGTAAGAGGAGACAGAGAATGAAGGATAATGAAAACTTTCTGCCTTCCCTATTTGATTCAAATGACAGCATTACTGTTCAAAATAAACACATTGAAATTAACAATACAAACGTAGTATGTTTTAATGCTGCCCTCAGCAAGAAGAAGACTTTACAAGAGGCATCGGAAAGAAAAGTAATTGTTGCAACAATTTTAGCACACGCCAGTAAGATAGATTTATAAACCCTCCAGACACTATCATAAATTCCGGAATTCCATATGGCGTACCATATTTATCTCCATACAGCAAGGCAAGATGACCTACCCCCACTTAAGGGAGAAGCGATAACTGATCCCCACTCTTTTGATAAGCCTTGCTTAAAAGAGCCTTAAATTCCCTCCAATTATTAGATACGCGCATAAGCCCTATTACTGCGTAAAGGTGTTGAGCAAGCATGGGATGACCGACATCTTCTGTTAACCATCTATGGTGATGCGCGGGTCTATGCCCCTTTTCATTTTTAGGGTTTAATTTTTCAAGTTCTGCTAAAATGCCTGGTCCAAGCCTCTCATAGACTACATCTTTGATATATTTTCCCACAACCGCAGGGCGAAAATGTGTGCCAGTCCAAGTCCATCCATTAAGGCGATATATCTGTTCAAAAAATTCATTTGGGAATTTTCTGACCCATGCTGCTAATTCCTTGCGTAGTACTCTGTCTAAATATGCCTGCAGAGCATCCCTTGCCCTTATATGTTGATACCCAGTTGCTTCGTCAATTAGACCGACTATACCCGTTTTGGCAAGGCTTGTTATTATAATTTCTGCTCGGTCTGCGAGCTGCGCTTGGCTAGGCAAAAGAACATTTCCAGCTTTTCGTGCATTTAGATACATTTTGCATAAATCAACTATATCTTCCCCTTCATAACAAAAAGCCTTTCTCCTATTTATTTCAAGGACAATTGTGGCCTGGTCCAAGGTTTTATTTTTAAATTTTTCAGGGACATAGGGTTGTAAGTTCTGCGCTTGAAGATAACGGTCCAGATTGCCTTTTTTGTTTCCTGTTAATAAGCCTACGACTTCCCGTTGGACTATTACTCGCAACACTTGCTCACCGTTATCGTAGACAGCACAAGGTATCTGTGTATTTGCGATATTTAATGTTCCTTCATAGTTTGCCTTCGGAATGCCTGATTGCCACCTTGCTGAAGCTGCTTTGATAGCTATCTCTTTGCGCTGGTCCGGAGAAAGTTTTTCCGCCCTTGCTTTAGCTCCCTTAACTTTGCTCTCATCCTTCAGTTGTTCCATGCTTGCACCTCCATTTAGTAATGCTTGCATTTTATTTTAATTTATGCAAGCATATATGTCAAGAATAAATTTGAGTGCTTGCAAAAAAGGGGGGGGTGGCGATGCTTGATCGGGCAAATATTATTAAAGTATGAATAAGTTGGATATAAATAATAGTGTAAACAAACGCTGGGGACGGTTCTCTTTTATTTGATAAAATATCATTCTTGAAGCCACATTAGTGGTACTCCCCTTACGCGAATTTAATCCTCAACTTCTTCCCGATCACAAGCGCGGCCTTCTCCAGCGTATTTAATGTGACGGAGATATTGTCTGGGTCCAGCAGACGATCCGCTGGGAGCTTTAATTTCAATTATCCAATTCATTAGAATGCTTCAAGATAGCTTCCTGGACATCATCACTTATCCAGAAACCAACAGCTTTTATTTGTCTTATCAAAGGCTTTATCAAAACTGCCAGAAAACCCCGAGCTTTTAAGCTCGGGGATGAATGGCTACCCGTAGCGAAGCCAGTGAAACTGGCGGAGTGGAGGTATCTTTTGGCATAATCTGGCCATGGCCAGATATCTG
>JAJYVD010000075.1 GCA_021792185.1 Nitrospirota bacterium | reverse complement strand
TCTCAGAGCCGTCGGCGTCCACCACTTCTGACTTCTAAACTGGCATCCCTTACGCCAGCGGAACCCTATCTCATACTGTTTTCATAAATCCGTCTCTTTTTTCATGAAACTTTTGACATTACCTGTTTCAGGCTCTATCGGCAATAAAATATATTCGTCGCCTTCTTTTACGACCTTAAAACCGAATTCATTGATCGTATCCGACAGAGGCCTGCCGAGTATCAGATCCAGCGCGCTTTCAGGAATGTTGAACTTTTCCTGAAGGAACGGCCTCGCGTAAGTGTCGTACTGGAGCATGTCCATTATATCTTCTACCGCTGCCTCATCGCCTTTTGCGAGTCTTTCGCAGGCGTCAGACAGTTTTCCATAAGAACATTTCTCCTCATGCTTATCGATAACTTCTAAAAGTACATCTACGGAACCGAAGATGTCTCTTCTCTTTAACGCTCCTTTTTCGAGTCCTTTCATCAGGTTTTCGGGCGCCCAGCATTTGTATACCCTGCACTGGGCAGGCCTGCTTTCATAGATACCGCATCCTTCCTTATCGCGATAAAACATACATACGGATGTCCCTTCCCTGCCCCTGATCTTTATAAACTCCAAAAAAGATTCGTATACGCTGTCGTCTCCTTGAGACCTTATTCTTTCCCTGTCCCTTATGGTATAGGTGTTCTCGTGGGACAGCACCCCTGACATGAAAAGAGCCATATCCTCTTTCATTAAGGAAGGGCTGCCCTCGCTGCAGCACTTGCCGCATCGTATGCAGCTTGTCCTCTTATTCATCCTCATCTTCTGCGGCTTATCGCCGTCCTCGGTTCCCTGAGGGGTAAGTATTTCGAGATTGGTGTGCTTCATCTTCCTTCTCCCTTTATAGATTCTTTTATAACCTCGGCAATATGCCTTACTGGTTTGTCCTTTATTTTGCTCCTGAGCTGGAGTATGCAGTTAGGGCATGACGTCACTATCATGTCAGCCCCTTTATAATCCTGAATCCTCTGTCCGAGAATACCTTCCGAAAGCTCCTGATATAATAACCTAAACGAGCCGCCGAATCCACAGCAGCCGCCGGATGAATCTACAACATTGAATCCTATAGACTTCAATATCTCCCTCGGCTCCGAACTTACATTCAGGTTGTATAACGAATGGCAGGGGTCGTGATAAACCACGCGGAGTTTCGAGTTTTTAGCTTTGAGTTTCGAGTTAACCGGCCCCGAACTTCCGATTCCCGACTCCAAACTCAAGAACTGCGATATTTCCATCGCTATGTCTATAGACTCTCTGGCAAGTTTCTTGTATTCGTTTTTAATAAAATGCACGCAGGTCGGGCAGAGGCTTACAACCGCTTCCGCGTTGAGTTTTTTAAAACTCGCCAAATTCCTCTCCGCCATTTCAGCGGCATCATCTTTCAGGCCGAGTCCCATCAAAGGCGCGCCGCAGCAAACCTCTCCCTTGGGCAAAACGACTTCATAATTCATCATATTCAGGCTCTCTATCAAGGCCATTCCCATCGAGGGATAAAGAAAATTGGCGGTGCATCCCGAGAATACCGCGATCCTCCCTTTCGGTCTGGATACCTTGAATATGGACATGCCTTCCCTCAGCGCCGCATCCGGAAATCTCAGCCCCATTGTCCTTATAGTTTTAAAGGGTTTTATTTTGAAGATCGGAAGTATTTCGCCCATGCCCTCGATGAATTTAAGTATCTTGAACGTCTCAGGAGTCCTTTTAAAACCGGCCTTCGCGATAAAATTTAAAACCCTTCTCTTTTTATTCGAACTGCTGAGCCTTTCCCTCGCGTCGCATATCGCGTCAGTTACGCTTACTCCGAGGGGGCAGAGTTTGTTGCAGGCTCCGCAGAGCACGCAGCCGAAAAGCGCGTCTTCCAGTTTTTTTGAAGGCCCCAATTCTCCATCCCGGAATTTTTCCGTTAAGACGACCCTGCCGCGCGCGCTCATACGTTCGGTCGCGTCCTCCGCATATGTCGGACAAAGGGCCTTGCAACTTCCGCATTTTACACACGGAAGTGATGGAGTTATGGAGTTATGGAGTGGTGGGGTACTATTCGTTGAGTTTTCCACTTCTGAATCCTTCCATATCTACGGCAACATATTTAAATCCGAATTTTTTAAGCTGATGCGCGACAGCCTCCCTCATTTCTTTCTCCAGCATCCTGTCGATCTCGCCGGACTTTATCTCAATCCGCGCAATGTCATTATGGCTCCTCACCCGCAGTTCATTGAAACCTAACCCTTTCAAAAACTCCTCGGAAAGTTCGACCCTCTTAAGCGCGTCTTTCGTAATCTCAACTCCGTAAGGAAATCGGGAAGACAAGCATGGAGACGCGGGCTTTGACCATGTCGGAAGTCCCATCTCCTTTGATAATTCCCTGATCTCGTCCTTTGAAAATCCCGCTTCTATCAAAGGGCTCCGCACTCCGTGTTTAACAGCCGCCTGTCTTCCGGGACGCCAGTCCGAAAGGTCGTCGGCATTGCTCCCGTCTACCACGTGGTTAAAACTTTCTTCCGCGGCTATATTCAAAAGCTTGGAGAAAAGCTCATCCTTGCAGTGAAAGCACCTGTTCCTGGGGTTTCCGGTAAATTCAGGATTTGACATCTCATCGGTCTTGATTACCATGTGAACCGCGCCGATAGTTTTAGCCGTATCTTCGGCAAACCTCAATTCGCTTTCAGGCATTGTCTCGGAATACCCTGTAACCGCGAGATGCCGTATGCCGGACTCTTTTACGGCCTTCAAAAGGAATGTGCTGTCTACGCCGCCCGAAAAGGCAATTACGACAGACCTCATATCTTTAAGGATAGACAATAACTTATCGAATTTAACAGTCATACTCGATATAAGGCAGGTGTGCCGAAAAGATTTTTATCTGCGATACCTTATTAAGAACCCTCCAGCCATTTAAAGGCAATTTCGGCGCCACCTATCCATTAAAATAAAAAACAATCTACTCAGATAAATCTCATCGCTTATAAAAAACTTTGAGGCATACTTGCCTTATATAACTCACCCTACATCAGTTATAACACCGTAATTTCGCAATTCTCCTGATGGAGGGCGGCATCGCCCTTCACTATAACCTTGATGCCGTATATATTTTCTATGTCCTCGATGCCGAGCCGCTCCTCGTCCGAAAGAAGATCCGCCACCGACGGATTGGCCTTTATCATAACGGCGGTATCAGCGGGAAGATTCATCTTCTTCAGTTTTCTGAATATTTCATAAGCCACAGTCCTTGCGGATTTTACAAACCCCTTGCCCTCGCAATAAGGACACTGCTCGCAAAGCACGCGGCCGAGGCTTTCCCTCACACGCTTTCTCGTCATCTGTATGATCCCGAGTTCCGAAAGATTGTAGATAGTATTCTTCGCCCTGTCCTTCTTCATCGCGTCGGCGAACGCGTTGGAGACCTTTTCCCTGTTCTCCAATTTTTCCATATCGATAAAATCTATGATGATTATCCCGCCGAGATTTCTGAGCCTTATCTGGTATGCTATCTCCTTTACCGCCTCGAGGTTCGTCTTCAATATCGTGTCTTCCAGACTTTCCTTTCCCACGAATTTTCCGGTATTCACGTCTATGACCGTCATCGCCTCGGTCTGGTCGATAACGATATACCCTCCGGATTTAAGCCACACCCGCCTGCCCAATGCCCTCGATATATCGAGATCTATGCCGAACGCATCGAATATGGGTTCCTTGCCTTCATACATTTCTATCCTGTCGAGAATCGAAAAATATGCGCCGGCAAATTCCTTTACGCGCTCGTATTCCTCGCGGGAATCGATAATAAGCCTTTCCACGTCATGTCCCATAAAATCCCTCACGCTCCTGAATGCCAGATCGAGGTCGCTGTAGATAAGACATGGAGCGGATACCTTCTCTTTTTTCTTTTGTATATTCTCCCACAAGAGGAGCAAAAATTCGAGGTCGCGTTTTATTTCATCGATAGTGGCGTCTTCGCTCGCGGTCCTCACTATAAGGCCGAACCCTTTGGGTTTTATTTCGGCGGCAATTGTCTTAAGCCGCGTGCGTGTATCCTCGTCCTCTATCCTTCTCGATATGCCCACATGTTCCACATTAGGCATAAGGACTATATATCTGCCGGGCAGGGTGATATATGATGTGACGCGCGCCCCCTTTGTGCCTATAGGATCTTTCGATACCTGAACAAAAAGTTCCTGGCCTTCCTGTATAACTTCCTCTATGGATAAATGCTCTTCGGCAGTCTTCGGATACAGATCAAGCCGTTCAGTCCCGTTGTCGAGAAAAGCGGTATAATATTCCTCCATTTCGGTCATTATGTCGGCAACATAAAGGAAAGCGGCCTTTTCAAGGCCTATATCGACAAACGCTGACTGCATTCCAGGAAGCACCTTTATGATCTTTCCTTTATATATATTGCCTACAAGGCTTGCATCCCTCTTCCTTTCCATATACAGTTCTACGACCTGCCCGCCTTCGAGGAGTGCAACCCTGCTCTCTTCCCTTGTCGCGTTAATTACGATTTCGCTTGTCATAAAGGTTCGATCCATCCTTTTTCATTCATTCCGTAAACGGCCGTTCTCGTTATTTCCAGTCCCGTCATCTTCATTCCGAATACCGCCTGTACAATTTCTCCGATTCTCGCCTTAACTGCATTCGTATCCGCAAGCACCAATCGGGCCGAATTCTCCTCTCTGTCAAAACTTATATTCTCTATGCACGGCGCTATATCAACGTCCTTTCCTTCACGCTGAACGATAAGAGGGGCGATAGGCGATAGGCTATGGGCAATAGACAAATCTTTTATATCCCTAATGTTCTCGCCTATTGCCTCTTGCCTATAGCCTGTTATTGAATACTCGTATCTCTTAATAAAACTATTCAATGACGCTGTATCTTGAGGAATAAACTCCATCCTGCCGATTTTGATCCCGTCGGGCATGGTGTTATTTATAGCCTCCATATAGGATTTTATATCAAAGGGACTGAAAACCTCCATATCAAAATATTCTTTTTCACCTGCTATGCCTACATTTAAAGGGGGGCCGAAAGAAACCTTCGGCGAGGGATGGAACCCTTTAGAGAAATCGACAGGCACGGACGCCCTTCTCAATCCGCGCAAAACGGCGGTAACAAGCTCGAGATGCGACAGATAGCGAAGCCTGCCGGTCTTTGAGAACCTGACGCGAACCCTGACGAGTTTTGAGTTTTGAGTTTCGGGTTTGGAATTTTTACATGCTTCTTCTGTCCCGTCAATCTGAACTTTCAACTCATCGCTGCTTTTGCATTTCAGCCCGCACGCTGTGCAGACCTTCCTGCAATCAGGGGTCATGGCGCATGACATCGCGTTCTCATATTCCCTGAGCAGAAAATCCTTTTTGATTCCTATGTCTATATTATCCCACGGCAATATTTCATTCTTATCCAATGCCCTCCGCGCGTAAGCAAAACCGTCAATGCCGGTTTTGTCCATTGCATCGAGCCATTTATTGAAATCGAACGTCTCTGACCATCCGTCCAATCTGCATCCGGCTTTCCATGCCGTTTCTATAAGAGATGATAAATTCTCGTCTCCCCTCGCGAATACTGCTTCGAGAAAACTCATCTCTTCGTTATGCCCTTTGTATTTGAACTTCTTTTCGCTGAGCGCGGCCCTTAAATACTTTTGTTTGCGCTTTATCTCTTCAAAACTTATCTGGCCGCACCACTGAAAAGGAGTATGCGGCTTCGGCACAAAAGGAGAAACGGTTATGCTTATATTCACGAATCTTCCGGTGTTCTTCTTCGCCGTATGCAGGGCCTTCAGCGCCATTGCGCGGATCGCCTCTATATCCTCATCCGTTTCCGTTGGAAGTCCTATCATAAAATAAAGCTTGAGGCTGAGCCACCCTTCTTCAAAAAGCGCCCTGAGCGCGCGCTCGTAATCCTCCTCTCCGAAGTCCTTGTTTATCACTCCCCTCAATCGATCCGTTGCCGCCTCCGGCGCCATGGTAAAACCGGTCTTACGCACAGACCTTATCTCCTTTAATACTTCGCGGTTTACCGAACCGACCCTTAAAGACGGAAGCGAGAGAGCTATCCTCGACTGCCCGAATCTCCTGTTGAACTCTTTCACCACTGGAAGGAGATGCGTATAATCTCCAGCGCTTAAAGACGTGAACGATACTTCATCGTAACCCGTATTTTTCAACGACTCCCCAGCGATGCGCAATACATTCCCGGGACTCCTCTCTCTAAGCGGCCTGTATATCATTCCCGCCTGACAGAACCTGCATCCCATCGTGCATCCTCGCGAAACCTCTATATTTACCCTGTCATGGACGATGGACATATAAGGCACAATAGGCTTAATAGGATAATGGGCTTTATCGAGGTCGTCTACAAATCTTTTCTTTATCACTGTTTCCTTACCATGAAACCGCGGGACGTAAAAACCTTTCAGTTTTGCAATCTCCCTAAGCAATGACTCCCTTTTGCCGTCCCCGCCTGATTTCCAGCGCCTCGCGACATCTATCAATTCAGGCACAGCTTCTTCTCCGTCGCCCACGAGAAATATGTCGATAAATTCCGACATAGGCGCCGGATTAACCGTACACGGCCCTCCCGCTATGACAAGCGGAAAGAATTTCCCGGAATCCGACCTCTCATGCGCACGCAAAGGAATGCCTCCGAGATGAAGCATGTTCAAAACAGTCGTATACGAAAGTTCGTACTGCAGGCTGAAACCCACAATGTCGAATTCCTTGAGCGGCGTATTCGATTCGAGAGAAGAAAGGATAATGCCGTTTCTCCTCATATATTCTTCGAGGTCGGTCCAAGGAGAGAACGCCCTTTCTGCGGAGGCGTAAGGAGAGATGTTTATAATGTCGTAAAGTATCTTAAGACCGAGATGCGACATGCCGACTTCGTATGTGTCGGGAAAGCACAATGCGATACGCACGTCGCCGGAGATTTTTTTTCCACGAAAATCTTTCCGGTATGAATTAAGCTCGCTGTCTATGTAACGGCTTGGTTTCTGGAAGGAAGAAAGGTTCACTTTTTAAAATACCATTTGGGCAAGGCATTAGGCAAGAAACCGAATAACAAAAGAGAGGCTCCGCGCGACGCGCGGAGCCTCTCTTTTGCAAAGCATTATCTATATAAATTTATTTCTTTGCAGCTTTCTTTGCCGCTGCCTTCTTCGGCGCAGCTTTCTTTGCCGCTGCCTTCTTCGGTGCTGCTTTCTTTGCCGCCGCCTTCTTCGGTGCTGCTTTCTTTGCTGTTGCCATTTCCAATCCTCCTTTGGATTTTTTAAATTTTATACATAATACAGTATTAATTTCAAAAACTTCAAGAAAATTTATCGCAAAAATTCATAAAATTTTTTAAACCGCGTATTAAATTAACGGAACGATAATACAAACAAAAAATAAACAACGATATCAACAAAAAATGAAAGTTGCTTTCACGCCCGCAAATCAAGTATTATGTAGGCATGGGAGCGCATAGGGTTCTGGTGTCCCTCCCGGACTTCAAATCCGGTGTTGCCGCCCAAAAGGCGGCAGGGTGGGTTCGATTCCCACACGCTCCCGCCAAAAAATTTTTCTTCGACGACTCCGACAACATCTCATGTAAATTTTTTGATGAAAAATTATTTTTTATTTTCATTGCAACTGAAAAATTTTTATGTTATTAATTAGATATGGAAAAACAAGAAATGCACATACGCGAAATACGGGAACTTGCAAAAAAATTTGCTCCGGAACAGATAGAGAACTGCATAACTCAGCAGATGCGGGAAGGCGTGAATATCTGCGACGTATCGGGACCGACCGAGCATGTGGTAAGCGAACTGGCAAAGGCAAGTTTTGTGAGAGATATGACGGACAGAGAGATACCAATGACGGACGCGGTGCGCGAACTCGCCAAAAGAATACGCCTTGTGCAGATGGCTTTTAAAGAGGAGGACTGATATGGGGAGGATTTCCATAGATAGTGTCAAGAATATTTCGCACTTTCATCAGATGACCTGAATCCAGTCTACCTTAAGCCGCGATCTTTTTGACCTCCTCCTCAAGCCGATCCATTTTCAAATATTGTTTTAGTCCCCATTTTGT